>JAQUPQ010000003.1:104435-183505 GCA_028716525.1 Terriglobia bacterium | reverse complement strand
GGCGTTCCATTGACGTCGATGTTGAACACCCTGCCGTGCGGTCCGAATCATCGAGAAGATTTGGAGCGTGGAGACTCGGTGGCCCAACGCCTGGCGGAGCTTGCGCGGGATTCTTCCAAACCTTGCGTCGCGGTGGTCGATAGCGGTGCGTTATACGATCCCATGGTTCGAACTCTGGAGGAACAGGGTCTGCCGGTGTTTCGATCCGCCGACCGAGCTCTCATGCTGCTGAATGTTTATTGCCGGGAAAACGCCCGAGCCTATGACCGAATGAAAATCCCGGCGCCCATGGCATCATGAATGAAAGGGCAACTTCGATATCCGTTTGGTGTTACCGGGAGATGTCTTGGATAGCGCTCCAAGTGCTCCACGTTTAAATCGGACCAGCCAACCAGGAGGTTTACCATGCCGAAGAGGGTCTTGATTTGTGTTGCAGCATTAATGATCGCCTGTTGTTGGGGAGTTCTGGAATATCGCGGAGATAACCAGACATTGGCTTCGCCTCCTCAGCATTCGATGGATATATCGAAGACTAAAATAGATCCCGCCACGCTCAAGGTATTTGCACCGCTGCCGGAGGTCATGTCTTCCGAAAAGAATTCGATTACGCAAGCCAAGGTGGATTTGGGTCGGATGCTGTATTACGACCAGCGGCTTTCCTTGGAGAACGACATTTCCTGCAACAGCTGTCATCAATTGGATAAATTTGGCGTTGATCAAAAAGCGTTCTCGTCCGGGCACCGTGGAAAATTGGGGAGCCGCAACTCGCCTTCGGTTTACAACGCAGCCGCGCACTTCGCTCAATTTTGGGATGGGCGCGCACCGGACGTCGAGGAGCAGGCCAAGGGCCCGGTCTTGAACCCGGTGGAGATGGCCATGCCGAATGGCGAGGCCGTGGTGAGCCGCCTGAAGGCCATTCCCGGTTATGTGGAAGCATTTCGCCGCGCCTTTCCCGGCGAGGCCGACCCCGTGACCTTCAATAACATGGGCAAAGCCATTGGTGCCTTTGAACGGGGGTTGGTGACACCCTCGCGTTGGGATGATTTTCTGAAGGGAAACGACGCCGCTCTTCTTAACGTCGAAAAGATCGGATTCAATAAGTTCGTGGCAACAGGATGTGCCATGTGCCACAGCGGGGTCCTGTTGGGCGGCATGGCATATATGAAGATGGGCGTCGCAAAACCATGGTCCGACGTTTCCGATGAGGGTCGCTTCGCCGTGACCCATAACGCCGCCGACAAGATGAAGTTCAAGGTCCCTTCTCTGAGGAACGTGGAGATGACCGGGCCTTATTTTCATCGAGGCACGGCGACGACTTTGGAAGAGGCCGTGAAGTCCATGGCCGAATATGAACTCGGCACGACGCCCTCGCGCGACGACGTTCTGTTCATGGTGGCCTGGTTGAAGAGTTTGACGGGGAAAATTCCAGGCGAGTACATCCGAATGCCGGAACTCCCAAAAGCGGAATCCGTGAAAGCACCCGCTGAGGAATAGAAACGACAGAAACAGAAGGCGAGGCGCCGAAGATGCGCCTCGCCTTTTTTAATCTGGCTCCGAAAATAGGTTTCTGTCGCCCCTGCTGGGGCTTGGCGATCTTGTCGGTCCGCAAGATTGTCAGTCCAGTCCCCCGCGGGGGACTGGACTATTGAAGGTGTCCCTTGCAGGGACCAGAAAACGGCCGCTTCAAGTGCTTGATTCTATTTTCATGCCCTTGGGTGCCCCGATCTATCGGGGCATGACGAACTGGCTCCGAAAAGAGGCAATGGATCCTCCGCGTTGTCTCTGCGCACTCCGCGCCTCTGCGATGAGCAGTGGTCCAGTAAGCAAAACATTTTCACCCGAGTTCAACTCCTCCTCACTTCCCCGAAATCAATGCTTCCACCTCGCTGCGGGACGCCATGGCGCGAGCGCCCACCTTGGTACAACACAAGGCCGCGCAGGCGTTGGCGAACTTCCCGATCCGATCCGGCTGCCAGTTCTGCAAAATCGCAAAGGACAATCCACCCATAAAGGCATCGCCCGCGCCCGTGGTATCGACCACTTTCACCTTGAAGGCGGGCTGGTGCACCATGGAATTGCCGGTGGCGATTAAACAGCCTTCGCCGCCCATCGTAATGGCCACGGTGGAAGGGCCAAAGGAAAGAAGCTTCTGGGCAATCTTATCGTAATCGTTTTCCTGGGTGAGTTCCTTGGCGGCGGCTTTGCAAGGTTTCAGCACATCTGTGAGCTTCAACGCCTCCAGGAGTTCTGCTTTTGTTCCCAAACCTGCCTGGACAAAGTAAGTAGGATCAACGTCCAGGTCAAAAATCACTTTCACTCCTGCGGCCCGCGCAATCCGAATCGCTTCCAGGACCGGCGGCAGCGGTAACTGGGATGCTTCCGTGTGGAGGTGCTTGGCTTGGGTGATGTATTTTGCAAATCGATTTTGAATCTGTTGAGGCGTCACCTTGGCGGTGACATTGGGAAACATGTAAATGCAGCGCTCGCCTTGCGTGTCGACCGGAATCCAGGTCAACGAAGACAGTTCGCCCTTCACGATTTCGATGGCGCTGGCGTCCATGTGATCGGCCGAAAAAGCATCCAGAATGATGCGCCCGTTGGCATCATCGCCGATCAACCCAAACCATCCCGCCGAGGCCCCGAGCCGTGCCACCTGAGTGAGGTTGTTCGCCGTCACACCTCCGGCATGGACCTCCAGGCGATTGGCATTGATCTTCTCTTCAGCGCCGATCAACTGCGGGACCAGTGCAAAAAAATCCACCGTGCAACTTCCCAGTCCAACCACATCAACACTGCCCATGTGTTTGTCCTCCTCCGTAAAATGGCGGCCCATAGCCTAACATGGAAGGTACTGGGGACGATCCTAAAATAGACCGGGGTGAGAATCAGTGTTAGGTGTCGGGTATCAGGTATCGGGTGTCAGGAAGGGCCCGGATGTGGAAAGCCCGATCTAAAAGAGGAACCAGTGAGTCGCACGGTTGTTAGCTGAATTTTGGCGGACAGTTGAATTATTGACGAAGAGAAAATATAGTGACAGACAGTAACTTTTTTCGACGCGCCATGGCTTGGGTAGCCGCGGTGCGGTTTCTGCACCGCGGAACTCGATGTGTCACTATATTCTGTCATCCTCTGTAGATTTCTATAGCGGTAAAACCAACCCCAGAGGATCGAGGTTTGGTAACCCGGGGCGCAAGCCCCGGGTTCACATGCGGTTTCGCGACAGAGTCTGAAAGGACCCATATAGAAATTTGCGTCAACTGGGAAAGCTAAATCTCCAATCCCAATTCATTTTCTATTTCTCCAATCTCTCCTGCAGCCACGCGGACATGCGCTCGAGCACGTCGTCCGGTATGGCTGTCGAGCTGAGAGAGGAGTACTCGTTGAACGAACCCGTTTTGGCTTTGAGGAAGAGGTGATTGAGATCGGGAAAAACCATGGCCGTCACGTCTTTGTTTCCCGCCTCGCGCGCGGCTTTTTCAAGCATGGTGGCTTGATCCGCCGTGACCTGACGGTCCAGCGCGCCCTGCAAAATGAGGATGGGTTGATGTACTTTTCGAATGGTGGGCAATGGGTCGTAAATCAGAAAGGCCTTATACCAGGCGTTCTTCACTGTGTCGGGTAGTTTGGTTATATCTCCGCCGGTGCGGATGGTTTCGAGATAGGCTTTCTGTTGCGCCAGCGCCTGGGCTTTCTCCTCGGCAGTGAGGGTGGGATTCCGGTCGATGAGATCCGCCGTCTGATCCATAACCACGTCCTCGCCGGTCTTTGCCGAGCCGGCCATGATGACGATGGCGGAAATCTTCGGGTCGGCGGAAGCCACCAGTGGGGCAATGACACCACCCTCGCTGTGCCCGATCAAGGCAATGCGTTTGGCGTCGATATCTTTTCGAGTGCGCAAATAGGCCACCTGGGCGCGCGTGTCATCAGCAAAATCGAAGGTCGTGACTTTCACCAGCGTGTCAAATCCAGTCGACTTTCCAATCCCGCGATCATCGACTCGCAGAACGGCAACGCCGTGGGCAGCCAGTGTTTCGGCGATTTGTCGAAAAGGTCTGTATTTTTCAAGGCCGGCGATGGGAATGGGTTCATCTCGTGTCTGTTGCCCCGAACCGGTGATCATAACGGCGCAGGGAAACGGGGCCTTTCCAGACTTCGGCAGAAGGAGTGTTCCGGCGAGAGTAATGTCCTTTGATTTAACGGTGACTTCTTCGGCTTTAAAGGCGGCGTCCGGTGGCGCCGAATAATCCGGCTCGACGGCTTTCGCAGCCGAAGCCATGG
Organism: Terriglobia bacterium; assembly: GCA_028716525.1. Classification (GTDB taxonomy): domain Bacteria; phylum Acidobacteriota; class Terriglobia; order JAIQFV01; family JAIQFV01; genus JAQUPQ01. The sequence goes on along the minus strand of JAQUPQ010000003.1, from coordinate 179,227 downwards.
CGGCACGAAGAGGTTCGAGATAACCGGAATAATCTTCGCGGACTGCGAAAAAATTTTGCATTGGAACCGAAATAATGGCGATGCGTCCCTTTGAATCGGTCCAGAACAAAGTGCTGATGGGTCCGAACTGCAGGTTGTATCGGTCAAAGGCTTCCGGCGGCGCTCCGGAAACAATGCCGGCCGCCTGAACAACGTTGCGTCCCAGCCGTACCATCTTCATCGTAAAGGTCGGAAACACCGCAATATCCTGAGTGCCGCCCTTAGCGGTGTCATATCGTGCCGCAATAAACGGAATCAAGTAAAAGAGATTGGGAGCGAGGAAAGAAGCGCCCGTGGGATAAGTCATTTCCTTGGGCGTACCGTTCATTGTGATTTTTGCCTTACCGTCTTTAAGGATGACCTCTTGTTCGGTGGCCACACCCAGGGTCGTTCCTTTGGCGGTGAATCTTGAAGGAATAGCGGAGGCGTCCAATTCAATTGCAGTTTGCATGTCGATGGTCGCGCCCGGAATGTGGAGGTCGGTGTGGGCAGCCGCTGAAAATCCCCCCGTCGCAGGGCATTTAACCTCGAAGGCTTCTCGTCCTACCGATTGCCCGTTCATCAGGAGTGTGTAGGCGCCTTTTCCGCATAACGCTGGCGATAACAACGGCGGAGCGGGGGGCATTGGAGCCTGCGTTGGTGCAGTTTTTAGTTCGGTTTTTGCCGTCGCCGGAGGAGTTTGTGCGGAGAGATTAACAGCCAATACGATCAGAAAAAGACAGACTCCGACCCAGAAGAGATATTTCATGAGCGCCTCCATTATTCTTTCTAAGAAAATTCATGACTTATGAATCAAATACCCGGCCGGGATAGCGTTTTCAGGCGGGTTTGAAACCCGGTCGTTCTTTGAGCCTCCGGAGAATAACGCAATAGATAGCACTACGCCAACGAGAATTGAAAGGTTTCAAATCCTTCAAGGAGGAGGAACTTCGGGGAAGGACGTAACCAAAGGGGTTAGTCATCGGAGTGTTAATTCATCATCCCGAGCTCGATCCTATAAAAAGGGTCGATCATAGGTTTAACATTCGCCGCCGAGACGCGGAAGTCACAGAGCTGGCGAAGAGGTTCTTGTGCAGGACCCGGAGGCTGTTCGGCGATACCTGCTACCCGGCACCTGTGTTTATTTCGTTTCATCTCTAACGAATCAGATGTGGTTTAATTAGGGGATAATTGAGAACATGAATCTCGTGTTGAAGGAGGGATTATGGAAAGCACTGAAGCCGGCTCGGGCGGTATCGCCAAGTCTGCCATCATAAATCTTTCCAACCTGGTCGCGTTTCAGGAGGGATCGATTGTCAGCCGTCAGATTGTCAAGAAGGACACAGGAAATATCACACTGTTTGCCTTTGCCGCAGGACAGGGATTGACCGAGCACACAGCGCCTTTTGATGCCTTTGTTCAAATTCTGGAAGGAGAGGCGGAAGTCACCATTTCAAAGAAACCTTTTCATTTGGGCGCAGGCAACGCCATTCTTATGCCCGCCGGTGAACCCCATGCAGTTAAAGCCATTTCATCTTTCAAAATGCTGCTGACGATGATTCGAGCGGGATCCAGCTCCTGACCGCGGTCTCAACTGAAGGGATTTACTGCTCCCTATCAATTGTCCCAAGCCGGGGACGACTCTGCAGTCGCTATGCCAGCAATTCTGCCCGCATCACGGTGATGGCTTGTCCGGCCAGTTTGACGCGGTCGCCCGCCATCGCCACCCGCACGACTCCACCTCGGGAAGAAGCCTGATAGGCCATCATCTCCTTTTTGTTGAGTCGATGGCTCCAAAAAGGAGTCAGGCAGCAGTGGGCTGAACCCGTGACGGGATCTTCGTCCACGCCTGCCGCCGGCGCGAAGAAACGCGAAATGAAATCAAACTCCGGCGATTGCGAGCGGCTCGTGACGATGACTCCGCGCACCGGGAGTTTTTTGAGAGCGGTGAAATTGGGTTTCACGCTGCGCACCACCTCTTCGGATTCCACCTCCACGAGATAATCGAATTTGTTTTTTCCGATGTAGGTGGCGGTTGTCCCGAGCGCTTCTTCGAGACCCGACGGAGCCGGCGAAGCCTGCTCGTGGGTGGCGGGGAAATCCATTTCGATCCAGGGGCTGTTCTTAGCCGCCGTCAGCAGCCCGCTGCGGGTATGGAACCGGGCGGTCTCATGAGATTTCAGATGACCTTCTTCCCACAGTGTATGCGCACTGGCCAAGGTGGCGTGCCCGCAGAGGTCCACTTCCACTGCCGGCGTGAACCAGCGCAAGTTGAAGCCCTCAGCGGTGCGAACCAAAAAAGCCGTCTCGGAAAGATTCATCTCGCGGGCCACTGATTGCATCCATCGTTTGTCACGCGGCTCCGGAAGGACACACACGGCGGCGGGATTTCCTTGAAACGGTTTAGCGGTGAAGGCATCTACTTGCGTGATCAGGTGACTCACGAGAAGTTCTCCTTGCGATGAATATTCAAAGTAATGGTGAAGCCAGCGAAATGTACTATGTGAAGATCCGATTGGCAATGTGAGTTTTATCCGGAGGGAACCCTTTTGAAAAGCTCAGCGCAGTCGAGCATAGGCTTTATCGCACACGGGACCATGAAAATGGGAGGATCAGGTAGCCACGATCCCCCGCGGGGGACTGGACTGACAATCTTGCGGACCGATAAGATCGCCCAGCCCGCCTAGGCGGGCGACAGAAACCTCTCCTATTTTCGGAGCATCCCGGGCACCCCTCAACCAGAAATGTTGGAGGGTCCGTGACTCGCGGTGTCTGCGGCAAATCCCGGGGATTCCGTCGACCCGAATCAGACGAGGGTCACAGCCGCGTTGATTAGGTTTGGTTGAGTGGGGATGAGAAGGCGAATCCTGGGTATCCCATCAATTCGAATGGGCTGGCGATTCGCGCCTTGAGCCTTGGATATGGCGGGATGGACCTGAGAAAGTCCCGCAGGGACGAAATTCAGTAGCCTGGGGCGCAAGCCCCAGGAAGAATGCGTTATTACAATAAAGCCCTGAAAGGGCGAAATAAAAACCTGCAGCAGTTTCATTTGTCCGGGATGCTCCGAGAATCGGATCATCCCGGCTACCCAAGCCTGGCGTCTTACCAGCGAAATCTACTTACCCAAAGCGTTCCCGCAATAGGCGCAATTCATCCAGCCGGCTTCCAGGAGTCGATTGCAATTGGGGCAGTGTGACTTCAATTCCTGCTTGCACACCGGGCAGAAAGCGAAGTCGTTTCCAACGGGGGCATGGCACTGCGGACAGGATTGCGGAATGGGTTTTCGAGCCACGAAGTACACCACGAATCCGATTCCATAGGGAATGAACAGAACGATTAACGTCCAAGCGACGCGATTCATGAATCGCCGTTTGGCGTCCTGATTGACGTAAAAGACCAATGAGATCCACAAGCCGGGGATCAATCCAAAGATGGACATGACAACAGTGATTCCGATTCTCTCGCCCCCGAGACCCCAAGCGCCGTCAGGCCGGATCGGCACCGTTCGAACAATGGCGGGCAGCGCCAGCCCATACCACGCCAGCAGGATCAGAGCGATGACCCACCAGGCGGTCTTCGGGATGATTTTCAATTCCTCTTTAAATGAAGTGGGTGAATTGCTCGACTTGGAGTTCATTGTCTTGTCTCCTTCCCATTCGACTTCTGCATTCTTAGAATCGGAATCAAAGAGATTCCCAGCGCCCAGCACACGGTGCCCCAGGCGGCCAGCCCGAAGGTGACAGCGAATGACGGTGACCAATGCCAGCGTTTTCCGAAATCAATCGACAGTTGAGAAAGAATCGGCACGGAAATCAAAAATGCAATCCACGCGGAAATTGCAAATAACGCCACCAAGCCATGAAACCGGCGCCGTTCTAAAATTTCAATCCGCCGGGCTTGCGCCCGCGCCGTGATACGTCTAACGACGATGGAGTTCAGCGTTGGAGCGGAGACTTCACGCACCGAAACCGCCAAGCGGCGCCATTCCTTCGCAGCCGCCGCGCAGGACTCACACGTGCGGACATGGTTTTCAACGCGTTGTGTTTCATGCGGCGGCAGGGTTCCCGCAACAAATTCCGCCAGACAGTCGATAACATGAACGTGAGAGCGCATTTAAATTCTCTCCTGTGCCACCAAGCGGTCCCGCAATAATTCCAGCCCGCGCTTGAGTCGTGACTTAACCGTGGAAAGTGGAATTTGCAAAACTCGGGAGATTTCTTGAAGCGGCATTTCCTGCTGGAACCGGAGCGCCAGCGCTTCGCGATAGTGTGCAGGCAGCACCCCGAAGAACTTCGCGGTCCGGTCTTGAATTTCCTGATCTTCTAAGTCCGCCAAAACAGAGGGTCGCCCGTCCGGAAATTTATCCATCCCATCGTCGCTTGGATCTTCCATGGACTCGGCGATCTTCCGGGCCGCGAACTTTTTTTCACGGCGAAATGAGTCGATGGCGCAATTGTGAGCGATTGTGAACAGCCAGGCGGCCAATGGCTGGCGGACGTTGTACGAGTCTATATGTTCCATCACGCGCAGCCAGGTTTCCTGCAGCAGATCTTCCGCTCCCGCGGATTCATTGACCAGGTGCGCCAGATAGCGATGAAGCCGCGGCGAATAGCGCTCCACCAGAACGGCTACGGCCTCGGGGTTTCCTTGGCGGATCCCGCGGGCGAGTTCAACGTCGGTGGCTGTCGAGGAGATCGGCATCGAAGGCATCTCAAGCCGGAACAGGAAGGTTAAAAACCCGGGTTCAATCCAACTCGTCGCGGTGGCCATACCGGGACTACGCATGGCGGCTTCAAAAGTCTCAAAAAATTCATATGGCCCGCTGCTTATTTCTTGGCACAGTGCATAGCAACCGGATAAAAACTGTCTTTCTTAAACAGGATTTGAGCAGGGGCAACTCCAATACTTCTTTATGCCGGTGATTTATTGTGGGCGTGCTTCTCGATCCCAGTTGACCCGTTCAGTGTGATCTCATCCCTTGCCTAGAGATTGTTCCAACCTTGTTGAGGATTTCGTGCGAATGGAGTACCGAAAAGACGAGATTCAGTAGACTGGGACGTAAGCCCCGGGAAGAGTGTGTTCCTACGACAAAATCCTGAAGGGACAAAATAAAATTCTACCGCGGGTTCACTTGTCCGGGATGTTCCTTCCTGCTCTTTAGGACGGGGCATCCCGGCTGCCCGCAATTCTTTGCCCTGATCATTTCACCGTATCGCCCGGATAAAGCAGCCACGCTTGGGGATGATGGGTGAAACCGATATGCGGGTAATACGGTTCCGCTGCGGGCGCTGCCAGCAACAACAATTTGACTTGGGGGCCCGCCTCCTTCTGTGTGCGACGGATTAATTCCCTCCCGATACCCTGGCGTTGATGCGATTGTCGAACCGCCAGATCGGATAGGTACGTGATGTAGCTGAAATCTGTCAGGGCCCGGGAAATTCCCACCAACAAATCGCCGTCCCAGGCCGTCACGACCAGATTGGCATGCTCGATCATTTTCCGCACCCGTTCCCGGTCGGAAATTGGCCGTCGCTCTCCAAGCGTTGAGGCGCGATACAAATCAATCACCTCGTCCAGATCCAAATCATGGCCCACTCGGAAATCAATCATAGGTCCTCCGACAACGGTGGGATTCAACGCACCGATTCCAAGTAATTCTTCAAGGCTCGCAGAACGGGCTCGGGTCGCTGCAGGTGTAAAGGATGGCCCAGGAACGGGAACGTAACACTACGAGCCTGGGGCAGCATGGAAAGCGCTCGGTGGAGGTCTTTGGCGGTCAGCAAGCGGCTCATGAGCGCGCCCGCTTGGATAAAAAACACCGGGCACGTAATCTGCGGAAGAATTGTTTCGGCGTGAAAAGGTTCGACGGTTTTATGATCGAGCAGCGCCGTAAGCACTTCCGGATCGAGATAGGTCACGCATTCTGAGAAAAAGCGCAAATAAGCGCCGTTGCGGCCCAGCAGATGTCGAAAACGCAGAGGCGTTTCGTGGCCCAGCCAATGAACTCGCATATCTCCAATCGCGGTGATGGTCTCTTGCAGGGGTAGATGTTTTGCGGCGATGTCGCGAATTTGTGCAAACACCTTTGGAAGTGAAGACTTTTGGTAATTTTCTGGAAATAAGGGACTATCCCCCACGACAACGGCTTTGACGAGCGTCGGGCAATGGGCGGCCAGAATCAGGGCGATGATTCCACCCATGGAATGGCCGAAAATGTACGCCGGCTCCCCGATTTCCCGCTCCAGAAACTGTTGCGTGTCGGCGACAAAATCGGACAGGTCGTAATTCCCGGGGGTTCGCGCGGATCCTCCATGGCCCCGAAAGTCCGGCGCGTAGACGTGCCAGCGGTCCGCCAGCCCCGGCATCAGCGGGCGCATCGACTGCCATCGCATGATAACGCCATGCAGCATCAGAAGCGGGGGACCATGGTGGGGTCCCTCGGCAAAATTTATTTTGACACCTTGGGCATCAAATGATTTTTCGAAGAATTCGGATGGGCTCATAGATGAGATTTCAGCAACAGTCAGCCTCCGTGCCTGTCGCATTTCCTTCGATAGTGTAGTCTCTTTAGAGGGATCTCATCAATGGAAAGAACGCGATTGCCAGTGGCTCCACTTGGCGGTCATCGTGAACGGAGCCGCCGCGGAGCGGCGGACTAAAGTAGCCTAGGGTGGTGGGCGCACATTTTTTGAGCCCACCACCCTAGGAAATGATGACCCACAATGTCTCGTATTTCTGCCGCCCTGTCAGGGCGGCCGGAGAAGGCGAAATGGGCAATCGGAGAATTGTTCCGATGAAGTTGGAGTCCGCCGCAGTTTCCCGCTGTTCTTAAACGGCCTGATTTTCGGAAACGACGGACGTCTTACTTTTGACCCTCGATTGCCAGGATGTTGGGAACATCCTCCTGGCGCGCCTGGCGGTTGAACTCCGCCAGGTCTTTTGAAATCAACTCGTGGAACTGATCCAACGCGGCATTCAATCGGCCCGTCAACTCGTCGGCGGTTTCAAATTCCGCCTGAGTGGGGGCCGCATCGGCGCTCTGGACCCAGCCAATGAGCGCGCTGAATTTGTTGTAGAGCTGGATGGGGTAGTTCAACACGTCTTCCACTTCGCGAAGATGGGTCTGGTATAGCTTCTGCTTCACATCCTGGAACTTCTGGTCCAGATCCTTGGCAGTCTTCTTCAGAGAGTCGAATTTCGGATCGTCCCCGAGATTCTTTTCGAGGTCTGTCAGCTGCTTCTGAACGGCGCTGATCTGGTTGACAGATTTTGAAATAGAAGTCATCCGTTCCCGCAGAGTCAACGAAAGATTGAGTTGAGCCTCCAGATCCGCCTGTGAGGTTGTCACGCGAGAATCCGGTATGATTTCGGCCGGCGCGGTGAAATCCTTTCCATCGACCGTCAGCTTGACCGTGTATTTTCCGGGTACAGCCAGGGGACCCAGCGTGCCGCCACGATTCCACAGCACCCCATGTTCGATCAGGGTCGGCGGCTGATAGCGCATGTCCCAAACAAACTGATTCATCCCGGAAGTCTTGGGTGGAACCGGTGCTGCCGGGGCGCCTCGTTCCCGCGCTGCGGCTTCCCGATCTTCCGCGCTTTCTTCGGTCTTCTTTTTGGTGGTCGTAAAGCTTCGCACCGTTTTGCCGGCTTGGTCGAGAAATGCCAGTGTCACGTCGCCCTTCGGCGCTGATTTCAAAAAGTAATTTACGACCACTCCGTTAGGCGGATTTTGTCCCACAGCCGTCGCGCCGCTACCCCGGAAGAATCCGCCGGCGCGATATCGGATGGTGGGGCGTGGTACGAACAGATGGACGTCTTCCGCTTCCACTTTCGGCGACCACTGCTCGAGGGGCGCCAAGTTGTCCAGGACATAAAACGACCGCCCATGGGTGGCGATAAGGAGATCGTTTGCCGCCCGCTGAATCATCAAATCGTGAACCGGCGCGGTGGGCAGATTGTTTTGGAACGATTGCCAATGCCCGCCGTCGTCGAACGAGATCCACAGGCTGGTTTCAGTGCCGGCGTAAAGAAGACCCTTACGCGCCGGATCTTCACGCACCACGTGTGCATAGTTGGACTTCAGGGCGGCCAGGTTGGAATCAATCCGCGTCCAGGTGGCTCCGTAATCGGTGGTCTTGAGAAGGTAGGGGGCGAAGTTATCGAGCTTATGAAAATCCGCGGCCACGTAGGCTGTTCCGGCATCGTGAGGTGAAGCATCGATGATGGAAATCAGGCCCCACTCCGGCAGAAGCGATTTCGGTGGCGTAACATTTTTCCACGTGGCGCCGTTGTCGCGCGACACGTGAATCAGCCCGTCGTCGCTGCCGGCCCACAGCACTCCCGCCTGCACCGGCGACTCCGCCAGCGCGAAAATGGTGCCGTAGTACTCGACGCTGGTGTTGTCTTTGGTGATCGGCCCGCCGGAACTTTCCTGTTTGGATTTATCATCGCGCGTCAGATCGGGGCTGATGGCGGTCCAGGTCGTGCCCCCGTCGGTGGTCCGGAAAAGCCGGTTGCCGCCGAGATACACCTCGTTGTGATTGTGCGAAGAAATCATGATGGGCGCCGTCCACTGAAATCGATACTTCAGATCTTTGGCCGGCCAGCCCATGGGATCTTCCGGGTCAACATTGATGACGCGGGCTTGTCGTGTCCGCACGTCATAGCGCGTAATGTCGCCGTCGTAACCGTTGGCATAAACAATGTTGTAATCCACCGGATCCGGCACTGCAAAACCGCTCTCGCCGCCACCCACGTCGTACCATTCATTTTCACTGATGCGTCCCCCCGCCAGGCTGCGGCTGGGGCCGCAGGAGCTCCCGAGATCCTGAATTTCGCCGCACACAAAGTAAGGCGAACGATTGTCGGCGGCCACGTGATAGAACTGGCTGATGGGGAGCGGCGGCCGCAACCAGGAATGCGCGCCGTCGGTCGTGATCACTACACCACCGTCATTGCCGTCGATGATGCGATTTGAATTTTGCGGATCGATCCATAGGGCGTGATTGTCGCCGTGCGGCTGCGAAATGGTTTGAAACGTTTTTCCCCCGTCGATGGATTTCAAAAGCGGCACCTGTGGGCAATACACCACGTTTTCATCTTTGGGGTCGACAACGATGTGCGTGTAGTACCAGGCACGTTGGTTCAGAGCGTGTTCAGCGTTGATCATGTGCCAGTTTTCGCCGCCGTCGTCAGAGCGCCACAATGCGCCCTCCTTCGATTCGATGAGCGCATAGACGCGATTTGAATCGCTCGGCGCCACGGCCACGCCCACTTTTCCCATGATTCCTTTCGGCAGTCCGTGTCCGGTAAGCTGCTTCCAGGTCACGCCTCCATCAACCGATTTGTAAAGCCCGCTTCCGGGACCACCGCTCGAAAGCGACCAGGGAGTGCGTTGTGCCTGCCATAACCCGGCGTAGACGATGTGGGAGTTATTGGGATCGAAGGCCACCGCGGAAGCGCCGGTGTTGGCGTCCTTGTAGAGAACCTTTTGCCAGGTCTTGCCGCCGTCGGTGGTGCGGAACACGCCGCGTTCCTCGTTGGATCCATAAGCGTGCCCGAGAGCGGCGACAAGAACGATGTCGGGATTCCGGGGATCGATGATGAGCTGGCCGATATGGCGGGTGTCATCGAGGCCCATGTGCGACCAGGTCTTGCCGCCATCAACCGATTTGTACACGCCATTGCCAAACGAAATATCACCGCGAATGCAGGCTTCGCCGGTGCCGACCCACACGATGTTGGGATCCGAAGCCGCAATGGCGATGGCTCCGATCGAAGCGACGGGTTCTTTTTCAAACAGGGGAATCCAATTCAAACCTCCATCGGTGGTTTTGAACACCCCGCCTGCTGCCGCGCCGAAGTAATAGATGTTGGGATTGCCGGGAACACCGGCAACAGCAAGCACACGTCCACCCGCCGCCGGGCCAAGAGCCCGGAATTTTAGATTCGCGAGTGGATTCTCTGTTTTGGCATCGGCAGCCAACAAATTCAGGCTGAAAGAAAGAAACAAAATGGAGATGAAGGGAATGAACATATTTTTGATTGTTTGGTTTCTCATTCGCGACATTCCTCCTCGTGGGGAGTTATTCTTTACCGCAGAGGCGCGGAGATCGCCGAGATTACGCAGAGATAAAATGACTAGTCCTTGTACAGGCAGGCTTTAATCCTCAGTTTGCCTCTGCGCAATCTTTGCGGGCTCTGCGCCTCTGCGGTGAGGGTTTTCTCGATTTCTGATCGTGAGGCCTACTTGACCAAAATCCGATCGATGGATCTCGACAACCCGGTCTTCTCATCGACCTCGATCAACACTGCCGACAAACGCGCATCGCCGGTTGCGGTTTCAAATCGTCGAGGCATCTGGTCGAGGAATTTTTCGACGATCTGTTCTTTGTCCACGCCGATGACGGAATCGTACGGGCCGGTCATTCCGATGTCGCACAAAAAGGCGGTGCCGTGAGGCAGAACATGCTCGTCGGCGGTGGGAACGTGGGTGTGTGTGCCCACAACCGCCGACACGCGTCCGTCGAGAAACAATCCCATGGCCTGCTTTTCGGAGGTCGCTTCGCCGTGCATATCGACGATCCGGACGTTCACGTTCTCGGGAATCTTTTCGAGAATCGTGTCGGCCGTTTGGAAGGGACAGTCGCTGGGCGGCATAAACACGCGGCCTTGCAGATTGAGCACCGCATAGGGAATTCCCGTTGTTGTCTTGCCGAGATAAAGTCCGCTGCCGGCCGATCGAGGCGGGTAGTTGGCGGGCCGCAGCAGTCGCGCCGTCCGCGCAATGTATTCAATAATTTCTTTCTTGTCGAAGATATGATTGCCGGAGGTGAGAACGTCGACGCCCCAGGTGAAAAAATCTTCGGCGATCGCAGGGGTCAAACCAAACCCGGCCGCGGCGTTTTCCACGTTGGCCACTACCAGATCGATGTGATGCTGGCGGCGCAGCTCCTTCGTGTGCAACTGCACCATATCGCGTCCCGGACGTCCCACCACATCACCGATAACAAGAACCTTCATATGTTCAATCCCAATTAATCTAACGGCCTGCCGAGGTATCCTGCGGATTCGCCGAGCCTGGGTGTTCAATATTTCTGGCGCTCCAGTGTACTCAAAACCTGCTGAAAAGGAAATACGACTCTTGCTCCGCGCGACCGCAGATCATCAGCCTCAAACCATCATCCCTCGGTAGTGGCTCAATTTGACGGTCAGTGCAGCAGAAACCGCCGCGAAGCGGCGCAATAGGGTAGTCCCGCATGCGGGATTGTGGGCGCCGGTTTTTGGGAGCTCACTGCCCCAGGGTGAGATAGCCGAAGATTCACCCTCCTTCTTTCGCCCTGTCAGGGCGACCGCGTGATACTCAATGGCGTGGTAGGGGTGACATTCTTCCTTGGGTCGCGGGCTCCGATAAAACTGGAGCCCTTGATCCCCCCGCGAGGGACTACCACCTTCTGCCGCTCCGCGGCCGCTTTGGCTCCACAGGCGATACGATTTCATGTTGAGCCACTATCCATCTCTCGAGAATGTTGCCCGGGATTTTAGGCGGGCGTATACTTTGCCCGAAGGCTGAGACCGCTGCGGGATTTCAGGGTATCCCCCGACGGTTTTGTGATCGCCGTTGTTCCCCTTTCGACAGCTTTTTTTGCCGAGAAAACCATGCGGATTTCAATCCGCCAAGCTAAGTTCAGAATTCGTTGATGCTACAGGGATGGGTCAAGTTTTCGATCGGAGTCTTTTCTGGATGGAAAGCCGGATGACGGGTTTATCTTGAAACCCTGTACTTTAGAAGTTAGCCACAAGAAGAATTTGTGGAGGTTGTGCTATGTCAGACACAAGAATCCAAGACCACCTTCGCCTCGCCAACACCGAACTGAATAAGAGAATTGCGCTGCTGGAAGGAAAGCTGCAGGAGAGGGATGGGGTCGAGAATGCGCTGAAAGATTCCGAGAAGCGCTACCGACGGCTTTTTGAATCAGCCAAGGACGGGATCTTGATTCTCGATGCCGATACGGGCAAGGTGGTAGATGTGAATCCCTTCCTGATGCAGTTGCTCGGTTATTCTTACGACGCTTTATACGGGCAATATATCTGGGAACTCGGTGTATTTAAAGACATTGCCGCATCCAAGGATGCTTTCAGGGCCCTGCAAGAAAACGAATACATCCGTTACGATGATTTGCCACTGGAAACCCTCGATAGGCGGGCCATCGCCGTGGAGTTTGTCAGCAATGTTTACCTCGTGGACCATAGCAAGGTGATCCAGTGTAACATCCGTGACATCACCGAGCGCAAACGGGCCGCCGCCGAGCACAAGCGGTTGATGGCGGCCATCGAGCAGGTCGGAGAGGTCATTATCATGACTGATGCCCAAGGGATCATCCAGTTCGTGAACCCGGCCTTCGAGAAGACGACGGGCTACAACCGAGAGGAGGCCATCGGCCAGACTCCGCGTATCCTCAAGAGTGGCAAGCACGACGAACAATTTTACAGCAATCTTTGGGATACCATCTCCGGCGGCAGAACCTGGGAGGGCCGCATGGTCAACAAGCGCAAAGAGGGGACTCTCTACACCGAGGAAACGACGATTACGCCGGTTCGCGATGCTTCGGGCCGAATCGTCAACTACGTAGCTGTCAAACGGGACATCACCGAGCAGCTCCGACTGACGGACCAATTTCTGCAGGCCCAGAAGATGGAGGCGGTGGGCCTCCTGGCTGGCGGTGTGGCCCATGATTTCAACAACATGCTCAGCGTGATCCTCGGTCATACAGAACTGATGCTGGACAAGGTGGGCCCGACCCTCCCGCTCTTTGACCATCTGATGGAAATCCGTAAAGCCGCCGAGCGCTCCGCCAACCTGACGCGGCAACTTCTGGCCTTTGCCCGCAAGCAGACAATTGACCCTAAGGTGCTCGATCTGAACGAGACCGTGGAGCGTATGCTCAAGATGCTTCGACGGCTGATCGGCGAGGACATCGATCTTGTTTGGCTGCCAGAGTCCGGATTGTGGCAGGTCAAGATAGACCCCACCCAAGTGGAACAGATCCTGGCCAACCTGTGCGTCAACGCACGGGACGCCATTGCAGAAGTCGGCAAGGTCACCATCGAAACGGGAAACGCCTCCTTTGACGAGGTCTACTGTGCCGCCCACGCGGGGTTTGTGCCAGGGGAGTATGCGATGCTAGCCGTCAGCGACGACGGCTGCGGTATGGACGAAGAAACCTGCGGTAAGATTTTTGAACCGTTTTTTACTACCAAGCAGGTGGGCCAGGGAAGTGGCCTGGGATTGGCCACGGTTTACGGCATCGTCAAGCAGAACAACGGGTTCATCAACCTCTACAGCGAACCAGGGAAAGGAACAACTTTTAAAATTTACCTGCCCCGGCAGGCGGGCCAGGTCGTCGATACCCTGAAGGAAAGCGTGGGACAGCTCCCACTAAGCCGTGGAGAGACAGTGCTGGTCGTAGAGGACGAGGGCTCGGTACTAACGCTCGCCAGCGCGATCCTTGATGGGCTGGGCTATACCGTGCTGACCGCGGCCGCACCGGGCGAGGCCATGCGTTTGGTCGAGGAATACACCGGAGAGATTCACCTGCTGATGACCGACGTTATCCTGCCCGAAATGAACGGTAGGGACTTGGCGACTCAGATTAAAAAGACGAAGCCGTCGATCAAGTGCCTCTTTATGTCCGGCTACACGGCTAATGTCATCGCCCACCGGAGCATGCTGGACGAGGGTGTACAGTTCATCCCGAAGCCGTTCTCGATGAGAGACCTGGCCATCAAAGTCAGAACAGCATTAGAAGAAGGTTAGTGAACGGGCCCAATCGATGAGCGGGCTAACACCGAATGGAGCCGGCGCGCTGTGGGTCATTGAAGCGCGCGGCTCCTTCGTGGCGTTAGGTGGAACGGGTAAGACCAAGGAGACATCGATGAGAACAAAAGTGGGTCTGTGGATTGACCATAGGAAGGCTATTGTCGTAGCGGTTACGAACAATGGAGATGAGATAGGACTGACAATATCCAAGGCGCAAAAACAACTCCGGCGATCCGGTGATTCACCTCTTAAGGGTCCCTATGAACCGCAGCAGGTACCCGCGGATGATAGCCGCCAGAGAACTCTTACGGAACATCTCAACATTTACTATGATGCGGTCATTGCATCTATTCGTGATGCAGAGTCCATTTTGATATTTGGTCCGGGTGAGGCAAAGGAGGAACTAAAAAAACGTCTTGAAGGAAACGGCCTCGGTGGACGCATCGTAGGTATTGAAACTGTTGGCAAGATGACGGACCGCCAAATCGCGGCGAAGGTTCGAAAGCACTTTTCCAGGCAGCATTCGGCTATAAGACCAGGCGGTGAACGCCGCTCGCGAGGCCACATGGTCTTGAGTAAGTTTTGAAGGATGTATAAAACCAATTCAAGTATGAGGAAGAAAACTGAATCCAAGCATCAGTCGACAGACAGAGTGGGACGGTTCTTTGCCGATCTTGGTCCCGGCTTAATTACCGGCGCCGCCGATGACGACCCTTCCGGCATCTCGACTTATTCGGTGACGGGGGCGTCCTTCGGCTATATGCCCTTATGGACGGCTCTCTTCTCTTTCCCGCTGATGGCTGCCGTCCAGTTGATGTGTGCGCGTCTTGGTTTGGTGACGGGCCGCGGCCTGGCGGGCGTCGTGCGACGCAATTATCCGCGCTCCGTGCTGTGGGGCGCCTGCGCGCTTTTGATTGTCGCTAATGTATTCAACATCGGCGCTGACTTGGGAGGCATGGCTGAAGCGACCGAAATGATGACGGGGATTAAATCTTACTTCTGGACACCGCTTTACACACTACTCATTATCTCGCTGCTCCTTTATTCCTCATACCGTCACATCGCGCGCATCTTCAAGTGGCTTACCCTCATCCTTTTCGCCTACATTGTGGCAGCCTTCCTCGCCCGGCCTGACTGGCACTTGGTCTTAAGCGCGACCTTCATGCCCCGCATTGAATGGTCGAGCGCATTTCTTGCGACATTTGTCGGCATACTTGGGACAACGATCTCGCCCTATCTTTTCTTCTGGCAAGCCTCACAGGAGGTCGAAGACCAGCGTGCGCAAGGGAAAATTACGGTTGAGCAGCGTAAAGGCGCGACCGTCAAGGAATTGAGAGCAGCTCGAACGGACGTTTTGACGGGGATGTTTTTCTCAAACCTCGTCATGTATTTTATTATCCTGACGACCGCCGCGACGCTGCACGCGCACGGACAAACCCACATCGAAACGGCGCGGGAGGCGGCTGAAGCGTTGCGCCCCTTAGCCGGAAATGGGGCTTACCTTCTCTTCACACTCGGTTTGATCGGAACGGGAATGCTGGCTGTTCCCGTGCTCGCGGGTTCTGCCGCTTACGCGGTGGCGGAAGCCAAACAGTGGCGCGGGACGTTGGAAGACCGTCCGAGTTTATCGCGCAAGTTTTACGCGGTCGTCGCAGTTTCGATGGTGCTCGGTCTGGTCTTGGATTTTGTCGGCTTCAACGCCGTGAAGATGCTCTTTTATTCGGCCGTGCTCAACGGGGTGCTGGCACCGCCTTTGATTGTCTTAGTCGTGCTGCTGACGAGCAAGCCTGAAGTCATGGGCACGCGAGTCAGTTCACGCCTGCTGCGGTATTTCGGATGGGCCACGGCAGCCGTTATGACTGCCGCAGCGGTCGGGATGTTTGCGACCACGTAGAGCAGTCGACAGTCAGCGCAATCTTGTCTCATAAGCCCTTCGAGCGGACTGCCCCATCGAGCGCTTCTCAGAAGGCTTTCTAAAGTTCATGGAGAATGCTTCATGCGGGCGCCGCTCAAGGACGGCGTTCGACGGGAAGAAACATGACAAGATTTGCCATAGCGTCAGACCATGCCGGTTACCGACTGAAGAAAGTCCTCAAGGACTACCTTCGCGGCGAGGGACACGAGTTGGAGGACTTCGGAACCGACAGTGAGGAATCGGTGGACTATCCGGATTACATACGTCCCGCCGCGCAGAGCGTCGCCGCGGGAAAGAATGACCTCGGCATTGTTCTCGGCGGGAGCGGCAATGGTGAAGCCATGGTGGCCAACAGGATTCGGGGTGTGCGCTGTGCCCTGTGCTGGAACGAAGAGAGTGCGCGGCTTGCCAAGGAACACAACAACGCCAACATGATCTCTATTGGTGCCCGCATGGTCAGTCAGCAGGAAGCCGTCACGATCGTGGTCACCTGGCTGAATGCAGAATTCCAAGGCGAGCGGCACCTACGAAGAATAGAGAAAATAGACTAATTGGGCGAACCGACGCTTTCAGCCTACTCCGGTGCCGTTCTCGATGTTGGCAACGACCAGATCGGTGCAGTGCCGGCGGTGCAGCTCTTTGGTGTGAATCTGCACCATATCGCGCCCCGGACGCCCCACCACATCACCGATAACAAGAACCTTCATGTATTTGATCCCTATTATTCCAGCGGCCTGCCGTCGTATCCTGCGGATTCGCCGGGCCTGGATGCTCAATACTCCTGGCGTCCCAGTGTACTCAAAACTCACCCAAAATCAAATGCCACAGTTCTGCACTCTTTGGATTGCCCTTTCAGGGCAAGGTGGCAATAAATAGGGTTTCAGATACCCAGGGCGATGCCCTGGGCTATTGAAGATTGCCTTTGCAGGGCAAGGCTAGGGTTCGAGATCCTTTTTAAGATCGTGGAAAAGAGCCGTGTGGGTGCTCCTGCGGGCTGGGAAGCTGAGGGCTTCGGTCGGGGTCCGGCCTGTTTTCGCCCTCCGCTACGGATTGCACAATCCTTGGGCATTCTCTCTGTAGATTTCTAAGTGAGTTCTTCGGATCAATTGAATTACGCTCTCTTTACCCACCCCCACTGATGCGATATACTCGCGTCGTCACATCATCTATTCAAATCCAAAGTTTTTCGCTCTTCAGGTTGCGGCCATGAGAATTCTCTCCCACTCAGGAGGTGCATTGTCCATGCTTCGTGTCTCAGGTAATGCCATTGCGGTAAGGTTCTGCATATCCGGTTTTCGGTTTTCGTTTTGCCTGCTGCTTCTTTTAGCTTTTTCTGCACCAATATCGGCTCGAAGCATCGAACTCCAGGATTATGAAAAGCTGGTCGGAGTTGCCGATCCACAGATCTCTCCCGACGGTAAATCGATTGTTGTTGTGGTGTCGCATGTCAACATGAAAGAGGATCGCCGCGACAACGAGCTCGTGCTCATCGATATCGCCAGCGGCGAGCAGCGTGTTTTGACCTTCGATCGTCTCAAAGCCAGTTCGCCGAGATGGTCGCCCACCGGCGATCGTCTGGCGTTTCTCTCAGAGACGGGAACGAAAGAGAAGGCGCACCCGCAGCTTTTTGTGATGTCGATGCAGGGCGGTGAAGCCAAACCAATTACTGACGCGCCCATGGGCGTGGAGCAATTTGCCTGGCGGCCCAACGGGCGCGACATCGCCTTTGTGACGCCGGATGAGCCCGCTGACCCCGAAGCTATCAAACGTCATGAGGATGCCTTTGAAGTTGGGAACAATGATTTTCTGGTCACCGTGGAACCGACTCCTTCACATATTTGGCTCATACCTGCGGAGGGGGGAAAAGCGCGACGACTCACGAAGGGAAGTTGGAGTTTACCGAAAACGCAGCCGCCCTCATCGCCGGCCTCGCCCATCAATTTTTCACCGGATGGAAAATATCTGACGTTCACACATCGCGCTTCGCCGTTCACCGGCGACGCCAGCCATTCGTTCGTGGAAGTTCTCGACGTCGAATCCGGACACGTCCGGAAGCTGACGTCGCACGAGTTGTCTGAGGGTTATGGGGAATTTTCTCCGGATGGCTCCGAGATCGCTTACTGGTTTCCGCGCGACGGTGACCCACCCAACGACAACGCCATTTACGTGACCGCCGCCGGCGGTGGCGACGGACATGACGTGTCGCGCGCCATCGATCGAGATCTCTTCCGGGCTATTTGGCTGCCGGATGGAAAATCGCTTTTGGTCGGCGGTCACGATGGAACCCGTGTGGCGCTGTGGCGACAACCCTTGGTGGGTCAACCGGCTCAACTGAAGCTGGGTGACGTTAATCCTTCCTGGTCCTTCTGGATCGACATGAATGTGGGGCACGACGGCGCCATTGCATTTACCGGATCGGAACCCCATCGTCCCACCGAACTTTATTACATGAAGTCGTGGGAGGCGACGCCGAGGCGTCTCACGAATTTCAATCATGAAGTCGCCGCCTTGGATCAAGGCGCTGTCGAAAATTTTGATTGGCAAGGGCCGGATGAATTCAAAGAAGATGCCGTTGTAGTTTATCCTCCCGGATTTAATCGCTCGAAGAAGTATCCGCTGGTACTCCTGATTCACGGCGGACCGAAAGCCGCTTCCACCATCAACTTCGGATTTCAGGCGCAACTGATTGCCTCGCATGGATACGTCGTGTTCCAACCGAATTACCGGGGCAGCGACAATCTGGGCAACGCCTACCGCCGCGCCATTTTTCGGGATGCCGGCGATGGACCGGGACGCGATGTCATGGCGGGCGTGGAAGCATTCGAAAAGCGCGGTTTCATCGACACCGCGCGGATCGGGGTTTCCGGCTGGTCGTACGGTGGTTATATGACTTCATGGCTGATCGGGCATTATCACATCTGGAAAGCCGCCGTGTCCGGGGCGGCAGTAAACAATCTGGTCGATCAATACGATCTGGCCGACTTCAATGTGGGCGGACGTTTCTCCTGGGGACCGTCTCCCTGGGTGGGTGATGGAATGAAAGGATATCGGGACCAGTCGCCCATCACGTACGCCGCTCAAATCAAAACTCCTACGCTGATCCTCAGCGACACCGGGGATTTTCGCGTCCCCGTCACACAATCGTACGAAATGTTCCATGCGCTTAGAGACAACGGCGTCACGACGAAATTCTTTGCCTATCCGGTCCGGGGACACTTTCCCAGCGATCCGGTACGACAGATGGATGTCTACAGGCGTTGGCTGGCATGGTTGGATGAATATTTGAAATAGAGGGGCGTTTAGGTCGCGGGGCCCCAAGATTGCCCCTGGTGGGGCAACGCGGTTAACAACACCGGGTTTCATGCCGACGACAATGCCTGGAGTTTCAAGGTTTGCCCTTTCAGGGCAAGGCGATTATTGACTGGCCCGCATCCCCAGGGCGCTGCCCTGGGCTGTTAAAGATTGCCCCTGCGGGGCAACGTGGTTAAGCTTTCATATCGAACGCGATGCCCTGGGCTGTTGAAGATTGCCCCTGCGGGGCAACGTGGTTAAGCTTTCATATCGAACGCGATGCCCTGGGCTGTTGAAGATTGCTCCTGCGGGGCAATGACGTTGACAACACCGGCTTTCATGTTGAAGGTGGTGCTCTGGGATTTCAAAGATTGCTGCGGGGAAGACTCGTGCGGTTAATTCAGGTACAAGTATTTTCTTGAGGAAGATATCCGATGGCGACTGTGGGACTTATTGGCGGGCTTGGGCCCGAATCCACAATTGATTACTACCGCCGCATCATTGATGGATGGCAGCGGGAGGCGCCCGGAACGGCGCCTTCGATTGTCATCGACAGCCTCGATGTGGCGCGCGCGATAGTTCTTGTCGACAAAGACCGGCCCGGACTCATCGAGTATCTTGTAGCATCTGTGCGACGGCTGTCGGGGGCCGGCGTCGATTTCATCGCCATGACAGCCAACACGCCTCACATTGTGTTCGAGGAGGTCGCGGGTCGATCTCCTGTACCCTTGGTGAGCATCGTCGAGGTATGCGTTCAAGAAGCGCAACACCGCGGGTTGCATCGACTGGCGCTTCTGGGCACGCGCTTCACCATGGAAGCAAATTTCTATCCTGCCGTCTGTGGACGTCATGATATTGAAGTGGTTCTTCCGAAAGACCAGGAACGAGCCTGGGTGCACGATCGCTACATCGGGGAATTCCTCGAAGGTGAGTTCAAGGAAGAAACGCATCAACAGTTCATAACACTCATCCGGCGTCTCCGCGATGAGGAGAAGATCGATGGCGTCATTCTAGGAGGAACGGAGTTGCCTCTGCTCTTGCCCGAGCGCGTCATCGCCGATGTTCCATTGCTCGACACGACAGCCTTGCACGTGGCCGCCATCCTCAGGCGCTTGCGGGAGATCGAGACGCTTGCATCAAATGCCCAGGGTGGTTAGAACAGTTTTTGATTAGACATCGACCCCGCGTGATTTCGAAAATCTGACACGTTTTATATGTTAATGTGGGCGCCTTGAATACAAGGATGCAATCCACCATCGACCGCCTGAGTTGGCGGGTCTCATCGCCCGCCAAGCAGGCCCTCGAGGCTCGGGAATCGGCAGAACTTATGCCCGGCTTTTTGATCACGGGGAATGCTGCGTTAAACTGACCGGAGGGAATCAATGGATTTTCGTTTTGAAGATGCTATCCCGGTTCTTCGACGCACGCCTGAGGTTGTGCGCAGTTTATTGCTCGATTTACCCGGCCCTTGGATCGAAGGGACGGAAGGGCCTGCGACATGGAGTCCGTTTGCCGTGGTTGGACATCTGATTCATGGCGAGCGCACCGACTGGATACCCCGAATTGAACATATGCTTGAACACGGGGATGCGGTGCCTTTTGCGCCGTTTGATCGGGAGGCCATGTTTGCGGCTTCCAAAGGGATGTCCTTGCCAGAGTTGCTGGACACATTTTCTTTCTTGAGATCAGATAATTTGAATCAGTTGCAGGCGCTCCGGTTGACCGACGCCGACCTGGCGCGACGCGGCAGGCATCCGGATTTTGGCGTGGTGACGATGGGTCAACATTTGGCGACATGGGTGACACACGATCTCGATCACGTGGGACAGATCGTCCGAGTC
Organism: Terriglobia bacterium; assembly: GCA_028716525.1. GTDB lineage: Bacteria > Acidobacteriota > Terriglobia > JAIQFV01 > JAIQFV01 > JAQUPQ01. Next base: position 158,340 of record JAQUPQ010000003.1, on the reverse strand, counting down.
ATGGCGAGGCAATACACCGAGGCCGTGGGACCGTGGCGGGCGTTTCTTTCAATCCTTGGCCCGGCAAAAAAGGGTTAAACGACGTTAAGCCGAAGTAAAGGAGAAACTCAACCCGGGCATTCAATAGACTGTTCTGGTCAAGAGGATTGAGATAATCGCCTATGGTTAAGAGTCCCCCGAAAAACACACAACGCTTGATGCCGCGTTTGGCATATCGAAATGCAGCCGCCGCGATTGAATTCCTTACACGTGCTTTCGGATTTGAAGAAACGGGCCGATTCGCGCCCGAGGGCCAAGTCATCTACTCCGAAATGGCATTGAATGGTGAAACATTGTTTGCCATCGGGACTTCGCATGAGGGTATCAGAAGCCCTCAAGAGATTGGGGGTCTTTCGATCGAACTGTTCTGCTGTGTGGATGATGTGGACCGCCATTACGCCCAGGCGAAGGCCGCGGGTGCAACGATTGTGAGTCCTTTAGAAGATAAATTCTGGGGTGAACGCTGTTATGATGCCATCGACTGCGAAGGTCATCGTTGGAGATTCCGCAAGACCGTTAAGATCGTTCACCTGCCCGACTCTCGGCCAAAGCGTTAGCAATTTGTTGACCTGCTGCGGGTCTGAGACGTCGCGAGCCGGTAACAAAAAGTGAAAGAAATTCAGGGGAGAAGAATATGCCAAAATTTGTGATTGAGCGTGAAATTCCGGGTGCGGGGAAGTTATCGCCGCAGGAGTTGCAGGCGATTTCTCAGAAATCATGTGGGGTCCTTCGAAACATGGGGCCCCAAATCCAATGGCTGCACAGCTACGTTACCGACGACAAGGTTTATTGTGTCTACATCGCCCCCGATGAGGGCACGGTGCGGCAACACGCCCAGCAGGGCGGATTTCCGGCCAACAAGATATCTCGTATTCGGTCAGTGATCGATCCGACAACCGCAGAATAAGGTTGCGTCGGATAGGATTTGAATATCAAAATCTGAAGGATCATTTTTCAATCCGGCATTGACACCATCGAAGCCGGAAGTTGTTTCCAGGTCTTCGTCGGCTAGTGCTGAGTTAAACTCGCCTCAAAAGAGAGATGCGATGCTTAAGGAATGGCTCACCCAAAAGACGACGATTGAAGAACAGGAAGCCAAACGTCAGTATGAAGGTAAGACCTTCGGGTTAATGCACACGGAATGGGAGCGGTTCAAGTCGAAGATAATCGATGGCGATGAGTTGTGGGAATTCAGCAGCCCTCCGGAAACCTGGGAGAGGCTTGCCGGACGTGAAGGCCTCTCTATTGTTCGCCATGGCGAGGTGATCCATTCGATCGTCACGGCCATGAGCTGAAGGGAATCCCTGCTTTTTCATTTTGTGATGGACGTTCTTATCCTTCGGTTGGTGGAGAAAAGGCCAGTAGTTTCATTTTAGAATGGAGATAGGATGGGCGGAATGGGATTGATTTGGTTTTTGCTGATCGGATTAGCGGCCGGATGGCTGGCCGACCGTCTCATGCATGGTGGTGGTTACGGCTTGGTCGGCGATTTGATTGTAGGAATTATCGGGGCGTTGATTGGCGGATGGCTCTTCGGGCTTTTGGGAGTCTGGACCGGTGGATTAATCGGATCTCTTGTCCGGGCGCTCATTGGCGCCGTCGTCCTGATTTTCCTCCTTCGGAGAATTCGTCGGATTTGAACCCCCGGCGGGCGGATGGGGTTCGACGATTGTGCCGTTCTCACTTCAACTCAAGCCCACGGCAATAGTCGTTGAGGAGCGCCGATCCTGAGGGCGGTTTGGTCCAGGAGAGCTCGGCCTTCACCCGGGGAGAGTGTGAGCTTGACTTTCTTTCGGCGGGCCCAATGCGCCCAGCTTTCAAGCTGCAAAACGTGTTTTCCGGATTTCGTGTGAACTTCTTCGCTATATACCAGTAACCGTGCCAACAACTCTTTCGCTACAGGCCCCGATTGTTGAGCGATTCCTTTCTCTTCGACACACTTCAGGAGCTTCTTCCCGGGACCTGAGAGGCCTCGCATTTGCCATCCTTCTTTAGAACTTACAACCCCCAGTAGCGCAGGCCATACATCACGATGAATGAAGGTGTCTTTTCCGCTTAAAAGCTTTGTGACCAATACGTCCCGATGATCAACCACTTCCGACAGCACTCGAAAAATGAGATGTGATTTCGGATGGGACCACCAGGAGCCCGACAGCCGTTCTCCCGTTAGAAGTGTTACGACATTCGGCATGGATTTGGCCTGCTTTAAAAGCAGTTTGGAGTCTGCAAGGTATTTTAAAACCTGCAGTGATTCTTTAAGCATGTTGAACTGCTTAGAAAGGGACGGATGATGCTTCGGGAAGTTAACCCGACAAGCTGCTCTTTCAATCGAAATTGGCAGCGGTACTATTTCTTCTTGGCGCCGAGCAGTTCTTTGACCTCAGCCATGAATTCGGTAACGTCTTTGAAATCGAGATAGACGCTGGCGAAACGGACGTAGGCCACTTTGTCGAGCTTCTTGAGTTGCTTCATGACGATTTCGCCGATTTCCTTGGCCTCGCGCTCGCGCGTGGACGATTCCATGACGAACGCCTCTACCATGTTGGCGATCTCTTCCAGCTTGACCATGCCGACGGGGCGTTTCTCGCAGGCATGAAGAAGGCCGGCCATCACCTTATTGCGGTCAAAGCGCTCCCGACGGCCGTCTTTCTTGATGACCATATAGGGAATTTCATCGAGCCGCTCGTAGGTGGTGAAGCGCTTCTTGCACTTCAAACATTCTCGTCGACGGCGAATGGTTTCGCCTTCCCGGCTTTCGCGTGAATCGACAACCTTGTCTTCATTATTTGAACAGAATGGACATCTCACCGGCAAACCTCCTGAAAGGAAGGTGGTACCTCAGGATTGAACTTTGACCCGCCCGCCGAAGTAATTCTTTGAACACTCCCGTTTTTCATTCGATCGTTTCGAGACAGCAGCGAATATCCTTCAAGGGCACGTCCACACGCAGACTTCAAACCTAGGAGGCCGCCCCCGGACCTTCGATCATGGTGGTCTTCAATTCCCGCTCGGCATCCTGTTTCAAATCGCGAAAAGACATGCCACCCCTCAACAAATCGGCAACCCCGATGCCGACCACCGGAAAGAATGCAATGGCCCAGGCCAACAGCGTGATGGCGGAGGCCGCCACCGGATTGATGCCCAAAAATGACACCAAGGCAAACAATGTAAGGGCTTGATAGCCTCCGCCCACACCCGGAAGCTGCACGACGGCCCCCACAGCGGAAAAAGCCAGCAACACCAAAGCCTCGGTATACGTGAATGGAATGTGGAAGCTGCGAATGACGAAGTAGCTTCCGGAGGCCACGGTCAGCCATAACACGAACGAATAAGCCAGCGAGTTGATCAGCGGGCGCGGATGGCGAATGAACGTCAATCCATCTACAAATGATTTCAAAGCGGCTTCCAGTTTTTGCTTGAAACCCTGGGGAATCACCCGCATTCGTTCGATAATGAAGTCAATCCATCGTACGGCGTTGGCTTGAAACACGAAAAGAACAGCGACCATGGCCAGCAGCACGGTCAATACCACCGCGGCGACACGAGTAAACACCTGAAACTCGATGCGGTGAGAAACGGAAATTCCGGAGCCCAGCCGGAACCAAGCCAGGCTGGCCAGGAAAAGAATCAGAATGACGCTGGAATCGAAAATGCGCTCCATGATGATGACCGTCACAGAGACCGAGAACGGCAATCGCCCTTTGCGGGACAGCACGATGGGCCGTGTGAGTTCGCCCGCCCGGCCGAGCAGGCTGACAGCGGCAAAACCAATCACGACGGCTGAAAGCAGCGTTCCCACTGAAGTCTTTTTGACGGGAAACAGAAACTCCCGCCAACGCAGGGCACGCAGCAGATAGCTCAAGAGCGTCACCAGCAACGCCACCAGCAGCCATGAGATTTGAACGTGCAGCAGATTATCGGTAAATTGTGCCCAGCTGAAGGCCCGCCATTCCGGATTGTTTTTCATTCCCCGAGCGATTAGAATGAGCACACCCAGGAGGAGCGCCGCCCACAACACGGTTTTAAGTTTTTTGCTCATGGAAAACGGAATGCTTCCAACCCGGACCTGCGAGTAAACCCTGTCAGTGTGGAGAGATTCGGGCGGCCCGTCGCCATTCGAGGAAATCGGAACGCCGCTTCAAGCTATACTACAAATTGTGTCCAAGTCAAGCGGATTACCCCTCATATTCGGCGCTCCCGGGAGAGTCGGTCCATCATTGCGGGGGCCTTCCGCGGCCGCCAGAGGCCGCCGGAATCCCCGCCAAGCTTACGGAACTTTTTAACACTCGTCTTCGTTTCAATATTATAGAGCCGAGAACGAGAAGGAGCGGGCGCTTTGGTTCAGGTGGATGCGGGGGTCATCGCCCGGTGCGTTGAGGGCGATAACACAGCGTGGACGGAAATCGTCAGGCACTACACCAAGCGCGTTTACAACCTGAGCTATCGGTTTACGGGAAGTTGGCAGGAAGCTGAGGACTTGACCCAGGAAGTCTTTATGAAGGTTTACCGGACACTTAAAACTTACAACGCCACTCAAGGGGCCTTTTCGACCTGGCTGATGAGCGTGACGCGCAATCTGCTGGTGGATCATTACCGCAAGCACAAGCGTGAAGCCAGTGACGTGGCGTTGGAAGAAGTTTTTGAAACGGTGGAAACCAATCCCACGTCGGCGCCGTCGCCGATGGAAGCGGTGGAGAGCCATGATCGGGTCCGTTTGGTGCGTTGGGGCTTGAGCCGGTTGTCGGCGGACTTGCGCGAAGCCGTGGTCCTGCGTGATTGCGAGGAGCTTCGCTATGATGAAATCGCCGACATTTTGGGGGTCCCGGAGGGAACCGTAAAATCCCGGATCAATCGCGGCCGCATCGAGCTGGCCAAGATTTTGCAGCGACGCCGGGACGAGGTGGAAGTGTGAATAAACGGAAGGAATGGACCGCACTCGATAAGAAGGTGAGTGATTATGGATTGCCGAATTCTTGAAAGCCTGCTGGTGGATTATTTCGATCACGCGCTGGATGGGGGGCGCGAGCGGGACGTAGAGGCGCATCTGGCGCAGTGCCCGGGATGCCGCGCCTTGGTGGCGGAAATGCGCACCAACCTGTTACTGACGAGCACCCTGCCGGAGTTGGATCCGCCGGCCCGTCTGGTGGCTCGCATTATCGAATCCACTTCCGGAGCTAGGGCGGCTCCGGCCTGGTACGATTTTGTGTTCGATTTCATCCGCCCTCAGGCCTTGCCGAAATTTGCCATGGGCTCGTTGATGACCGTGGCTTCATTGGCCATTGTGCTTTTCGCCTTGGGAGTGAATTTCGGGGACATGAAAGCGGCCGATTTCTCGCCGACTCGCATGTGGGAGCGCACAAATCGCCAGGTTCATCTGGCGTACAGCCGCGGCGTCAAATATTACAATGCCCTGCGCATTGTTTATGAAATTCAATCCCGCTTCGAAAGCGCGACGTCATCATCCGGAGGAAGCGAATCGCCGACTCCCGACAATACACCGGCGCCGCAAAACAATCCTAATGGACCGTCGAAGCCGGGATCACAACGAACACTCAGTTTTGGGGAAGAACTCAACACCATCGAAATGGTCAGAAACTGGAGTACACCACCGAGTGCGGGAGGCCTGTCATGAAATGTGCTGTTCACACTGAAGTTGAGTCCACCTACTTTTGCCGCCATTGCGGCAAACCCTTGTGCCCGTCCTGTTGCCACCTGATTCAGGGACAGGCGTTTTGTGAGTCCTGCCTGGCGCAAACGGTGGCGGGTCCCCACCCCGGCCCGCTCGATGGCCCGAATCCCTGGCTGGCGTTCGGCCTGGGTTGGATTCCGGGAGTGGGCGCAGTAGTCAACGGCGAATATGCCAAGGCCGCAGTTCACGTGGCCATCTTCGCCGGTATTATCACGTTACTGGCCAACGGGACCATTCCCAATGGGGAACCGTTCCTGGGCGTGTTCCTGGGATTGTTCTGCGTATACATGCCGTTTGAAGCCTATCAGACGGCCCGACGCAAGCAGCTCGAAGCGGCTGGGGCATCTACCGCTCAACCCGGGATGACCCAGTCCAAGTTTTACCAGGATTTTTGGACCGATTGGAAGCTGAACGCTCCCATCGGAGGAATTATTCTCGTCATCATCGGCGTGTTGTTTCTGCTCGACACCATGCAAATTTACCCTTTCGGACGCTTTTTCCGCCTGTGGCCGATCGCGCTCATCCTGATCGGTATCGTTATGTTGCGTGGACGGCTGGCTGGGCGAAAATAGGGAATGGATGGATGAAGGACATTTGAAGTGACGGACTTTTAAATTTTAAACGGATCTTATTTCCAGGAGCAAAACGAAATGGCTAACGGTTATCGTTATTCACGACGGCTGATGGGGCCGATTGTCCTCATCACGATTGGTATTCTCTTCCTGTTGGATCAAATTGGCTATGGCGATTGGAATTTCGGCCGGACTTGGCCGGTCATATTGATTGTCGTCGGTGCCGTCAAGATTTTCGAGCGCTTCATCGCCCCACCCGCGCCGATTGTGCCGCCGCCGGGGCCCACGCCGGGTTGGCAGCCGCCATCACCCGGTCAGAATCCCCCGGGTCCGGGCGCACCGGGATCGCCGGCGGGAACAAATGAGCCGCCTAAATCGTAACAGGAATTGTGCGGCGTTCCTTGGCAGTGAGTCCGGAAGGTAGAACCACTGCGGGAACGTATTTCGCCAGGGAGACTTCCTATGTCCAACGGATACCACAAGACATCGATTTTTTGGGGGCTGACGCTGCTGGCTATCGGCGCCCTGTTCTTATATAACAATTTCCACCCCGACTTTCGATTTTGGCACTTCTTCGCGCGATTTTGGCCCGTGTTGATCATTTTCTGGGGTGCGAGCAAGCTGTACACCTATTTTCGCTATCGCAACGATGCCTCTTACCCGCATGGTCCGCTGATGACGGGCGGTGAGATTGTATTGCTGATCTTCCTGCTGATTTTCGGCGCGGCCATCTCCAGCGCGGTTCGACATTCGGATCGGATCTTCAATGGACCGGGTTTCCGAATTGGCGATGACGACACGTTTAATTTTGGGGGACTGTTTGGCAATCCCTACGATTACACCGATCAAGTGGAATCGGCGGTCAGTCCCAAGCCCGTGATCGATATTTCGGAAATCCGCGGGGACATCAAAGTCACCGGATGGGATCAATCCAAGATCCAGGTGGTCGTGAAAAAGCGCGTCTATTCGGAAAGTGAAAACCAAGCCAAAAGCCGGGCGGCTGAAATTAAAGCCTTAATCACCCAGCAAAATGGACAGTACCTCATTACGACGAACCGCATGGACATGGTGAACAAGGGGTATCGTTTCAGCACCGATTTGGAAATTAGCGTTCCGAAGGACGCCAAGGTAACGACCCACCAGCCGCGCGGCGATGTCACGCTAACCGGTTTGGTGGGTGATCAAATGGTGGACTCCGACCGCGGCGACGTGAATGCCTCACAGATTGTGGGAAACCTGGCGGTCAATCTGAGGCGTGGAGATCTGAAGGTCAATGATGTGACCGGCAATGTCGACGTCACCGGCCGGGGCAATGACCTCTCGGTCGTGAAGGTGGGCGGCGTGGCTTCCGTGAACGGTGAATTTTTCTCCGTGGATCTTGAGAATATCAAGAAGCAGGCGCGGTTCCTCTCATCGCGAACGGATCTGTTGGCGGAGAAGGTCGACGGCCAGGTGCGTTTGGAATCGGGTAATTTGACGGCGCGCAATGTGGGCGGACTTTTTACTCTTAAGACCAAAGACAAAGACATCAATTTGGAAGACGTGGCGGGAGTCGTGCGGGTCGAAAACAGCCACGGGAATGTGACCCTGACGGCGTCGTCGATGCCCCACAACGATATCGAAATCACCAATCAATCTGCGGCCATTGAATTGAAGCTCCCTCGGACCAGTTCGTTTGTCATCGATGGAAGCACCAAGTCGGGTGATGTTCAATCGGACTTCAAGGGGCCGGGCCTGAAACTCACCAGCGACCAACCCATCAATCAGATCACAGGAACCTATGGCCGAGGGGGACCGAAGATTCGATTGAGCACCACCTACGGAGATGTCCGACTGACCCAGCAATAGTTCCGGTTGAAGAGATCAGCAACAAAAAAGCCCCGAATTTTCGGGGCTTTTTTATTTTACATGGAAGTGCGGTCACGACCACCCCTCACCGGAGTCGCTCATGGGCCGTGGTCGCACCCAGGCATGAAAATGATGAGGTCCGATTCGGTTAGGCCCGGAGGGCCGGTCAGAGGGTAGCCCGCCCGCAGGGCGGGGCATTTCCCATCGCGATGCGGAAATCATGCGGTGCAGGACGAATTTTGAATTTCGGTTTGCAAACACCGCAGCCTTCGTCCCGACGAATCGGGACTCGGCTGCGCTACCCAAACGACCTTTGCTCAGGTAGCCCCACCCGCCGCTCGCCCGCCGTAGGCGGAGAGCAAGGGTGGGGTATGGTGTAGGATCTTATCGCCCAGCCCGCCTAGGCGGGCGACAGAAACTTGAAGGACAGCCCTGCCCCGATGCATCGGGGCGAGCGCTACCCGGGCGACAGATAGCCGTCGGCCTAAAGAACTGCCGGCGCTACCAGAGCTTTTTTTCGGAGCAGCGGAGCAAAGGGTGCAAAGAGGGCGCGGGGGTTTCGCGGAGCTATTTTGTCGCTATGGTGATGCCCTTGCTGACCGCTGTGGAGGCCGCGGTTGAAGCAGCCTTTTTGGCTGCAGCCGACGCTACGGCGGTGCCGGCGCCTGCCGTCTTCTTGGCTCCAAATTTCGCGATGTGCAAAGGCGCTTTTTTTATTCCTGCGGACATCAAGGAAGAAGACAAAACAAAGACGAGGCTGGCGGACAGAATCAACAGTTTTTTCATCGGGTCGATTTCTCCATGAGGTGCGCCGCGGTATGTGTCCGCTCGCACGGTTCGGTCGGGAATTGTGCCGGAGAATCTTCTCGGAATGTTGACGGGCAAGGGAGAATCGTCAGAGCGCGGCAATGAACATCAATCGTGGCGTAGAGCTTTGATAGGATCGATGCGGGCGGCGCGATTGGCAGGGTAGCTTCCCGCCAAAAAGCTCACCAAAATGGAAAAACCGATGCCCCCCAAGACCAGCCACCACGGTGTGAAGAACATCTGGGCAGGCGTTCCCCCTTGGCGGGTCACATAGAAATTGGCGGCAAAACCAATGATTTTGTCGACACTCCATCCCAGTACCACGCCCACCACGCCTCCCACCAGGCCGATAAGCGAGGCTTCGACGAAGAAGATCTTCCGGATGTCCCAGTCGCTTCCGCCGATGGCCTTCATCACGCCAATTTCGCGGGTTCGCTCCAAGATCGACATGACCATGGTGTTCACGATGCCCAACGATGCCACGGCCAGAGCGATGGAGCCGATAAGACCGAGAAGCACGTCCAAAATCAAGAAAGCTTTCTTGGCCCCTTGCAGTGCATCGTTGATCGAGAAGGCGTTGAAGCCCAGATCCTTGATTTTTTTCTCAACGTCTTCCGTGTCCTGCATGCGTCGGACACGCACGGTGATCATCATGTAGCTTTTCTTGTTGGACAAACCCTGGAGCAGCGCCTGGGGATTCGTGAAATCTGTGGCGCCCGCGTCCTCCGCTTTTTTCAAGGGAATCATGACGGATGAAAAAAGGCCTCCCCCGAAGTTGGGCCCGGGTTCCCGTTCAATGATCCCCAGAATGGTGAACTTCTTTTCCACACGCTGCACGTTCATGCCACCCATCGGAAGATTGGCCAGCGCGCCCGCTATATCCATGGCCGAGGCATAGCCCAAGGAAAGAGTCTTCCCGATGAGGTTTTTGGGATCTTCCGAGGTCATGTTGCGAGCAAAGTCCATGCTCAACAAACAGGCATCGTCGGTGTCGTTGTTGAAAAAGGATCCGTAAGTGATCTTTTGGAACACGCCTTCTCCCCGGGACGACAGGGGAATTCCGAGGGCGGAGGCAAATTCAGAAAAGTTTTCGTATTTCACTTCCACCGGCAAGCGCAGATTGGGATAAACCTCGCGCACGTTGGGCAATGCTGAGAGTTTCTGGACCGCCTTGTCGTCCAGAGGTTCCGGAGGTTTGGAAGGTTCAGGTGCCTTGTTTTCGGCCGCACGACGTCCCATCCGCATGGGCCCGCCACGGCGAAAGGCCCGGTTTTCCGGAAACACGGTGATACTATCGAAGATACCCGACTTTTTGAACTGCCCCACGGTGAGTTCCTGCAATCCCACGCCGAGAGAAACCATGCCCACGAGAGAGGCGATGCCGATGGCGACGCCCAGGGAAGTGAGGGTGGTTCGTAACTTGGCTTCGCGCAGATTTCGAACCGCCAACCGGGTGACGTCCGAGAAGATCATGCCGTTCCTCCCGCGGGTTCGTGAGACGTTCCGTTGGCGACAATCTGACCGTCGGACAGTTGGATGATGCGGTGGGCGTAGCGCGTCGCCAAAACGGCGTCGTGCGTCACCATGACGATGGTCTTGCCCTCCTGCCGGTTCAGAGTCTCGAGAATGTCCAGTATCTCTTTGGCGGTTTTGCTGTCCAAATTGCCGGTGGGTTCATCGGCCAACAAGATGGCGGGGCTGTTGGCCATGGCGCGCGCAATGGACACGCGCTGCTGCTCGCCTCCGGACAGTTCCGAGGGACGGTGGGCTGCTCGATCGGACAAACCCACGGCCCGGAGAAGATTCGCGGCGTGTTGCTCCCGCTCAACACGAGGCATCCCGGCAAACATCAACGCCAAGGTGATGTTTTCCAGCGCCGTCATGGTGGCAATGAGATTAAAGGATTGGAAGATGATGCCGACGTTCTTGCGACGATGCAGACTCAACTGCTCACGCGACATCTGATCGAGATTTTGGTCGAAGATTTTCAGTCGGCCGGAGGTGGGAGTATCCAGCCCGGCAATCAAGTTGAGAAGAGTTGATTTTCCTGATCCCGAGGTTCCCAGGAGACCCACAAACTCGCCGGGCTGCACCGCAAACGATACTCCGTCCAATGCCCGGACCACCGTGTGCCCCATGGGATAGTGTCGTTTCAGATCTTGAACTTCTATGATAGCGGCCATCGGAGATTGATACGTTGAGACGCGCCGCTAAGTTTCCAGAATCTCGGAATTCGAAGCGGAATTCGCCGACAAAGGAACACAAGGCGCGAAATGCTCTTGCCGGTCGCGCTGTTATGGGTTGCGGTTTTCAATTTGCTCGCGAAGCGACCGCAGTTCCTCGGTCAACTTCCGGCATTTTCTGTTCAGCACAAAAACATACGCCAGCAAAACGATCCAAATGACGGCATACGCCGCGACCAAATAATTGTTCATCGAGACACTCCGTTGTCGGTCCAGAAAAAATCGACTGCTACCCTACGCCTGCGATCCCGCCAGGCGCTTTAACGATCCGATCTCATCTTCCGCCTCGTTAATCTTCATGCGCAAACCCAGGAGGAAGAAATACAACAGTGTGAATGTGGCCAGGCACACAAAAAACGCTACCCGCATCTGAGGATCGAGGTAGCCTCCGCCACCCATGACCGGCGCCGGGTGCTGAGTGCGCCACCAGCGAATTGAAAAATACACGATGGGAACATCCAGCGCTCCCAGAATTCCGAAGACCGCTGAAAGATTGGCGCGCTTGGTGGGCTCGGGCACGTAGGCGCGCAACATCAAATAGGCAACATAGATCAACCATTCCACCAGGGTCGAAGTCAGCCGGGCGTCCCAGGTCCACCAGATTCCCCACACGGGCTTGGCCCAAAGAGGTCCGGTGGTGAGAGAAATGGTGCAAAACACTACGCCCAACTCGGCCGAGGAAGCCGCAAAGCTATCCCAGCTACGGCGCTGGGTCACCAAATACCCGATGGACCCGATCAAAACCAATCCGAACGCCAGCATGAAAACCCATCCGGCGGAAACGTGATAATAAAAAATCTTTTGGATGATTCCCATGGTCGCCTCTTCCGGGGCGTAAACGAACACCATGTAGAGCGAAAAAGGGAATAGCAGGATCAGCGGAAAAAATAAAAGGTTCGAGATTTTATGGAACATGATCAACGCTCCACGTTCTGATTTGGGGTCACGAGCACGGCAAAACGCTCTGAACGCCGGCCCTTCCAAGACGCCCGACTGCTTTATTCTTCCAGGACATATTCAAAAACCAGAAACGATACCGTGATGAAGATGACATCGAAAACAACCAATATCTTCAGCCAATCCGTCATTCCGCGCAAGGGTTCTCCGGCCAGGACGCGAATGGAAGTCTCTACCGCCCCAATTACCACCGGCACCACCACCGGCAAAAAGAGAATGGGCAGCATCACGTCTCGCATCTTGGTGTTCACCGCGATCCCGGAAAAAATGGTCCCCACGGCCGAGAAGCCCAACGTTCCCAGAACCAAAATCAGCAAGAACGGCCAGAAGTGCGCGGTAAAGGAGTAATTGTAAAGCACGGCAAAGATGGGAATGATTAACAATTCCGAAATCCACATAAACAGAAAGTTGGCCAGCATCTTGCCCAGATAGACGGCCCCGCGATCGATGGGAGCAAGCATGAGCGCTTGCATGGACATGTTTTCCCGTTCGATGGCGTTGGATCGATTGAGCCCCAAAATGCCCGCGAAGGTGAAGGCCACCCACAGCAATCCCGGAGCCGCCTGAAGAATGGAATCCCGAGGAGCGTTTTCAAAAGCAAAATTGAAAACCACCACCATCAACAACGCAAACACAAACATGGCGCTGAACATTTCGCGGGTGCGAAATTCTGTAAGAATATCTTTCCAGAGGATTCGAGCGATTTTCTTCAGCATAGGAAAACGCTCACGCGTAAATTCCAAATTCCAAAGTCCAAATAAAATCCAAGCTCCAAAATCCAAACAAATTCCAAAATTCAAGTTTCAAGTGATCTTGAATATTTCGTGGGCTCACGCGTCAACCAAGTCTTCGAAAGGAGTGGATCTAACCCAAGACAGTTCGGTTTGAAAAATTGGAATTTGGTTTTTGTTTGGAATTTGGAACTTGGAATTTCATTCTGCCCTTTCCTTGACGTGTTCTTTGAACAATTCCTCGAAGTCCTTGGAGGCGAAACGGCTTCGTCGCTCATCACAGGCCACCAAACCCTTTTCGAGCACTACGGCATGGTTCACGACCGGGAGACGCAGATCGAGATTATGGGTGGTCAGAACGACGGTGCGCCCCTCTCGGTGAAAACGTTCAATCAACCGGTCCAACATGCCGGAGGCGATGGGGTCCAGCCCGGTGTAGGGTTCATCGAGCAACAGCAAAGACGGATCATGCAGAAATGTTCGAGCCAGTGACAATCGTTGTTGCATTCCTCGGGAGAATCCGCGGACGCGTTCGTGGCGCCGGTCCCAAAGTTGAACGTCGCGCAGGGATTGTGCGATGCGTTCCTCCAAATGAGGGACATCGTAGAGGGCTCCGAAAAATTTCAGATTTTCAAGAGCCGTGAGATCGGAATACAAATAAGTGGCATGAGAGATGAATCCGATGTGCCGTCTTGTGTCCGCCGCGTCGCGTCGCGCGTCGACGCCTTCCAGTTGAAAATGTCCGTCGGTCGGACGCATCAGCAGCGCCAGAATTTTCAGCAAGGTGGTCTTGCCGGCGCCATTTCGACCAAACAAGGCCACCACGTCGCGATGCGCGATGGAACACCGGACCCCGTTCAGCGCCGCCACAAGGCCGAAGTTCTTTCGAATGTCGAAGAGTTCAAGATGCGGGGTGGAATCAGGCAACCGGCTTTTCTCGCTTTCTCCCTGCAGGTTGCAACAGTCGAACCAGTTGGGCGCACTTGCTCTTGAGGCGGCTTCTTTGCAGGTGGTAGTCGCGATCGGTTATCGTTTGGGAAGCGTGCTGATCGTCCAATTCAAGAATGCGGCGTATGAGAAAATCCTTTTGGGCCGTCAGTTGTTTCCGTCTTTCCTCGGTCAATCCGTCTTTTTTCTTGTCGGTGCGATGGAACACCGCGAAGCCCAGAGACCATAACACAATCAGGCTCAATAAACTTACCAGCGGAAGTTGGATGGCCCCGATGGCGTTAGGCAGCGCCGTCACGTTGGGTTGATCGCCGCCCCCTTCATCGCCGGACGCCGCTTCGGGTGGCGGAGTTCCGCCGGAGATATCCAAAGCAATCGTGTCGTTGGGGCGGGAGTTCCGGGCCACATAGACTTGATATCCCTGAACCACCTCAGATGATTTTTGAAGAGCCGGCGCTGCGTTCACTTGCATGTCTTGAGGAAAGAAAATATCCAGCTCGCCGATGACGTCTGCGAGTTTTTGGGAAAAATGATAGGACTGGGAACCGTAATCCGCCTCGAATTGAATTCCGACGCGCGTGGTTCCCGGTTGGATAGGTCGGCTGATGGCATAGGTTTTTCCCGGCTCCACCTCTTGGGGAGTCTGCGGAAGCGGCATTCCCGCGGCCTCTTCGACACTGGCGGCTTGAACCGAAGCGCCCGCCGGCAAAGAGAACAGGAATTCACCTCCACTTCGGACAAATGTGCTGGGAGGTTTTGAGGTGTTCTTCACTTCGAACACTTCCTCAATCCTCAATTTTCCGGCGTTGGGAACGAGTCGCCATTGGGCCCGCGAGATTGTGACGTCGGCATTCGAAGTCGTGGCCTCGTACACCGTGACGTTGGTTTGGGTCAAACCCCGCTCCTCGGGCCGAACGGGTTGGTCGTAGTTGGCGCCTTGATAATGCGTCTGGACGACAAAGAATGGTCCGGTTGCTTTTTCGAATTTGAAATGTCCGGAGGCATCGGACACGACGCTGGAAACTTCCTCCATTCCCTGGGAAGGCGACAACAGAATCATGCGCTGATTGGCCACGGGCTTCCCGGTCGTGCCGTTCTTGACAACGCCTTCAATTTCCACCGCGGACATCTGGGAGAAAAGCGGGGCGGCCGAAAGGCTCAGCCACGCCGTCGCCAAAAGGCAAAACATCGCAGGTTTTCGAAATAACTTGGACATGACTTTCACAATACTTCTCGCACCTCAATCTCGCACCTGCAGGGCAGGTTCCTTCTGGAATCGATCATCTCTTGGTTTTTCGCTCAAATCTCAAGGCAGGGCAGAGGTCAGTGTATTCGGGATTGGCGCTTGGCAGCCAGTTCTCTTTCAACCAGGGCGTTGTAGTCCTCGCTGTGTTCGATAAAGTCGATGCGATCGAGAACCTGGGCCGCTTCGGCTTTAAATTCATCACGCAATTTGTGGAAATCCTCCTCGGACAATTTTCCCATCTTCCACTCGAATTCCAGGTCTTTCATGTTTTCGTAAATCGCTTCCTTCTTCTGTAGCAGGCTCTCGAGTTCGGTTTCGCCGAGGTTGTCGATATAAATGGATTCGTTGGACTGCTGAAACAGCGGCTGCAGAGTGAAACCCAGAACCAAGACTCCAACGATGGCACAAAAAGCATATATCATACACGACCTCTTGAGAAAGGGGCGGCAGCGCCTTCGCTGACCGCTCTAATCTTCAAATTCCTTCAATTCCTTCTCGATGCGCGAATCAATATCCGCATGGCGAGGGTCAGCCGCGGGGGCCGTGGGGTGATCACCGGCCGCAACGGATACAGGGACACGCCCAGTTCGACGGCGCAACATAATTTTTAATGCGACCAGCACCAATATGATTCCAACGCCCAAGGCGGCAAAGGGCATGATCCATGCATTCCAGTTAAACCCCGAGGTGGGAGGCACCGCCAATACTTCCTGTCCGAAATCCCGGACGAAACCTGCCACAATTTCGTCTCGGGTCTTTCCTTCAGCAATTTCTTTATTGAT
This sequence comes from Terriglobia bacterium, assembly GCA_028716525.1. GTDB lineage: Bacteria > Acidobacteriota > Terriglobia > JAIQFV01 > JAIQFV01 > JAQUPQ01. The sequence continues at coordinate 142,478 of JAQUPQ010000003.1, read as the reverse complement.
GCGTTCGCGCATCGGGATGGCGGACCCGCACTGCACGTGATTGCAGCGATTGAGAACGAGGTTGCAACCGCAACGACAGGAGAGTTTATCGGAAACCTCGTCCAGCGTGGTTTTGGGTGAGGTGTTTCTTGGACTTCCGGTTTGGGCCAGGGAGAATGCACTCAGCAAAGCGAGGGTGAGGGCCACAAAAAAATACCGGACGCCTCGCGATAAGACCGGGTATCGATCACGCACGCGTCCTCTCTTTCGCAACTTGATTCAGCTCTTCTTCCCGAGCTGCGATGATGTGCTCCCATTCCGTCTCCCAGGCGTTCCTTCGTTCCATTTCGCCCTTGCTCGGGATCATGGCAATGACCGTTCCAAATACCACCACCAACCCGCCGATCCAAATCCAGAGAACCAACGGATTGACGAACGCTTGAATGATGGCTTTGTCGGAATTGACGGTTCCTGAAAACACCACATATAAATCTTCGACCGCGGAGGTGTGCAAAGCCACCTCCGTGGTGGGCTGCCCGCTGGCTTTATAAAATCGCTGTTCCGGCCGCAAGGTGTAGTTCTGTTTGACGCCGTTGTGGTAGACCGCGAGTAAGGCCCGTTGAGAGGAATAATTGGGGTTGTCGTCGTTTTGAATATCGGTGCATTGCAGTGTGTAGCTACCAATGTGGGCGCGTTCCCCGACCGCCATGTCAGCTTTTACCTGTTTATTGAAGGCCGCCCCGGCTACGCCCATGAAGATCAGCACGATACCAAAGTGAATCACGTAGCCGCCGTAACGCCGGGTGTTGCGGTGTGTCAGATTGATCAAGGCGGTCAAAAAATCTTCGCCGGAACTCCTGCCGCGGGCTTTTGCGCCTTTGTAAAACTCCGCAACAATGGTGGTCGTTACAAATACGCACAGCATGAAACACATCAAGGCATAAAAATCATGTATTCCGAAGGCGAACAACACGACGCCAACAGCGAATCCCAGAAAAACGGGCATTAAGAAGTTCTTTCTCAGGCTCTTCAGGGAGGTGTGCCGCCACGCAAACAACGGCCCGACACCGGTCAAGAACAACAGAAACAAACCGATGGGGAAATTAATCTTGTTGAAGTAAGGCGCCCCCACGGTGATCTTGACGCCCTTCACCGCTTCCGAAATCACCGGAAACATCGTCCCCCAGAACACGGCAAAACATGCGGCCAGCAATATCAGGTTATTGAACAGAAAACTGGATTCTCGTGAAACCATGGAATCCAATTGGTTCTCGGATTTCAGATATTTCAATCGATCGAATAGCAACGTCAACGAACTCGCCAAAACGATGGACAGAAAAATGACGAAATAAGTCCCGATGGCAGACTGTGCAAATGCGTGTACCGATGAAACCACCCCGCTGCGGGTCAAAAAAGTTCCGAAGATGCACAGGAAAAAAGTGCAGATGATGAGGACCATGTTCCAAACCTTCAACATGCCCTTCTTTTCCTGAATCATCACGGAGTGCAAAAAAGCCGTGCCCATCAACCAGGGCATCAGGGAGGCGTTCTCGACCGGATCCCAGCCCCAATAGCCGCCCCATCCCAGCACGTGGTAAGCCCAGGCCGCTCCCAGCAGGATGCCGCAGCTTTGGAAGAACCACGCCACCATGGTCCATCGGCGCGTGGTCTTGATCCAGGTGTCGCCCAGTTGTTTGGTGGCCAGGGCAGCCATGGCAAACGCAAAGGGAACAATGAATCCGACATAGCCCAGGTAGAGCATCACCGGGTGAATCACCATCATGGGATACTGCAGCAGGGGATTCAGCCCGTTTCCATCGGGGGGAGCAAATGCCTGAGAACCCCCGGGCCCGGCGATCGCCAGGGTGGTGAAGGGATTGGCGACAAACAAATTCAAAATCGAGAAGAAGCATTGCGTGGCCATCAACACAACGATGACATAAGGCATCATGGCGCGATGGCGGTTGCGGTTCTGAAGTACGCAAAAGATCGAATAGATCGACAGGAGCCAGCCCCAGAACATCAGGGAGCCTTCCTGGCCCGCCCACAGCGATGAGAATTTGTAAAAGAACGGCAAATCCCGGTTGGAATGCGCCGAGACATAGGCCACGGTGAAACTGTCTGTCAGCAGCAGGGTCCACAAGGTCACCACGGCCAGCGTAATCATGGCGAAGTTGATGATGACCGCCCGCTCGGCACTGCGGATCAGCCGCCGGTTGTCGGTCTTCGCTCCGATCAGCGAGGCCAGCACCGCATAGGCCGAAAAAACAAAGACCAGAATGATGGAAAAATTTCCTATTTCAGGCATGCTGTCACTCGGGAAAACCAGGGGATCTCAGGGTTGCGGTTTCCGGATTTCTCAAAATTGTGGTGGTACGGAAGCGAAAGTCCTGATTCATTGTTAAGTTTTATTTTGGGTCTCGTAAGCCTTTTGCTTGGCTTGATACTTGGACGCGCACTTGGCCTGGATTTTGTCGGCTTGAAAAACACCGGCCTGATCATAGGTGCCTTCCACCACGGCCTGGACACCATCCACAAAAGTGTCGGGGAGCGTTTCATCCCCGACGTAGTTGACCGGAACAATGATGCCCTTCTGTTGAATCTTGAAAGACAGATGCCGGCCTTGGCGGTCGATGGTACCCTTCACAACATCGCCGGCCACTTTTAAGCGGACGTTGTGTGGGTCTTTCATGGCCATCAATTCGTCGACGGTTTTGTAGTACGACTTGCTCTCATTGAATCCGCTGAACGCCAACCAGGCGATGGCTGCAACGATAATGACAGCGCCTGCAATAAACTTGCCTTTGCCCTTCATGAAAACATTCCCCCTTGCGGAATCAACGCCTCTTGGCTCGAAGAGTTTTGCAAAGCCCCAAATGAATGGAAATTATAGCATTTGGAGACTCTCCCGTTGAAATGATTTCTGGGGCACGAGAGTCCGGAACCCTTGTCCTCTTTCCCCAGGCGATCATCGTGCCGGCACTTTGACATCGTGTCGGTAACTTTAGTCACAGGAAACGATGTGGGATGTTATGATTTATGAAACCCGTTATGAAATACGTCATTGTCGGTACAGCAGGACACATCGATCATGGCAAGACTGCGTTGGTCAAAGCGCTGACCGGTGTGGACTGCGACCGTTGGGAGGAAGAAAAGCGCCGAGGTATTACCATTGACATCGGTTTCGCGGGGATGGATCTGGACGCCGCGACGCATCTGGCGTTTGTGGATGTTCCAGGACACGAGCGGTTCGTGAAAAACATGCTGGCGGGAGCGCAGGGCATCGACCTTCTGCTGCTCGTCGTGGCCGCCGATGAGTCCATCATGCCGCAAACCCGCGAACATTTTGAGATTGCCAAGTTGCTGGAAGTGAAAACCGGCATGTCGGTGATTACAAAATCCGATTTGGTCGATTCTGAGACGGTCGCCCTGGTGACTGCCGAAGTGCGGGATCTCTTGAAAGGCTCTTTTTTAGCCGACCAGCCCATTGTGAGCGTCAGTTCTCGGACCGGAGCGGGGCTGGATGAACTGCGGACTACCCTGCGCGGCCTGGCCCAGGACGTCCGACCCAAGAATTTGAACGGCTATTTCCGTCTTCCCATCGATCGGGCATTCTCCATGAAGGGATTTGGCGCGGTCGTCACGGGAACATTAATTTCCGGGCAGGTATCCAGAGATGAAGAGGTGGAAATACTTCCTCAAAAGCAGCGCGCCCGGGTTCGCGGGTTACAAGTTCATAACCGGCCGGTGACGACTGCTGTCGCGGGTCAACGCACAGCCATCAATTTACAAGGCGTGGAAACCGACGAACTCACTCGCGGCATGGTGCTGGCGTGTGTCGGAACTTTTGCGCCCACCACGCGCATGGATGTGCAACTTCAGCTTCTGCCATCAGCTCCCGCGGCCTTGAAAAACTATGACCGTGTGCACCTTCATTTGGGCACCGCGGAGACGATTGCCACTGTTCATTTGCTGGAGGGGGGTAAGCTGGCGCCCGGCGAAATTGAATTTGCGCAGATATCTCTCAAACATCCCACCCTGTCATTGCCAGGCGATCATTTCGTCATTCGGCGTCTCTCGCCCATGGTGACGATCGGCGGAGGTGTGGTCTTGGATCCGGCTCCCTCGAAGCACCTCCGTTTGACACCGGGGGCCCTCGCGTTTCTTCAAGCGGTCACCAAACATGATCTTGAACAAAGCTTGTTGTACCTGATCTCGGAATCAGAAACATCGGGTGTGACGGCCGACGACCTGGTGGCGCGCACCGGAATTCGGAAAGAAGTTTTGCGTGCTCAGATGGATGCCTTGGCGAATCAACAAAAAATTCTCTATCTCACGACTCGAATTGTTTCGAAAGGTGCCCTGCAGGGAATTCAAGAGCGACTCGCCGAGATCGTCACCGCATACCATGCCCGACAGGCGCTGGCGACGGGAATTTCAAAGCAAGAATTGAAGGTGCGACTCGGACCGAAGGTTTCCGGGGAAGTGTTCGAAATGGCCTTGGCGGAAGCGGTCCGGGCCAAGATACTTGAGGTGACCGGGGACGTGGTTCATCAATCCGGGCGTCGGGTGGAATTCTCCGCAGAAGAAGAGGTCGGACGAAAAGTGATTTTGGAGGCGTTTCTTGCGGCAGGTTTGACGGTTCCGTCGGTCGACGAGGTCCTGGCCAAACTGAAAATAGATCGCACCCGGGCCAAACAAATCGTTCAGTTGCTTGTGAGGGAGGGGTTCCTTGTCCGCGTGACCACCGAGCTCATGTTTCATGCCGACAGCGTGGCGGAGTTGAAGCGCCGCCTTCAAGCGCGTAAAGGTTCCTCGTCTCGTTTGTCAATCACCGAGTTCAAAGGCCTGACGGGGGTTTCCAGAAAGTACGCCATCCCTCTGTTGGAATATCTGGATCGCGAGCGCGTGACGAGGCGTGAAGGCGACGAGCGGTTGATTTTGTGAGTTCGCCCAAAATACGGACCAGCGCGGAGCGGGGCACGTGCCCGCCCGTCAAGCATTCACAATTTGTTCTGCAGGTGTGGAGGAAGCGCCGACCGGGATGAGGATTTGCCCCACTCCATGGAGGGAGTCGGCTTTCATGGTGTACAGCGTGGTGCGCTGCATGGGAATAAAACCGGCGGCGGAAATCATGTGGCGGAGCTCTCGTTCAGTAGTGCGGTAAGTGGTTCCCGCGGCGGACACGACGTTTTCTTCGATCATGATGGATCCGACATCGTTGGCCCCGAAGTACAGTCCCACTTGTCCTGTCCCCAGGCCCATGGTCACCCACGACGACTGGATATTGTCGATGTTGTCGAGGAAAATTCGGGAGACGGCCTGGTTCATCAGATATTCAACGGCCGTGGTCTTGCGGGAATGCTTTTTGCCGAGCGGAGTGTTGTCCGGTTGAAAGGGCCACGAGATGAAGGCGGTGAATCCGCCGTATTCATCCTGTAGATTCCGGATACGCTCAAAATGGTTGAGGCGGTGTTCCAGGGTTTCGCCGCACCCGAACATCATGGTGGCGGTGGTGCGCAAGCCCAGGCGATGGGCGGTGCGATGCACGTTCAACCATTCCTCGGTGGTGCACTTCAGCGGGGAAATGCGCTTTCGCACGGCGTCGTCCAGAATTTCAGCCCCGCCTCCCGGGATGGAATCGAGCCCCGCATCCCGCAGTCGTTTAAGCGTATCTTCAATTGAAAGATTGGCGACGTTTGCCAGATTCACCAACTCCGGCGCTGAAAAACAGTGGGCATGAATCTTGTAGCGGCGCTTCATTTCACGCAGCAGGTTCTCGTAATACTCAATGGGAAGATCGGGATTGTCTCCGCCCTGCAATAATATTCCCGTGCCCCCCAGCTCGATCGTTTCCTCAATCTTTTTGAAAATGACTTCGTTGGGCAGCGTGTAGCCTTCCTCCGTGTCACCCGGCGGACGATAGAAAGCGCAGAAGGTACAGTAGGCATTGCACAAATTGGTGTAATTGATATTCCGGTCGATGATGTAGCTGACGACGTTGTCGGGGTGTTTTTCTTTCCGGATGGCGTCTGCCCGAAGTCCTATCTCATGCAGATCGGCTTTGAAAAGGTCGAGGGCTTCTTGTCGTGAAATGCGTTGGCTCATAGATTGTCAATCCGAACGTGAGAACCCAGATCCTTCCTGTGGGCAGAAAATGAATGCCGGCAGAGGTGGACCCCTCATGGTTCACGCATTGCTTTCAGCCAGACGGGCATCGGCGCTCAGAAACGTGAAGGGCCTGGACTGAGTGATCAACTGATGTTTTTGCGCCAGCTGAAAAAACAGCTCCACTCCCGCCACGCTGTCCGACGTCATGGAATAATCCAGGTCTTGAGTGAAATACTCCCGGATATCTTCCTCTGTCCAGCCGGAGCGGTTCGATTCGCTGCGAATGATCTCGTCCAGGTGTTCCATGCCGAAGGCGCGCGAATCAAAAAACGTCTTGGCTGAAACCTGATCGGCTACGGCCCGGCGCACCGCCCATACGGCCATCACCAGGGGTTTGCCTGAAAATTCATGCCACTGCTCCGCCAGGTCGTACACCAGCAAATTCTTCGGCTGGGCGCGCATCGCGGCATCTCCGATCAACAAGGCGGCATCGTGGTAACGCAGCATGCTGTCGAGATCGGGCGCGCAGTCGTCGAAACGCGGATGGGTCTTGTAATACTCCCCAAACAGAACCTTCGTTACCGCTACCGATGTCCGCGAAGAGGTGTCGAGGGCTACGGTCTTGGCTTCCCGAATATCGCATTTGGAAAAGATCAGCAGGCTGCGCACACGCTTTTGGCTCACAATGGCGATCTCCGGGATGACCACCAAATCCGGGATGCGCTGATACTCAATGACCGGGATGATTCCAATATCGACTTCTCCCCGCTTCAACGCTTCGGCACACGCCGAGGGAGTGGAAAAAGTCAAATCGAATACACCCTGTTCATTTCCATGCAACATGCCCCAAACTAAAGGTAGGGTGTTGAGATAATGAATAACGGCCAAACGCGGCTTGTGAGACATGAAAAATCCCGGATCCCCTCTGACACGGACCCACGCTCGCTACAACCCGCAGTGGGCCTTTGAGAAACGCGGATTATACTGCATATTGCCGTCTCGACGTGAATTTTTCGAATGAAATTGAAGGGTTCAATCCGTCTTACAAGGTGAAACCGACGGGGTCACCGAACCTCCCCGCAGGCTGCTCCCAAGGGTGTCGTGCGAGGCTGCTGGAAGGTGGGGAGTGAACAAAATTTTGTAAAGATTAACGGATAGATTGTCAGGCAGACAACAGGACGGTTATGAAGCATTGGTTCCAAAACTGGCGGGCGGGTTTTCAGCTGGAGCACTGGCTGGCGGAATTCATCGCAGTGTTTTTTGATCGTTCCCAAGTGGGGACGGCCTTGATCACCGCCAATCGTCTCCGGGGAGTTTCATTTCTACACCGCTGGCGAAGAAAATGAAGCACGCCGGGAATCTGACCCGAAAGGGCTTCCCGGAAATCTTTCATGCGGCCTTGATGGCCCTGAAGCTTCCCCCTCTCTAATTTTTCCTGCAGACAGAACCCTCCCGGACGGCCGCCGAATCACTCCGGTTTTTCCTTTCCCATGGTTTTCAAACTTCGCACAATAAATATCCCCATGATCAAGACTACCGCCACGAGAACAATCCATAGAATTTCGGGATGCCGTTCCGTCCAGGGTTTGCGATTCACTGGAACAAGGTAGTCGGGATTGGTTTCTTGCGGGCCGAGCGTCCCCGTAGAATTTCTGAGGCCGATGGGCACAGCGGCCAGGGGTGACAAGTCGTAGCTGGGTGTATGGCCATCAGGATTCCCATAGAAGAGGCGGTAAGAATTTCCGGGTTCGAATTCGAACACCACGTAATGAACAAATCGAAGGAATTTGATGGTGCTGACCTCCAGTGGCCGGTCATCGCCGTTTTGGATTCGTATGCGAAGATAGCGATGTTCGAGGGCGTTCGTCTGAATGGTCGTGAATTCGTTCTCGCGCCCCGATTGGGAGCGGCGATAGATTTCAAAATGGGGCCCCGAGCTCCAGTTCTTCAAGTCGTCGCTGGTGGCCAAATCAACAACGCGGCTGAAATTCCTGTTGGTCACCTCAAAAGTGCAACGATTGACCAGCGGTTGCTCGTGACCGAAATCGAAAATCCACTCGCTGAGTTTTTGCGGTGTCATCAATTGACGGGAGTTGAGTTGGGCCGATACTTCTTCGAGCTGTCCTTTGTGCTCCCTGGTTCGGCTGGCTTTTACGCCTGTGAGTTCGATCGGTTTTCCCCCGTCAAGCCACAGCAGGAACCGCACAAACCGGTCGGTGGTATCGGGAAATTCCAAACTCAGTTTCTGGCCTTCGGACCAGTTGAACACGTGTTGATTGTGAGCCAGCAACAGCCAGGTCTTACGATCATTGCTGCCTTCGATGTCGGCACGAAAAGCAAAATCGCGACTGGGGGTCACGAGGGTCAGCCGGTTGGTGGGGATTCCACTGCTTCCCAAATCGCAAATGAATTGTTGATACTTTCCTTTCGAAACCGCCACATCCAATAAGGCCACGTTGCTGTGCGCGTCTTCCAGAAGGCTGTCGTTGTCGACCAGGATATCGAATGGAATTTCGGCGGCACTGCCCGCGATGACGCGGATTCCCTTGTCGATCGGGCCGGAATGCGCCAGGACATCGTCATCAATCCGGACGCGTACCACCCGACGGTTCTTCATTCCTTCCAAGCGGATCGTCTTGAAATACTGCCACTGAGTCAGCTCAAAATCCGCCAGAAGGAATGCAGGGAAAAGAAGACCAACAAGAAATAAGCAAATCCGGGGGTGAGATAGAATCGTTTGGGACTGTGAGAAGACCCGTAGCGGTGGGTTCATGATCTTATGGACCCACAAATCGGCCGCCCGGTTCCAAAAGCTGTTAAACATCAAAGCGTGTACCCGCCTTTAAGCCAGCACGCTCTTCCGGCCTACTCCTGGAATATTACCTTCCGATAGCGTTGGTATAGAAATGCCGCCAGCAGCAAGATGGCGCCCAAGGCGATCATCGAGAGGACGCGATAGACGCGTTCCAAACTCGCCAGATCGATGAAAAAAACCTTCCCGATGGTCAGCACGAACAATCCGATTGCAAAGTATCGAACATCGCGGTTGCGCTTGATGATCCCGATCAACAGCAGTATGACGGAGTAGATGCCCCAGACCACGGAGTACAGCACCTGTTTGGCATTTTCCAGCGAACGAAATTCCCCGCGGTCCAGAACGTAACGATCCTGTCTTCCTTCGAAGGTATGCCACAGTTGATGTTGTTTGACTTGATAAAAAGAGGAGATTTCCAAACTCATCATGATTACTGTGAGGAAGCTGGCGGCGATCACCAGACCGCGCATGAGGCTCCAAAACATCTTTCGAAAATTCTCCGGGCTTCCCTTCAACAGCCAGGCGATTCCATAACAAGCCAGAATAACCACCGCGTAAGACAAAAATCGTTTGTTAAAGATGAGCTGGGTGTTTTCCACGGGCAGCAGCGAATCCAGCGATAACAACCTGAAGACGGTTGCCGCCAGCAGGATCGCTGAGGCGCGCTGCATCCAAACCGACGTCGTGCGAATCGCCACCCAGGTTAATACGACCGCTTCAATGGCCCAACACAATGTGATCCAGTTCTGATGTAGCTGAATCGGAATGGCCAATGTCACAAACGTGATGGCTATGCCCAAGAGAATTTGAGGGAGTGCCCTTGGTTCACCGGTTCGACTTCGGACCCGCTGGAAAGTGAGGAAATAAACGGCGCTCATTAAAACCGAGAGTAATCCCAGGAGATCGTGGTAGTGGGCATTCAAAAGCCAGTAAATGCTGCCGAAATAGATGAAACCACTCAGCAGCGAGAGGGCTTGCAGCGAGGATTGGCCCTCCCTCTTTTCGCGGAACTCAACTATCAGCGGCCAGGCAAAAAACACGGCAAAGATGACCGACAGGAAGGCCAGTGTAGTACCCAGCTGGTGCTCTTGGTATTCCAACACGATCCAAGCGGCCAGAGAGGCGGCATTCAACAAGAACGCCGGAAGCCCAATGATCGGCAGCTGGTAATGCAGGGCCACGACCAGAATCAGCGCATCAAACAGAGCCACGAAGGAGAACATCTCGATGGAATGCTTTTCCAGGTTCAAGACGCTGGCGACATAAAGCAGAAGTGCGGTGACAACCAACAATCCAATGGGGAGGGAACGTTCGGGCGCGGCGATTCGGCGAAGCAACTGCAGGCCGATATAAATGAATAATGCGCCGAGCAGGCACAGAAAAAATTCTGTGGTTCCACGTTTTTCGACCGAGTAAAACTCCGACATCCATCCCATAAAAATGGAAATCGCCAGAATAAAACTGGTGTAAACCAAAATGGCCCAGTTGCAGCGCCTCGCCAGGAACGCGACGCCCGCGACCAGCAGCGCCACGTAGGTGAGCAGAATGATTTGATGATCTTCTCCGGTTTGCAGCCAGACGGGAGTTAAAAATCCTCCCACCAATCCAAAAAAGGCCAGCACCAAGGAGTCGTACTGCGCCGCCAGGGTGGCCGCCCTGACGGTCACGACGATCATAAACAGGAACGCTGCCCAAGCCGGAAGAAGATGATAAAAGTTGAAGGAGGCGTAGGCCGAGAGATAGAGAATAGCGATGCCGCCGCCGGACACGGTTTGGCAATACCGGGGATAGTGGTGCTTTTGAAGAGCCGTGCCCCAGAAAAGAAATCCCAAACCAAAAAGAATGCCTATGACGACGCGGCCGCCCGGGCCGATCCAATTGTTATCAAACGCCAACTTCAAAAAATAGGCCACACCCAGAATGATGGCCACGATGCCGACCCATAGAAACCACGTCCCGCCAAGCCGCGCTTCCAGATTTTCTGAGGTGTGATTCCTTGTCACAGAAATGGGTGGCGTGAAAGGAGTCTTTGAAATGATAGGACGTGATGTCCCCGCGGCCGCCACCGGGGGTTTTGACACACTGGGCACTGCCGGGCTTGGTATGGTTGGCACAGGGCGTGCCAGGTCGGCCGAAGGAGCGGTTTGTGTCGCCGGCGCAGCACTTTCAGGTTTGGTGCCCAACTGAATTTCTAAGGCATGGACGCGCCGAGTGTTCTGCGCCAGAATATCTTCCAGTGCCGACACGCGGGTTATTAACTCATCTAATTTCTGATCAAGGGACTTCGCACTGGTGGGATCGTCGGCCATCAGTAAACCTCACTGTAAGGATAATCTCCCCAATTGAAGAATCTATGTGTGCCGGGTGAATTGCTCCAAACCAGGTTTTAACGCGGGATGGGCCTCCTCGAATCGAGAGGATTTTAACTGGGATAATTTTGAAAAGCAATGCACACTGGAAGCCCGCCCCACCGAGGGTTCGTTGACAGCTAAAAATTCTGAATGTTACACTCGCGAGGCGGATTGGTTTTAAGCTTGCACTGAAGGGAAGACGTTGACCCGCACTTCTTGGATCGGAGATTTTTGAGTGAACAAGATTTTTGACAAAACGCCGCAGGAGCAACTGGAATACGTCAGCAAGGGCGCGGTGGAGATCATCCAGCGGGAGGAGCTGAAGGCCCGGCTCGAAAATGCCGTCAAGACCTCCACGCCGTTGCGCGTGAAGGCCGGATTTGATCCCACCGCCCCGGATCTGCATTTGGGTCACACCGTTCTCATTCGAAAGTTGAAGCACTTTCAGGACTGCGGCCACACCGTCATTTTTCTCATCGGTGATTTCACCGCGCTCATTGGCGATCCCTCGGGACGCAATGCCGCGCGCCCGCCGCTTTCCCCGGAGCAGATCAGTCAAAATGCGGAGACCTATAAGAAACAGGTTTTCAAAATCCTGGATCCCCAAAAAACGGAGATCGACGCCAACTCGCGCTGGTTGGGAGCTTTCAGCAGTTACGACTGGATTCGATTGTGCGCCAAGTACACGGTTTCGCAAATGCTGGAGCGGGAGGATTTTCACGCCCGCTTCCAAAAGGAGACGCCCATCTTTCTCCACGAATTGATGTACGCCTTGGGACAGGGTTATGATTCCGTGGCTCTCAAAGCCGACGTGGAGTTGGGCGGCACCGATCAAAAATTCAATCTCCTGGTCGGCCGTGAATTGCAGCGCAGCTACAGCCAAACACCTCAAATTGTGTTGACCATGCCCTTGCTGGAAGGGCTCGATGGCGAGCAGAAGATGTCGAAGTCCTTCGGCAACTATGTCGGCATTACGGATTCGCCCCAAGAGATGTTCGGAAAACTAATGTCGATCAGCGACACGCTGATGTTCCGGTATTGGGAATTGTTGACGGACGTCACCATGGCCGAAATCAAGGGCTGGCAAAGAGAAGTGAAATCGGGGGAACGCCATCCCATGAAATTGAAGACGGAGTTGGCGAAGCGCATTATCACTGATTTTCACTCGGCGGCTCAGGCCGAGGAAGCCGCCGCGGAATTTGCGCGGGTGTTTTCCTCCCGGGACCTTCCCAGCGACATGGAAGTCAAGAAGGTACGGCGTTCCTCAGAGCGGCCGCGGGTCGCCAAGCTGCTGGCTCAGTATGCTCTGGCTGCTTCTGTCAATGAAGGGAACCGCTTGATCGAACAGGGCGGCGTTGAAATCAACCAGGAACGGATCAGCAACATCAAAGCCGACGTCGACCTCTCCAAAGCCGGGGAGTGGGTCATCCGCGTCGGGAAGCGCAAGTTTTTGAAGTTAGTCGTGGAGTGAGCCCGGCTGTCGCGGCAGCTGTGGGCAAGGGCATTGGAGGCTCAAACGCGGGAACGGCCCCGCATGTGGTCCCCCTGCATGGAATTTCCGAAGACATCGCGGCCTAAGATCGGCATCGCCTTGAGCGGCGGAGCGGTCCGGGGGTTTGCGCACATCGGTGTTTTGAGAGTTCTCCACCGCGCCAAAATCCCCATTGATTTTTTGGTCGGGACTTCGATCGGAAGCGTCATTGGCGCGGCCTATGCGAGCGGCACTTCCTTTGATGAGATGGAAGAGATTTGTGCCGCGATGCGGTGGCGCGACGTGGCGCGATGGACTTTTTCAAAACGCGGGCTGGCCTCGATTGAAAAAAATGACGCGCTGCTGGATCGGCTCATTCGAGTCGAAACGTTTGATAAGCTGCGGATTCCATTTTATGCCGTGGCCACGGATATTCGCACCGGCGAACTGATCGTACTCTCCCGCGGAGACCTGAAAACCGCCGTGCGTGCCAGTTGTGCCATTCCCGGATTATTCGTCCCCGTGAAAATCCAGGGCCGCGACTTGGTGGACGGCGGCGTTTGTGCGAATCTTCCCGTGCTGCCGCTTCAAAAATTGGGCGCCGACAAAATTATTGCCGTGGATGTCTCCGCCCACATTGATACCGCGCGTCCACCTGCAACGGTTTACGAAATTCTCGTGCAGTCGATGCTTCTCATCGGTCGCGCGGCTGCACGGCATGCCCGGTCGGGCGCCGATCTCATTGTGGAACCGGATGTGGGTCAATTCAGCTGGGACGATTTCAACCATTGCGGCGATTTAGTTCATGCCGGTGATAGCGCCATGCGAAAACTCCTGCCGACGGTTCAAAGCTGGTTGCCGGATCGAAAAGTGTCGCTTTGGTCCCGCCTCCGAGCGAAGCTGAGGAGTTGAGTGCCCGGCTTGATTTCTCCGGCGCGGCAATCTATAGTTTCTCATCGCAGATTCAATTCCAATGCAATGGGGGTTTTCATGGCTTATTGCGCGAGTTGTGGAATCAGTTATCCTCCTGAGAAAAAGTTTTGCAAAGAGTGCGGCAGCCCATTGCAAGAGCAACCTGTCAGCGCGCCGCCTGCTTTCCATTGTCCGCAGTGCGGTTGGGCTTTGGCTTCTCCCGAAAGATTCTGTCCTCAGTGTGGGACTGTATTAGAGGCACCCAAACCCCCGGATCAGCCACCTCCGGTGAGAACCACTCCTCCGCCGGTGACCGGCAACCGTTCGACGCCCCCGCCGTCGGGCGCGGAGTTCCAAAAGACAGAAATTGAATCAGCTCCTTCGGAACCGACGACGCAAATATTGGGCGATCGCGGATTTTCTCCATCGTCCCCGCACACTCCAGTTCCTCCCTCCCAACCCGTCTTTTCGAAAGGCTTAACGCCGCCTCCAGCTCCCCCGGAACCGGCGACGGGATCGCCGTTGGCTGCAGCCAACGAGACTCCTTTTTACCCGCCAGCGGACCCGTCAGCAGAGGAAGGCGCGGTGGCAGGAGCGGTTCCGCCCGCCGGGAAGAGCCGATCAGTGGGGATTTACGTTGTCGTGGCGATTGTTCTTCTGGCCCTGGTGGGTGGAGGTTTGCTGGTGTGGCACCGCATCAAAGTCAAACGGGAGGCGCAACGGCTGGCCCAACAGACACAGACGACCGCCACCCCTGCACAGCCTCTCAGCGAAGCATCAACACTGGATGACAAAACAAAGGATACCTTGGGTCGCATGAATGCCCTGTTGGTGGCGGTGGAAGCGTATCGAGATTCCAGGAAGAAACTGCCCATCTCGCTCGCAGATTTGGGCAGCACCCTGGCTGACCCGCAGATGCGGAATGACGGTTGGGGGAACCCCTTGATCTATCTCGTCGACCTGAGCAACGGGACCTTTGTCTTGCGTTCGGTCGGGCCCGATGGAAAGCGGGATACCGATGACGACATTCGTGTCTCCGATGATTCGGTTGCCAGCTGGCGGGAACAGCACCATGAAGTGCTGGACGAATGGCGCGTATCGAATCTGGATCTTTATCAGAAGCTCTCGGGTGAAACGCTTTCGTCTGAAACCCAAGCGGCTTTGCAAAAGAAGCAACAGGAGCGCGAAAAAGCCAAGGCCGATGCCGCCGCCAAGGCCGCTGCGGACCAGGCGGCGCGCGAGCAACAAGCCGAAATGCAGCGTCAACAGGAAGCTGCCGCCCAACTGGCAGAGCAGCAGCGTCAGCAAATGGAGGCGCAACGAAGGGTCGAAGAAGAGCGACAACGGCAGGAGCGCGCCGAAGCCGAACGCCAAGCCCGGTTGGAACGAATGAATTTCGTTGAAACCTTTGATCCCAGTTTGCGGCGCTGGGCGGCCGCCAGTTTTCAAGGGGTAACGGAAAAAGGCAAACCCGCCATGCGCATCATCGGGTTCGGCCTGATCAAAGACAGTTCCGATTGGGACAATTACACGGCCACGCTGGATGTGAAGATCAACAAGGAGGCTGTGAACTTCGTCGTCCGGGCGGTCGACCGGCAGAACTTTTATTTTCTCAAGCTGACCGACGACAAAGCCAAGCTCTATCCCAAGAACAGTTTGATTCGATACATTTACCAGGGCGGGCGGTATGTGAACAACACCGCCAACAACGAGGCCGTCGGAGCGGCGGCCGTCCGAACTCTCCCCATGAAGATCAAGCGCAACGAGTTGCTGCATGTTCTCATCACGGCTTCCGGAAGCACCATTCGAACCATGATCAACGGACAGGTCGTGGACGTCTGGCAGGACAGCACCTTCTCGCGCGGTTCCTTCGGTTTCAATTGCAGTCCGGAGGAGCAAGCCACCGTCACCAGTTTTCAAATCCATTCCAACTGATCGCTTCGAGTTCGGTGAGTGCAGCGGTCCGCCATTGAGAAATCCATGGCGGCCGCTGTTTTTGTCGGTTTCCGGGGCGGAGATTACTGGATTGGAGAGGAAGGGATGTTGTTCTGTTGGCGGGTCGCGATCATCAAGAGAACGGATATCGCAAAAGAAACCACGCTGACAATGATGAAAGTATAAGTCAACGCAACATTCATCGCCGTCGTTCGCAAGTGCACCTCGCTCTTCGTCATTTTTTGAAACATGATGTCAATCATGTTCTTTCCAAACATGATGATCAACAGGACCACGCCGGCGGTGGATCGCAAGAAGGACGTTTGGATGTCGGCGATATCGAATTGGATGAATACCAAAGGGTAAAGAAGCCACGCGGCAGCGATCCAGAGGATAAGGTTGAATACGATGGAAAACATGCTGTGGGCCGGATGAAGCGGAAGTCTTGATATTGCCCGGTTTGAAACGCTTGAACTTAAGGTGAGACTCCCCGAAACATTTCAAGCGGGTTTCAGTCTGAAAGCACCCAATTGCTGAAAGGTTCCAGCAGTTCCACGCCGCAGCGGACCATGTCGCCATCGGTCTCGATGGGTTCGAGCCACCGAATCTTGGCGCGAGCGTTGAACTTGGTCGGAACCGAAATAAACACATCATCGCCCGAAGCCACACATTCACGCGGCAGGGAAATGGAAAAACCGCGGGAGGACACATCCACCGTCATCACCTTGATGGCATATTCTTTCCCCTGACGGTCCTTTCCCAAAATGGTCAAAGGAACTCGTAAGACCAACCGGACACCTCGACGGGCGTTCGTTTCGGGGTAACTGGTGGCCGATTTGCTTTCCATTGGAGCCTCGATGATTTGCTGAATCTCACGTGGAACGAAAAGGTGGTGCTGAAAACCTCCCCGCAGGACCATTCCGGAAAAGCGTGTTTAATTTAGCATAGCTCCATTCCCTCCCGCAGCAGGAAACTATGCGGGCTTTTTTCCCCAGGCACAGATCCAGCCCTTCTCATACTTTTCCAAGACTTGAACATCTTGAAATCCCGTTTGGTTGAAGAGGTCCCGGTGCTCCTCCACGGTCAGATGGGCATAGGTCATTATCGTTTTCAGTTCCTCAAGACGTCGAAGCATTTGATCGTATTTTCCGCCTTTATAAGCTTCGGCGATGAGGAGAAATGTCCCGCCGGCCTTTAGAACCCGCATCACCTCCTGAAAGTTTGCGGGCAAATCGGGCCAGTAGTAGTGAGTTTCTGCCGCCGTGACCAGATCGAACATCCGGTCGTGAAAGGGAAGTTGCGACACGGAATTTTGCCGGATTTCAACGCGGCCGTCAGCGATCGATTTTCGATTGGTCTTGCAGGAAACGGCGACACTCTCTGCGGAGAAGTCGACTCCATAAACCTTGCCTTCGACGGCGATCGCCGCCAACTTGGAGACGGTTCTTCCACCGCCGCAGCCCACGTCGAGAAGGGTGTCGCGGCTCCGGATCGAGACCTGCTGCAGCCCCCAGTCCGTCACCTTGGAATGGCGGCGGTTCATGCTCCACAGATTGAGCTGTCCCAGCCAACCGTTTGGCTTGCGGCATTGATTGAATAGACTGAAAGCAAAACTCATCGGATCTCTCCGCGGTTAAACAAAGGTGAGTCGCAGCCCCATCAAGAGGTCGTCCAATGGATCACGCATTGAATTTGAAACCCGCGACCCAGCAAATTCAATGACGGCTCATCGCTGGAACAATCCAGTTGTCGATCAATCGGGTGGAACCCACGAAGGCGGCGACCGCCAGAAGCGAACCTTCCTCCACCTCGTCGATCGGCTCCAGGGTGGTGGAGTCGACCCATTCGATGTAATCGATTTTCGCCGAGGGTTCGCGGTCAAAAATTTCTCGCATGGACTCCACAATGGAGGAGACGCGAACGTTGCCCTCCCCCACAAGCGTTTGGGCCTTCTGGAGGCTGCGAAACAAAACCGTGGCAGAGCGCCGCTCTTCGGCACTGAGGTAACGGTTTCTGGAACTCATGGCCAGGCCGTCGGATTCACGAACGATGGGAGCAATGACAATTTCGACGTCGAAATTCAAATCCCGAACCATGCGCCGGATGATGAAGGCTTGTTGGGCGTCCTTCTGGCCGAAGACGGCAACATCGGGCGTCACGATGTTAAACAGCTTGGCGACGACGGTGGTCACGCCGCGAAAATGTCCGGGCCGTGTGGAACCGCACAGCCGCTTTCCCCAATCCTCCACTTCCACATGGGTACGGAAATCCTGGGAATATATTTCCCCCGGTTCCGGAGCAAACACGCAGTCGATGTCCAGGGAAGAGAGTTTCTTCAGGTCGGCCTGCAGGTCCCGCGGATATTTGGAAAAATCTTCCTTGGGGCCAAATTGTGTGGGGTTGACGAAGATGGATACCACGACGAACTTCGCTAGTTCCCGGGCGCGGCGAACGAGGCTGAGGTGTCCATCATGCAGGGCGCCCATGGTGGGCACGAAACCGATCCGGCAACCTGGGGCGCGATTGGCCCGTGACAACTCATGCATTTCGGATGCTGTGGATACGATTTTCATGCCGGGCTTCCGAGTGATAGGACTCCTGATCCAAAGGGAATTTCGCGTTGTGAACATCCTGGACGTAGTTGCAAATTGCTTGAAATGCCTGATCGCCCAGGGCGGCGTACTGTCTGACGAATTTGGGTATGTGGTCGCGGTTCAAGCCCAGCAAATCATGGATCACCAGGACCTGCCCGTCGCAATCCGGTCCCGCGCCGATTCCGATCGTGGGAATGCTGACGGTTCGGGTGATGCGTTCCGCCAATTCGCGCGGAATTCCTTCCAAGACAATGGAAAATGCACCGGCATTTTCCAGCGCCAGGGCATCTTCGAAGATGCGTTCGCCGGCCTCCTCGGTTCGACCCTGGACTTTGTAGCCCCCGAAGCTCAACAGCGATTGGGGTGTCAATCCGATGTGACCCATCACGGGAATCTCCGCTCTCACCAGGCACTTCACCGTTTCAGCGCGTTTGCTGCCTCCCTCCAGTTTGACGGCCTCGGCTCCGCCTTCTTTTACAAAACGAAGAGCGTTGCGAAGACTCTCTTCATCATTGATCTGATAGGAGCCATAAGGCATATCGGCCACCAACAGGGCCGACTGAACACCGCGCCGGACGGCCTTGACGTGCATCAACATCTCCTCCATGGTTACGGGCAGAGTCGAATCGTGTCCGTGCTCGACCATTCCCAAAGAATCGCCGACCAGGACAATGTCGACTCCGGCTTCATCCACGATCCGTGCGAAGGAGTAGTCGTAGGCCGTCAGGGATGTGATCTTCTCTCCGGCCAATTTCTTTTGGATAATTTTGGGTACGGTGATTCGGGCGGGGTTTGATGTCAGCGAGTGGCTCATCGAAGTATCCTCCTCACAGGTAGAATCTTCCGGCGCGATTGACTGGCGTCTTTTTCCCGGCTTCTAAACGATCCTGGCGTATCGCTCCATTTCCTGGATGCGATCGCCACAAGGCAGGGAACTCAAAAGCGGCCCAGCAAAACGTCCCTCGTCGCGCCTCTTCATTTTAGTAAAAGCCGCCTTCAAGGTAAAGGAAAACTGCGAATGAAGTCCTCCGGAGCAAACGGGAAGGGCGCCTATTTGGTCTTCAGAGGCAGGTAGTATTGCGTTCCTTTGACGGGTTGCTCCAGGCGATGCAACAGCTCATGGAGATCTTCGTTGCGTTCAAGAAAATCCGTTTCGGTGGTATTGACCACCAGGAGATCCGTGGCACTGTAGTGAAAAAAGAAATGGTCGTAGGCTTTAATGACCTCGTTCAGATAATCGCTCGAGATCTCGAGTTCGAAATGCTCCTTCTTTTCGAAGCGTCGCAGCAGGGCTTCGGTGGTGGTCTGCAGATAGATGACCAGATCGGGCCGGGGAATTTGTTCCAGAAAGAAAGAAAAGTATTGCTCGTAGGTGCGTAATTCCTCGTCGTTCAGATTGATGAAGGCAAAAATTTTGTCTTTCTCGAAAATGAAGTTGCTGATGATGGTGGAGGTGTAGGACGCGGCGGAATCAAGTTCCCGCAGCAGTTTGAACCGTTGCACGAGAAAGTGCATCTGAGCACGGAAAGCCGCGCCGGGGCGATCATTATAAAAATCGTTCAAGAAAGGATTGTCGGTGCAGTCCAGGATGCGCCGACCGTGAAGGCGATCCGCCAGCAGGTTGAGCAGCCGCGATTTTCCCACGTGAATCGGCCCTTCGATGGCGATGTATTGCGGCCGGGTGCCGAGCGGAGGCTGTCCGAAGAAGGCGGTGGGCGGCATAATCGGCGGGATTATATCGACAATTTTTCACAAAATATACTGGGAATTGGGACCCCAGGAAATCCGGCCCGGGCGAATCTACAGACGCTGCACCACCGCTGGGTCACCTTGGAGAGAATCTAAAAGCTCCTGCATCGACTTCCGCAAAACCGGATGCAGGAGGCGCGGGGCAATCTCGCACAGCGGTACCAGGACGAATTTGCGCTCCGCCAGACGCGGGTGGGGGATGGTGAGTTCCGGCGATTTGAAAATCACTTCGTCAAAGAGCAGGATGTCAATATCGATTGTCCGGGGTCCTTTGGAGATCGCACGGACGCGGCCCAGAGCTGTTTCAATCTCTCGGCATTGAATCAGGAGCCGCTCCGGAGCCCATGAGGTCTCCATTCTCAGCACCTGATTCAAGAACCATTCCTGATCCACAAAATCAACGGGTGAGGTTTTGTAGATTGACGAGGCCCGCTTCAGGATGAGACCACAGGCGGTCAGTTGATCCCCGGCTCTTCGCAGATGTTCCTGTGCGTCGCCGACATTGCTTCCCAGGCCCAAGAACACTTCGTGTGGCTGAAAATCTCCCGATTTCATGGCGGCTATTCTAGCATGCGGCTACAGACGCGCTCGCGCTTACCCGGGAGCGCGAGAGTCAGTTTGTGTGTTTGAAATGAAAATCAACGGGCGGGAGTCATCATCGTGGCCTGCATGGCGTGAAGGGAGCGGACGCTGTCGATCATGACACGAAACCGCAATTGAACATCGCCAATCCATTTCACTGCCGCCACGGCTTCCTGGGGATACATCGGCGCAATCTTGGAAATGGCATTGGAGGTCGCCGAATAGGAGACAAAGAATATAGTGGGAATCGTCGAAGCACGAACAAGAAGCGAATCGCCCTCCTCGCCTTCGCGAATGCTCTCGCGCAAATATCCTTCTCCCTCGGACCGAGCCCCCAGTTGAAAATAGGTCAGCGCAATTTGAGCAAAAGCTGCGGCTTTGGCCCGCGCATCACCCTCCGTCTGGATCTTGGGAAGGATGGCCTGAAGACGTTTCGAATAATCCGTGGAATCGTTGTGTGAATCGGTCTGCGCGGCGTTCAACTCTCTATTGAGGTCCACCGAAAAAGCCGAGGAGGGCTGGCTGGCAGGGAAAATGGAGCGATCACCCATTACCGGCTGGGCATTAGGGTCCTGAGGATTCCAATTGCGCGGCCGGATGGCGCTGGGATTAGCCGAGTAATCTCCCCCTCGGGGCATCCGCGCCCCTCGGTCGCGCCGGGCCGATGGGCCGCTCTGTGTTGCCGGGCCCAAATAAGTCATGCTAGGCGGATTCAAAGCCTGATTGAGGCTGCTCACATTGCGGCGATCCTGAATTTGAGCGCTCCAATCCGCTGCCCGGCTGGGATTAATCTTGCTCATCACGGGCATCAACTGATTGATGGCCGCCAAATGATGGCTTCCCACCGGACTGGCGAGGTTGTTGGAAAGGCCGGTGGTCGCGCTTTGGGGAGAGGTCTCCACGACATCCAATTCGTCGGCCTTCTTGACGATCAGACCGGCCGCGGATTCGGCAAGAGAGGGGCTCGAATTGGCCATGAACGTAGTCATCGCGATGAATGACTGGATGGAGCGCTCTTTCGGCAAGCTCGAACCGAACTGCCCCATGGCCAGTGAAAACAGCGCTTCAGCCCGCAAGGGGAAGCTGGCCTGGTTTTGTTGAATCAAATTGGCCGTGGCATCAAAATATTCGTCTTCACGAACCAGTGCCGGCGCCAGGCTTTGAAAAAGGTCTTCCGGATCACCCGGCGCCAAGCCCCGCATCAGTTCCACCAGGGTGGCGAGTTTTTCATTGGCCCGGGGGGCGTTGAGTTCGGAATTATCATCGGGAGTCGGAGAAGCCATCTGAAGCGCATGGTCTACCGCCCGCGCCCGGTCCAGGCGCGCTTCTTCCATGATGATTTCGTGCTGCAATCGCGGGCCGTTGGCGGAGGTGTTGGATTCGGGGATGGAAAGCGCCGCGCGAAAGGCCTGATCGAATACCCACAGCGCCCGTGCTGAATCCATACGGACCATGATTTGGGCCAGGTGCCGAAGCCCATAAGCCTGCGTCTCGGGTGGAGTTTGCTGACCCGTGATGAAAATCTCGTTGATGAAATTCTTGAGATCCGATTCAGTAAAGGTGGACCAGGAATCGCGAACAGTTGCCGTGGGCGAAGCCGGGGCAACTGAAGTTCGCCGACTTTGACCCCATCCGAATCCTGTTGCGGCCAAGAATGCTGCGCATGCACTCGCCACAGCAACACGCCGCAGGTGTTTTGTTCCGTTCATAATTCGATTCCAGGTCTTTCTCCCTCATGCGGACCGGCCCCAATACGTCCCCTGCCGCGTGGATCATCGAAATAAAGGGGGCTGTCCATCATGGGGCTCCACTCCCAGGTATTGGTACGCCCGCGGAGTAGCCACGCGGCCACGCGGCGTGCGGTCAAGAAATCCAATCTGAATGAGGAAAGGTTCATAAATTTCCTCAATGGCATCCTCTTCTTCGCTCATAGCGGCGGCGATGGTCGAAATGCCGACCGGTCCGCCATTGAATTTATGGATGATGGTTTGCAGTACGGTACGATCCATTTCGTCGAGGCCGTGATCATCCACTTCGAGCATCCGGAGACCGTCGATTGCCAGTGAGGAAGTGATCTTCCCATCGCCCTTGACCTGGGCAAAATCCCGAACTCGCCGCAGCAATCGGTTGGCGATGCGCGGCGTGCCGCGAGCCCGTCGAGCCAGCTCCTCGACCGCGCCGGATTCCACATCGACATTCAAAATCTTTGCAGATCGGACCAGTACTTCGGCGATATCCGTTTCTTCATAATAATTCAAGCGCTGAATAATTCCAAAGCGCGAGCGTAGCGGCGCCGTAATCAAGCCGGCCCGTGTGGTGGCACCGATCAAGGTAAATTTTGGCAACGACAAACTGACGGACCGCGCCGACGGACCTTGTCCGATGATGATGTCGAGCTTGTAATCCTCCATCGCCGGATAAAGCACTTCTTCAATCTGGGGCTGCAACCGATGAATTTCATCGATAAACAGTACATCATGGGGCTGAAGATTGGTGAGAATGGCCGTCAGGTCGCCTTTGATCTGAATGAGGGGACCGGAAGTGGGGCGAATGCGCACGCCCAATTCGTTGGCAATGATGCCCGCCAACGTGGTTTTGCCCAAGCCGGGCGGCCCGTAAATCAAGACATGATCCAGCGATTCAGCGCGGGTCTTGGCGGCTTCAATTGCAATGGAAAGCAGGGCTTTGACTTTTGATTGTCCGATGAAATCTTTGAAGAACCGGGGGCGGAGGGAAAGCTCAAATTCGGTTTCACCCTCCAACGGCTGGCCAGATATGAAACGTGGCATGGATACCGCTTCTTAGAATTTTAGACTCAGGCCGCCCCGAATCACGCGGGTCTGCTGAGAAAGAAAATCGACTGGCAGGGCCGAGTTGGAGGGACACAGACCTTCGCCGAACACATTCCGAAAATCGGCTTGCGCCTGGAGTTGGCCCGGCAACGCCGTGAAATTCGGCAGCGGTTGCGTGATCAAAATGTTCAACCCGGCTTCCGGGGCAAAAGAGCTTGTCTGGAAGGGATCCAGCAGCGTCAGGGGCGAGCCCAAAATCTTTCGATAGACGGCCTCGACTTGCATGTGCATCTTGGGAACCCGGTAATCCACGCTTCCCGTCAATACATGAAAATAACGCGTCCTCAAAACCTGTTGGGCCTCGTGTTGCTGCAACAACAGTTCCAAGGGGGTGCCGATTTCTTCCAAACCGCTGGCATAAGAATAACTGGCGGCGACCGCCATCTTGGGCAGAGGTTGCACCCGCAGAGTGGCATGGTAGCCGCGTTGATTGGAGCGGCCTGCATTGACGACGTTCCAGTTCGTCAAAAACAGGGTCCGGTCTCTGAATTGATCCTGATACACGCCCACCGTCAATCGCGCGGCTTTGCCCAAAGCCTGCTCCACGCTTACTTCGTAATGGTGCACGGACTCCGCTTGAGCCGAATCCGGGGAGAGCGTCATCCGCGCCATGGAAGGCAGCGTGATGGTGGAACCGTCGGGCAGCACGAAGGTCTTGGCCAGCTCCGTCGTGGTGCTTGCGGCCAACATGTGCATTGTGGTGTCGGGGCCAAACGTGGCCGTCAGACCCACCCGCGGCCTGACGATGTTCTGACTGCGGACCGATTCAACGTGGTCAAAGGTGGCCCCACCCATGAGTTCCAGATGGTCGTTGACTTTGTAGCGGTCCTGCAAGTCGAGCGTGATGAGAAGATTTTGAATCCGGGCCAGGCTGGAATTTCCCTGAGCGAACGAGGCCAACGCATGCGCCGGATCGGAATTGCTCAACAGAGATTGCTCGTATTGCCGAAATCCCAGTGCCAAGGTGGCGGTTTGACGATCGTTCACCTTGTAGTTCAAGGCGCTGCGAACGCTGGTCTGATTGGAACCGGGAAGAAGTCCCAAACCGGCGGCCACCAGCAATTGAGTTTTTGGTGAAAGGACCCGGGCCAGGGCAAATGAAGAACTGAACGGGTCGCTCCAAGGTCCGCCGTAAGGAGAGTCTCCCGTGGATGAAATATCAAAAACCCCTTTGAAAGGGAACGGCGAGAAGGTTTCATCCGGGCCGGAATTCCCGGCCAGGGCTACCGTGTCCGGGGCTTCGCACAGCCTCAAAATGGGGCGTGTGGCGCGCGAGGTCCGAAGCACCCATTTGGAATCCTCCAGCACTTCTTTGGAGTCACCGGTCTCCCGCCTGGGCTTGAAGGTCATGGTGACGATGTCGGAAAGATGAATCACGAGGGAATCATTCTTGCCGGGGGAGATGATCAAGCTCTTCGAAATCATGTCCCACGGATCGGCGGAAAAAACTTCCAATGTATAGGCGCCGGGAAAGAGCGACATGAACTCGAAGCGACCTTTAAGGTCGCTGACGGCCTTCCGTTCCAGGGGAAGAACCGAGCTGACACTTCGGATGGCCACCGAAATTCCCACGGCGGGCCGTCCCGAAGATTCCTGGATGGTGCCGCTCAAGGACCCGAGCTCCAGTCCGAGTAGGACGTTCGTGCTCAGCGCCCATAGCAGGCCTATCATCAGCATTCGATGCTTCATCACCGCTGTACGCGTCCTTCTGAATGCGCTCCAAAAATGAAATGCAAACCCAACGCCATCCCCCGGCCGGACAAGCTTGCCCGGCGGTGCGTGCTAGTTCTTAACTTCAAAACTGGCGGACGGAACAATGCTCTGTTTGCTGATGTTGTCGCTGACCTTGATTTGAACACTGTACTTGCCGGGTAGCAGGCTGTCCAAGGGCAAGAGTTTTTCGATCGTCAGTTGAGCCGTCGCCCCTTCTACCTTGTCCGGCGTCTCCACATAACTCAGCACCTGGGATCGATCTTTTTCGTTGGTGATGGTGTACTCGATTTGGACGGAAGGCCGATTGGTCTTTTCATCGATGGCCAGGTTGTACACCTGCAAATAAATTCCCAAATGTTGATCCCGGCTGAACAATTCCGTCACTTTGGGGCGCACCTTCATCGAGCCGATCACAAATTGTTGATCGGAACCGACCGCCTTCGAAGGAATGCGCTGAATCTGATCCGCCAGAATCAGGGTGCTGGATTCCAGCTTCTCATCGTCAAATGAAGGAACCCTCAAGCGGGTGGTGTAAGTACCCATGTTGCCGCTGTTGATATCCTTCAAAACCAGGTCGATCTTATACAGACCGGGTCGCATCGGGAAGGTCTTTTGGAAGATGGAGGAGCCCACCAACTCGCTCTGGAAATCGCTGTCCGGGATGCGACGATCGATCACCTGCTCAAAGGTCTGAGCGATGCGTCCGTTCACTCCGGTGATGCGGCCGAACACATTGACCGTGGCCTGATGCAGGCCGTCCTTTTCCACGTAAGTCAGATTCTTGTTCTCGATCTGCAGGGTGATCGGCGTCAAGATGGTCTCATTGGTGATCTTGATGAAATCACTGCGCATCTCGAAAGGGAGCAGGTTATACGACAATTTTGTGGTGACGACCGCTTCCAAATCCTTAAACTTCACCGCCGGAGGCTTGCTGATCTTGGCCAGAAGCTCCAAGCGGGAAAATTCGTTCATGGACTCCGGTTGTCCCATCATGGACTTGCCGAGGTGGGTTCCATCCGTGTTGTTGAACCGATCCACTTTGCTGGCCATACCCATGGATTCCAATTGCGTCAATCCCGCGCCCGGAACATACAACAAGGCGTCCTTCTCGCTGGGATCGATGGTCAGGTGGTACTCGCCGCTCATGGTGGTATCCACAAACTCCAGCATCACTTCGTTGCCGATGTCTTCGATGTAGCGGTAGCGCCAGATCTCAAAGGGATAAGTCGAGGTGCTTCCGCCGCCTTCCTCGATGGGGCGGTCGTAGGACCCCCCGCTCGGATGGGAATCGATTTCGTCGGGCTTTCCATACATGATGTAGATGCGGCCGCGATCGGATTTCCATCCTGGAATGCCCGAGCTGAAATGCTCGTTGGCATATTCAATGCGACGATAATGCTCTTCTTTGTATTCGTTCTCGACGGTGTCGGGGGTGGGATCGCGGCGCAACCAGAACTGCTCGATGAAGTTGTCGCGCTCTTCATCGGTGGTCAGCTTCTTGAAAGCCTTGCGCTCTTCGTCCATGATGATGTAGACCACGTCCTTATCAAGCCAGTCCTTATAAAACTTCCCTTCTTTTTCCTGCTTCAGGGACTTCTCGCGTTCTTTTTCCTGTTTCGATTTCTTTTCGGCCTGAATCTGTGATGGAAGTACGCAAAGGACCGCAAAAACCAAGGTCAAAATTGAAAGGACCAAGAGCTTTGAAGCTTTCATGAGACACCCCGAGCTACGGATCAAAATGCAGGCGTTATTGTATTTTTTGAGTGGCGACTGAGTCAAGCGCTTTCACAGGTGTTTTGGATGCCTCCAACGCAAAAAATGTTGTGTGGAGACAAAGTTTCACGGCACGAAGCGCAAATCCAGGGGAAATTCAATTGCAAAACCCAGGGGGCTAGTCTAACATTTTCAAATTATGAAGATAGCGGTGGGTAGTGATCATGCCGGATTTCAGCTCAAAGGGAAGATTCTGCAGTGGTTGAAATCCGCCGGCCATGAAGTGGAGGATGTCGGGACCTATACCGGGGAACGATGCGACTACCCGGATTTTGCCAAACCCGTTGCCGAAAGGGTTTCGCGGGGTCAGGTCGATCGGGGCGTCCTGGTGTGCGGTTCAGGCATTGGGATGTCGATTGCCGCCAATAAATTTTTTGGTGTACGGGCCGCGGAATGCTTCAATGTGCCTTCCGCCGAGGTCAGCCGGGCCCACAACGATGCCAATATTCTGTGTTTGGGCGAGCGGATGATCGGTGAAGAAACCGCCAAGAGCATCCTCGAAACCTGGCTGGCTACCGCCTTTGAGGGCGGCCGTCATATTCCGCGGCTCGAGAAGATAAAGCAGTTGGAGCGGGAAAATTTGAAGGTTATCCTCGGGGATTCCAAACGTTGAGACGACCGTTTTCGAGGGAGGGAAGATCTAAATGAGCGTCGATTTGAAATGGATGGACCAGGTTCTGGGCGAGGTGGATCCGGAAGTGGCCGAGGCTCTGTTGCAAGAAACGCGCCGACAAACCGACGGTCTGGAGTTGATCGCCTCCGAGAATTTTGTGAGTGAAGCAGTGTTGGCGGCCTTGGGATCGGTGCTGACCAACAAGTACGCCGAAGGCTATCCGGGGAAACGCTATTATGGCGGCTGTGAGTTTGTCGATGTGGCCGAGTCGCTGGCCATGGCGCGCGCCAAAGAATTGTTCGCTTGCGATCACGCCAATGTGCAACCCCATTCCGGCGCTCAAGCCAACATGTCGGTCTATCTCACGGTATTGAAGCCCGGAGACACGATTTTGGGAATGAACCTGGCTCACGGGGGACATTTGACCCATGGGCATCCCCTCAATTTCTCGGGCAAGATGTACAGCATTGTTCCCTATGGCGTTCGGAAAGACACCGAGACCATCGATTACGACGAGCTCGAGCACTTGGCGGAGCAGCATCACCCCCAGCTGATTGTGGCCGGCGCCAGCGCCTACCCCCGCATCATTGATTTCCCGCGACTCGCCGACATCGCGAAGAAATGCAGTGCCCTGCTGATGGTCGACATTGCACACATCGCCGGCATGGTGGCGACCGGGCTGCATCCGTCGCCGGTACCCTATGCGGATTTTGTCACGACCACTACGCACAAGACCTTGCGTGGTCCGCGTGGCGGGATGATCATGTGCAAGGAGAAGTTTGCCAAGGATTTGGATCGCGTGGTCTTTCCGGGAGTTCAGGGCGGACCGCTCATGCACGTCATCGCCGCCAAAGCGGTGGCCTTCAAGGAGGCCTTGCAGCCGGATTTCAAAACCTATATCCAACAGGTCCTGGATAACGCTCAAACCCTGGCCGCGACACTGGCCGGCGCGGGATTCCGGATCGTCTCGGGAGGTACCGATACGCACTTGATGCTGGTGGATGTGACCAAGAAGAATCTCACCGGAAAGCAAGCCGAGAAAACGCTCGAGGCGGCCCGCATCACCGTCAACAAGAATGCCATTCCTTTTGACGCCCATCCTCCTATGACGGCCAGCGGCATCCGCATCGGCACCCCCGCCGTCACCACACGAGGGATGAAACAGGAGGAAATGAAGCGTATCGCCGAAATGATCACGGCGGTTTTGCTGGCGCCGGAGGATGAGACGGTGCGGAAGAGGGTGCGCGATCAAGTGGAAGAGTTGACCGCCCGCTTTCCGATTTACCAGGCTCGCATTGAACGGTATCTGCGCGAACACCAAGCGGTCTGATTTTTAGCGCCGCAGCTCGTGATGCGAGAGTGCGGGCGGCGCACCGAGATTTATGAAAGTCAGCGGGGATTTCCAGAGAGAAGATCCCGGTTCCATTTGCCCGGAGAGGTAGAAAGATTTTGCCTCCGGGCCGACTAAACTGATGAGCTCCTATCGAACCTCCAGGGTTTCAATTTCATTCGGCGGTCCCATGACGCGGGCGGTCAAGTGGATTATTGTCGCCAATGTGGTGGCCTTCGTTCTCCGCCTGCTGGTCCGAAATCTGGGCCAAGGTCCCTTTGATGAACTCTTTGGACTGTTTCCGCAGCTCATCACCACCCGCTGGATGCTGTGGCAGTTTGTGACCTACATGTTTGTGCATGCCGGGCCGTTTCATATTTTGTTCAACATGCTGGTGTTGTGGATGTTCGGATGCGATCTGGAGAGATACTGGGGCCCGGAAAAATTTTTGAAATACTATTTTCTGACGGGTATCGGCGCCGGGTTTTGCAGCTACATCATTGCACCTCGGGCGGTAACCGTCACGGTAGGCGCATCCGGTGCCATTTTTGGCGTCCTGCTGGCTTACGGCATCCTTTTTGCGGATCGTATTATTTACATGTATTTTCTATTTCCCATCAAAGCCAAGTATTTCGTCATGGTGATGGGGGCGCTGGAGTTTTATGCCGCCCTGACTTCCACGGGATCCGGCATTTCCAACACCGCGCACTTGGGCGGAATGCTGGTGGGATTCCTCTACTTGAAACGCGGCGCCTGGTTCTGGGGTGTTCGGGAGTGGCGGGATCGGTGGAAATTGAATCGGGCCCGGCGAAAATTCAAGATCTATTTGAAGCAGCAGGAAGAGGAGAAGCCGCACAGCCACGATGACGATCGGCCCATGATGATTCAGTGAAGTGAGGGGCACGAATCGGAAAGTACCGGCCCCCATTGGCTGTCACAACAGTTTGGAGCAACGAATACGCGGCTTTGCGGCGTTTTAAGGAACGGCTTGGAATCACTTGTGGCGGCCTGTGGGAACTTGGCGGCCCGAGGGTTTGGGCGTTTTTGATCTCCGCCGGACCCCGGAAAAACCGATTGAAAAATAAGTTTGCATTGGCACTTGACGGATTCGGAGTGTTGCTTTATATTTCTAAAGCTTTTGAGGTCTTGTTCTTTGACAATCGATTGAGCGTGCCTGAATTCAGATTGAATTTCGGGATTGAGACCAATAATTATGATCAAGCTTTTAATTGAGAGTTTGATCCTGGCTCAGAATCAACGCTGGCGGCGTGCCTAACACATGCAAGTCGAACGGGAAAGCCCGCAAGGGCAAGTAGAGTGGCGCACGGGTGAGTAACACGTGGGTAACCTACCTCCAAGTGGGGAATAACCCCGCGAAAGCGGGGCTAATACCGCATGATAAATGCTGACCTCGGTTGGCATTTTGAAGGGTCGCAAGATCGCTCGGAGAGGGGCCCGCGGCTGATTAGCTAGTTGGTGAGGTAACGGCCCACCAAGGCAACGATCAGTAGCCGTCCTGAGAGGGAGCACGGCCACACTGGAACTGAAACACGGTCCAGACTCCTACGGGAGGCAGCAGTGGGGAATTTTTCGCAATGGGGGAAACCCTGACGAAGCAACGCCGCGTGGATGATGAAGTTCTTTGGAATGTAAAGTCCTTTCGACAGGGAAGAAAGTCCGCAAGGATCTGACGGTACCTGAAGAAGAAGCCCCGGCTAACTCCGTGCCAGCAGCCGCGGTAATACGGGGGGGGCAAGCGTTGTTCGGAATTATTGGGCGTAAAGGGCGCGTAGGTGGTCCGGCCAGTCCGATGTGAAATCCTGCAGCTTAACTGCAGATCGGCATCGGAAACTGCCGGGCTGGAGTGTGGGAGGGGAGCGTGGAATTCCCGGTGTAGCGGTGAAATGCGTAGATATCGGGAGGAACACCAGTGGCGAAGGCGGCGCTCTAGACCACAACTGACGCTGAGTGCGCGAAAGCTAGGGGAGCAAACAGGATTAGATACCCTGGTAGTCCTAGCCGTAAACGATGGTCACTGGGTGTGAGCCCTTTACTGGGTTCGTGCCGAAGCTAACGCATTAAGTGACCCGCCTGGGGAGTACGGTCGCAAGTCTGAAACTCAAAGGAATTGACGGGGGCCCGCACAAGCGGTGGAGCATGTGGTTCAATTCGACGCAACGCGAAGAACCTTACCTGGGCTCGAAATGTAGGGGAAGTCAGCAGAGATGTTGATGTCTGGCAACAGACCCTTATATAGGTGCTGCATGGCTGTCGTCAGCTCGTGTCGTGAGATGTTGGGTTAAGTCCCGCAACGAGCGCAACCCTTGTCCTTTGTTGCTCGGTCCGATTCGTCGGACAAGCACCCTAAGGAGACTGCCGATGACAAATCGGAGGAAGGTGGGGATGACGTCAAGTCCTCATGGCCTTTATGTCCAGGGCTACACACGTGCTACAATGGTCGGTACAAACCGTCGCAAACCCGCGAGGGGGAGCTAATCGGAAAAACCCGGCCTCAGTTCGGATTGCAGGCTGCAACTCGCCTGCATGAAGCTGGAATCGCTAGTAATCGCGGATCAGAACGCTGCGGTGAATACGTTCCCGGGCCTTGTACACACCGCCCGTCACATCACGAAAGCCGGCTGTACTAGAAGTCGTCGAGCTAACTCGCAAGAGATGCAGACGCCCAAGGTATGGCTGGTGATTGGGGTGAAGTCGTAACAAGGTAGCTGTAGGAGAACCTGTGGCTGGATCACCTCCTTTCTAAGAGAAACTACCGTTTCGCTTGTCGGGACGGCGGTCTCGTCCGAAATTCTCTCCGGTTCGGGCACCTCAATCGACCTCAAAAGCTCCCTTTGGGGATTCCAAAAGCTGAAAGCGTAAGGCCGCTTCGAGTCGTTCCGTAGGGGCGAACGCGAGGCGAATTGCTGGACGCTTTATGCTATAGGCTGAAAGGATGGGCCTATAGCTCAGTTGGCTAGAGCGCACCCCTGATAAGGGTGAGGTCGGTAGTTCAACTCTACCTAGGCCCACCAAAAAGCAGTGGTTAGTGGCAAGTGGATAGTTTTTAGTGTTTGCTGACAATTGAACACTGACAACTGCACTTGGGGCTGTAGCTCAGCTGGGAGAGCGCGTGATTTGCAATCACGAGGTCGTGGGTTCGATCCCCATCAGCTCCACCAGATTCTGGAATGCGGCTTGGGGATTACGAATGTGACTTTGGGAATTGCGGATTTCGGATTGCGGATTTCGGATTGCGGCAGACTTGGAAGGGTCTTCAGAAACCTCGATTAAGCCGGCAATCCAAAATCCGAAGTCCGAAATTGAAAGATGGGTCTTTGACAATTGAATATTGATGGGTAGTGGAAAAAGAAACATCAAGCTACTAAGGGCAAACAGTGGATGCCTTGGCGATAGGTGCCGACGAAGGACGTGGTAAGCTGCGATAAGCTGCGGTGAGCTGCAAACAAGCTTCGACCCGCAGATCTCCGAATGGGGCAACCTCCTCCGATAAAATCGGGGGACTCCCCGCTGAATACATAGGCGGGGTAGAGACAACCCAGGGAAGTGAACCATCTCAGTACCTGGAGGAAGAGAAAGCAATCGCGATTTCCAAAGTAGCGGCGAGCGAAATGGAAACAGCCCAAACCGCCGGTAGCAATACCGACGGGGTTGTAGGACCGCATTTAGCACCGCAATGGTTAGTCGAATGGCTTGGAAAAGCCGGCCACAGAGGGTGATAGCCCCGTAGACGAAAACTGGAGCGGGCGAGCGGTATCCTGAGTACCACGGGACACGAGAAACCCTGTGGGAAACTGCCAGGACCATCTGGCAAGGCTAAATACACCCTATCGACCGATAGTGAACCAGTACCGTGAGGGAAAGGTGAAAAGAACCCCTGCGAGGGGAGTGAAAAAGTACCTGAAACTGTTTGCTTACAAGCAGTGGGAGGGCGTCTAGTTCAAGCCTTCGGGCGCGAACCAGGCCTGACCGCGTGCCTATTGCATAATGAGTCGGCTAGTTATTCTCAGTAGCGAGGTTAATCCGTCAAGGAGGAGCCGCAGCGAAAGCGAGTCTGATAAGGGCGCTCAGTTGCTGGGAATAGACGCGAAGCGGGATGATCTACCCTTGGCCAGGGTGAAAGTAGGGTAACACCTACTGGAGGCCCGAACCAGTGTTGGTTGAAAACAGCTTGGATGAGCTGAGGGTAGGGGTGAAAGGCTAATCAAATTCCGTGATTGCCCGTTCTCCTCGAAATAGCTTTAGGGCTAGCCTCATGTGAATCGTTATGGTGGTAGAGAACTGAATGGACTAGGGGAGTTCCCACTCTACCGAATCCAATCAAACTTCGAATGCCATAAACGACTGCATGGGAGTCAGACAGTGGGGGCTAAGCTTCATTGTCGAGAGGGAAAGAGCCCAGACTACCG
This sequence comes from Terriglobia bacterium, assembly GCA_028716525.1. GTDB lineage: Bacteria > Acidobacteriota > Terriglobia > JAIQFV01 > JAIQFV01 > JAQUPQ01. The sequence continues at coordinate 109,271 of JAQUPQ010000003.1, read as the reverse complement.
GCTAAGGTCCCAAAATTGTTGCTAAGTGGAAAAGGAAGTGGAGGTGCCGAGACAGCCAGGAGGTTGGCTTAGAAGCAGCCATCCTTTAAAGAAAGCGTAATAGCTCACTGGTCAAGCGGCTCTGTGCCGACAATTCATCGGGGCTCAAGCAACGTACCGAAGCCGTAGATTGTCCGCCTTCGGGCGGGCACTGGTAGAGGAGCATTCTCAATAGTTTGAAGCCGGAGCGAGAGCACCGGTCGACGGTTGGGAAGAGACCCTGCCGACATAAGTAGCGATAACGGGGGTGGGAACCCCCCGCGCCGTAAGTCTAAGGTTTCCTGAGAAAGGTTAATCCGCTCAGGGTTAGTCGATCCCTAAGCTGAGGTCGAAAGGCGTAAGCGATGGGCGAGCCGTTAATATTCGGCTACTACCGGACGGACGTTATCACGATGGGGTGACGCAGTGAGAGAGAGGGGTCCGCGATTGGTCGTGCGGATGAACATGGATCCAGGGCGGCCGGTAAATCCGCCGCCACCAACTGGTGAAGTGCGACGAGGCCGTTTGGCCGTAAAGTCCTCAAACCCGCTGCCAAGAAAAACCTCTAAGGAGTACGTCCGGTACTCGTACCGCAAACCGACACAGGTAGACGGTCACAACTGTGATCAGGCGCTTGAGAGAACACTCGTTCAGGAACTCGGCAAACTTGCTCCGTAACTTCGGAATAAGGAGTCCCCGATGGCCGCAAGGCGATTGGGGCGCAGTGAGTAGTGCCAGGCGACTGTTTAACAAAAACACAGGTCTCTGCAAAGTCGAAAACGACGTATAGGGGCTGACGCCTGCCCGGTGCTGGAAGGTTAAAGGGAGGGGTTATCCGCCGCAAGGTGGAAACGCTCTGAACTGAAGCCCCAGTGAACGGCGGCCGTAACTATAACGGTCCTAAGGTAGCGAAATTCCTTGTCGGGTAAGTTCCGACCTGCACGAATGGCGTAACGATCTGGCAACTGTCTTAACGAGTGGCTCAGCGAACTTGTAGCACCGGTGAAGATGCCGGTTTCCCGCATCTAGACGGAAAGACCCCGTGCACCTTTACTATACCTTGGCAATGGACTATGGTGTGATCTGCGCAGAATAGGTGGGAGGCTTTGAAGTTGGGCTCTCGGGCTCAGCGGAGCCGACGTTGAGATACCACCCTGATTATTCTGTGGTTCTAACCTACTCCACCCGATCGTGGAGAGGGACACTGCCAGGCGGGTAGTTTGACTGGGGCGGTCGCCTCCTAAATTGTAACGGAGGCGCTCTAAGGTGAGCTCAGGGTGTTTGGAAATCACCCCTTGAGTGTAAGGGCATATGCTCGCCTGACTGCGAGACCTACAAGTCGAGCAGAGACGAAAGTCGGACCTAGTGATCCGGTGGTCCCGTATGGAAGGGCCATCGCTCAACGGATAAAAGGTACGCCGGGGATAACAGGCTGATCTTGGCCAAGAGTTCATATCGACGCCAAGGTTTGGCACCTCGATGTCGGCTCATCGCATCCTGGAGCTGTAGAAGGTTCCAAGGGTTAGGCTGTTCGCCTATTAAAGCGGTACGTGAGCTGGGTTCAGAACGTCGCGAGACAGTTCGGTCCCTATCTGATGTGGGCGTAGGAGATTTGAGAGGATCTGTCCTTAGTACGAGAGGACCGGGATGGACGAACCTCTTGTGTTCCAGCTGTCCCGCCAGGGGCATGGCTGGGTAGCGAAGTTCGGTCGTGATAAACGCTGAATGCATATAAGCGTGAAGCACACCTCGAGATCAGATCTCCCAATCCCCTTCGGGGGATAAGAAGGTCACCAAGAGACGATTGGTTTGATAGGCTGGATGTGTAAGTCCGGTAACGGACTAAGCTGACCAGTACTAATTGACCGTTCGGCTTGATTAAATTTTCATTACCCATCGATATTGAGTTGTCAAGATTGCAGATTTCTGATTTTTGATTTCGGAATGAGTTTGAACCTGAACTCTTCGCTATCCGGAATCCCCCATCCGAAATCCGCAATGGTGGTAGGCTCTTTGAGAATTTGAATTCACCAGTTTCCTGGTGGCCATAGCGTGGGGGTTCCACCCGATCCCATCCCGAACTCGGTAGTTAAGCCCCACAGCGCCGATAATACTTCGCGGGAGACCGTGCGGGAAGGTAGGACGTTGCCAGGAATTAAATTGAAAGAGGCCCGATTTGGACGATGCTCCAGAGCGGGCCTTTTTATTTTTTTGGAACCCCGTCCAATGCTTGGATCGCTCATTACAGAGAGGTGTTCGCGCAGGCCGCCCCCGTCGGGCGGTAACGGTTCGGGATGAAAATCTGTCCCCGCGCCAAAACCCCGAACATTCGGGCATTGAAATTGTTAATCCCCACAAATTTTTGGTAATGACTCATTTTGAATGGGGTGGCGCACACATGCGCTCCAGGCATGTGTGCGGAGTCCCGCTTGTTGATGTACGCACACATCGTCCGCCACGGCGGCCGATGTATGCGCCACCCAGAGGTGAAAAAGAATTCAAAATGAGTCACTACCAAATTTTTTGGTCCTGCAAATTGGGGCACTTCCACTGCAAACCCGGTCGTTCTAAAATCCACCCCGCACTGCCCCTGCTCCCAAATCTTGTAGTCCGAAGGATTTCAAACACGACCGCCTGTAGTTTTTTCCGAAAAACGCACGAAAGGCAGTTTATCCCGGCATTATCTTGTATCTTTTTGTGCTATTTTTCGCAAATCCGTCCGCTTTCATGTTTTGGATTTTTTTGTTGACAATGAAAATCGCATCAAGTATTTTTCCGGTGCGTCAGTTTTGTGTAATTGTTGGGGCAGGGCAAAGTCATTATGAAGTAAAGGCCGCTGATTCCGGGTGTCAACTATCAGCGGCTTTTTGCATTTTGGCGCGTCGCTTCAACACCTGATGGACGTCAGACAATTTCGCCGACGGACGGAAGGACACAGGACGGAACGTACGGAACTTCGATGCTGCGAGCTGGGGTTCCGGTAGACAACTAGCAGCAACTAAGGAGCATTTTCTCAATGGCTAAAGAAACTGGAAAAGTAAAATGGTTCAACAACGCTAAGGGTTATGGATTTATCGAGCGGCAGTCGGGCAGCGATGTGTTCGTCCACCACACGGCCATCATTGCCGAAGGCTACCGCACCCTGACCGAAGGCGAAATGGTGAGCTTTGAAGTGACCGAAGGGCCGAAAGGCCTGCAAGCCGAGAAAGTGGAACGGGTCGGCGGCAGTGCTGCAGCCTCCTGAAATGACCTTCCAGGTTTGACAATTCCAACCCCGAAAGCTTCGGCTTCCGGGGTTTTTTATTGGTCGCAAGAAAACAGACGGCTTACCGTTCCGGGGGATTTTCGTTCCGAGCCGACTTGGCGGAGATGATGGCGCGGCGAATGCTGCCGGCATCCTCGGCCTGCGGCGCCAGTTTCAAATACTCTTCATATTCCCTGACGACATCGGCATAGCGCTTTTGGATGGCATAAATGTTCCCCAGGTTCTCATGGGGATCCGGATACTTGGGGTCCACAGAAATGGCTTTTTGAAACTCGGCAATGGCTTCAGGGTAATTCCGGTCATCTTTCAGCACCAGCCCCAGGTTGTTGTGAGCCATGGCAAAGTCGGGCTTCAATTGAATGGCTTTTCGGAAATGCTCTTTGGCTTCCGCCGAAGAGTTTTTGATGGCGTAAGCGATGCCCAGGTCATTTTCTACATCGGCGGCATGGGGATTGAGAGCCAACGCGGCCGTGTACTCGTTGATGGCGTCGGAATAACGCGACAGCCGCGCCAGGGCATTTCCCAAACGATGGTGAATTTCTTCCATCTTGGGATCCAACCGCGCCGCTTTCTGAAATTCAATGAGCGCGTCGCCCACTTGATCCCGGCGATACAACACATTCCCCAACTCCAAATGCGCCAGGGCGCAATTCGGGTCTGTTTCCACCGCCCCGTAGAGAATCTTGGTCGCATCCGACAGCTTGTTTTCGGAGGCCAGAGCCTTGGCATGGTCGATGTTGGATTGCGAGGAACAAGGCGTCGGGCCTTGAGCCCACAGGGGAACGGCCAGGGCGGTCAGCCCCAACCACAGGAATACGAGACGAGGCATGCGAGGAGTCATTTGATGATGTCAACCTTGGTATCGAGAGTATATTTCAGGTGGGCCGGCGTCCGGCGGTCGAAAAAAATGTGGCCGTCAAACATGACCCGAAACTGTGACGAGCCGTGCGGTGGAAGGGTTTGCTTCAATTCGCTGGGAGCAGCACCCGGCACCGGACGGGCCATAAAGCGGGTTCCCTTGCTGTCGTTGATTTCGATCTTGGTGGCGTCAAAATCCGCAGGGTCGTCTCCCCGATTTTCCACGGTCATGGTCATGTACCAGTCTTTGCCCACCACGTTTTTCCAGGAGTCCGTGAAGCTGTTGATGGTTACATAAACATCCTGCTGGTGCCACACCACCCCGGAAAGACTCTTGTAGCTGACCACATCCACCGCCCAAAGCGAGGTACTCGACAGCACAAAAAGGATCGCGGCAGCAACCCAAAGACGTTTTGTTTTCATCCTCTTTCCCCCTTGTCGTTATGAAAACTTCCCCAAGCTACGCTGTTCGATGCCGGGAGTCAAGATGGGCGTTGGCTCGATAGTGACTCATTTTGAATTCTTTTTCACCTCTGGGTGGCGCATACATCGGCCGCCGTGGCGGACGATGTGTGCGCCACCCCATTCAAAATGAGTCACTACCGTTGGCTCGAAGAGCGCGGTTTCAAAAAGAGGCTCGGTCATCAAAAAACCGGTTCGGCCAGTTTCCCCAGGATGGCCGCAGAAGCTTTTTC
>JAQUPQ010000003.1:0-104335 GCA_028716525.1 Terriglobia bacterium | reverse complement strand
ATGTGTGCGCCACCCCATTCAAAATGAGTCACTACCGTTGGCTCGAAGAGCGCGGTTTCAAAAAGAGGCTCGGTCATCAAAAAACCGGTTCGGCCAGTTTCCCCAGGATGGCCGCAGAAGCTTTTTCGACGTCGGCATGGAGTGAGTTGCCTTGGGCATCCATGGTGACGATGGCGGGAAAATCGTGAACGCGTATGTGCCACATGGCCTCGGGAATGCCGAAATCCAGCAGTTGAACATCCATCACCTCATCCACGCAGCGGGCGTAATATTGAGCCGCTCCACCGATGGCATTCAGATACACGGCTCCGAATTCTTTCATTCCCGCCAACGTCCTGGCCCCCATTCCGCCCTTGCCGATGACCCCCCGAATTCCGTAGCGTTTGATGATTTCGGCTTGATAGGGCTCTTCGCGAATCGATGTGGTGGGTCCGGCCGCAGTCATTTTCCAGGTGCCGTTGTCTTTCAGCATCACCGGCCCGCAATGGTACAGAATCTGGCCCTGCAAGCTGGCGGGCGGCTCATGCTTCATTAAATAAGAATGTACGGCATCGCGGCCCGTAAACATTTCGCCGTCAATCAGCACCACGTCGCCCACCTCGAGCGAGCGGATTTTCTCTTCCGAAAGAGGTGCTTTGAGACGTATTTCCTTGCCGGTGCGAGGAAGTCCTTCGGAGGTCGCCATTCGGCGGGCCGGTTTTGCCGGATCGCGATACAACCACCGCTTGATCGCTCCGGTTTTGGCGTCGAGCACCACCCCCAGCCGGCGGAACGCCCAGCAATCGTACGCCACGGTGACGAAGAAGCACGCCGGGAGACGATTCACAGCAGCGATCTTGCAGCCGATTAAAGTGGATTGGCCGCCGAAGCCCATGGTCCCGATACCCAGCAGGTTGGCGCTTTTCAGGATGTAGTCTTCGAGCTGGGCGAGTTCGGGGACGGGATTGACGTCGTCCAACGTCCGGAACAACTGCTGCTTGGCGATATTATAGCTTTGAGTTCGGTCGCCGCCGATGCAGACGCCGATGGCGCCGGCACTGCATCCTTGCCCTTGAGCTTGCCACACGGCGTGGAGGAGGCACTTCCGAACTCCTTCCAATGTGCGGTCAGTGCGGCCCAGGTGTGGAAGCTCGCAGGGAACGGAGTATTGAATATTTTTATTTTCGCAGCCGCCTCCCTTGAGCAACAGCCGCACTTCAATCTCGTCGTTGTTTTCCCACTGCTCGAAGTGGAGGGTCGGTGTCCCCGGGCCCAAATTATTGCCGGAATTCTTGCCGGTGATGGAGTCGACCGAATTGGGGCGCAGCTTGCCGCGGCGGGTCGCTTCGGCCAGGGCTTCCGCGATCTCCTTCTTCATCGTGATTTGATTCGTCCCAATGGGCGTGCGAATTTCGAAGGTCGGCCAGCCGGTATCCTGACAGATGGGGCCCTCGCACTGGTCGGCCATGTCAATGTTGTTGGCGATAACCCCCAGCGCCTGGGCCGACTGCGTCCCGGCGGTTTCTGCTTCCATAGCATGGGCGACGGCCTCCCGCACGTCGGCTGGAAGATGGGTGGAGGTTTGAGTGATGAGTTCTAAAATGCTGGTTTGAAATGAAGGCAACATAACAACGCTCCTCGTTAAGAAGGTATGAATTCAATCCCGGGCATGAAAATGAGGCTGCCCTGAAATAAAGCCATTATATCTTCTCATAAAGGTGCGCCCCGGGCGATGGTTTTCAGGTTGCGGGCTAAACGGTATGACGGGTTCCTGTTCACCGCTGAGGCGCAAAGCGCGCGGAGGTTGCGCCGAGGTTTGGGAGCTACGATCCTCCACGGGCGATCGTGGAATTTTTTATGCCGCTCCCTGCGGGAGCTAGTCGTTCGCGGGAATCAATGACCCGAGGCTTACGCCTCAGGCTACGACTATTTCATCCCCCTTAGGGGGATTGGATCGATCGGCACGCGGCTATCTCAATTCGCAGCGTGGGATCCTCTGCCGTGAAATTCCAAATATTGAAAAGAACGCAGCCCCGATTCATCGGGGCCGCGGCGGATTGCAGGACGGCTATGATATTCGAACAGTTCAGGAGCTTCTTGGCCATCGTGATGCCTGTCGCCCGTGGGGGATAAGTACGACCATGATTTACACGCATGTCCTGAATCGCGGTGGAAGGGGTGTTCGAAGCCCAGCAGATAAGCTTTGACAGACATTTTGACTCTTGTCTAATTAGGCTGCAAAGACTGCAGTGTTTTCCGAACACATATGGAGTTGTTTTTTCTGGCAATTCATTGACAGTGGGCATATTGTGAAGCGAGTGCCTGAAAGGGCCAACCCTGATTTGACTGTAAAATCCGCAGTGTTTGTTTTGAAATCCTAGCAGTCCAATACAGGTTAATCTTTAGTTGGGCGCATGCACATTTAAGCAGATTTGTTGGAAAGCCAGAGAGGTAAGGAGCTGTGCTTGGCTGCGCAAGAACACGATACTGTCTTATATTAATCCTGGTTACTTTTTTTTCGATCACTCCACATTGCGTCGTGTCACAAAACAAGGCCAAGGACTGCAAAGAACCCTTGCCAAAAGGATTCAAGAGCTCAGACGAGGTCTCCTGGAATGGTCCGTGGATTTTTGACAAGTGGCCGGGTGGTTGGAAAGCCCTCAGTGAGATTGACAATTCTCACGGGAATCTGAGGAACAATCCCATCAAGATTCGATTAGACGACGACACCTGGGGGACGATGAAAGTGGAACAGAGGAACTGTCGACGAGGGGAAGATTGTTCCCCTTACGATTGTGGGTGCTTCAACGACGATAGTTATTGGATACACGTAAAGGACGCAGCGGGGAAGAAGATTGGTGATTATCATCTTTGGGCGGCTTACGGAGATTTTGAGATTATCCCAGTGGATTTGGTGGACGGACCAGGAGATGAGTTAATCATCATCAGGAACGAGAATCGGGGCTCGCCTCCTTTGGGACGCCAGTTACTTATTTGGAAGCTTGGAGGAAAGAAACCCCTTGAACTGATGACCGACAAGGATTTTTTTATTGCAAGTTGGTTCAACGGGTGTTGTTGCTCGAGCTGGAGGGACACTCTGTATGTCCAGGAAGCCAGCAAACCGCGCGATTTGATATTGAAAAAGACAATTGGAGCAGAGCTCTGCTGTATCAATATCAATGGGGATAGCGTTTTCAGAGACCTGGACTCCATAAAATGGAGAGAAACGCTTCATTACTCCGTAGCCAGGGGAAAATACATAAAGCAATAATCATCCCAGCGCCTAACCCGCGCGTGCACCCTACCAGCCCAAAGAGCTGGCTGCCGGGTGACGCGCTACTCGTTATCCGGACACGGAATGAACGATTCATCTCTGAGCGAAGAACTCAAGAACGGGATCGAGCGCATCGTGCTGTTCCCGGTACGCATGCGCCATCGGCGCCGGGCGCGTGAAAAGCGCAAAGCCAGAACGGACGCGCTCAAGACGGTCCGTCATACGCTTGAAGGGGCAACCCAACTGAGAGCCGGCAGTGCGACAACGGTCTTCAATGTCGGGATGTACCTATTGCTGTTGGATCAAGATATTGCCTACTTTACGGACGATCTTGTTTGCGCAATCGGCGATCGCAGGCGTGCGTTCTTGGCGAAGCATGAAGCGGTTTTGTTGTACGAGGCAGCCGAGGATCTTCCGCAATTGCTCGGGCGTGAATTTCGTGACGCTGCCAAGGCGCTCGGGGCGTCCGCAGACCAAGTCGCTCGCCTCAACCTGGTTTCGTCGGACCTGAATCAGTTCTGGCAGGGTCATCGCGAGTTTCTCGGCACAATTCGAAACGCGCTGGCTGCGCATCGCGATCATGACGCGCTTGGCTACGCAGACGCTCTCGAAACACTCAAGCCGCTCGAAGTCATGGGCCGCGCCGCCGAATTATCGCAATTGCTTGAAAGGCTGGTGACAGTTGTCAGCGAATTGGCGTCCTTGACAGTCGGGCCTGCCACGATTATTCGTGACATGCTTGCATCGAGCAAGAGGGGTAAAGCCGGATAACATGCGGCTGCACCAGGCCGCCGTCTGCACGTCTACGGCAGCTGGTGAGCCGCGACGTTGGGCGGCAAGAAATTCAATCATCATACGAGAACACATGCGAGTGCAGTACCTATTCAATTCACAAGGCGAATGGATTGCGTTTCGGGTAGGGAAGTATATCCATAGCCAAACGGGTAAATGGATCGGCTGGCTTCCTTGGGGAGATCAGGATGTTGTGGACGTCGAAGGGCAGTACCTAGGCACGATTTTCCCGAACAACCGGCTGTTTAGGCTACTCAGTCACCCGTATCGAGGATATCCAGGATATCCTGGTTATCCAGGATATCCGGGTTACCCCGGCTATCCGGGGTATGCCGGCTACTCACCTCTTGTACCTGGAACCATTGACGTCGAAATCGGCGAGGACTGACATGGCCACAAAGTTCAAGCACTTTCCGAACCAGCCAGCAAACCAGGCGGCATTGAAAGGATACTACATTCTCATCAACGCTCACGATGCTTCGTCTTCATTCTTGGATTTGTTCACAAACATAAGAGCTACGAGAAGAGCACGGGGCGCGCCAACTGACGAAGAACAAGATCTCTTGCGTGCTATGCTCGTTTTCGCATCTTCTGGGCTTGATTCGATGGTAAAACAGTTGGTCCTAGACGCTCTACCAATCGTAGTAGGCAAAAGTGATGGTGCAAAGGAAATGTTCCGCGCCCACGTTGAACGCAGAATCAAGAGAGGATCCGAATTTGACCACAAGTTCTTGGCCGCCGCACTTGCAGAGAATAACCTGCAAGTGTTCCTAATGGATGATCTTGTAAGTAACATTCGAGAAAATAGCATCCAGTCAAAGGATCAACTCCTGAAGGTGGTCTCACATTTTGATATTCCTTCAAACCTTTTGAGCAAGAATCTGCCCCTTCTTCACACGATTTTCTCGACTAGAAATGAGATTATTCACGAAATGGATATCGACTTCACACAACCCAATCGCAGCAGGAGACCACGTCCTTTTCAGATAATGGTGGACTATGCCAATGAGTTGTTCTCTGTTGCAAATGCTTTCCTGGCTGAGGTCGACAAGAAACTGTAATTCCCATTTGTGATTCTTGCCGCCTAACCAGTCGCTCAAGCTGACGGCTCAAGCCCGCGTGCAAACTCGCTAGACATGGAGAATGAATCATTATTAGCCAACGCGCCGCGCCTTAGCTCCGGTCCGTTGGGCTGACCAGGAGGCTGGCCTACTGTTGGCACGGAAAACATGAAGAAAGAATCCGTTACCGTGAATTTCAAACGACATCGCACAATCCTTTGGGTGTGCGACATTGAAGGCTCATCCTCAGCGCTCAACAATCCACAGAGTGTTGATTCCGCCGAAGAATTCCTGAAACGCTTCTTCTGGCTCTCGGCAGTCCTCGTTCGCCAGACTGGCGGCCTTCTCGCCAAATGGACGGGCGATGGATTCCTCGCTGCCTACGACGTCCCGCTGGAACGAGATCTCGGCATCGTGGCGAAGACTGCCCTTGAGGCGGCATGGCAGCTCAGTTTCCTGGTGAACGTCACTCAGCTGGGGGTATCAGCCCCTCGTAGATTCCGACTCCGTCACGGGGCGGCATACGATCCAGACGCGATCGTTGTGAGTCACGCATCCGGCGACACCGCTTACACGGATGTGATTGGCAGAGGGGTGGTTCTTGCGTTTCGTCTATCGGGAATCCGAGCCCCTTTTCCAGGCGTAGTGGCTCATCGACGACTGATCGCTGCCGCTCGCGATGCTGGCTTCAAGCAAGCATATCGGAAGCGCCCGTTCACTCGTGATGAGGTCCTGAAGTACTTCAAGGGAGAACGCTGGTCCACGACGGAGATCGCAATCTCATCCGAAGGGCGACCTCAACGCTCAAGCAAGGCCACGATAGTGCGAAAGACCCGGGCGCTGGTCCGGGACCTTGAAAATCCGAAGTCAGATCGGGAGACAGACACCTGGTTGCGTGGGTTCTTGGAGGCGATGGAGGCAGGACCGGAGTGGGGCCGGCACGTTGTCAAGGAATGGACTACCTTCCTTAGGAAAGATATGCTGGGCACGATCAAGGACGTGTTGGGCGTTGTTGAAAAGCAACCGTCGCTGGCTGCCCAACCAGCCGATAAAGCTGACGGTACCACCTCAGGGACATCATAGTATCATCGAAGTGCCGGTTCGTGCGGCGGTCCCGTAGCTCATCGGCAAATCGCTGGCGGAATCAAAAAATAAATTGAGCCACATGATATGAGCAAAGTGCCGAAGCATGCGAAGTATCGCTTGTTATTTGCCACCATCGTGCTCGTCCTCATAATCTTCTTAGGTGCGGTGCCGGGTTTTAGGCTTCCATTTGTGTTCTTTGTTATTCCAGGCGCTTTACTCTGCTTCGGCCTCCTAGGTTTGATGTCTCTCTGGTATATGGTTAGAGCCATGCTGAGGCGGAATGTAAGGCGAGCAATCGCAGAAGCGGTCGTCGTGGTGCTAATGGCCACAGGCATTGCATGGCCGCGCCCATTTTATCGACCACTTGGTTGTGCTTCGAGCTATGTTGGTTTGGCTTTCGTTTATCCCTCCCTTTCGTCATCTGTGGATCGGTTACCTAAGGACGCTGTCCCTCATGTGATCGCCATTGAGACGGATGGCTTTCTCGATATGTGTTCTGGGTACGCTTATGATGACAGCGGAGAAGTTCAGAAAGAAGCGGGAACGCAGTCGCAAGCGTGGCGTGAGCAAGCTAGCAAATCAGCCCTGCAGGGGAAGTACTGGGCAGCTACTCGTCTCATTGGCCACTACTATCGGTGGGGTGGCAATGTTGATGAGAGCCGTCTCCCCTAATCCGCAGCAAGGGTTGAAGAGCCGCCAACCACAGCTTTTAGCCGACCTCGGTTCGCGCGGCGGCTGAAGCTGAGCGTTAGGTGGCCGATGAGAATAATGAATAGGCATCTCGCAATCTTCGCAGCGCAAGCTCTTGTTTTTGCTTCTGTTGCATTTGGACAGGATGGCGGCGTTCTTCGGTACAATACATGGGCCTTCTGTCCAAGTGGTTTGAAAGCGTTTGAAGGCTGGTCCAACATCCAGTTAGAGAATGACGGAAAACGAACACTCGCCGATCTTCTTAGGCTATCCGGACAAAAGATACGAATCGAAAGCAAGTCTATCGACTGGAAGACGGATGATGCGGTCAGACAGAGGGTAAGGCAGATCCTAAATGGCAAGCCAGGCACCCTCTATTCAGCCCCGCTGTGGGCAGAGGGAATATCATTCGGAAGTGAAAATATCGTAGCATCCCTAGAGCGGGGAGAAAAAATTGAGATTGCTGGGTACCACGTGTGCGTTCAAGACTACGAAAAGCGCTTTTGGTACTTTCGTACTGAGCCGGTCGACGGCTGGAAATACTGATGCCGCCTAACCCGTGCGTGCACCCCGATCCCCCATTAAGATTGGGGGACGGGGTAACGCGCTGGTCGTTAGACCACTTCGCATCTCATGCACACATTCGAGCAGCTTTATCGTCCACCGAGCGGCGTGGACGAAAGTTTGCGCCCGCTGCTGGAGCGTCTTCATAAGCGTTTGACGTTTAGACCTGTTGACGCGCCAGCATTGAGATCGGCCATCATCGGCGTGTTGGAGTTTCTTGCGTCACCGAGCGGTCGCACCGACGCCAATTGCCGAGCCGTTGATCTATTCCTAACGCAGGATGAGGCATGGGATGGCGATGAGTTGCCCGAGTCTTTCGTTGAGATTTTGGCTGACATGAGCGGAGCACTTCACGATACTATTTCGGCTTCGGACATCGCAGCCAATTTCGAGTCCACACCTGAGCAGTTGTTAGAGAGAGCGAGACGACTATGACGTGGTCTAACAAATCGCTGCAGGCAACGCGGGATGGCGCGCTGGCAGCCGGCCCCGAAAGCGTTCGGGTTTCCGCTGCGTGGTTCACGCTGGTTAGTCCCGCGGGCCTGAGCTCTGGTCGTTAGCCAGCCAAACACAAGACGAGGACTATACCAGTGAGTCGACGACTGCGCTATCAAGTGGCCGTAAGCCTGGACGGCTTCATTGCAGCCTCAAACGGTGAATACGACTGGATCGTGATGGATCCATCCATCGACTTCGCCGCGCTGTTCAAGGAATTCGACACGGCCGTAATGGGACGTAGGACATATGAGGTTCTGAGCGCTCAGGGCAGGCACGGCGCCATGCCGGGTCTCGATGTCGTCGTCTTCTCGCGGACCCTTCCGGCAGCGGCATACCCGGGCGTCCGTATCCTCAACGACGATCCCCGGGAAATCGTTGCAGCGCTGAAGGCGAAGCCGGGGCGAGACATCTGGCTCTACGGCGGGGGCGTGCTCTTTCGTTCGCTACTCGACGCGGGCCTGGTGGACACGGTGGAGGTGGCTGTCATTCCAGTGCTCCTCGGCGCCGGTGTCCCGCTCCTTCCGCCAGGTGCTGCGACAAAGCTCGTACTGGCGGACCAGAAGAAACTCCCGGCCAGCGGGATCGTTGTGCTCGCGTACTCAGTGCCCGGGGGCGTTGGCCCCGCCCCCCGCATTCGGTACATTCGGGCCGCCAAGAGTCAGGGGAAGAAAGGGCCACGTACCAGCAAATCGCCGCGCCACTGATGCCGTCGCATTCATATATCGTTGCAAGTGGGCTGGCTAACAAGGCCACTGGAGCAAACGTGGTCGGGCCACGTCAGTTGACAATATGGATGCACTGGGCCGCCCGTGGCGCTCAGTTCTGGCGTTAGCCAGACAGTAGTTGCCCATCAGATATAAGAAGCTGGAAATTGAGGGAAGGCAATGCCCATTGTCAGCGTCAAGGGGTGGCGAACTGATGTGCGGCCCGGCGGGCCCCCTTTGTCCCTCGTGGAGCTGCTCAAGACTGAAGCCGGAATGGACTCGGTGGAAGCGAAGGAGTCGATCGACCGCTTGATGAAAGGCAGGCCCATCGATGCCTTTTTTGACTTGGGGGAGGATCGCGCGGCAAAGCTCTTCGTCAGCAAGTTAAGGGGCTTTGGTCTTGAAGCCGAGGTCGAGGATGAGAAGCGGAAATGGTGGCTGGGGTCACCCACAAGGCCTTGGTTCCTCAAATACATGCTTGGTTACCTCGCCATGTTTTGCCTCTGGTTCCCTATTTTTCTCAGCCAGCCCCACACAATTCTCGCCAAGATATTAAGTATTGCCATGGGCATCTACACGCTTTCCCTGCTGTTTGCGGCTGGAAGAGGAGAACCGAGCGAACTGGACAAGAGGCTCCCTACGATCATCCGGCTTGGTCTTCCTCTTCTGCTCCTATTGATCTTTGGGATCATTCAACAACCATTGATCGGGATGGTTCTTTTGGCTTTGGCCCTAGGGGGTGCTCTGTGCTTCCTCATTATCCGCAGTCTGAACCGCACCCAATAGGTATTAAACTGAGTTCGTAAACGTAACTTGCTAACCCGCGCGTGCACCCGATCCCCTCCATTAAGATTGGGGGACGGGGTGACGCGCTGGTCGTTCGGCCAACATCGTTTATCGGTATACTTCACGACGATGACCGATCTTCACGATAACAATCGCGCCTTCGGCGTCATGGATGGCATAGAGGATGCGGTAATCGCCTTGACGAATGCGAAATTTGTCCTGGCCGGACAGCTTTTCATGGCCGAACGGACGTGGTTCGCTGCTGAGGCGTTGAATCCGATTCGCAATTTGCTTTCGAATCTTGAGGGGCAGGGCTTCCAACTCTTTGGCCGCGGACGGTTTGATGAGGAGTTTATAGTTTGCCACGACGTTTCAGATCTTTGAGCACAGTTTCGAATACCAAGTTCGGCTCTTTGGCGCGCGCGTCAAAGACCGCTAGGTCTTGCACATCTTCCTGCAGACTGCGTCGGATAGCGGCATTCACTAACTGCGACATGCTTTGCTCCGTTTCGACAGCTTTCACGCGGAGCGCCTTGCGAAGATTGGGATCAAGATATATGGTGGAACGTCTTAAATCACTCATGATTAAATTGTGACACTTTAACGTCATAACGTCAAGCACTTGTTTATTGAGAACTTTAGCGGCCTAACCCGCGCGTGCACCCGATCCCCCATTAAGATTGGGGGACGGGGTGACGCGCTGGTCGTCAGGTGCCAACGGGTCGCGCCACGTTCCCGACCGGCACCAGAGGACGGCACATCGTGACTTCACACTGGCAACGACTCCAACGCATATGAAATCGCACCTTGCGCTAACCATCTCGTCCTTGCTCACCATTGTGCTCACAACGTTTCACCTGACGCACGATGCGCTACATCAGAGCAACGGTATGTCTCCGAGCGATGTGACGATTCTACTTGTCATCATGCTAACAATGCTCTATGGCACTGTGGAGCTGGCGGGTAGGCGTGTCGGGTTTCTCATCATGCTTCTCGGTGGCGTGGCAGCGGCGGCCATGCCATACCTGCACACGGTGGGGCCAAGGGCTACGCGCTGGGGCTTCTTCTTTGTGTGGACACTCTTCGCATTGGGGGTGGCTGGGTCGTTTACGGCCATTCTCGCCTTTCGCGCACTATGGCGCTCCTTTCGCGCGGACACAACGGCGTCGAGATAGGCCAGCACCCTTCATCTGGTTGCTGAAAAACAGATTATGGAGTGCGGCGGCAAGTCCGCCGGTGGCGGACGCGACGCCGCTTTGGATTCTCGAATTGAAAAGAGAGCCGCTAGGAATGGCATGACCGGGATCAAGGAGTTGCGAACCACCATCCAAAGCGCCCCGACACGTCGGGGCGCACTCCATGGCCCCATTGCCTCCCTGGAAATTCGGTTTTTCAGCGACATGCTTGACGTTCGCGCGGATCAGTGACCTGAGGCTTGCGCCTCAGGCTACGATTATGTCATCCCCTTTCGGGGATTTGATTTTTGTGGCTCTTGGGGATTTCTGTCTCGTGATTCTTTTTGTTTGCTGAGATCTGAAACTATGCCGCTCCCTTCGGGAGCTACCGGGTCGCAGGTCTTAAGCGACCTGAGGCTTACGCCTCAGGCTACGATTATGTCATCCCCTGCGGGGATTTGTTTTTTGAGGCTCTTGGGGATTTCTGTCTTGTGATTCTTTTTGAATGCTGAGATCTGAAACTATGCCGCTCCCTGCGGGAGCTACCGAATCGCAGGTCTTAAGCGACCTGAGGCTTACGCCTCAGGCTACGGATATTCCATGCCCCAAGGGGCATTTGATTCTATTGTGCGCTTGCATTCCCTTCAGTGAGATTTGGGACAAAGAATCTTGGAGCATGAGTCGATCCAGCCCCGATGCATCGGGACAGAATAGTCGTCGCCCCACGCTTGGGCGTGGGGGAACCTGGCTATGGAATGGAAACCCGCCTCAGTGGGCGAGAGAGGGTGCAACAATTTGATGTCAGGGTCGGGGAGTTTCGTGCGGGCAAGATGGATCCAAGCTGTCTTCATTCCATCATCCCCTGGCCTAAAAACAGCCGGGGCTATCCGCTCTTGCGTTCCACAAAGTTCCCGGGATGTCCAAACCGCAGACATTCCGACTACCAACGAAAAGCCGCCGGCCTAAAGAACGACCGGCGCTACCGACTCTCACATTCCGCAAAGTTCCCGGGATGTCCAAACCGCGGACATCCCGGCTACCAACCCCGATGTATCGGGGCGAGCGCCACCCAATCAGCTTTTCATGTCCGCAATTTCTGCAAAATATTTCGCGAACATTTTCATGCCGCCGGAGGCTTGGCCCCAATCGTAATTCTCGTTGGGCGCGTGATAGCCGTGTTCCGGCAGCGACAGACCAAGAAAGACGATCGGTACTTTGAGATAATTCTTCATCGTGACGACGGCGCCGATGGATCCGCCCTCACGCGTAAAAGCGGGCTTCTTGCCAAATCCAAATTCCATAGCTCGACGGCCGGCATCAGCGTACGGTCCCGTAAACGGACCGAGATACGGTTCCAGCGCGTTTTCGCGGACAATCTTGATGTCTTTGTTGCGGGACTTGATAAACTTCTCCGCAAGCCTGAACGTCTTGCTGGTGGTCATATTCGGGACCAGCCGCATGGAAATCTTGGCTTCAGCTCGCGGTGGGATGACCGTTTTCACGCCGGGCCCGGTATAACCGCCTACCATCCCATGCACTTCGAAGGTCGGCATGGCAAAGATCGCTTTGAGCGCCTGGGCGGTCGTCAGCTTGCGTGTGGATTTCATTTTGTGCGCGGCCATGAACTTCTTGAGCGTGAAACCGGAGTCCAAAAAACTCTTGATCTCAGCAGCCGTGGCCGCCTTGACGTCTTTGTAAAAGCCCGGAATTTTTACTTTCCCGGTGGAGGCGTCGTAGCATTCGGCGATCACCTTGCACAACTCGCCGATGGGGTTGCGGGCCACACCGCCGGTGGTGCCGGAATGAATGTCGGTGGCATGAGTTTCCAAATGCAGCGTCATGCCTTGAAGGCCTCGCAGTCCGTAGGGAATGGCGGGCTGGCCGCGCGAAATCCAAATGGTGTCGCTCACGGCCACCACGTCGGCCTTCACCTTCGCCAGATTGTTCTTGATGAACGATTCAAAGCTGGGGCTGCCGCTTTCTTCTTCCAATTCCCAGATCAATTTGATGTTAACGGGAAAGCCGTTGTCGATGGCGTATTTGGTCCCGAACAGGGCGGTCATGGCAGGGCCTTTATCGTCGGTGGAGCCGCGTCCGTCGTAGCGGTCGCCGTCGATCACAAAAGTGAAGGGATCTTTGCGCCATTCCGGCTCTTGCGCCGGCTGCACGTCGAGGTGATTGTAGATCGCGATGGTGGGGTAGTTGTCTCCGGCATGGAATTCACCAAACACCACGGGATTGCCGGGCGTGGCGACGATTTCTACCTGGAAACCGAAGTTCTGCAGGTATTGTCCGGCCATGACGGCGCAGCGCTGAATGTCGGATTTGTGCGAAGGATCCATGCTGATCGATGGGACCTCGACTAGCTGACCCAGCATGTCTTCAAAGTCTTGGCGTGAATCTTGGACATAGGTATCGAGAGCGTTAAATGCAGAAGCGGGAAGGGGCATGATGAGACTCCTTTGGTTGGACGGGATGAAATTGTATCAATAATCGAAGGCGCTACAATGAACCATCAAAATTCGAAAGCAGCAGGTGCCGTGAATATCTGGACTTCCACAATCGGCTCAGCGTGCGGACAAAGCTCCTGAAAATCAGCCGCTCGATTCTAATGGAATCATCGCCAATTCTCAAATCTGAGGCTGCGGCGCAGAAACAGGTGCCGGGGGAACACCTCTCCGTAAAAATGACCTGAAAACTCTCTGCGCGATCTCTATGGATGTGCAGTGAACACCCCATACGCTTAGCGGGGCGGTCTCGGCGGGGATGGCCGGCCCCCAGCGTCTACTTCACTTCAGTGCGGCTTCCGTCTTCTTTGTATTCGTAAAGTTTTCCGGGTTCTTCGTCCCGGGTCCGTTTATGCGAGCCGTCGCACCACGGTTGAGGATCCGGCCCCTTCCAGTTTTTCGAAAGGCCGCACCGGCATACCCACTGTTCACCTACCTGAATCGGGCTTTGAGCTTCGTGGATGACTTTTCGGGCCATGAAATTTTCCTTTCAAGATAAAAAGCGGGAATCCAAAAATTGAATGACACTGATACAATTTTAGAATCACCTTCTTTTGAGGGGCATTATTCTCTTGCATTGTCGCATAAACGGTATGATAGCATGGTTGTGAAATTTTAGGATCGTGGTCGCAAGCTGGTGGGGCCCGATCCGCAAGCGAGGAGACTTTAGAGGCAGGAATTTCCAGGAGGCTGTTCCGTACCGCATATCAAACCAGTTTGATGTTTGAGCCAACACTGCAGATTGAATCCCTCTAATTTTTCCAATCTCTGGTCTGAGGCGCTGGAGCTTTTCTGAAAGAATCGTTACCCGCCGTGACTCCGTGATTTCATTCGCAGTGGGCACCGCGGGGAGCCGCGCGCCTCGAATGGACAGCGGAACGCATCGAACGTCATGACAATTTGTGAAAGCATTCTCAAGAAATATCCTGAACGTGAGCTTTTCAGGCCGAACGCAATTTTCCATGAGGTAAAAACGGCATGATTCCTTATTCCCAACTTTCACCCGACGCCCAGATTGAAATCTTGGAGGGCCGTCTGGCCATCGTGAAAGATTTATGCAAGGGCTGTGCCTTCTGCATCGAGTTTTGTCCCAAGCATGTCTTGGTGGAGGCAAAAGATTTCAACAAAAAAGGCTATCACCCTCCGGCGGTCAAGGATGCCATGGCGTGCAGCGATTGCAAACTGTGTGAATACTACTGCCCCGAGTTTGCGATCTATACGCCTGCGGGTGCCGCGGAGAAAAAAGCCTCCGCAAAAGCCACCGGCCAGAAAGAGGTGGCGCGATCATGAGTAAAGAACGAGGCGTTCTAACCGGAGAACATTTTGTAAACGGCGACTGGGCCTGTGCGGAGGGCGCACTGGCGGCCGGCTGCCGCTTCTTTGCCGGATATCCCATCACGCCGGCGACGGAGATTGCGGAACGGATGTCGAAGCGCCTTCCCGAAGTGGGCGGCGTGTTTATTCAGATGGAAGATGAAATCGCATCGATGAGCGCGATTCTGGGCGGCTCCTGGGGGGGAGTGAAGTCCATGACTTCGACCTCGGGACCGGGATTCAGTTTGATGATGGAAAATTTCGGTCTGGGCTTGATGACCGAGACGCCGTGCGTCGTGGTGAACGTTCAGCGCGGCGGACCGTCCACCGGACTGCCCACCTTGGTCGGCCAGGCCGACATGATGCAGGCGCGCTGGGGGTCTCACGGAGATTATGAAGTCATTGCGCTGGCCCCACAGTCACCCCAGGAATGTTTCGATTTGACCATCGAAGCTTTTAATTTGTCGGAAACTTTCCGAATGCCGGTTCTGGTGATGAGCGACGAAGTCGTCGGCCACATGACGGAGAAGGTGACCATCCCCCGGCTCGCGGATATCCGTTTGGTGGAGCGGCGTAAGCCCACCGTGCCCAAGGAATCCTACAAGCCTTTTCAACCCACCGAAGATCTTGTTCCGGAGATGTGCAATGCCGGCGAGGGGTATTTTATTCACGTGACCGGTTTGACCCACAACGAAAAAGGATATCCGGTCATCACCGCTGAAGCCCAGGAGAAGCTGGTGCGCCGGCTGGTCGATAAAGTTCGAGTCAACGTCGATCGGATTATCAAGCTGGAAGAGCGTTTTGTGGACGACGCCGACGTGATTGTGGTTTCGTACGGCATTTCGGCGCGCACGGCCAAAAGCGCCGTGGCCATGGCCCGGGCCAAAGGTCTGCGCGTTGGGTTCTTGCGATTGATTACCGCCTGGCCGTTCCCGGAAAAGCAGATTCTTGAACTGGCCCATCGCGTGGAAGCCTTTGTCGTGCCGGAAATCAATTTCGGGCAGATGGCGCGCGAAGTGGAACGTTGCGCGGCCGGGCACGCCTTGACGGTTCCGGTCACTCATGCCGGCGGAGACATTCATCATCCTGAAAAAGTGCTTTCGGTGATTGAGAGCACGCTTAAGCTGAGAGTAAAAAGACAGGTTCCGGCGTTGTCGGCCCAGTAAGAAGCGATTTCAGGAGCCCCGCAGAGAGGATTTTTATGAACGCACTTTTGGAAGACGGCACCATCGACCAAGAAACCGCAGTGGAGCAATTTTTGCGCATGGATCGCTTGCCTCACATCTGGTGCCCCGGATGCGGCATCGGCACGGCCATGCGGTCGACCATCGAGGCTTTGTTGGAAATGAACATTCCCCAGGAAGACTTGGCGGTGGTTTCAGGAATCGGATGCACGGCGCGTACGGCCGGCTATCTCAAATTGGATTCGTTCCATACCACCCATGGTCGCGCCATCCCGTTTGCGACGGGATTGAAACTCGCCAACCCCAAGCTGAATGTGTTTGTGTTCAGCGGAGACGGCGATTTGTTCGCGATTGGAGGCAATCATTTGATCCACGCGGCGCGCCGCAACATGGACATCAAAGTCATCTGCGTGAACAATTTTATCTACGGCATGACCGGCGGGCAGGTGGGATGCACAACACCCACCCATTCCAAAACCTCCACGTCGCCCTACGGCAATTACGAACCGCCCTTCAATCTTCCGTTCTTGGCGGCCGCGGCGGGCGCCGTGTATGTCGCTCGATGGACAACTTACCACGTTCGACAGATCAAGCGCAGCGTTCAGGAAGCATTCAGCAAGCGAGGGTTCTGTTTTGTGGAGGTGATTTCACCTTGCCCCACGGTGTACGGAAGCCGCAATGGTTTTCCCACGGGTCTCGATATGATGAAGTACTTCAAAGCCAATTCGCAGACTTTGGCCGGAGCCGACCCTCGCGATGTGGGTATTGAACTGGGCGGGAAGATCAAAGTGGGAAAATTTGTCGACGCCGAACGGCCGACATTCCAGAACATGCTGTCGGAGATGTGGGGAGATATCGGTCTTCAAGAAAACCGCATGGTCGAAGCGGAGTAGCGGAGTCTATTCAGTCTATCCGGTCAAATCCGACTGGACAGACGGGATAGACTGGAAAGACTGGATAGACTAGATCCACGGGGGAGAGCATCATGTCACGCACAGAAATTCGGGTATCGGGTTTTGGAGGACAGGGTATTATCTTGTCCGGATACATCATTGGGAAAGCCGCCGCCATTTACGATAAGAAGAATGCCACGATGACGCAGGCCTATGGCCCGGAGTCACGCGGAGGCGCCTGTGCCGCCCAAGTGGTCATTTCCGAACAGGAAATTGACGATCCCGAGGTCAGCTCACCCCAGGTGTTGGTCGCGATGTCGCAAGAGGCCTACACCACCTTCGCCAGTAAAGTGAGTGACGAGTGCACGGTTTTGATCGATGAAGATTTGGTCGATCCGACCGCCATCTCCAAGGTCCGTCCCCAAACCTTCTCCATTCCCGCGGTTCGGCTCGCCGAAGAAATGGGCAAGAAGGTTGTCGCCAACATCATCATGCTCGGCTTCTTTGCCGGAAAGACCGGGGTGGTCAGCCGCGAAGCGATGGAGCAAGCCATCGTCTCTTCCGTTCCGCCGCGTTTCGCCGAACTCAATCGCAAGGCCTTTGAGCGCGGCTACGACATCTCGCAGCAAGCCCAATAGCTGTCCTGAATTTTCTCCCCCCAAATTAGGTGCCGGGCGCCAGAAGAATTTCTTTGCGCAGCCTCGGCGACCTCAGCGTCTCTGCGGTAAGTAGGCGTAGCGGCGTAACGCACCCACAGTTCATAGTTTTGCTTTCTTCACATTGAGCTTAGAATAAATGATAGAAGCAATGAGGCCGAGCGGACGATGCTTTCTTAACTGCAAATTCGTGCGCTTTCCAGCACTGTCCAAATTGTGTAATCCAGAGAATCTATTTGAACAAGCGCGGCTGATTCTCATGAATATATTGAGAGGAGGCCGCAATTCGAGCGCAAATGTCTAATAGCCCTCGGCGTGTGGATTCCTCCTCGGTCAATTTCTTCAGGGCGCACGGGTTTGGAAGAATCGTCATGCGCGGTATGGTCCTCTCGATCAGACGGGAATGAATTCAGCCATTACCCCGAAAGGGGTTCAATCCATCAGCCCGGCGTAATCACGCCGGGTAATTGAATCGAACCGTGATGTCCTTACCCCAAAGGGGTTACATAGGCATGGGATCCTTCTCGGATCAATCCCAGACATACCGCTCATCATATTCAATCTCATATTTCTTCAAGAATGCTCGGAATTCATCCTGGAATGATCTTTTCAGATGATGCTCTTTTTACATTGCAATGTAATTTTTTACCTCATTCACCTGCGATTGGCTCACGGAAAACGCTCCATATCCCTTCTGCCAATGAAACTTGCGGTATATCCCTCCTTTGGTCTTGATCCATTTGGAGGAATTTCGCTTTGCTTCGCGGATAATTTCCGCAATGGCATGGTTGCGAGAAAGCGAAGAAAGGATATGAATGTGATCTTCGACCCCGCCTACGAGCAGAGTCGGTGAATCGAACGCCTTGAAGACAGTGTGTAGGTATGCATGCATTTCTTGGCGGATTTGTTCATCAACGAGAAATTTGAATCGTTCCTTCGTTGAGAAGATGATGTGGACCAGAATCTTTGCTAAGGATTGCGGCATGGGATGCCTCTCTCTCGGGGGTGGGTTGTGGGGAGAGAACCATGTTATGCAACTCTTTCAGAGTTGATCGTTGGTCGGGGGATGGTTTCACCCGGGGTGAATACCCCGGGCTGATGGATTCAGCCCCTTTGGGGCTGCGTCTCTTACTTCATCATCGTCTACTTCATCATGGCCGCTCTCTTCGCGCGGAACTCGCTCTTGGCGCTCCATTCCGGCCAGGTGGAGGAATCGGCGACGTCGTTGCCCACCTCGAACAACAGTTGCAAATCCTGAACCGCGCCGCTCAAATTCCAGTTGGGGTCGAACAGGTCGGCGGGTTTGTGATACCGCTTCGCGGTGTATTCTTTCTGTTGCTCCAGCCCCCATCCTGCAGGATGGCCTACGTAATCCACGCCGCTCTTGGGATCCAACGCCGGAACACCCACCTTGGCGAAGCTGAAATGATCAGAGCGATAGTAACCGCCGTGCTCGGGCGTGGGATCGGATTTCACAACGCGCCCCTGCCGGGCGGCAAATTTCTTAACGAGATCATCGAGGCTGGACTGGCCGTAGCCGATGATGGTGAAGTCCTTGGTCTTTCCCAGAACGTTGACTCCATCCATATTGATCACAGCGGCCGTTTTATTAAGCGGATAGATGGGATGGGTGGCGTAATACTGGGAACCGAGCAGGCCTTTTTCCTCCGCCGTGACCGAGAGGAAAACCACACTGCGACGCGGCGGCGTCGGCAGTTGTGTGAACGCTTTGGCCAGTTGGATCAAGCCGGCCACGCCGGAGGCGTTGTCAACCGCTCCGTGGAAGATTTCCTTTCCTTGCGGCGTTTCGCGCATTCCCAGGTGGTCCCAGTGGGCCGTGTAAATGACGTACTCGTTCTTTCCGGCCGCGTCGCTGCCCTCGATTTTCGCAATCACATTGTTGGATTCAATGCGGCGCAGTTTCTGATTTAAAGTAAGTGATGCCGTCACGCCCAAGTCGACCGGTTTGAATTCGCGCGAGAGAGCTTCCTTCTTCATAGCGTCAAAATCTTTCCCGGCCAGCTTGAAGAGCTGCACGGCGCGGTCGCGTGTAATCCAGGCCTCGATGGCGATCTTTGAGGCGCCTTTGTCCTTTTGCACCAGCGTGAATTGTTCTCCGCTCCAGCTGCCTTTCACCACCTCCCAGGGATACGCGGCCGGCTCAGTCTCATGAATGATGATGCACCCGACTGCACCCTTGCGCGCCGCTTCCTCGTATTTGTAGGTCCAGCGGCCGTAGTAAGTCATGGCTTTGCCGCCGAACATGTGAGGATCGAGCTTGGTGGGATCCTTGGGATCGGGAATGGGAGGATCATTGACGAGGACCAGGAGCACTTTTCCCTTCACATTGACGTTCTTGAAGTCGTTCCATTTGTACTCCGGGGCCACCACTCCGTAACCCGCAAAAACAAGGGGGGCGTCGAAAGAAACCGTGGGGGCTTCACGCTCCGAGAACGCCATGTAGTCGTCGCCGTAAGCCAGTTCCTCTTTTTTGTCTTTGCCGGCGAAAACCAGTTTGGCGTCGGTGTTTTCAATATTCATTCCCACCATCGGCACCTTTTGGAAATAACTACTGTTGGTATTACCGGGCTTGAGCCCGAGCTTTTTGAATTCGCCTTCGATGAATTGGGTGCTGAGCGTTTCACCCTTTGAAGCCGGTGCGCGGCCTTCATATTCGTCCGAAGAGAGGGTTTTGTCGATCCTGGAGAAATCCTTCGCGCTGATGCTGGAAAGCGCCTTCTGAATTGCCGGATCTTTTTCAGCGGCCCACAACATGAGGCCCGAGCCTATGAGAAGAAAAGACAACAACGACACGATCAGAACTTTTTTGTTCATTGCGGACTCCTTGAGGAATGGGATGATGGATTTGCGAACATGAATCCAAGGCAACTAAAACTCATTTTGGGTGGCGCCGATATGTGTTGTTAACATGTCTGCGAGATTTCGGGATGACAGCTCAATCCAATCGAAGCGTGTCGAAATTTCTTCAATCGCAGACATCTTGAGGAGCTCGATGTCTGCGCCACCCGACAAAAATCTCAATGAACGGAGTAATGGGACGCCACATAAGTGGTCAGGATCTCGCTGAATTGCTGCGCGATGGTATCGCCTTTGAGCGTAACGAACAGTTTCCCGTCGACATAAACCGGGGCCTTGGGGTCTTCACCGGTCCCCGGAAGTGAAATACCGATGTGGGCATGCTTGGATTCTCCCGGTCCGTTCACCACACAGCCCATCACGGCGACGCGCAGTTCTTCAACGCCCGAATATTTCTGACGCCATTGAGGCATTTGAGTGCGCAGGTAAGCCTGAATTTCGGACGCCAGCTCCTGAAAGAATGTTGAAGTAGTGCGGCCGCAGCCGGGGCAGGCCGTTACCTGTGGGGTAAAACTGCGCAAGCCCAACGATTGCAAAATCTGCTGGGCCACAAGTACCTCCTCGGTGCGATCTCCTTGCGGGGCCGGAGTCAGGGAAACGCGCAGCGTGTCGCCGATTCCTTCCTGGAGCAGCACGCTCAAGGCGGACGTGGAGGCCACGATTCCCTTCATCCCCAAGCCGGCTTCCGTCAGGCCGACGTGCAACGGCGCATCGCTGCGCTCGGCCAGTTTGCGGTACACATCGATCAAATCCTGAACGCCCGACACCTTGGCGCTCAGAATAATTTTGTCGTGGCCCAAGCCAAACTGCTCGGCCATTTCAGCGGATCGCAAGGCGCTTTCAACCAGGGCTTCCAGGGTCACTTCGCGGGCCTCGCGGGGCTCCCTCAGCCGGGCGTTGGCATCCATCATCGAAGTGAGCAGCCCGGCGTCCAGAGAACCCCAGTTCACACCAATCCGCACCGGCTTGGCATTGTCTTTCGCCACTTCGATCATCGTCTTGAAATTTTCATCGTGTTGTTTGCCGACCCCCACGTTTCCCGGGTTGATGCGATATTTGGCCAGGGCTTTGGCACACTCAGGGTATTGGCGCAACAGCAGGTGCCCGTTGTAATGAAAATCGCCGATGAGGGGAGCCGTAATGCCGAGGTCGTCAAGCCGCTGTCGAATTTCCGGAACAGCTCGCGCTGCTTCCGCGATGTTGACGGTCACGCGAACCAACTCGCTTCCCGCTTGGGCCAGGGCCGCACACTGGGCAGCCGTCGAGGCGGCATCGGAGGTGTCGGTGTTGGTCATGGATTGAACCACGATGGGATGGCACGACCCCACACAAACGGTTCCGATAACCACATTGGCTGTTTGTCGACGATGGATGATGGCCATTTTATAGTGTGACGATTCGGGTAAATCCGATTTGCTCGCTGATCAAGCGGGCGATCAAACTGCTGATGGATTCCCCGGATTTCTCATGAACAAACGTATCCTTCTCCTCCGACCAATTGAACTTGAAGCTGGTTGAGAGGGCCGAAAGCCAAATCTGTTTGGCGGGCGGATTAGCGCTGAGGACAAATGTTCCGGGATGAGGATCATCAAACAGCAGCTTGATGGTTCCGCCTTCGGCTTCCACTTCCATGTCGAGATCGGCCGAGGCTTCATTAAGACGGTCTTCCAGGTCCGTCAACGTTCGGTCAGCCAGATCAGAAAATTCTTGGTCGGTCATTGGATGTCCGTATCCTCATGATTGAAACCGAAATTATACCCGAAAGCGAAGCCGGTTAGCGATGATAGCTTGAACGAGGCCGGAATGGCGCCCGTGGGCCTGATAAATTCCATGAATTGGTAGCACCGCATTTTTTGAGGGCGGCGGTGTCCAGCAGTCGGCAAAATGGTGTATCGGGCAAGGTCCGCCGGCTAGAAAAACAGCCTTGCCCCGATGTATCGGGGCGAGCGCTACCAAATCTGTCAGGAGGTGCTACCAAAACTCATGCGGTCACGGTCTCGTCACTCGCCACTCGTCACTAATACCTTGAACCCAACGGGCTGTAACCTCCGGGATCTGGTTTTTTGGACTTTGGAATTTCCGGTTCGTCAGAACCGGTGGTGTGCCTGTTTCACTACCTGGCGAAAATCCTGGCCATCCATGTCGATGGCTTTGCACATTTCGTAGAGGCGGGACCGCATGCGCAGGCCGATGCGATCGGTGAGGGATTCTTCGGCGGGATAATTCATGGCCGCACGTTCGCGTTTGGTGCGGCGCATATCTTCGGGAGCCTCGGCCCCCCGCGGCTCGGTATCCAGGAAGTTGGTCGTAAGAATAGTGTTCTTCTTTTCGTTGTAGCGGCTGTTGAGAATGTAGGCGACGGTGTCTTGGACCCACAGCGAGGGTTTAATGGCTCCCAGATCGTCGAGCACCAGTACATCCACGTTCAGCACCGGCTCCAGAATGGCCATCTCACTCGATTGGGAGACGGGATTGTAGCTGTTCTGAATCTCTTTCAGCAGTTCTCGAAAATCGCAGAAACGGCATGCGATGCCCTTGTCGATGATCAGCGACCGCAAAATGGAAACGGTCAAATGGGTTTTTCCCACGCCGCACGGTCCTATAAAAAGCAGTCCCACATCGACCAGGGGAAATTCCTCGGCAAATTTCCGGGCATATTCGCGAGCGCGTTTCTGGGACTCCGTCCCGGGATACGTCTTGGAAGTAAACACGTAGCTTTCGAAGGAACAATGTTCGTAGCGTTTGGGAATCCGGGCCCGCTCAAGGAGATTTTGTACGCGGGCTTCCAGTTGACAGTCGCAACGGCGGACCTTGCGCGAAGGCGCTTCATCCGGCTTGTCGGAGGCAATCTCGATGGGCACCCAGCCGGTGTCATTACAGAGCGGACATGCTTTGGTTTCGATAGACATGTTCTTGCCGCAAAAGGCAAAACTCCAAATCCCAGAATCCAAATTCCAAATAAATTCCAAAAACCAAATCTCAAACAACCAAAGCCGCGAGGTCCTTCTTTCGATCCACCCGCCGGGCGATAAGTCTAATTCAGGAAGCTCGCCAGTGGGAAGAAAAAGTTTCTTCCTCAATCGGGCTACTTCAAATCGAACAGATGGGCCCGCGGGTTTTCGGGATGCAGGCGGCTCAGTTCCCGCAGCAGCTCCTTGGTCTGCTCATCGGAAGCCTCCGGGGGAACAATGACAACCTCGATGACCTGATCGCCGCGATTGGCATCTTTGGTGGAGGGTGCGCCCTTTCCGCGCAATCGAAATTTCTGGCCGCTGGACGTTGCTGCGGGAATCTTCAAGGCCGCCCGCCCGTCCAACGTGGGGACTTCAATGCGTCCGCCCAACGCGGCTTCGGCGACCGTCACGGGGATTTTGCAGTGGATATCGTTGCCCTCGCGCTTAAAAAACGGATGAGGGCTCACGTGGATGAGAATGAAGAGATCGCCCGCCGGAGCGCCCTGTTCCCCGGGTTCTCCTTTTCCGCCGACGCGAACGCGCGAGCCGCTTTGAGCTCCGGGGGGGATCCGGATCTTCATCGACTTGTACTTTTGAGTATGCCCGGTGCCTTGGCACGACGGACAGGCCGCCTTGAGCTTTCCACTTCCATGGCATTGCGGACAGGTCACTGAAACGCGTGAGCGTCCGCTCAAATGCGGCAGCGTTCCCGTGCCGCGACATTGCGGACAAGCGATCGAGGACCGTCCTGATGCCCGCCCTGTGCCGCCACATGTTGAGCAGGTCTCAAACTGCGGAACCTGAACACGAAGTTCCACACCTCGAATGGCTTCCCAGAAGCCCAAGGTCACAGACTGTTCAAAGTCCCGCCCTCGATGGGCCGGTCTCAAGGGCTCCTCTTCGCGGCCGGTGTTGAAAATCTGGGAGAAGATATCCCGGAAGTTGACCCCACCGCGTGCGCCCGGCGTTTCCCCCAAGTTGTCAAGGTTGGAAAAGTCGAAATTGGAGAAATCAAAACCCGCCGTGCCGGGCCGCGCCTGAGCCCAGGCGGCCTCCGCCACACGCGGATCCACGGTTCCAAAACGGTCATAGGCTTCCCGTTTCTTCGGATTGCTTAAAGTCTCGTAGGCCTCGGAAACTTTTTTGAACTTTTCTTCGGCCGCTTTGTTTCCGGGATTGACGTCAGGATGGTACTTGCGGGCCAGGCGCCGATAGGTTTTTTTGATTTCATCGGCGCTGGCATTACGTTTAACGCCCAATACTTCGTAGAAATCTTGATCCGCCATAGAAAAGGCTGGAACCCACGACTTGCTTCAGGCTGGCGCTGCCACTCCCCAGGTTTTCCGTACGGTGCTATTCGCTCGTTTCGATGGAAATGCGTCGTGAACTGGGCTCCCTCTTGGGAAGCACGATCCGCAAAACACCGTCTTTCAAGCTTGCATCCACCTTGGAGAGATCGACTTCCGTGGGAAATTCCAAGGACCGCTGAAACCTTCCGGTGGTGCACTCCATGCGGTGGCAGGTTTCCTTTTGAAGCTCCGAGCTCAATTTTTTTTGTCCGGACAAAATAAGCTTTTGACCGCGGGCTTGAATATCGATGGCCTCTCGTTTCACGCCCGGCAGCTCCGCCATCACCACGTATTTGTCTTCCGTTTCGTAGCAGTCGACTACCGGAATCCACAATCCGGCGGCATGCGGCGGCGCCAGGTCGGCGTCGAACAACGGCAGCCCTTCCAGCAACGAGCTGAAACGTTGCTGCAAAAGAGCCAGATCCTTGATGAAATCGCTGCGGTGCGGCATAAACAAGAATAGGGGCGGTTAAATACCGCCCCTTGAGTGTACTCGTACTCTACCTTCAAATGCAATTCACAACCGGCCGGCGTGGGATGAAGACGAGCGTTTACTTCTTGTCATCCATGTCCACGTACTCGGCGTCGATGACGTCGCCTTCTTTGCCGGATGCGCCTTCGGTTTTCTCCGAGGAAGCGCCGCCCGGAGGAGGAGTTTGGTCTCCGCCCCCTTGCTCCGGACCGCGAGCGGCCGACGCCTGTTTGTACATGGCTTCAGCCAGCTTATGCGTAGCCGCCGTGAGGTTCTCGATGGCGCGGTTGATGCGCTCCAGGCCCCCTTCCTCGACGGCCTTCTTGGTGTCGGCGAGAGCCGCTTCAATATTCTTGGCCTCATCGGCCGAGACCTTCTCGCGATTCTCCTTCAGCAGTTTTTCCGTGTTGTAGATCATGGCATCGGCGCGGTTCTTGGCTTCAATCTCGTCGCGTTTGCGATGGTCTTCTTCGGAATGCGCGTCTGCGTCCTTCTGCATGCGGTTGATATCGTCCTTCGACAGGCCGCTGGAGGCCGTGATAGTGATCTTCTGCTCTTTGTTGGTGCCGAGATCCTTGGCCTGCACGTTGACGATGCCGTTGGCATCGATATCGAACGTCACCTCAATCTGCGGAATGCCGCGCGGAGCGGGAGGAATTCCCACCAGGTGGAACTTTCCGAGCGTGCGATTGTCGCCGGCCATGGACCGCTCGCCCTGCAGCACGTGCACTTCAACAGAAGTTTGACTGTCGGCGGCCGTTGAAAAGATTTCACTCTTCTTGGTCGGGATGGTGGTGTTGCGCGGAATGAGAACCGTCATGACGCCACCCAGCGTTTCGATGCCCAGCGACAACGGCGTAACATCCAACAGCAAAAGATCCTTAACCTCGCCGCCCAGCACGCCTGCTTGGATGGCCGCGCCCACGGCGACTACTTCGTCGGGGTTCACGCCCTTGTGGGGTTCTTTTTGGAACAATTCTTTCACCAGCGCTTGAATGCGCGGCATGCGTGTTTGTCCGCCCACCAGCACCACTTCATCAATATTACTGGGTTTCACACCGGCATCGGCGAGGGCTCGCTGGCAGGGTCCGACAGAACGTTGAATAATGTCTTCGACCATTTGTTCCAGCTTCGCGCGAGTCAGTTTCTTGACCAGATGCTTCGGACCCGAAGCATCGGCCGTAACGAACGGCAGGTTGATTTCGGATTCCATGCTGGTCGACAGCTCGATCTTGGCGCGTTCGGCCGCATCGCGCAGTCGCTGTTGCGCCATTTCATTTCCTTTGGCGCGCAGATCCAGACCTTCGTCCTTCTTGAACTCGTCCATCAGCCAATCCACAATGCGTTGATCGATGTTGTCGCCGCCGAGGTGGGTGTCTCCGTTGGTGGATTTCACTTCGACTACACCTTCACCGACCTCGAGAATTGAAATATCGAACGTGCCGCCGCCGAAATCGTAGACGGCGATGGTTTCGTCTTTCTTCTTATCGAGACCGTAAGCCAGCGCGGCCGCCGTCGGTTCGTTGACGATGCGGAGCACCTCCAGACCGGCAACTTTGCCGGCATCCTTGGTGGCCTGGCGTTGTGAATCGTTGAAGTAGGCGGGAACGGTGATGACGGCCTGCTCCACTTTCTGGCCGAGATAGTCTTCAGCGCTCTGTTTCATTTTTTGCAGAATCATGGCGGAGATTTCCGGAGGAGAGTACTCCTTGCCCATGGCGACCACGCGGGCATCCCCGTTGGGCGCCTCAATGACTTTGTAGGGCACCATCTTCATTTCTTCGCTAACCTCGTTCCGACGACGGCCCATGAATCTCTTGATGGAGAAGACCGTATTCTCGGGGTTGGTGATGGCTTGCCTTTTGGCAACCTGTCCCACCAATCGTTCTCCGGATTTGGTAAATGCCACCACCGAAGGTGTGGTGCGCATGCCTTCGGAATTGGCAATAACAGTCGGCTCGCCCCCCTCCATGATGGCTACGACGCTATTGGTCGTTCCGAGGTCGATTCCAATGATCTTACTCATTTTTCAAAATCCTCCAGCTCGCAGAAATCCTGCTAAATGATTGACATTCAAAAAGTAAGATTGGTCCCGAGAGTTGTCAAGTTATAGAAAAAATTAGGGGTAACGTTACAGAATGGGGACAGACACCTATTCTGCCGAGATCTTTCGATGCCATGTCGCGTAGGTGTCTGTCCCCACTTTTCTAGCGGTTGCTCTTTGCTCCCACTGGGATGGCGGCACCGCTGTCTCCGAAGAAATTCAGAGTGTCGGTTGACGCACCGGTTGCCCCCAAGAGAATGAATTGAGTTCTAAAACCGCCACCATCGGCAATCTGCGGAAAAATAATCGGTGTGGGAGCCGGCCGCGTGAAATCGGCGATGGGAAAGGTCGTCAACAAAGCGTCGCCTCGTCCGTTGATAAGTTCCCGCAGGGTCAGAGCGGCGAACGGCGATGAGGAAGTGATGTCTAAAACGCCGGTGAAGCCTATCGGCAGTCCTGAAATAAATTCGCCGGCAAACTTGGCGACATGTCCATTGCCATTGAGAGAGGCGTTTCCGTTGCCGTTTCCGGCGGGCGTGGCGCCGTCCACTTGGAAGGCCGCAAGCGTCACCGAGAGCGGGCTTCCGGTTGGATTCGCCATAGCCAATCCCGTGTCATGTCCCCCCGATTTGTCGACGTAAACACGGGCATGGGTCGTGAGTGTGGCCGCGGGAACACCCGATTCGGTCACGAGGATTTGATTCTGTGTAAAGCTGAAGATTCCGGCTCCCGCCGGTGTGGTCTTGGAGGGATCAGGAATAACCTGCGCCGAACCCACATTGATTTGTGTGGGTGATCCATCGGTCTTGAACACCAGGAAACCTCCGGCCGGAATGTTGTAAGGAAAAGACGAACCGGAGGAGCCACCCACTTGAGTCACGGTTAAAGCGCTGCCGTCATCCTTGATAAATCGCAGAGTTCCGGTTTCCGCCGCGCCGGATGTGTTGATGAGGATGATGGTGAACTTGAATCCCCCGCCATCGGCCACCTGCGCGAAGACCAGATTTCCGGTGGGAGCGGCTTGAGTCAAATCAACGATGGGCGTGCTGGTCAACAGCGTCTCCCCGCGTTGGTTGACGGTCGACCGCAGTGCCAATACGGAAAGGGCCGTCGAAGGACTGGAGATTTCCAAGGTTCCGAATTGATTGACGGTGGAGAAATTTCCCGGAAGATTGAAATCCGGGGCGACGTCGTGCAATTGGTCGATAAACTTGGCGAAGTGGGAGTTTCCAGCCACAGTGCCGTGTCCCACCACGGTAAGACCGCCCGAGGCCCGTAGTGTGTATGTGACATTGGCGGCAACGCTATTGGGATTTACGACGGCGATGCCGGTGTCGATTGAAACAGTGGTGGCATCCAGTGCAGAGCTCTTTCCAGGAACGTTGCTTCGAAAATCGATAAATGTCAGCGAATCGATGGAGGGTGGAGACGCGGGGACACCCACTTCACTCACAATCACCCCGCTCTGAGTCAAACCAAAAACCGCGGTTCCGTAAGGCGCGTTCCCCGAGTTGACCGTTACAATTCCATAGCCGGCCTGAACCGGGGCGGTGCTGCCAATGGTGGAGGCGGTTGTCGCGCCCCCAAATCGAACCGGAAGTGTTTCCTGTGTGAAGCCGACGGCTGTGGCGTTTGCGACCAGATCGGTCCCGCCGGGTGACAAGGATGATAAACAGCTTTGTCCGCCCCCGAACGGAACAACGGCTTGGATCTGGTAGAAATATTCATAGCCGGGAGCGGTTTCCAAGTCGAGGTAAGACTGAGTTCCACTGCCGGAGGCGGCGAATAAATTGGTGCCGGAGTTCGGATTAGAAGTCCGCGTGGAAGGATTGATCAACGCGAAAAACACTCCATTGCGTCCGTAATAAGACGATGGAACGGGATCGTTTTCATAATTGTGTCCGGGTTGAGAGGCTTCGGTGCGGTACAGAAGATAGCCCGTGGCGCCGGAAACAGCGCTCCATTGCAATAGGATTCCTCCGGTGGCTTGGGCCGTAGCCGTGAATGAACTGGGTGCTGCTGGAGAGGTAGGTCCCGGGGCCGTAGTGCAATTGGCCTGAGAGCGAGGTCTCTGTGTTCCTTCGGTCCCATGTCGCAAAAACGCTTGAAAAATGAGGTCGGCGTTGGGCGTGCCGTTGGAAATACTGCCGTCGTCATCGTCGACCGCCAGAAAATTGGAATAGATGCTCCCTTGGCCGGAGGTTCCGTAGGCGTTGGTAATTCCAGGAAGGCCCAAATAATAGAAACGCTCAATCAGATACCAGGCTTCGTTGGTTCCATAGCGGGTAACCAGGAGTTTGTACAGATCAATCACCGAGCCGGAGGAGGTATGTCCTTCGCAGTGGCATTCGTACCCTTGCGCGCCCAGACAGCTGGAGCCGCCGGGTGTGCCGCACGCATTGGCATTGTCATTCGATTCCAGTCGACCTGTCGTACCTGCAGGACAAGCTCCCGAGCCGTCGTCGTGACAAATGAATACCCCAAAATCGCGAACTCCGGTTTGCTGCAGGATCTGTGGTTCAAGTGGAATGCCAGCAGTATTGCAAAGATCTCCTATTGGAACTCCCGGGAAGAAGCTGCCGAACGGTGGTGCGAAACTTCCAAAGCCGTCCCCCGGGCTAAGGCAGGTGCGGTGCGTGTTCAGCCAAGCGTCAATATCAGCCAATCCCTCGCCTTTGCCGCGGTCCCCGGTGACACCGGTGGACTTGGTGTGAAAGTCGAGTGCATGTCCATATTCGTGCGACATAGTATCGGGTTCGTCGGCTTGATTGTTTTCTTCATCGCCAGTCCCGCAAGAGCCCATATCAATGCATTCCGAAACGCTGCCGTGACATTGGCCGCTGCTCCAAAATGCCTCGCAGTCCGAATCATTGACGAGGACGGCGAGGCCGTTATTATAGAAATTGGTAAGCCCGGAACTAAAATTCATCAGGAATTTTTGAGAATGAATAACTGCAAAGTTTGTATGAAACCAGCCGTTCACGGCGCCATGTGTCGCCAATCCGTTCCCGGGAGAAGGGGAGGACGGGCTCACGGCACAAACTCCATCATCAAAATGAGGCGGGAAGGTGATGTTGCCGGAGCTGTCCGCGGGGCCCTGCGGACTGGGGCAGGAATGCCCAATCTCCATGATGGTGGGTTGAAATCCCGAAAGGCTGGTTGTGAAGCTCAAGACCGGCAACGCGTTGAAGGAATAGAGGCCGCCGGGGTTCGAGGTCACGGTGGAACTTCCATTGGTTATGGTAAGGCGGCCAAGCGGCGCCACAAATTCAGGGGCCTGAGTTCCTCCTTGATTCACATATCCCTGAGTGCTGACCGGTCCGCGGGTATAGATGGCTCCGCGGGCAAATCCCGTTTGACTCTGATAACGATTTTGGTCGTACAGATCGAGGCGCTCCCCGGTTTGAGCATCCAGCAGTGCCACCAGAGAACGATTGTCGTTGGGGACATGAAATTCAATCTTGTAAATGAGTCGAGCCTCATACCCGTGGCCGGTAGGTCCGTCGTAACGAGCTTCTTCAAAATTCCCGTTGGTGGTTTGGGCGCGGGCGGCTTTTGACTGCGGAGAATCGACCAGCGAGATCATCAAGTTGGCGGCATGGTCGAGCAGGATGTCGCCGAAATTCAATCCCAGCGATTGTTCAAGTTTTTGAACGGCGCCTTGCGGTGAATAGGCCGGCTGAATGGAGAGGGCGAAATCCACGATGTGTTCGGCCCCATAAAGCACCAAATTGCCGTGGCTGATGAAAAGACTGACGTAGGAACCGAGAATCGGCACACCGTTGAAGGTGTTTTGAAACACCAGCCGATACTTTCCGGTGCGGGCTTCCAAAACTCCGCTGGCATCGCGGTCCAGCTGCAAGGCAGCCGGATTGATCTTCAAAAAGGCCTGATTGTCGGTTAAGAACTGTCGGGCCACGTTCGCCAATTCATCAATCGAATCGTGGGCTGCCAGGCCGGCGCGGGCCGCCGGATCAAGCTTGTTTGCATCGGCGCTGTGCTGGGAAAATGGGATGCCGCCGCCCAGGAGTTCCGTGGGGGCCATGCTGCGTTCGTCGACCAGGCTTTCCCAAACTCCGCCGTATTTCTGTTCGAAGTTCAGCATTCCCGGACTGTGTTTAAATTCTTCCTGAATCGTTGGATTCCGAGTGCCGGCTTGAACGGAACTTTGAGAATTTTCAGGAATAACAATTGTCGCCAGCTTCGACTTGGAAAAGGATTTCTCATACATCGGGCGGCGTCGCGCCGAATCGCTGGCGCGTTTGGCCCAGATTTGCATGGGCCCCAAACTCAGGCCGAATACCACAGCGCCCAAAAGCGCTGCCTTGAGGCCGGGTGCGTGCAAAACCTTATTGACGAAACAAGAAACTCTCATCTCACCTTTCATTTCCTGTCCTTGGAATGTTGTCGGATACATTTTCACATTTGCTTTCCACTCTGCCACAAGACACCCCATTTCGGTTATGATGCGTCCTTCATCACTGGAAATCATGAAAGGACGCGAAAGTATGAAAAAGAACTCTCTCCGGCAGCAGCGAAATCCCGATGAGGTGGTGATTCGTAGCGAATTCCAGCCGCGCCGGATTAATGGTGCGGCGATCGGCTTGACTGCGCGGGTGGCACAAGCGCTTTGGAATCCTGAAGACGAATACTCCCGCAAACAAGGTTTTCAATTCTCTTTGGCAATGGCCGAAGAATGAGGCGGTCATTTTAGCAAATTGTTTGAAGATGGTCACTTCACTGAGACGAGAAATCATGCTTCAACTTAAAACAATCGTTTGTATCGGTTTTGTGAGCGGAGCTTGCATTGCGGCTTTGTCGTGCCGTTCTGTGCAATCGGTCGAAACCCGGACTCCTGAACAAGCCGCGGCGCAATATCGAAGTCCTCTGCCCGGTCATTTTGTTTCGCTCCGGGGAGCGACGATCTTTTATTTGGATTCGGGCGCTTCTGAAAGTGTTGTCCCCAACCCGGAGACTCCGATGCGGAAGCCATCCCCGGCCCCGATTGTGCTGATTCACGGGCTGGGTGCCTCCACTTTCAGTTTTCGACGGAACATTCCGGCCTTGGAAAAGCAGGCGCGAGTGGTGGCGCTCGATTTGAAAGGGTTTGGCTTA
Source organism: Terriglobia bacterium (assembly GCA_028716525.1). Taxonomy (GTDB): domain Bacteria; phylum Acidobacteriota; class Terriglobia; order JAIQFV01; family JAIQFV01; genus JAQUPQ01. The sequence continues at coordinate 72,361 of JAQUPQ010000003.1, read as the reverse complement.
TCCAAGGATTTTACCGACAAGAATTTTTCATTTATGGAGGAGGCGGCGATTGTTGTCGCCTTGATGGATTACTTGAAAATTTCCCGTGCAACACTGATCGGACAATCGCTGGGCGGGACGATTGCCTGTTTGATCGCCGCGGAATATCCCGATCGGGTCGATCGGTTGGTCCTCGTCGACAGTGCCACCCTTTATATTACCAGGCCCTGGGTGACGCGCTTTTTGCACGGGGGGTTGTTCAACTCCATGGCGTATCAGATGGGCGGGCCGGATCGCCGCCGAATCCGCGGCCTTCTCGAAAAGGCCTACTTCGATAAATCAAAAGTCTCCGACGCCGATGTGGAAGGATATTATTTTCCGTTCACCATCAAAAACTCGGCGGAGGCCGCACGCCTTTTCTTGACGACCGACAATCCCAACGGTAACGCGCTGCTCGCGCGCATCCGAGCGCAGACGCTCATTCTGTGGGGAGCGAAAGACACATTCATTGAGCCGAGTGTGCGCGATTTCTTGCATCACCAAATCCGCAATTCCAAAGTGGAAATCATCCCGAACGCCGGGCACGCGGTTATGGAAGAGAGACCCGAAGAGGTCAATCAGGCACTCTTGAAATTTCTAGGCGGAAACCTGTAGCGAGGGATCACATTTAAGGCGTGTGATGCAGAATCCACTCGGCCAGATCGACGGCGGCGTTGGGTTTGGCCAGGTTCCAGGCGGCCCGGTTCATTTCCATGCGGGTGTGGCTTTCGGGCTGGAATAAAGATTCAATGGCCGGCAGCAGTTCCGAAAGCTCACGAATGGACACCGCGGCTCCGTGGCGGACGAAGAAATCGGAATTTCTTTCCTCATGCCCGGCGATGGGATTGACAAACAGCATGGGAAGTTTCTTGACGAGGGCCTCGGAGGTCGCCAACCCTCCGGGTTTCGTGATAAAGCAGTCCGCGACCGACATGAACTCCGGCACATTTTTCACGAACCCAAAAACGTGAAGCACAGACCGATCGGCGAGCGGTCCAACCCCCTCCCAGGCCAGTCGAATTTGCTCCAGTTGCGCCCGGACTCTTTCGTTCTTGGCGGCAATGGCTAAGATTTGTAAGGGGACTTTTGATTTCAGCAGTTCGTTCACCACGCGATGCAATTCCCCGAACCCCACGCTGCCGCCCATCAAAAGAATTGTTCTGCGGTCGGGATTCAGGCCCATCCGCGCCATCAGGCCGGCTCGATCGAGCGGTTTCTTGAAGACCAAGTCGATGGGAATGCCGAACGCTGCCGTTTCCAGCCGGTCAAGCCCCAACTCCACGAGCTGTTTCGCCAAATCGGGATGCGCCACCACCCACAAATCGCAAGGGAGCTTTGACCACACGGGATGTACGTCGTAGTCCGTGATGACGGCGAGGCGTTGAGGCAAGGGCGCCAGATGAAAGCACAGGAAGTAAGACAGCTCGTGGCAATTGATTTGGGTGGAGACGATCACGTCAGGGGCGAAGGATTTCACCTCGCGCAGCAGGCGGGAGTTCCCATGTTTCAACAGGAATGACGGAGCTGCGTACTTCCCGTGACGCACCCAGGAGCTTCGATACAACCATCGCCAAACCGCAGAGGCGTGTTCAATTAGAAATTCGTATCCATGAAAATTGAAGAACCGCAGAAACGGCGAAATCAGCGGCTTGATGTCGACGATTTTAGTGACACATGCCGGATCCAGAAATTGGAGTGCCGACTGGATGGCCTCGGCGGCGCGCAGATGTCCGGAGCCCAGAGTAGCCGTCAGGATAAGAATGCGCTTGGAGGTCTTTGCGGTCATGGACAGGCGGGCTGCTCAACCACACGGGATGGTTCATCATCCGGGAGGATAGGTCCGGATTCAGAGATCAAATCGAAATCTTATCGACAGCAAATTGCCGCAGCTCGTTGAGCACGAATTCAAGCCGCGCAAATACCGCCGAAGCATTCATGCAAGCCGTGGCGCAAATGGCGGCCGCCAAGACGCCGCTCACCACATCCAAGGGCCAATGGATTCCCAAGTACAATGTGGAAGCGACCACCAGAACCGCCGAAAGCGTCGAAATCACAATCATTCGGAGGTCTCTTGATCTCCATGCTGCGATGGCCACCAGCAGGGCCAGGGAGGTATGGAAACTGGGAAAACAGTTGTCCACGGCGCTGACCGTTCTGAAATGCTCCATGATGATCGGGTTGATGCGGTCCGTGAGGAGCCGGACGTGAGAATCGCTGGCCCACACCTCGTTCACCGGGAAAAACAGGTAAAAGGGCAGCTCCACCAACAGATTGGTGAAATAGGTCGCCGTCAAAAATTGCGCCAACTCTTCGCGATCATAGTAAACAAAGGCAAAAAACAAAGCGAACGTGACCGCCGGAAACAACCAGATATAGGCGTAGGTCAGTACATAGGTCAAAGGCAGATTGCGAAAATGCTGGAGGTTCTCCACCCAGTGAGAACCCACGCGGGCCACCAAGGGCGTAAAGTCCTTGTGAATGGCATGGGTGATGCGGGAATCGAAACGCGTTTCCAAAAAGTCGATCAGGGAGGCCACGAAGGCCACAAACAAGCATAAAAGGTAACTGGATTCGAGCAATCGGTCGCGAACGCGCCGCAGAATCAGCGGCAGGGGAGTCGCGGGGATCATCGCCTTGGTCAGCACAAAAATACTGGCCACCAACAGGAACGTCTGCAGAATTGAATATTCGAACCGGATCAAAATGTACTCCTTCGAGAACAAATCATGGGCGTTCGTGCCCTATTGATCATACACATGGATCGAAACCTTGCCATCATAAAAGCTGTCTCGCAAAAGGTCAACAAGAGACACAAGCGGGTAGTGACTCATTTTGAATGGGGTGGCGCACACATGCGCTCCAGGCATGTGTGCGGAGTCCCCCCTGTTGATGTACGCACACATCGTCCGCCACGGCGGCCGATGTGTGCGCCACCCAGAGGTGAAAAAGAATTCAAAATGAGCCACTACTCACAAGCGAGTAGTGATGCATTTTCGGCTTCCGACGAAAGCTGAAGGATGTTATCGACCGCCAAAAACGCCAAGTATGTGCCGAGCACGCCCGGAGTAAATTCTTGTACCTTAAAAGCGCTCTTTCGACGTTGTTACTGCTCTTTTTGAAAAAATCCTTGAGATGCCTTGGGAAGTTCAAAGTGACTTCTGCAGGCCCGCGGTGCAGAAATCGAACTGCGGCTACCCCAGCCATCGCGCTTCGAGAGGAGTCACCGCCTGTTACTATATTTTATCTTCGTCAAAAAGTGGGGACACTTGGGGAATCAGACTCATTCATACCGCAGGGCTTCAATGGGATCCAGCGTGGCCGCTTTGTGGGCAGGATAATAGCCGAATACCATCCCCACAAAGGCGGAGACTCCCAACCCGACGGCGATGGCCACCAGAGAAATGATGGTCGGCCATTGCAGCACATTGCTGATTACGGCAGAGGTGGCAATACCCAGCGCTACTCCGATGAATCCGCCGACGATCGTCAAGGCGATGGCCTCAATGAGAAATTGCAGCCGCACATCACTTTGATGAGCGCCGACGGCCAGACGCACACCGATCTCGCGAGTGCGTTCGGTCACCGTCACCAGCATGATGTTCATGGTGTTGATGCCGCCGATAAACAACGCCAGGGAGGCGACGGTCGCCAGCAACAGAGTCATGATGCGATTCGTTTCATTGGCCATATCCGCAATCTCGGTGTAATCGCGGATGGAAAAATCGTCGGGCTGATCCGGGCGCAGGTGATGGCGCTGGCGCAACATCGCAGTGATTTCCTGTTTGGCCATTCCGATGGCTTCACGGCTGACCACGGAAATGTACATGTCCTTGATCCAGCGGATGCCCAGCATCTTGTGTTGGGCCGTAGTCCAGGGAATGATGATGATGTCGTCTTGGTCCTGCCCTGTCACGCTCGTCCCTTTTTCTTCAAAGACTCCGACGATCTTGTAAGGATTGCCGCGAATTCGCATGGTTTGGCCGATCGGGCTTTGTCCATCCGGGAAGAGTTGATCGACAACGGTTTGGCCCAGCACGGCGACTTTGTTGGCGGACGTGATGTCCTGGTCGGTAAAGAAATCGCCTTTGACGACATTCCAGTGGCGAATGAGGCGATAATTCAGATCCACTCCGCTCACCTGAGTGTTCCAGTTGTTGTCTTCAAATCCTACTTGGGCCCGGAAATCGACGTTGGGGGAGGCGTATTTCACCGAGATGCACTGCGACCGGACCGCCACGACGTCTTCATACATCATGGTGTTGTAAGCGGTACGAACACCCTGAATCTGCCGGTTCCCGGCCTCCACAAAGAGCATGTTCGTGCCCATATTTTCGAGTTGTTGGATGACGGCCTGGTTGGCGCCCTGGCCGATAGACACCATGGCGATGACGGCGGCAATGCCGATCGAGATTCCTAACATCGTCAGGACGGCCCGCATCTTGTGGCGCGCCAGCGCCTTGTAAGCCGTCATAAAATTGATGCGAATCCACTGCATGAAGGCAAGCCCCTCCCGCTTCCTAAGCCAAAGACGACGGCGAGCAAGACGATGTTACAAGATTACAGGAAATCAGCACAAGCAATCCCTGGCATTCGAAAAGCCAAGGGTCGTCCCCCTTGCTTGTACCTGGAGAATGAGACATACTTGGATCGGCTACCCAAGTCCGGGGATGATTGATTTTGATTCTAACTATATTATTAGTATCCCAGCCGAAAGAATATTTATTCCTGCTTTTCATCATTTCGTAGACTAAGAAATACTTGAAGGCATTTTATTCGGTCGTCTGAGACACGGCTGAGATGTAACGATCAATCGGAGTCGCTGATGAAAAGCGGCGACTGCGGTGTCTTGCAGCGTGACAAGGTTGAAACAGAGGCGGGCTGGATCCCGAAAGCAATGCGATTGAAAAGCGGCTCTCTCTTGGGAAATTTTGAGATTCTCGCCCCGCTCGGCGCCGGCGGAATGGGAGAGGTGTACCGCGCCCGAGATCTTAAGCTGGATCGAGAGGTGGCCGTCAAGGTGCTTCCGGCGGAGTTCGCTTCGGATCAGAGCCGCCTGTCGAGGTTTGAACGCGAGGCCAAACTCCTGGCCGCGCTCAATCATCCCAACATCGCATCGATTTACGATCTCAAGGAGACGGACGGAATTCGCTACCTCGTCCTGGAATACATTCCCGGCGAAACGCTCTCCAAAAAGATTTCCACTGGTTTGGTTCCTCTGCAAACGGCGGTGCAATGGGCCGGACAAATTCTTGAAGCTTTGGCCGCCGCCCACGAGCGCGGGGTGATGCATCGCGATTTGAAGCCGCCCAACATCATGGTTACCCCGGACGGACGGGTGAAGGTGCTGGACTTCGGCTTGGCGAAAGAGTTGCCGGCGATAGCGACGAAAAATTACAGCGACGAATCACCCACCATTGTTCAGGAAAAAACGGCCCCCGGGACGATGCTGGGAACCACGGCTTACATGAGTCCCGAGCAAGTGCGGGGAAAACCGGCGGACGAACGCACCGACATCTGGGCCTTCGGGTGCATCCTTTTCGAGTTGTTGACGGGCCACAAAGCCTTTGAAGGCGAAACTGTTTCAGACAAACTGGCGGCCGTCTTAACGCGTGACCCGGACTGGAAACGGGTTCCCTCTTCAACCCCGTCATCACTTCAAGTACTGCTGCACCGCTGTCTCGAGAAAGATGTGGAGAAACGCTTGAGCCACATCGCCGAAGCTCGCTTGGCCTTGAGCCCCATGGCAGTTTCAGTGACCAAGCCGCGGCCTTTTCTTTCGCGACTCGTACCGGGGCGCGCCAATTGGAAGTATGCCGTTGGGGCTCTAGTGTTGATCCTGCTGATCGGGTTCGCAGCCTATTTTGTTGAAGCGCGACTGGCGTCGCGATCTCTGATCCCCGGAAAGAAATATCTGGTGGTTCTGCCTTTTAAAGATTTAAGCGGTGAAGCCGCGGACCAGTTGGTGGGAGACGGAATGGTGGAGACGCTGAGCTCGCGTCTCGGGCGCCTTCCCGATATTCAAGTCATCATGCCCAGCGCCGCCGTGGCGGCATTTGATCGCGGGGATGATCCCTTTCGAGTCGCCCAAAGCCTGGGGGCGAATCTGATGATCCGGGGGTCTGTCCAGAAGGGACAAAATCAAATCCGCATCGCGTTCTCGCTGTGGAATACGGAAAAGCATTCGGAGATTGCCGGGGACACGCTGGATGGAAGCACCTCAGAGCTTTTCGGGATGCAGGATCTTTTGGCCGAGAAGGTGATTGACGCTTTGCGGTTGGGACATGCGAGTGCCGCACCCGCCTCCGCCTCGGGGCTTCAAACCGCCGATGAGCAGGAGAGATATCTTCGGGCCTTGGGCGGATTGCAGCGTTACGACAAGGAAAGTTCAATTGATGAAGCGATGAATTTACTTCGCGCATTGGCGCAACAAAAGCCCGAGGTGGCCATCGTTCAGGCCGCTTTGGGGCGGGCCTACCTGTATAAGTTTAATCTGACGCGCCAGCGCCAGTGGATTGACGAGGCGGTCGAAGCCAGCACGCGCGCCCAACAATTGGATTCCAACCTTCCGGAAGTCGCCGTCACGCTGGGTGATGTGCTCAGTCGGACGGGGCGGGGCGGCGAGGCCATCACAGCGTACAATCGAGCGCTGGCCATCCAGCCCAACAATTATGGCGCTTGGCTGGGATTGGCGGGCGCCTACAATGCCACGGGCAACACCTCCCAAGCCGAGGCTTCCTATCGTCGTGCGATTGAATTGCAGCCCAGTTACTGGGGTGGTTACAGCAAACTGGGTGGTTTCTATTTTGTGCACGGCAATTATTCCAAAGCGGTCGAGATGTTTCAGCATGTGACCGAACGGTCCCCGGATAATGCTCGAGCCTTGGGCAATTTGGGTGCTTCGTATCAGTTGATGAACGAGTTTAGTTCCGCATTGACGGCTTATAGAAAATCATTGGCATTGGCGCCCACGGCCATGACGTACTCCAATATTGGAACTCTCGAATATTTCACGGGGCATTTCCAACAGGCTGCCGAAGCGTTTGAAGCGGCCGTGCGTTTGATGCCCGACCATTTTGAGCTGTGGGCCAATCTCGGTGACGCCTACCGCTGGAGCCCGGGACTGAGCGCCAAGGCGGCAGAGGCTTATGCCAAAGCCATTGGCTTGTGTGAGGGAGAGCTCCGGATCAATCCCAAAGCGGCGTTGGTTCATTCGACAATGGCATTATGCCTGGTAAAGACGGGCAACTTGGTTGCGGCCGAGGATCATGCTCAAAAGGCTCTGAGCCTCGAACCACGCAATCCCGAACTGCTTTACAATGCTGCTTTGGTTGCCAACATCGGCCACAAAACCCGGGATGCATTGTCGTGGATTCAACTGGCGGTCCAGAATGGTTACTCCACGGCTTTCTGCGTTCGTGACCCGGAATTAGAAAACCTGAGGAATGAGGAGGCGTTTAAAAGGGCAGTTCAAGAGTCCAAACCGTAAGGCAATTCAAATCAAGGAGGAGATAATGACCGGTTCAAGAAGAAACTTATTTCTCACTGCGGCTGCTGCCTTCTTCCTGGTGGTGTTTGCAGTGATGATTTCTTGGCTCCCAGCGGAGGCCCAAACTGCGTGTAATCAAGCTGGGAACCACGTGATCCATGTGGCAAAAACGGCAGGGTCGGGTCATCTTACCGATTGTGATACGGCCAGAATCTCGAAGCAGAACCACCACACCATCACCTGGCAGGCTTCGGGAAACGATACGCTGACCATTCAGTTCAACAAGAATGGCAATCCGTTTCAGGACTTTTGGTGCCAGAATCAGAAACAGTGCACCACTGGAACGATTGGTCCCAATGCCCAGACCGGCACAACTTACAACTACAAAGTGACGCTGAACTCGGGTGGAAATACCTATACCGAAGATCCGGGCGTAATCATCGATCCGTAGGCGGGAAGCCAATAGGAAATAGGTGTGGGGATAAGCCCTAATTCATCGGGCGTCGAGGGGTGCCTCACACCTCAGAGGGTAGCCCGGCCGCAGGGCGGGGCATTTCCCATCGCGATGCGGAAATCATGCGGTGCAGGACGAGTTTTTGAATTTCGGATTGCAAACACCGCAGCCTTCGTCCGCCGAGGCGGACGAAGGCTGCGCTACCCAAACGACCTCTGCTCAGGTAGCCCGCCCGCCGCCCGCCGGAGGCGGAGAGCAAGGGTGGGGTATGGTTCAGGATCTTATCGCCCAGCCCCGCAGGGGGACAGAAACCTCTCCTATTTTCGAGGTAGTTTTTCAGCCTAGAATGGAAAGCAACTGCTGCAAGCCAGGACTCACTAGCACTCTATTTTGGCTTGCAGCAGTGAAGTAATCGAAACCGCAATCATCGCAAACAACGTTACCTTCGTTCTGCCCTCATCCTCATCGACCGAACACCAGGAGAACAAAAGAATCTGGAAGCATGGGCGGACGCGGCCGGGGGTTTTCTGTGGTCGCGGTCGGTGCCGGCCCAAACTCGGCGGTCACCAAAAAAACGTTGTGCGTCTTCTCGTCCAATGTCATGGTGCGGGCGCGGGGTGCTGTCTTTACATTTTCAACCACGGTGAATTTGTCGGGCGAGTCTTCATGGACCACCGTCAGCGTGCCATCGCCATTCGAACTGAACGCGAACTGAGTGGCGGGATCAAAGCCATTGGCATCGACTCCCTGGCCAATGGCCGGCGTGGCGATAACCTTTCCGGCATCAATATCCACCACCGCCATCATTTTGTTGTGGCACCCGGCGAATAAACGCCGATGCTGGCGGTCAATTGCCAGTCCACTGGGCTCCTCGCATGGCGCCAGCGACCACCGGCGTGTAACTTTGAGGGCCGCCGGGTCGAGTTCAACCTGTTCGCTCTTGTCTTCAAGATTGATGAACACCTTTCCCTTGCCGTCGGCTTGCGCAAATTCAGGCCGGCCCCCGAGCGGGACGCTGCCTTTTACTTTGCCGGTCGCTGCGTCAATCACCGTTGCGGACTGGCCCCGTCCGTTCATGGTGAGGACCGACTGCGTTTTCGAATCGTAAATGATGGCGTCCGGACCTGCTTCAGTCGTGACACTGCCCAGGGTTTTCAGGTTCTCGAGATCGAAAATTGTGACCGTGGCATTCCGACCGTTGGATGTGAAACCGCGATGCGACTCCGGGGCCAGCGCGATTCCGTGAACTCCCGGGGTGTCCGGAATGTCGCCTACGACTTTTCCACTTTTGGCATCCACCACCATTACATGTGTGCCGCGGGAAATGAAAACGCGGTTGCCCGAGGGGTCGAATGTCAAGTAATCCCAAAATCCTTCGCCGCCCAGCTTAAATCGATTGATCTCGTGATAACCGGAGGCAGCCAACGCCGCCGCCGTCGAGAACATCAGCGCAGAAAGGGCCAGAACCATCAAAATAATTGTCTTTGCGGATGGAGAAACAATGAAACGCGAATTTCGATTCTGGATTTTCATAAAGAATTCAAGACCTCCTCCGTTTTCTCATCAGTTTTAAGGACACAAAGCCTAAGGACGCCGTTGGATGGGATTCGGTAACAAAGAAGTCTTGGACTGACCCCTTGTCACGCAAAAGAGGGTGATAGAAACTTTCTATAACGGGTCGTTGAGTTCCGCTGCAACTCACCGAAGTGTTGTCCCCAGTATCTTCAGGCCTGCTTCAAATCTTCAGGGCGAATGATCAGGCGTCGCAATCGCTTCCCGGTGGCGGCATAAATGGCGTTCGTTAATGCCGGAGCAATAGGCGGGACTCCCGGCTCGCCGATCCCTCCCGGTTTTTCTGTGCTGGAGACGATATACACCTCATGCCGGCGGGGCGCCTGTTTCATACGCACAACGGGAAAGTCATCGAAATTCCCGTTTTTGATCGCGCCGTTCTCCACTTCGATTTCGCCTGTCATCGCCGCCGTCAATCCGAAGATCACGGCGCTTTCCATTTGCGCTTTGATGGTATCGGGGTTGATGATGCTGCCGCAATCGACCGCCGTAACGACGCGGTGAACTTGAACTGTGTGATCCGGTTTCACCTCGACTTCCGCCACGTGGCTGATGTAACTGCCAAAGGAATACTGGGCGGCGATTCCCCGGCCCCAGTGTTGGGGCAACGATTTTCCCCAGCCCGATTTCTCGGCGGCTAGAGCCAGCACTCCGCGAAGCCGTCGAGTGTCCAGGATGTCCTCCTTATCTCTGGGGTTGGGCAGCTGGCGATCGCCCCCCAACAACTTGATTCGAAAATCCAGCGGGTCGAGATGGGCTTCGGCCGCAAGTTCGTCGATAAAACTTTCCACCGCGAAGGAGTTGAAGGAGCAGGCCACGGACCGCCACCAGGCGCGCGGCACGCCCGATTTCACTGCGGAGTATTCCACTTGCAGATTGGGGCTTTCGTAGGGAACGTCCACCGCTCCCTCAAGTTCCTGAGCGGCTACTGTGGCGGGATTCTTCAGGGCTTCCGGAGGTGCAAAAATCTGCCGAATGGAGGTGGACATTATGCGACGCGACCATCCCACCAATTTGTTTTGATGATCCAACCCGGCGCTGAGCCGGTGATAAGACGCCGGTCGATAAAAATCGTGCTGCATATCGTCTTCCCGAGTCCACAGCAGCTTCACCGGTTTGCCCACGGCCTTGGAGACTTGAACGGCTTCGACGGCGTAGTCGGTTTGGTAACGGCGTCCAAAACCTCCGCCCGAGAGCGTTTCGTGAACCATGACCGATTCGTGATTCAATTGCACCAAGCCGGCGACGACGCCCTGAATCCAATCCGGGCTCTGGGTCGGCGCCCAAATTTCGACGCGATCTTTTTCCACGTGGGCGGTGCAATTCATCGGCTCCATGGTGGCGTGCGGCTGGAAAGGCAATTCATACACGGCCTCGATTTTCTTTGGAGCCTTTGAAATCGCCGACGCGGCGTCGCCCACGGTGCGAGCCACATAGAGTGGGGACTTGCCGGCCAGCTCGGCCATTTGCTTTCGCATGGAAGCGGTGTTTTCACTCGCATTCTCACCGCGGTCCCAATCAATCTGGAGCGCCTTCCGGCCCTTAATTGCAGCCCAAGTCGAATCCGCGACGACCGCAACTCCTCCGGCGGTGTTGGCGGGGCTGGGAACAGGATTAATCTGTACAACAGCGTGGACTCCCGCAACGGCCTTGGCTTTGGAGTCATCGAATTTCACAGCCTTTCCGCCAAAGGTTGGACATCGGGCAATGACGGCATACAACATGCCCGGGACTTTCACGTCCAATCCGAACTTCGCGCTGCCGTCGACTTTGGAAGGTGTGTCCAGTCGGTGGACCGGTTTTCCCAGAAATCGAAAGTCCTTCGGTTGCTTCAGAGAGATCTTCTTGGGATCGGGAGCAGGAAGTTTTGAAGCGGCTTCTGCGAGCGTACCGTAGGTGAGACGACGTTTGGAGGCGCTGTGCACCACAGCGCCATCCGCCGTATGGCAAGCGCTTGGCTCCACCTTCCAAGTCTGGGCCGCCGCAGTGATCAGCAAAGCGCGAGCGGCCGCACCGGCTTGTCGCAGCGGCAAGTAATTCTCACGGACGGAACTGCTGCCGCCCGTTCCGAGATGTTTGTAAATGTCGGGCTTCGTCGGGGCCTGCTGGATTTTGATTTTGGTCCAGTCGGCATCCAGTTCTTCAGCCAGCAGCATGGGCATGGAGGTGCGGACGCCCTGGCCGATTTCAGCCGGTTCAACCAACAGCGTAATGCCCCCTCGGGAATCAATTCGCAGCCAGGCGTTTGGAGAAAAGACGGCCGATGTTTTTGCAGTCGGACTTTTTGTGGGAGACGCTGAGAAGAGATTCCGGGGCAGATAGAAACCCAGGATCAATGCCGGGGCGCCCGCCAAGCCGGTCTTCAGCATCGTGCGACGCGTCACCAGAAGAGAGCGGCTCATTGCGCACCTCCTTTGGCAGCCTGGTGAATGGCCGCACGAATGCGCAAATACGTGCCGCACCGGCAGATGTTGCCGGACATGGCGGCATCGATTTCTTCATCCGTGGGATGAGGTTTCTTTTGGAGGAGCGCGGCAGCCGTCATGATTTGCCCCGACTGGCAGTATCCGCATTGCGGCACCTCCTGGGCCATCCAGGCTTTTTGGAGGGGATGGCTGCGATCGGTTGAAAGCCCTTCGATGGTTGTAATTTTCTTGCCGACCGCCTCTGATACCGGCGTCATACAGGATCGAACGGCTTCACCGTCAAGATGAATGGTGCAAGCGCCGCACAGCGCCATGCCGCATCCAAACTTGGTTCCAGTAAGTCCTAAGGTATCGCGCAGAACCCAGAGAATCGGCGTGCCCGGGTCGACGCTTGCGGAATAGTGTTTTCCATTGATGGTTAGACTGAGAGGGGCCATGAAATCCTCCTCCATCGAGAAGAAGTCCTACGGCATTGCGGGGTGAAACAAAACCTGCCTGGATTACAGTTCTACTTTGCGAACCCACAAGCATCGAAGGTGCATGACCTTCAACCTTTACAAGATTTCAAAAGAGAAGTGCTTTAATTGACGCCATTCTCCAACAGCTTGTTCCAATTTCAAAGTAAAGAAATGCAAATTGTCGCGCCCTCTCTCATTCCACAGGCAGTCCCGCTTTTGGGAGACCTGGGACAGTGAATTTGTTGCCGTGGGATCCAACAACCAATCCACCGTCCCTCACACCACGCACCTTCTTATTTCTTTGTGTGGACGTCATCCAATGCGGCTTTCAGACCGGCAGCCACCTCGCCGGCAGGTCCATTTCCCCAAAAGTGCATGAAAAAGAGCCGCGGGTTATCCTGAAGCATGTGGTTATGCAGAGCGGTCACCATAATGCCATGCGACCGCAGCGCATGAATCACGGGATTGACTTCACTGGCAATTAAAACGAAGTCTCCGGTGGTCGCAATGCCCTTGGGTGAATCTTGAATATTGATGGAATTGGCGACACCCAAAGCGGGAGGCAACATTGTGCCGTTTTCCTGGATCGGTTCGGCCCGAGGAACTCCAAACGACAACACCCCACCCTTCAAAGTGCCATGCTGGCCTAGAATTTCTTCGATCTTCGACTGGCTCATCCGGACTTTGGGTTCCGCCGCAGGAGCGGCAGGCGCTTTCATAGGAGTGGCGCTGTGTTCCAAAGCGGCTTTGAAGGTCTTGGCCAATTCTTCAGCCTTGCCATGGCCCATGTAGTGCATGTACATGACATGCGGCCGTTCGAGGAGCAAGTGATTGTGAAGCGCCGTAATCATGACACCGCCCGATTGCAGCTGATCCATCACCGGTTCGACCTCCTGTTGCAATAGAACCAAATCGCCCATCATCATGGCGGAGTCTTCAGAGCCCGAAAACGCCACCCACGATCCCAGGGCCAGTGTGGGTTTGAGAGCCACCGTACCGATCAGGACGTGTAGATCGGTCCGCGGGAATCCGAACTTGATGGTGTCTCCGCTGACGGCGCCTTTGCGGCCCAGAACCACTTCGACCTTGGACCAGTCGGCAGCAGCCAGCGCCAACGGCCACGCCGTCGATACCATCAGTGCGCACAGAAACAAGATCAAAAGGAAAAGGGGAGATTGGATTTTGTTTTTCATGATGTGCTCCTTTCTGTCGTCAAACTGCAGTTGTGTTTTCATCCTTGTGATGAAGGTGAATTCTTAATTCGCGACTGGCAAAACGCATACAGCGCGTCGTAGAGCGGAAATTGCAATCGCAATCGTTCTTCGTCCCCGGCGCAGGTCAAGGAAAAGCCGTTCGCCAGGGCATACAATCCGGCGCTTTCCGGAGCAATGTCCATTTCCTTGGGAACGTCGGCGCCGTGGACGATTCGTCCCAGCGCGACCAGCGCCGGGTCGGAGGTCAATTGATAACTTTCCAGGATCGTTTCAAACGAACAGCGTCCGTTGCGATGATTCAATTTCACGTCGGGATTTTTGGGGACGTCGAACGGAGTGGCCTGCAAGGCGCGCGCTTGGGCGTTCACCGCGGCTTCCTCCACGAAGAAAAACTCCGCTTCAGAATCGATGAATTTTCGGATGAGCCAGGGACAGGCGACCCGATCCACTTTGACGTTCTCACGCGTGATCCATTTCATAGCGAACCTCCGGTTGCGGTTCTCGAACTGCAACGGCGAAAAGCAAAACTCCGACGATGCCGCAGAAGAAAGCGGTTTCAAAAGTAGCGCGGGGAGAAATGAGGTGCCACAAAAATCCCCCCAGAGCGGCGGCCGGTGTGACGGAGAGGTTTCGGATGAGGTAATACAAGCCCACATGCGCGCCACGCGCCTTGGGTTCCGAGAGATTGACGATCATGGCCTTTCGAGCCGGCTCGCCGAATTCCCGGAGTCCACCCACCACAAACGCTCCCGCCATTTGGAGAAAATTATGGGCCAACAACACGAGCAAAGGAAAGAGTGCAAAACACACAAAGGTGAACGACACCACGGGTTTTCTTCCAAAGCGTTCCGCCAACGCCGCCGCCGGCAGGTATCCGGCAATGGCGACCGCCATTTGAATGCCGACCAACAGGCCGAATTGTTGAGCGCTCAAACCCAGATGATTCATGGCATAAAGCACGATGAAGATTTCGGCGATTCCTTCGGCCAGTCGGGCAAAAATATCGGAAATCAAAAGCCGCTTGAGGGCGGGGGAAAGTTGCTGGAATACTTTCTGTGGGCGAAGCACCGGGGCTCCGGGGGCCATGCGGTGATCCACATAAAACCATTTCTGCAGGAACAATGTGAGTAGCGCAATGACGACGGCGAGCGTTAACCCGGAACGAACTCCGCGAATCATTCCCCAATGAACGATCATCCATCCCCCCAGGGCGGGAGCAAACACCATGGGCAGACGTTTCAGAAGCGATTGCCAGGAAAACCCCCAGGTTCGGCGCTCCGCAGAGACGGCGGCTCCGATCATCGAAAACAGCGCCGGAAGTCCCAGCGATCCCCACGCCATCACGAACAAAACTCCTATGAAAAATACCCAAGGGCGTTCCGCTAAAAGATAGACGGCATAGCCCACCGCCGCGAATCCGGCAAATAACATCAACGCCCGCCGCTCTCCTATCTGATCCGAAATAACACCCCCGGGATATTGATAGAGGGCGTCCAGGAAATCCTTAAAGGTTCCGAACACCGCAATGACTGCAATGGATGCCCCCCAGGTTTCCATGTACTTCGGCAGAAAGCTGTTCCAGAGCTCTTCGCCGAATGCGAATAGAAAGACGGCCGCCGAAAGAACGACGACATTGCGTTCCAAATAAATTCTCTTTTGCACCAGACGCCGGGGGTTTCGGTATTCACCGCCGCTCGGGCGGCCAATCCGCGGTTCCATAGGACTGCTTACAAACTCATTTTACGTCTCGAACAGGCAAACTTCAATCCAGAATGTCTGCTGAACTTCACAACCTGGTGCAACAGCGCAACTTACAGGGAGGATCTCCGAGCGACATTTCAAATGGAACTTTCCCAAATCCGGCTTCGTTTAGTACGGTATATGCACGGAGGCTGCCGCAGTTTGAGCCCGCCTTAAAAATTCCGGGAGGATGATGAAATGGACGCCTTGTTTCAGGATATGCGTTATGCCATCCGCATGATGATGAAGAGTTGGGGATTTACCTTGGTTGCGGTCATTTCCCTAGCGCTGGGAATCGGGGCCAACAGCACCATTTTCAGCTGGGTGAAATCCATTTTGCTTCGGCCGTTGCCCGGCGTATCGGATGTGGGTCGATTAGTGTTGATGGCGGAACGAAGTCGCTCGATGGAATTCACCAGTACCTCCTACCCGGATTTCAAAGATTTTCAAAAGAATGCGGCAGCCAAGGTCGATCTGGCGGCCTACACAATGGAACCCATCGGCCTCAACTCCGGGGAGCGAACCGATCGAGTTTGGAGTGAACCCGTCTCCGCGAATTATTTTGACGTTTTGGGAGTGAAGCCCGTGCTGGGCCGCGGCTTCCAGCCGGATGAAGATCTCAAACCGGGAGGCGCGCCGGTCACCGTTTTGAGTTACGGTTTGTGGGCCGGGCGGTTTAGTTCAGATCCGCAGATTGTGGGAAAAACCATCTCATTAAACGACCATCCTTTCACGGTTGTCGGTGTGACGCCCAAGGATTTTTATGGATCCTTTGTGGGGTTGTCGATGGACTTGTGGATTCCCATTGCGATGCAAGCCACGATGAATTCCCGAGAGGGAATGCTGAATGAAAGAGGCAGCCATTGGATGTTGGTGTTTGTGCGTCCCAAGAGCGGTGTAAGCATGACGCAGGCCCAAACGACGCTTCAAACGATCGGCGCTGAACTGAGCAAACAGTATCCGAAAACCAACGCCGGTCGATCGCTCTCACTGCTGCCGATTTGGAAGGCGCCTTTCGGCGGGACCATGATTTTTCGGCCCGTCCTGATTATCCTGAGTTTGGTGGTAGGAGTCGTTCTATTAATCGCCTGCGCCAATGTCGCCAATTTGCTTTTGGCGCGCAGCGTCGGTCGAAGAAAAGAAATTGCCATTCGGCTTTCCGTCGGCGCCAACCGTCTGCGGCTGGTGCGACAGCTTTTGACGGAGAGCACGCTGTTGGCCCTGCTGGGTGGCGCCGCCGGATTACTGCTCGTCCGTTGGGGCACGCAGTTGCTTGGCACCTTTTCTCCTCCGGCGAGTCTACCCATTCATTTGGTCATTGAAACGGACACGCGCGTCGTGCTTTTCACTTTCATCATTTCGGTTCTCACGGGGCTGTTGTTTGGTTTGGTGCCGGCATTGCAGGCGTCGAATCCGCGCATTGTGGGTGTGCTCAAAGATGAAACGGCTCACTTCGGTCGCGCCCGGGGACACGCCCGCATGCGCAATATGCTGGTGGTGGTTCAAGTGGCTCTGTCGCTGATTCTTCTGATCGCTGCGGCGTTGTTTGTGGAAGGGCTGCGCAAGGCCCAAACCATTGATCCGGGATTCGATCCCAACCACGTCCTGGCGGCCTCTTTCGATTTGCGTCCGAATGGCTATAACTCGGAGCGTGGGAAAATCTTTGAGAGAAATTTGTTGGAACGCGTTCAAGCGATCCCCGGCGTCCAGAGCGCCAGCTTGATTCGCCACCTTCCACTGGGTTTTACGGGAGGAAGTTCGAATTCCGTCGCGATTGACGGCTATACGCCCAAGCCCAATGAAGAAGTCGTGATCGAGATGAACTGGATCGGCCCGAATTATTTTCGGACGATGCACACGAAGGTACTTCAAGGCCGGGAGTTTTTGCCCGCCGACGAATCCTCCACGCAGCGATACATCATCATTAATGAAACCATGGCGCGGCGCTATTGGAGTGGCCGGGATCCGGTGGGGACAACCTTGAGGATAGGATCCACCAATTGCCAGGTCATTGGAGTGGTTCAAACCGGAAAATACCAGAGTTTGAACGAAGAGCCGATTCCGTATATGTACCTTCCCGTCTCCCAATTCTACCAATCCGATGCCACCTTGCTGGTACGAGGAGCGGGCGATCCCGCCGCTTATATCTCCAGCATTCGGGAGGTGTTGCGCTCGATGGATCCCGGTTTGGCGCTCTTTGATATTGTTCGCTTGACCGATTACATGAATGTTCCTCTGTTTGCCTCGCGTATGGCAGCTTCGTTCCTGGGCTTATTGGGATTCTTGGCGCTGGTCTTGGCCACCTTGGGGCTTTATAGCGTACTGGCTTATTCCGTGGCGCAACGGACCCATGAAATCGGAATCCGCATGGCCCTGGGAGCAAAACGGTGGGATGTGCTGGGTTTGGTGGCAAGACACGCCCTGTCCCTCACCGCGATTGGCATTGTGATTGGGCTGGCGGGAGCGTTTGGCGTCATGCGATTCGCGCGAAACCTGTTGTACGGCGTTAATCCCGCCGATCCCTTGACCTTCATCGGGCTATCGCTGGGGCTGTGTCTCGTCGCCATTTTGGCGTGTGCGGTTCCGGCGCAGCGGGCCACTCGCGTCGATCCGCTGGTGGCGCTGAGATATGAGTAATCAGTGGTTAGTGACGAGTGGCGAGGGATCAGTGTTCAGTGACAAGTGACGAGTGATGAGTGATCAGTGAGCAGTGACGAGTGATCAGTGAAGAGTTGTGCCATTTCTTGCGCAAAATGAGTTGGCGCTTGCTACGCCAATGGGGTGGCCGCAAGAACGCTGCCCTGAAAATCAATTTCTAAAAATCGAACCCGCACAGGCAAAGATCTTGAATCCCGCCTGACAGCAGCCTGTTAGATCACTGTTCACTTGTCACTGATCACTCGTCACTGCTCACTGATCACTCATCACTGAACACTAGTCACTTGCCACTCCCCACTGCTCTTAATCCGTTTGACATCACCCCGCAGATTCTGTTAGCTTGAATTTTCTCATTGATCTTTCTCAACGATTGCCGGTCTCCGAATTGAAGGAGCCAAAAGGGAACGCCGTGAAATTCGGCGACGGTCGCGCCACTGTGACGTCACGATCCCAAGTTCAAAGCCACTGATTCTTTCCAGGATTGGGAAGGCGAGAACGCTGGACGAAGTGACCCAGTCAGGAAATCTGCCGACAATCAATAGAAGATCCAGGACCAAAGACCCGAGACCCGAAACGAAGAGGTTTGGGTGGGCAGTCTGGCGTCCGGGTCTTAATCGTCAAACGTAGCGCTCTTCGCGAAAAAGGAGCCCGTGGACAAGTTTTTGCCCCGTGCGCTTTCCAAGGAAGACGCACGGGGTTTTTGTTTGTGCGAACGAATTTGCGCTGGCTGCAAGCAAGAGGTGAATTCTTAATTGAATTTCTTCAGAACTGGTGAAGTCCATAGAATCGATGACACGAAGGTGAGGTGTAATCGGACGCCTGTTCATTGGCCACGGGCCACTCGTTTCTGGCTTCTGATCTCTGTTTTCTGGCTTCTTCTGACACCTGCAACAATTGGAATCGCTTTTTCCAACCGCTGGGTCATCGACGAGACTGGAAGAAGAGTGGAAGTTCCTGCCAACCCGCGCCGCATTGTCTCTCTGGCCCCCAGTGTCACGGAAACGCTTTATGCGTTGGGAGCCGGTGACCGCGTGATCGCGCGCACGGACTACTGTGATTATCCCCCGCAAGTTCGCCGGAAGCCGAGTATCGGTGGAGTCATTAATCCGAATGTGGAGATGATTGTTTCGCTGCGGCCGGATTTGGTGATCGGAACCCCGGAGATCAACAAGATTGAGGTCGCGGATCAGCTGGCGCGCTTTCACATTCCGTTGTACGGGGTTCACGCCCGCAGCTTGGACGATGTCTTGAGTTCTTTGAAGGATCTGGGCGCGCTCCTGGGCACGAGCGGGCAAGCGGTCGAAGTCGTACGATCGCTGGAGGCGCGTCGCGACGCCGTGGTCCGTCGAGTGGCAGGCCATCCCCGGCCGCGGGTTCTGTATCTGGTGTGGTACCACCCCATCAGCGTGCCGGGAAAAAATTCTTTTATCACCAGCCTGATCACTTTGGCCGGAGGACAATCCATCAGCGCCGATCTCAAACAGGATTGGGCCCAGATGTCGTTGGAAGAAATCGTGCGGCGCGATCCCGAAGTCATTTTGATACCTCGCAGCAATGAAGGACTGCCGGTATCGAAGCAATTGAAACAGTGGGCGGGTTGGGACTCAACGACGGCGGTGCGCACACAAAAGGTATATGAGGTCCAGGATGACGCCAATCACCCCAGCCCGCGATTGTTTGATGCCTTGGAGGAGATTTCGAAGATTTTGCATCCGGAAGGGAAATGAGGAGTCGGGAAGAACTCACCGCAGAGACGCAGAGGTCGCGGGGATTGCGCAGAGATCTTGTGGATGTTCAATATTGGAATTATTCAAGACACGCGAGTGCTTGTTTTTGATCCGTCATTTGTCTCTGCGTTTGCTCTGCGTTCTCTGCGTCTCTGCGGTGAATTGTTCCGGTTTGGATTTCCGAATCAAGCGAGTTAATGGTGCTTACTAAGAAAAAAATAGCTTCGGCGCTCCTGTTACTGGTCGTGTTGCTGATGGTGACCGGCGCTTTGGCCTTGTCCATCGGCAGCACTCGCATTCCCTTCATGCAGGTCGTCAGCCTGGTCTTGGGAAGGTTCTTTCCTCATCAACCCCTGCCTTCAGACGTCGCGGTCATTCTTTTTGGATTGCGATTGCCGCGGATTTACCTGGCCATGCTGGTGGGAATGTCGCTGGCGGTCGCAGGTGCGGGCTTCCAAGCCTTGTTGCGAAATCCTTTGGCCGATCCGCATGTGCTGGGAGTCTCGAGCGGCGCCGCGCTTGCGGCCATCTTGTCGATTGCCTTTTCGAGATTCATTCCTCTACCTCTTCCCATCGCTGCTTTCATCGGAGGTTTGATCACCATTTTTCTGGTGTATTCGCTGGGGAGCCGCAGCGGAAAGACCTCTCCCCACACCTTGATTCTGGCCGGCATCATCGCGGCTTCGTTTTTCTCTTCGATTATCATCTTTCTCGAACCCTTCATGAGCGGTCATCAATTACGGGAAGCGACATTCTGGTTAATGGGCGATTTTTCCGGCGTGCATGTTCCCTATTTGAAGTGGGTCGCGATCGCAGCATTGGCGAGCGTGTTTTTGATTTACCGTCTGGCGGGCAGCCTCAATGTCATGCTGATCGGCGATCGTGAAGCCACGCATCTGGGAGTGAACGTGGAATGGGTGCGGCGAGGTGTGTTTGTGTTATCGGCGCTGCTGACGGGGTTGGCTGTTTCCGTCAGCGGATCCATCGGTTTTGTGGGATTGATTGTGCCGCACCTCGTGCGGCTTCTTTTCGGAAACGATTACCGTTTGTTGATTCCGGCGAGCGCCTTGGTGGGCGCTATGCTGACCGTGACCGCAGACTTGATCGCCCGAAGTGTGGCCGCTCCCATCGAATTGCCTGTGGGGGCCATTACGGCACTCGCCGGTGCTCCGGTATTCATTTATTTATTGCGAAGAGACCGGGTGGAGCAATGAATTCGGCAACTAAAAATCCCGTTGGAATGACCCCACCCTCGAATCCACCCGGCGATCTTCGGTTGGAGGTTCGAGAGGTTGCGTTGCGACAGGGAAATTTTCGGCTGTCTCCGGTTTCCTTTGAAGGGACTACAGGCACCTTGACCGGGATTTTGGGACCCAACGGTTCCGGAAAATCAACTCTCCTGAAAATTATCAGCGGTTATTCGAAACCGGATGCCGGCGTCGTGCACCTGGACGGCGTTTCTATTCACTCCATGAAAGGCCGTCAAAGGGCTCGACAGGTTGCCGTCGTGGCACAGGAAAGCGCCCTGCATTTCCCGATGACGGTCTTGGAATATTGCCTCATGGCGCGGCATCCCTTTGTGGAGGGGTTGCAATTGGCCGGTGCGGAAGACCTCGAAATCGTTCATCAGGCGCTGCAGATGACTCGCGCCGCGCCTTTCGAGCGTCGCTGGATGAACGAACTCTCAGGCGGTGAGCGCCAACGGGTCATCCTGGCGCGCGCGCTGGCTCAACAACCACGTTTGCTGTTGTTGGATGAACCCACGATCAACCTCGATGTGGCGTTTCAAATTGAGTTGTTGGAGCTGGTGGACCGCCTGACTCGAGAACAAGGCCTTTTGGTCGTCATGGTAACGCACGAGCTGAATTTGGCCTCCGAGTTTGCTCACAAGGTTCTGTTGCTGAAGAACGGCAATTCCCTGGCGTTCGGTTCACCCGCCGAGGTCATGACAGAAGAGCGGTTGCACCAGGTGTTTGATTCAGAATTATTGGTCGATCAAAATCCTGTGACCGGCGCGTGTCGAATTACTCCTTTGAGAAAAAGCGATCGATCGGCGAGTTCGCATCACGAGAGCGTTGATTAGCGATTCGCCGAGGCATTGGCGAGATGTTGCGGGTGATCGGAGGACAATGTGAAGGAAAAAATTCTCTTATCATGGAGCGGTGGGAAGGACAGCGCCTATTCCCTTTTTGAGTTGCAACGCTCCGGCCGGTACGAGATTGCCGCTCTCATTACGACCGTCACAGAGAAATACGACCGCATCAGCATGCATGGGGTCCGGCGAACGCTGTTGGAGCAACAAGCGGCCTCCCTGGGAATTCCTTTGGAAATCGTCTGGATCACTCCCCAAGCCGACAACCGGGAATATGAATCCAAAATGCAAGCGCTGCTCGAAAAATACTCGCAAAGAGGAATACAGTCGGTGGCCTTCGGCGATATCTTTCTGGAAGACTTGCGCCAGTACCGTGAAACCAACCTTGCAAAAATCGGGATGCGCGGCATATTCCCCATCTGGAAACGGAACACACACGATCTGGCGGAATCGTTTTTCGCCGCCGGGTTCCACACCGTAATCAGCTGTGTCGATTCGAAGGCACTGGATGGAACGTTTGTCGGTCGCGAATTCGATGCGGCTTTCTTGTCAGATCTTCCGGAAGGCGTGGATCCGTGCGGAGAGAATGGAGAGTTTCACTCCTTTGTATATGCCGGCCCCAACCTCCAGAAACGCATCGCCTGGCGCAAGGGTGAAATCACCTTGCGGGATGAACGATTCTATTACTGCGATTTGATTCCGGAAGAATGAGAGAGAGAACCAAGACCCGGGAAGAGAGACCCAAGACACAAGACCCAGGACCCAAGACTAAGAGCAGATATTAAGAGTCGATCCTTGAGGACAATTCTTGATTCTTGACTGAAGGAAATAAGTGCCATCTCAAATCTCATCAATCGAATCATCCAAAAGTTTTATCGGAAAGCTGCTCTTCTATGGTTCCAGTTTTAAGTTTCGGGTCTTGGGTCTTTGGTCTTGGGTCTGATGTCTGATGTCTGAAATCACGTCATCGGTTCGGGAACGCCGTGAAAAGCGGCGACTGCCCCGCAACTGTATGAGGGTTCAATTCCGGTTTTCGTCACTGCCGGCTCCAAAGTTTTCCGGCGGGAAGGCGAAAACAACTGCGGCGCCCTCAAGTCAGGAGATCGGGCCGGTGACAAAACTAAAACACCGTTCATTCGAACGGCCTTTCGAGGGCAAAGGAGAAAAACATGAACAGTACATGCGTACGACACCGTCGACTCGGTCTCAAGGTAGTTCTGGGTTTGGGGATCTTGCTGGGGGTTTGTTCTCTCACCGTAAAAACCAGCGCGGCTCCGGGAAGCGCCATTGACGGGACAGTCAAGGATTTGACGGGTGCCGTGGTTCCCGGTGCGGCCGTGGATTGCATCGATCAATTGGGAACTCGGGTCACCACCACCACCAACTCTCAAGGTTACTTTCGCTGTGCTATTTCTCCCCGGCGGTCCTATCAATTGGTCGTGAACAAACCGGGATTTACCTCAGGGACCATTCTGGTGGATCCCGTTCGCCCGGGTGAAGCCAAAACCCTGGAGATCAAGCTTCGGCTCAGCGGCCGAAATGATTCCGTTGTGGTGTCGGCCTCCTTGTCAGATCAACCGATCACGCAAGTGGGGAGTTCCATGACGGTGATTTCGAAGGAGGAGTTGGATCAACAAGCCGCGCAATTGGTGTCCGATATCGTGAGGCAGATTCCCGGGCTGGCGGTCAGTGATGCCGGGCGGCGGGGTGGAGTCACTTCCATGTTTGCGCGCGGTGGAAACTCCAATTACGATTTGGTTTTGCTGGATGGGATCAAACTCAACGATTTTGGTGGCGGTCTGGGATTCGATTTTGCTCACTTGACCGCAGACGATGTCCAATCCATTGAAGTCGTGCGTGGGCCGCAAAGTGCCTTGTACGGATCGGAAGCCATCGGCGCCACCATCAACATCGTGACCCCGCACGGCGAGGGGGCTCCGGCCGTGACGTTTCAAAGTGAAGGAGGAAGCTTTGAAATGCGGCGGTTCGCCTTCGGCGCCAACGGTTTGAACCGCGGCTTTGATTGGGATTTGAATCTTTCCCGGCTCCAGAGCGAAGGCGCCAATTTCAACGACAACTACCGCAACCAGAACCTCTTCGCGCATCTGTCGCGGGAAATTTCCGAGCGAACCCGCCTGGGATTGAATTTCAACGCCAATGCCAACGATTCCGGGGTGCCGGGCGCTTACGGGAGCGACCCCGATCAGACTTTTTTTGGATTGGATCTGTTTTCCCGGGACAAAAATAACAATTACGCCACCGGCGGTTATTTGGAGCATGAGTTTTCCCCGAAAATTCGGGAACGCCTGGAATCCAGCGTCGTTTCAAACAACTTTCGTTTTATCAGTCCGATCTTCGGCGATTCGTTCACCGACAATCTTCGGGCCGGACTTCGAAGCGAAACCAACGTCTTGATATCACCCCATGATGTGCTGGCGTTCGGGTTTGAATACCAACACGAGCGATTTTTCAACAGCTTTGTGGCGGAACCGTCGGGAGCCATCTTTGCACTGAGGCGCAATGATTTCGGATATTTCGCCGAGAACCGGTGGAATTGGCAGCAGCGGTTGTTTATTACCGCGGGGCTGCGTATTGAAAATTTTCGAACGGATGGCATTCCGGCCGTACCCTTTTCTCATGATCAGGCGATTTCGCCTTCCGGGATCGTTTCAGTAAATCCAAAAGTTTCAGCGGCCTATTTTTTGCGCTCCCCGGCGACCGGCAGTGGTTTTAGTCACGCCAAGCTTCACGGCTCGTTCGGCACCGGTATTCGAGAACCCAATGGGTTTGAGCTGGCGTTTACCTCCAATCCCCGGTTGAAGCCCGAGCGGTCCTTGAGTTTCGATGGCGGTGTGGAAACGGCCTGGTGGAACACCCGCGTGGTTGCGGATGTGACCTACTTCTTCAATGATTTTAAAGATCAAATTGTGACGCTGACCGGCGATCTTCGAAATCTGTCCACCTTCTCTTCCGACAATTTGGGGAACGCCCGGGCGCAGGGGCTGGAGTGCGTGGTGTCGGTCCAACCGAATCGAAGCCTGCGATTCAGCGGACAGTACACCTTCCTGCACGCGGAAATTCTTTCGTTGACAGGGGCGCCGGGGCGCGTTCAGTCGATCTTCAAGGTCGGCGACCCGCTGCTGCGCCGCCCGGCTCACTCGGGCGCGCTGCAAGCGGCTTGGACCCGGAAGCGTTTGACCCTGACCGCAGATGCTTATTTCCGCGGCCCGACACTGGAGGTCGAGCCCAACTTGGGAACATTTGCCTGCGACTTGGGATTGCCCTGCCTTTTTCATGGCACCGGATATGTCGACGCCAACGTGGGCGGTTCGTATCAATTCACGAACGCAGTGACGGGGTACGCGCGAGTTAACAATTTCCTGAATCGGCGTTATGAGGAAGTGTTGGGCTTCCCGGCTTACCGACTCAACTTTCTGGCCGGCATTCGCATCCAATTGGGCGGAGAAAAGGGTTGGAGCTTGAAATAGGCTTGGGAAGCGGGGGAGAATGCCTGAGACGTTAACAAGAACCTCTTGCGAGATAGGATAAAATTATGGCAAACGATCGCGTTTCGAAAAAAATCAAAAAACTCCGGCATGAAGGAGTTCCGGAAAAACAGGCGGTTGCCGAGGCCATGAACATGGGGCGCGAAGGACGGCTTGGACCCAGGGGTGGATACCACCGAAAAAAGAAGCGCTCTTCAAAATCCCAATGAGCACGAGATTGTACAAGAGAGCAGAACCCTTGGGATGAACCGGCCCGAGGGGCCATCCCGCTTTTCGAAAGCGGTTATGCTTTTCTCAACCCGTCTGCCGAGTCGAGAATGAAATAATTCTGTCGATCTTATGAAAATCGCTTCGCTGCTTCCCAGCAGCACGGAAATCGTTTACGCCCTCGGGCTCGGTGACGAGTTGGTGGCCGTATCGCACGAGTGTGATTTTCCTCCGGAGGCAATGAATAAACCCAAGATGACCCGGGCGCGAGTAGACTCGAACCTATCCAGCCACGAAATCGACACGCTCGTATCCAGCACACTGCATGAGAGCGGCAGCATTTACGATCTGGATTTTGATCTTCTGCAAAAAGTTCAGCCCGATGTGATCCTGACCCAGCAGTTGTGTGACGTGTGTGCGGTCTCCTACGAGTATGTCCGCGATGCCGTCAAAGGATTGCGGTCGTCTCCCACGGTAGTCAATCTGGAGCCGACCTGCTTGAACGATATTCTCGAAAACATTCTGACGGTGGGGCAATTGACGGGACGCCAGGAGCGCGCCGAGAAGCTGGTTCAAGATCTGAAGGGCCGCATCGACCGGGTGCGCGAGGCCGTTGCACGGTTTAACAATCACCCCCGGACCTTATTGATGGAGTGGATCGACCCGCCGTTTTGCGGGGGACACTGGAACGGTGAACTGGTGGAAATCGCCGGCGGGGTGGATCGCCTGGCCCAATTCAAGAAACCCTCTCGTCGCCTGACCTGGGAAGAGATTGAATCGTTTGCGCCCGAAATCGTGGTGGTCAGTTGTTGCGGTTTCTCGATCGAACGGACGTTGCGCGAGACGCCCCTGTTGAAAAACATCGAGGCATGGAATCGGCTTCCCGCCGTACGCCAGGGACGGATCTTTGTGGCCGATGGGAATCAATACTTCAGCCGCCCCGGCCCGCGCATCGTGGACAGTTTGGAAATGATGGCCGTCATGATTCATCCCGATTTGGCTTCTACCCTTTCGATTCCGGCAGACGGGTTTCAAAAGCTCGGGTTTTAAAGTTTTGATGAACGCGCCCGATCCACGGCGGCTGTTTTTGCGGATCGGGTCTTCGATGACGCTTTCCTCTTGAAAGCCCGGCCAGGGGTGATTAGAATCGGGGGCTCAATGGACACCAAGAAAGGAAGCCATCCATGTCATTCACTTTCGAAGAACTGAAGCACAAGGATGTGACCGAACTGCGCGAAATCGCCAAGGGATTGGGTGAAGAAGTCGTCCAAGGCTACACCCAACTGAACAAGGAGCATTTGCTCGAGGCTTTGTGCAAGGCGCTGCATATTGACATGCACGTTCATCACGAAGTCGTGGGTGTGGACAAATCCAAGATTAAAGCGCAGATGAAGGAGCTCAAGAAAAAAAGAGAGGCGGCCCTGGCGGCGCATGATCATAAGAGCCTGCATACCCTTCGCCGGGAATTGCACGGCCTACGCCGAAAGGTTCGCCGGGCTTTGATTTAAGGCAGGATGGTTGAGCCGGCGGCTGGAAGTTCAGATTTTCATTGGATCGAACGCCGCGAAGGTTCTTTCACGGCCTGGAGTGAGAATTTCATCTCCTCCAGGCCGTTGTGTTTTTAATTTGCGCTCCGAATCAACATCCCCATCACCATCCCCGGCTTTGCCGCAGCGCCGTGATATGAGCGACGTGGTGGCGTCCATGCCAGGCATACATGGCCAGATACTTTTCGAGCGGCACAACCCCAAAATCCGGATGGTTGATGGTGCGGGAGAATTCATCCTCCTTCAATTGGCGCAGGAATTGAGTCAATCGCTGGTGTAACGCTTCAAGCAAGCTTAATGAGACCTGTATGTCTGCTTCCTTGGCATCCGACAGTTCCGCCCACAGCGCTTCGTCGTAGGTTTTGATGGCGGGATTGTTCTCGGTGATACCCAATTTAAATCGGACATAGGCATTCAAGTGGCTGTCGGCGAGATGATGGACCACTTGGCGAACCGTCCAGCCTCCCTCCCGATAGGGCTGATTGATCTGTTCCTGAGAGAGCCCTTTCACGGCTTCTCGCAATCGGGCCGGAGTGTGTTCGATGTCGTCAAGAAACCGGGCCCGCAACTGCGGCGTGACCTCGGGTGGAAATTCAAATTTGCCGATGGGGTAACGAGGATCGTTCATCGAAATCTCCTTTTCAAATTGTGTTTCTCAAGCGGCCGATCCATTTTCCAAGAACCAATTCCTGGGGAATTGAGACGGAATATTCGTGGCCGAAGTTGGATTAAGCTGGACAGTTCATTGTAGCGAGCGAATTAAGAAACAGGAAGAGGGAATTTGATGATTCTGAAGCGGGGTGTCGATTAAACATGAGATGGTCTTAAACAGAAAGTCCGCCCCAGGGCGGACTTTCATTTAAAAATGCATTTTGAATTTGATGGCAATTCCGGATCAGCGCCGATAATTCTTATTGGAACCGGAATTGTTGCTGGGTCTTGATTCCGAGCGCGGGGCTGAGAAGGATCGGGCCTGGGGCGCTGCCGGAGCGCTGCGATAACTGGGGGCTGAGTAACTGGGCGCAGAATAACTGGGTCGCGAGAACGTTTCTCGCGGCATCGAAGGCGCCGAGTAAGTCGGTCTTGAGTAGGATTGTTGCGGCGCAGCAGGCGCCGAGTACGTGGGTCTCGAAAATGATTCCCGCGGCATGGGCGCAGATTGATAAGATCGCGGTGCTTGCGACTGATAGCGCTGCGCCGGGGCCGAAGTGCTGGGGCGCTCTACGGATTGCCGGGCCAGCGTGCTCATCTGGTTTGATCCGTTATAAGAGTTGATGTAAGAGCGCGATTGAACCGGCGGGGGATTGTAGTTTCCCCGATTGGCTGGAGAGGACTGCCACCCCTCTCTTTGAGGAACAAAGTTGCTGCCATTGGGAGACCGTGGATCAGTCTTCGGCCGGCTTTCCTCGCGGTTGCGATTCTGCTGTGGCGTGACGCTCCGCTCATTCTTCGGAGGCGGAGCATTGTAGGGTGTTCCTTGCCCCTGAGGCCGAGCCGCCTCGGTTCGTGCCGGAGGCGGAGTATACGCCCCGCGGTTCCCCTGCGAGCCGTAAGCTTCGCGGCTTGGCGGTGGGGCGCTATAGGTGCCTCGACCGGACGTTTGTTCGCGGCTGCGGTTGTTGAGCTCGGGCCGCGTTACGGTGTTCGGAGCTTGTCGGTTCGTGCCTTCGCGATTCCATGTGCCGTTGTTCTGGCCCGAAGGTGTATTCATGGCTTCGCGATTCACAGGGGACCTGTTGGCGCCGGCGAATGGCTGCGGACTCCTGAGAGCTTCACTGGGACGAGCTCCGGTGCCGCGGATGTTGTCTTCACGATTCCATCCTTTGGAGTCGGTCGCAAGCCGGGCACTGGCCCCGCCCGCGAAGGTCGACGGACGCAGGACCTCGGAAGCTCGCGTGCGTTCCACACGAGGTTGCGAAGCAAACTGCACGTTCCGGGCCGATGTCGCCTGCGTGATCACTTCACGATTCCGGACTAAATTTTCCCGCGTAATGACGTTGTTGATGAAGGTATTGTTGTTGACCACCACCACGCGATTCACAAAGAAGTTGCGCGGGCGAAATACGTTAATATTGATAAACGTTCCCCCTCCAAAGAAATTGTCGAACGGAGAGAAGGGGCACCATCCCACGTACGATCCGTAATTGAAAAAGAACACGCGCGCGGGGCTCCAATAAGCAAAACTTGCACCCGGGTGCCATCCCCAGCCAAAGCCGGAAATGTAAGCCCAGCTGCCATAGTGATAAGGCAACCATCCCCAAGGTTCATAGGAAACCCAGGTGTATCCAATGCCGGGGTACCACACCCAGCGGCCGTAGCTGTAGGGAATCCAGGAGGAGTCGACGCCATAGGGTTGCCACACATAACCATAATCGTTTTCGTAGGCCCAGCGCCCGTAGTGGTCCAAATCGTAAGTGCCATAGGAAACCGATGACGGCACATACTGGGAACTGGAGGCGCGGGTGAGATAGCTGTCGCGATCAAAATTCCATCGCGCCCAACTATCGGGTGAAGACGCCTGACTCAAATCGTAATGACCGGATCCATCGGTCGCCAAAGAGAAGGAGTCGTTGGCATGAAGCTTGACCTCGCCGGAAGGACTGTTGACCACCACTTCGCCGCGGAACACCGTCACGTCGTCGTTGCCATTCACGCCAATGCTGAAGCGAGCTCCCCGATAAACATCGGCCGCCATGGAGGGCGTGGTCACGCGGAAGGTGTCGTTATAACTGTCGCGCACGTTGACGTAGGCCAACCCCTGGCTCAGAAAGACTTGGCTGTATCGGCCGTCGGAGTTGAGATCCAGATTTTGAATCTCCAAAACACTGTTCGAGGCCAGACGGACATAAGTCCCGTCGTCGAATTCGACTTCCGTACGCCCCTGCGCTCCCACCCAAATGCGGTCGCCCTGCACTAAGGGCGCGTTGATAGTCGCGTCCAGCCATTGGCCATCCGATCCGTGCTGTAACGATACATCGCCTTCCACCAAACTGAGGCGAACGACGCGGCCGTGGTAGGAGCTGTCCCCATTCTGAGTGTAGTCAGGTTGCGGGTAACCGGAGTCCTGAGCCCACAATCCGTTCACTGAAACCGCCAGCGCGAATACTGCAATGCTCGTCGCAATGAATTTCAGGAAATGTTGTCTCATGATGGCCCTCCTCCTTGCGGCTTCTACCTGCCTTACACCCCGTGTAGATGAAGATTATAAGGCACAGGTTGCAGCTTCCGAATTTAAATTTGACCCATATTTTACAGGGGTTTTCGAATACACGATTTGGTGTATTTCAGGGTCTTTCCGGGCACGAAAACGTGGGGAATGGGGAATCCCTAATCAGGCCATTTTATGTCTGAAATAGATCTCTTTGAATCAACGCGGGTGAAGCCACAGAGGCCGTCCTTCCGTTGACAATTTGGCCTGAACCTCTATAATCAGAAAGCTCCGGTGGCCACGAAGAGGCCGTTAGACATCGCGCCGTCCTGACCGACAGTCTCAACCGCTGTCGGTTTCGTTTCTGTGGCCGGTTGGTTCGCGCAAGCATCAAGAAATCAGAGCCACCCAAACCCATGGCTTGAGATTCTCGGATTTGGGTCTTCTTCATCTCCTCACAAAGTGCTGAGAGGGGTGTTTTCGATTGGGGTTGGTGAGATGAGTTGGATGAATCTGTTAATCGTGATGGCGCCCCTTTCGCCTTGGGATAAGGCGTGGCGCTCCGTATTTCCACATGATCGTTTCGTCGGCCTGTATCAGGCAAATGGTTTTGACCTGATGCTCCTGATCCCGTACTTCACCGTGTTGACCATCCTGGCGATGTACGGATTTCACCGTTATCATCTTGTCTATCTCTATTTCAAGCACCGCGCCAACCGCGCCAAGATTACGTCGCGGTTCGATTCCCTGCCTCGTGTGACCATTCAACTTCCTATATTCAACGAGCTCTATGTGGTAGACCGCCTGGTCGAGGCGGTCAGTCACTTTCAATATCCGCGGGAGCTGCTGCAGGTGCAGGTGTTGGATGACTCCACCGATGAGACCCAGGAAATTGCGCGTCAAGTGGTCGAACGATATCACGGAACAAGCCTCGACATCTCCTATCATCACCGCAGCAATCGTACCGGGTTCAAGGCGGGCGCCCTGGAAGAGGGCCTGAAGACCGCCACGGGAGAATTCATCGCCATTTTTGACGCCGATTTCACGCCCCCGGCGGATTTCTTAGAGCGCACGATCCACTATTTTACCGAGCCCAAGGTCGGCATGGTGCAGACGCGATGGGGGCATATCAATCGCAATTATTCCTTCCTGACACAGGTGGAATCAATTCTCCTCGACGGCCACTTTGTGATCGAACACGGGGCCCGATTCTTGGCCCGACGGTTTTTCAACTTCAACGGAACGGCCGGGATCTGGCGCCGCAAAGCGATTGAAACTGCCGGAGGATGGGAACACGACACCCTTACCGAAGATACCGATTTGAGTTATCGCGCCCAGATGCAGGGATGGAAGTTTGTTTACGTTCCGGAGATTGTGTGCGATGCCGAGTTGCCCGTGGAGATGAATGCCTTCAAGGTGCAGCAGTTCCGATGGGCCAAAGGGTTGATTCAATGCGCCAAGAAGGATCTGCCCATGATTTTGCGCGCCCAGCTTCCCCTGCGCGTGAAGATTGAGGCCTTCTTTCATCTCACCGCCAACATCGCTTATCCCTTGATGGTCATCCTGTCGCTCATCCTGTTGCCGGCCACCATCGTGCGCTTCTATCAGGGCTGGTCGCAGATGTTGTGGATCGACCTGCCGTTGTTCATGGCTTCCACGTTTTCGATTTCGTCATTTTATCTGGTCTCACAGCGGGAGCTCTTTCCGGACACCTGGTGGCGAAAAATCAAGTATCTGCCGTTTTTGATGTCGGTGGGGATTGGTCTTTCCATTTCCAACACGCGCGCGGTGATCGAAGCCCTGTTGGGAATTCAAACCAGTTTCAAACGGACTCCGAAATATCGCATTGAAAATCAGAAAGACACCTGGACCGTGAAGAAGTACCGGCGCAAGAGCGGGTTTACCCCTTACATCGAATTGTTGCTGGGAACTTACTTTGCTGTGACGGTCTATTACCTCATCATCAACGAAGATTACGCGGTAACGCCGTTCCTGCTTTTGTTTGTGATCGGGTATTTGTACACCGGGTTCATGTCTCTGATGCAGACCTATATGGCCAATCTGCGGGCCATACGCCAGGCTTTTTTAGGCAATTTAACCGGCTGGTTTTCGAAGAACACAGCCAAGGTGGGTTGAGGATGTTTCCACGCAGCGGTCCGATACAGGTTCGTTCGTCCTATTGCACGGTTCGACGTGTCCGCCCCTCCACCCAGCGATCATCAAGTTGCGCTGGGTTTTTTGTTGGTGCCGTAAGTCGGCATGGGATTCGAACATCTATTCGAACGGCCGCATTGGTGCTCCTGTTGTGGGCAAGCGGCGCTTTACCGCTGCGGGCCGGTGAACCCTCGGAAGTGTTCCACGCGCGCCGCGTGAAATTGATGGATCAGGTCAAAGACGGGGTGATCGTGCTATTTGGTCTGAAAGAATCCGAGAATCCCGGCGCCGATCTGACACCTTTCCGTCAGGAGGATGAATTCTACTATCTGACGGGATGGCAAGAACCGGGCGCCGTCCTGATGCTGCTTCCCAAGGGCCGACAGAATATCGCCACGGCCTTGTTTCCCAGCGAACACACGGTGCGTGAAATTCTGTTTCTCCCTGAGCGCGACCCCGTACGGGAGCGCTACACCGGCCCCAAAATGGATGCCTTGAACAAACAGGCTTTGGAGGTAACCGGTCTTCCTCTGGTTCTTCCCTTGGGCCGCTTTCCAGGTGAATTGACCAACGCTCTGTCATCGGGAGGCCGCATCTACACCTTGTTTCCGGCGCCGGGATCGGATATTCGGATCTCGAGGGAAGAGGAAAAGGTCGAGATGCTCCGGACGGCTGCGCCTTTCGCTGAAATTCACGATGTCCGGCGCTCCCTCGACAACTTGCGTCTGACGAAGGACAAGAGTGAGATGGAACTTCTCCGGAAGGCCGTGGAAGCGTCTGTGGACGCGCATTTGGACGCGGCCCGCGAAATCCGGAGCGGAGTCATGGAATACCAGATCGCGGCTCGACTGAGGTACACCTGGGAATCGGAAGGCTGCGATCGTGCCGCCTATGCGCCGATTGTCGGCTCCGGCATCAATTCCACAACTCTGCATTACAACAAGAATTCCGCCGAGATGAAATCCGGCGACACCGTGGTGATTGATGCCGCGGCGGAATGTGGAGGGTATGCCGCCGACATCACGCGCACCTTCCCGGTGAGTGGAAAATTTTCGCCGCGTCAGAAGGAAATATATGAATTGGTTTTAGGCGCGCAGAACGCGGCTTTCAAGTCCATCCTTCCGGGAAAGACGACGCTGCGGGATTTGACGGACCTGGCGAGGGAATATTTCAAAAAGAGCCCGCTCCGCGGACCCAAGGGGCCGACCGACACTCTGGATAATTATTTTATCCACGGCATCGGTCACTGGATCGGTCTGAACGTTCATGATGTGGGGGACAGCAGCCACCCCATCGACAAGAACATGGTGTTTACCATCGAACCGGGAATTTACATTCCGGATGAGAAACTGGGTGTGCGGATTGAGGACGATTATGCGGTCGACGATCAGGGCCGGGTGATCAAACTTTCGGCGCGCTTGGGGAGCTCCATTGAGGAGGTGGAACGCATGATGAAGGCCGAGCCGATCAAGAAAGCGGCGGCGCCTGAATCAGAGCCTCCTTCTCAATCCCGAAAATCATTTTAAAGAAATCTAAACGGAGGATTTGAATTTTATGTTCGTGATGGCCAACGACCTGCGTCGAGGAAATTTGATCAGACACAACAACGAATTGCACATGGTATTCAGCGTGGAGCACCGCACGCCGGGGAATCTGCGGGCCTTCGTGCAAGCCAAGCTTCGCAACCTGCGAACGGGGGCCATCTATGAGCATCGTTTTCGCTCCCAGGATTCCGTCGAAAGGGTCAATGTCGATGAGTCCGAGATGGAGTTTTTGTACAAGGACGGCAGCGATTACTATTTCATGAATACGGAAACGTACGAGCAGATCAACATTCCCGAAGAACTGCTCGGCGAAAACAAAGACTATTTGACACCCAACTTGAAAATCAAAGTGATGATTTTTGAGGGCCGGCCAATTGGGGCGGAACTCCCGGCCACAGTGGATTTGAAGGTTCTGAAGACCGAGCCGGGCTTGCGGTCCGCAACGGTTTCGAATGTGGGCAAGCCGGCGACGGTCGAAACCGGCATCATCGTCCAGGTGCCGGCCTTCATTAATGAAGGCGACGTGGTGCGCGTCGACACCGAAGAAGGCACCTACTTGGAACGGGTGAGGTAAGAGCAAACCTCGAGGCTTGTTGTTCAGATACTTTTCACAGGAAGCGAGGGCGCTGCCCGGTGCCCCGCCCCCATTCCCACTACTCGGTTCAAAAGTCTATACGGGGTTTCAGTTTTGCCCCAAGCGCCGATGGAGTTCAGCAAACACACGGACGTTTAATTGCTTTTCCCCGCCGCAAATATCTTCTAAGATAACAGCAACTAAGGAGGCTTGACTGCAATGATTCGCCATAATCAGAAAACCATTCAGAAACTTTTAATTCCGATTCTAGTCTTAATGTCGGGTATTTCTCTATCGGCCAAAGACAAAATCAACCCCGAGGAATTGATTTCGAATCACTTGAAGGCGATCGGCCCGGCGGAAAAACTGCAGGCCCGCAAGTCATGTATTCTGGAAGGGGATGGGGCTTGGAGAAATCTGACGGGGAGTTTGGGTTCCTTGTCGGGGAAAGCGATCTTTGTTTCCGAAGACGATAAGATTCGTTTCAACATAAAGTTCAATCACACCAACTATCCGGCGGAGCAATTTGCTTTTGATGGGAAGATGTTTGACACGGGATTTGTCCAGGTGGGTTTTCGTTCCCGCCTCGGCCAGTTCCTCTTTGACCATAGTGTTCTGGTGAAACAAGGATTGTTGGGCGGAGTGCTCTCCACCGGCTGGGCATTAACAAATCGCCCCAGGTTGGACGCCAAGGTGAGTTATAACGGCATCAAGAAATTCAACGGAAAGCCGGCTCACGAACTGCGGTATATGCCGAAGGGTGCCGGCGATCTCAACATTCTGTTGTATTTTGACCCGGACACTTTTCGACATGTGGGATCGATTTATCGATTGGTGAAGTCGGCTCAACTGGTCACCGGGAGGCCCGAAGAATCGGCCCGCCAACCGGACACCCGATGGGAAATTGAAGAGCACTTCGATAATTTTCAGGAAGTGGAGGGGCTGATGCTTCCCTTGCATTGGAACATCCATTTTCTTGTGGAAGCAGAGGGCTCCGCGAGAACCGAGTGGGATATGAATTATTCGAAGGCTTCTTTCAACCAACCCGTGGATCCGACGGTGTTCAAGCTGCAGTGAAGCGATGCCGAATGACTGCAATGAGGAAATTTTCTTCGGTTGGGAAGGCTGCCCTAAGATCAACTAAGACTATGATTGTGTTGGACGCGAACGAGGAGCAGGGCTGGTTGGTCCTGAAACTGTTTCTTGAAGGAGGCCGCGGAGCGCAAGGCCCCGCGGACCTCAATCAAGAAGAGGGAATGGTTTCTCGCTGAGCCGCGGCGGACCGTCTATTTAGGCGGATCACAGGTCATGTTGTAGAACGTACCGCCGGTCATATTCAGCCCGACCCTCCGGTCGGAGAGAAGCTTGGCGTGGAAAGTCGAAAACGGTCCGCTTTTAAACACAATTTTTCCGGACGGTTCCAATTGGTACGTGCCTTTCTTACCATCGCTTTCGTACGTGGAAGGCCCGGTGACCTGAAATCCTGAGGCTGCGCCCTCAGTCCCGACCCAGCAGTTGTACTTGCCGATGACCAGCTTGTCGTTATGATCGCTCTTCGGGCTGTTGGCGTCGTCGGTTTGAAGCAGCGAGTACAGATAACTGACTTCCTTGCCCGTATCATCCTGCAAGACATAACAGTAGCTCCAGGCGCGATCCACGCGGGTGATCTTTCCTTTGTGTCCGTCGCTCGTCACCACGCGCTTGCCGAGGACGCAGTCTTGTGCTGATTT
The DNA here is from genome assembly GCA_028716525.1 of Terriglobia bacterium. Taxonomy (GTDB): domain Bacteria; phylum Acidobacteriota; class Terriglobia; order JAIQFV01; family JAIQFV01; genus JAQUPQ01. The sequence goes on along the minus strand of JAQUPQ010000003.1, from coordinate 36,106 downwards.
GAGGGCCCCGGCGTAGGCAGGTCGGGCTGTCGACAGCGTGAGGACAGTTGCCAGTATTGTTGTAATCATCAATGTGTTTCGCATTTATGTTCCTCTCCTGAGACATGTGATCGCGCCGACCTTCAAGCCGGTTAAGGACGACAATGTCCGACTTCGATTTCGACACGGGGGCTGCTGATGATCAGCAACGCCACTTATTTTATCGGATTAACCGGGACTTCCATATTGGTCCACGGCATAAGACAAGTATACCTCCAAATGCTTTCCTTGGACCCCCCGGGGTTGTTTTTTCTTGGGAGGCGTGGTCCTCTCGGCAAGGCGCAGGTTCACGCCCCGCAAAAATCCAAAAACGGTGAACTCCGCCTTTTCAGCTCATTCCACAAATGCGTCTGTGATGCCGAGGTGTCACGAATTCAACAAGAGAACGAGATGATTGAGAAGATGGTCTTCTTCGGTGGGGAAGACGGTCCGAAGATCAATTAAAACCTGATTGTGTTCAACGCGAACAAGGATGGGAATGAGCTGAGTGCGGAAATGCTTTTCCAGATTTCCGGCAGAATAGGAAGCGGCGCGAACAGAAATCAGAAACGTGGGGAGGCTTTCCCCGGGTGTGGACCCCCCGCCCATAACGGATTTTCCCTCGATGATCTGGAATGAAATACCGGAATTGTAAGGAAGCGCATTCTGAGCTTTCTCGACAAAGCGTTCCGAACGAAGTCGGATCTCATTCGCCGGAGCAAAGATCATTTTCAAGATCGGCAGGGTCTCTCTTTCGTCTTTCCGAAGGTAAGCCAGAAGTGTGGCTTCAAGCGCTGCCAAGGTGAGCTTATCGACGCGCAGAGCACGGTAAATGGGATTGGCCCGCAGGGGTTCAATCAGCTTCCTTCGACCCAAAATGATGCCGGATTGCGGACCGCCCAACAGCTTGTCGCCGCTGAACGTCACCACATCGACTCCCGCTTTTAAGCTCTCCTCGACCGTGGGTTCTTCTGAAAGGCCGGACGATTTCAAGTCCACCAGGCATCCGCTGCCGAGATCTTCGAGCACCCGAAGTTTTTTCTTGTGGGCCAGCCGGACGAGTTCCTGAAGCGGCGGTTGCTCGGTAAAGCCCACCACGCGGAAGTTGCTGCGATGCACGCGCAGGATCAACCGCGTGTTCTTGTTGATAGCGCGGGCGTAATCGCTCACCCGGGTCCGGTTGGTGGTGCCGACTTCGCGAAGCACGGCCCCGCTTTTACGCATGATTTCAGGAATTCGAAAGGACCCGCCGATTTCCACCAATTCGCCCCGGGAGACAATCACCTCGCCGCCCTCCGCCAAGGAGTTCAACGCCAGCCACACCGCGGCGGCGTTGTTGTTAACCACCAACGCTGCTTCGGCGGGAAGCAGGCGCGTGAGGAGACGTGCCGCGTGAACATCCCTCCGACCCCTCTCATTCCTTTCAAGATCAAATTCCAGATTGGAGTAGGAGGTCGCCACCTCGTGAATTCTCTCCAGCGCTGCTTTCCCGAGCGGCGCGCGTCCCAGGTTGGTGTGGAGGATCACGCCCGTGGCGTTGATCACTTTTTTAAGCGAGGGGAGAAATTGTTTTTCGAGCAATAGACGCGTGCTCTCCGGCAAGGCCTCCAATGCCCGGCCGAATGCTTCTCGATCCAGTTTTCCGAGACGTGCTTGTTGACGCATGCGGGTGAGCTGACTCCGCAAAACCTCCACTACCGCCCCATGGGGGAAACGTTCGAGAAGCTGCACCCAGGCCGTCTGACGCAGAATTTGATCCACCGCGGGTATTTGGCGGAGCAGTTCTTCCGGGGCATTGGAATTTCTTTTTGCGTGTTTGGGACGTCGCACAGCAGGGGTTGATTGAGGCATTGGAGCATTCAATCACAGGCAAAATTGAAGTGTCAAATTTTTGATTGACGGCCTCCAACGGCAGGCTCTAGACTCGATTTTTTATGACGGTCGATGAAGAATTGGATTTGGTGGCCGACAACCTCCGGCGTCTCAAGATCGAGTACGACGTCTTTTTCAATGGCGGAGCCAAGAAGCCGCCGCTGGATCGCCAGACCCGCGTGGAATTCGGTCTCAAGAAATTCAGCGATACACAAAAGCTGAGTTCGCACCTGCGCTTCCGGTATAACACCCTGGCGGCCCGGTTCTCCGTCTTCAGCGATTTGTGGCGGACACGGATGAGAATGCTGGAAGAAGGGCGACTGCGCCCTTATTCCCTGACTCCGGGAGCGCGTCCGAGCCCCGATACTTCCTCCGCAGCAAGACGCGGATCGATGCGGGCGGTTCTGTTTCGACAAGTCGTGGCCCGGCCGGAAAACGATGTTCAGAAGATTTTGAGATTGTACGAAGCACTCAAGGAGTGTCGGGACGAGTTTCACGACACTTCGAAAGTTCCTTCGTTTGAAGCTTTCGCCTCCTTTGTGGACCAGAAGACGCGGCACATGATTCAGTCGAACCAGTGCCGCGCCGTGGCTTTTATGGTGGTGTTGGATGGCCCGAAAGTGAAATTCCAGGCCGCTCCGGTCAAGACGCCGTCTGTGTCGCCGGACACACCGCCGGATTCTCCTCCCGCGGAAAATAGTTAGTGCGCGTCAACCAACCGATTTTCGAATCCCATGACCTTGTGTGACCGGGAAAACAATTATGAATCGTCGCATTCAGACCGCCCTGATCAGTGTTCATGACAAGACCGGACTGACGGATTTCGCCAAACGTCTGGTGGATTTTGGTATTCACATTATATCCACCGGCGGCACCGCCCGGATGCTGCGGGAAGCCTCCATTCCGGTGCGCGATGTGTCGCAAGTGACGCAATCTCCGGAAATTTTAGACGGACGCGTGAAGACTCTTCATCCCGCCATCCACGGAGGATTGTTGGCGAACCGATCCAACCCGACGCACATGGAAGCCCTGAAATCGCTGGGCATTGAACCCATCGACATGGTGGTTGTGAATTTGTATCCCTTCGAACTGGTGGCGGCCTTGCCGGCCGCCCGGTGCGATGAACTGATTGAGAACATCGACATCGGCGGCGTCACCCTGATTCGCGCTGCGGCAAAAAATTTTATGGATGTGGCCGTGGTGGTGGCTCCGCGTCAGTACGCCGAGGTGGTGCGCGATTTGAAAAAGAACGAGGGGTCCTTGTCGCTGGACCGTCGGTTGCGTTTGGCCCAGCAAGCGTTTGAAACCGCCACTGCTTATGACGCCGCCATTCAACAACAGATGGGAGACTGGAGGGTCTCCGACGACGGCCAATCCGTTAATCGGTCGATCCCCTCTTTCCCGTATGAGCGGGTTCTTTCCATGAAGAAAGTCCGGGAGCTGCGCTATGGAGAAAACCCCCACCAGTTGGCGGCCGTGTATTTGGAGGCGGGACGTTCCAGAGATTGCCTGGCCGCCGCCGAACCCCTGCAAGGCAAAGAACTCTCTTACAACAATCTGTTGGATCTGGATTCGGCGTGGCGTCTGGCGATGGAATTTGATGTCCCCACGGCGGTATTGATGAAACACAACAATCCCTGTGGTGTGGCCTCAGCCGAAGACGTGACGGGGGCGTACAAGTTGGCTCTGGCCTGCGATCCTGTGTCGGCCTTTGGTTCCGTGATGGCTTTCAATCGCCCCGTGAACCGCACCCTGGCTGAAGAGGTTTCGAAGATTTTTGTGGAAGCGATAGTGGCCCCGCAATATGAAACCGAGGTATTCGAGATTTTCATGAAGAAAAAGAATTTGAGATTGTTGGAGCGATCTTCAGAAAAATCCGGGGACGCGGTGGGGCAGATCGATTGGCGGCAAATTGACGGCGGGTTTCTGGCGCAGACACACAATGCCACCTTGCTCGATGAGTCGAAGATTCAAGTGGTGAGTCAGCGGGACCCCTCGGAAGCGGAATGGGCGGCGTTGCGTTTTGCCTGGCGCGTGGTAAAGCATGTGAAGTCGAACGCCATCGTATTTGCAAAAGATCAACACACGCTGGGCATCGGGGCGGGTCAAATGAGCCGCGTCGATTCCGTGAAGTTGGCCGTGATGAAGGCCGCGGCCGGCCAATTGTCGTTGGCCGAAAGTGTGGTGGCTTCTGACGCCTTCTTTCCGTTCCGCGATGGAGTTGACGCTGCTGCCGAGGCGGGTGCGCGAGCCATCATCCAACCCGGTGGTTCCGTGCGGGACGCCGAAGTCATCGCCGCCGCCAATGAGAGGAACTTGGCGATGGTGTTCACCGGAGTGCGGCATTTTCGGCATTGAAGAGCAGTGGTTAGTGAGAAGTGATTAGTGGTTAGTGATGAGTGGATGGTGACGAGAAATCAGTGCCGAGGAGACAGTGGTTAGTGACGAGTGGCGAGGAGACAGTGGTTATTGATAAGTGAAAAGTGACCAGAACACCCCCCAGAGGAGATTCTATGGAGAATGCCGACGGGCCGAAGAGTTATCGGGATCTACTGGTCTGGCAAAAGGCCATGCTGTTGGTGAAAGAGATTTACGAGTTGACGCGGGGGTTTCCACAAGATGAAAGATTTGGCCTGGTTTCGCAGTTGCGTCGTGCTGCGGTTTCTGTCCCTTCGAACATCGCAGAGGGGCAGGCACGACACACAACGAAAGAATTCATTCAATTCATTTCCCATGCTCAGGGTTCGGCTGCAGAACTTGATACCCAATTAATGCTCGCCCAGGACCTCAGTCTTTGTTCACCTCAACAAGCAGTATTAGCAACTGCAATTTTGGAAGAAGTGCGCAAAATGCTGAATGGGTTGCGTCGGAAACTCAATGTGCGCGCTGCATAACACGCTAAGAGTCAACTAGCCGCAGCATTCCTTTCTCGCCACTAATCACTCGTCACTAACCACTGTCTCCTCGCCACTCGTCACTCAGATCTTAATTCCATACCGTTCCGCCATGCGGTACAAGGTTTTTCGATTGACGCCCAGAATTTCAGCGGCACGGGATTTGTTGTTTCCGGCAGCCTCCAAGGCGCGCAGCAGATAGCGGCGTTCAAGCTCATCCAGTGAAGGCATATCGGAGAAGATGTTTTCGGTGGGGGCCGTGGAAGGCTGTTCTCTGAGGCGGGCGGGCAATTCCTTGGCGGTAATCACACCGGTGCGAGTCAAGGCCACAGAGGATTCGATGGTATTTTCCAATTCTCGGACATTGCCGGGCCAGGAATAATGGGTCAAGACATCGAGGGCATCGTCGGCCAGAGTCAAAGGAGAGGAAGACGGTTGACTGAATTTTTTCAGGAAGTGTCCGATCAACAGGGGAATATCGTCGCGGCGTTCGCGGAGCGGCGGCAAGTGAATGTTGATGACGTTCAGCCGGTACAAGAGATCGTGCCGGAATTTTCCTTGTTCCACGGTCTCCTGGAGGTCCTTGTTGCTGGCGGCAATAATGCGGACATCGAAATGAATCGAGTTGGATCCGCCCACCGGACGAACTTCCTGTTCGTCCAGCACCCGGAGCAATTTCACCTGCAGCGCCGTAGACATCTCCGATACTTCATCCAGGAAGACCGTCCCGCCTTCCGCCGCTTCAAAGATCCCTTTCTTGTTTGTCATGGCGCCGGTAAAGGCGCCGCGGACGTGTCCGAACAACTCCGATTCCAGCAATGACTCCGTTAACGCGCCGCAGTTGATGGCGAGGAATTTTTTGGAAGCCCGACCGCTGTTGTAATGGATCGCCTTGGCGACCAGTTCCTTGCCGGTTCCGCTTTCCCCGGTAATCAGTACGGTCGAGCGGCTATCGGCGACATAGCCGATTTTCTTGAAGACCTCGACCATCTGCGGAGAACGTCCCACGATGGAAGAGAGTGAAAAGCGTTCTTCCAGTTGATGCCGCAGGTTTATGTTTTCACTTTGCAGCCGTTGCCGCTCCACCAGGCGTTCCAGCATCAGGAGGATTTCTTCCAAGCGAAAAGGTTTGGAAATGTAGTCGTAGGCCCCGGCCTTGACCGCTTCGATGGCGGTTTCCATCGAGCCGAACGCGGTCATAAGAATCACGTCGGCCTGGGGATTGATCTGTCGAAAACTCTTCAACACGTCCAGTCCACTCACTCCCAGACCCATCTTGATGTCGCTGATGACGACGTCGAACGCCTGCTCGTGCCCGAGTTTTAAGGCTTCCTCGCCGCTGGTCGAGGTGGTGACCGCATGTCCCTCGCCGGCCAGGGATTCGTGCAGCAGCTGCAGCGTGGTGGGATCGTCGTCAACGACGAGAATATTCAACGGTGTTGGCATGGATTGTTTCGGTGGCAGAGAGCGGGAGCTCGATGATGAAGCGGGCCCCGCCTTCTTCAGGCCTTTCCGCGACGATGTCGCCGCCGTGGGCTTTGATAATTTGCTTGGAAATGGCCAGCCCCAATCCGGCGCCACTTCCAATGCGTTTGGTCGTAAAGGAAGCTTCAAAGATTCGTTGCAAGTGTTCGTGGGCGATGCCCGTTCCCGTGTCTGAAAATTCGATGACGACCGCATCTGCTCCGTGCGTCGGGGGACGCAATCGCGTCCGCAGACGGATGGTTCCACCGCCCGGCATGGCATCAATGGAATTATTGATGAGATTGAGAAAAACCTGCTGCATCCGCAGGGTGTCGAGCGGAATCGGGGGAAGCTTCGAATCGAACTCCGTGTGCACGTGGATGTGCTTCATGTCGAGCGTCGGTTTCGCAAAGAGCAGGATCTCCTCCAAAAATTGGCGCAGGGATGTGGCCGAACGCGTCAGAGAAGTATCTCGAGTGGAGGCCAACAGATCCTTCACCACGCGCACAATGTTCTCGATTTGGGTCTCAATGACTTTCAGACGCTTGCGTGTGGCTTCATCTTGAAGCGGGATGGCCTTGGCCAGCAATTGCACGTGACCGGAGATGGCGTTCAGAGGAGTTCCGATTTCGTGTGCCAAGCCCGCCGCCAATTGTCCTGCAATGGCGAATCGTTCGGAGCGTGCCAGCAGGCGCTGTGTTTCGAACAGCTCCTCGTTGATCCGCAAAAGCTCCACGTTGCGCTGTTGCAGTTTGTCCGTGGCCTCCGCCACCCGAGTGGCCAGGGCTTCGTTCAGCGCCTTCACGCGGTCCATCATATGATTGAAACGCAATGCAATGGTGCCCAGTTCGTCTTCGCGGTGCACATCGACCCGGGTGTCGAGCGCTCCCTCTTCGGCCCGCCGCATGGCATCCAGCATGCGTTCGATGGGCCGATTGACCAGCTGGTGGAACGACAGGCTTAATAAAATGACGATCGCGAGAATCGCAACCAACAAAACCAACACGTTGTATTTGATCAGCTCATACGAAATAACGTTGATGCCGGACTTGGACACTTTCAGATTCAAACAAGCCACTGATTTTCCATTCACGGTGATTTCGGAGCCGACAATCCAAGCCAGAGCCTTCCCCCGGCCGGTTTCGATGGACTGAACACCTTCAAAGGGGCTGTAATACTCAAACATTGATTGAACTTTCGGTTGGGCATCCAGCTCCAACAACGGGGGTCCCGCCGGTGCCGCCAATTCCAAGATATGCGCGCCACCCGGCCCGTGGCGGTAGAGGGCGATTCCCTGAACATCCGCGTGGTCGCGTTGAATAATCTGAAATTCCTGCGCCAGCATGGCGGGGTCCAGATAGACTCCCCGCTTTGCTAAGCGATCGGCGTTGGCGAAGGCCAATTCCACAGCGCGATGGTATTGATCCTCTTCCACCAGCAACTGCGTGATGAAGTGGCCGATGTAGGTGGAAATCGCCAGAACGGAGATCATGACGATGGTCACCAGACCAATAATCTTTGTTCTGAGGCGCAGATTGTGGCGGATCGATTTCATCATAAGTTCAAGATCGAAAATCGAGGCAAGTGGGCATTATAGCTGAAAAGCACACAGTTCAGTCTATCCAGTCTATCCAGACCGTTCTCTGTTTGACAGAACTTTTAGGGGTGCGTTAGAGTCGCTTCGACGGCGGGGCAGTAATCATTTCAGCACGCTCATCATGATGAAGAATCCAATGGAAGTGGGGTACCTATGCTCGATGTGGCTTTAGTTCGCAATCATCCGGATATGGTGGTGGAGAAGATCGCGCAGCGCGGCATCACCCTCAAGCTTGACGAATTTCTGGCACTGGACAAGCAGCGTCGCGAGCTGCTTACGAAGAGTGAGGAACTGAAGGCGCGGCGCAATAAGGCCTCCGAAGAAATTGCCCGTTTGAAGAAGAACAAACAGGACGCCACGGCTCCCATCGCCGCCATGAAAGAAGTATCGGATCAAATCGCCGGCTTTGACTCCCAGGTGCGCGAAGTGGAGCAGAAGCTGCACGACTGGTTGCTTTTTGTCCCCAATATTCCCCATGCCACAGTGCCATTCGGCCGGAGTTCTGAGGAAAACCGTGAGGAACGTCGCTGGGGGGATCCGCCCTCGCTGGGTTTCACTCCCAAAGATCATACGGACTTGGGTGAGGCGCTGGGAATCTTGGATTTCGGGCGGGCATCGAAAATTGCCGGTGCGCGTTTTGCCCTGTACACCGGGATCGGGGCGAGGCTGGAGCGTGCCCTCATCAATTTCATGCTGGACGTGCAAACCAAAGAGAATGGATACACCGAGGTGCTGCCTCCGTTCGCCGTGAACTCCGCCTCGCTCATTGGGACGGGAAACCTGCCGAAATTTGCAGAGGATTTGTTTCGTCTGAAAGTGGGTGAAGAAACTCGCGATCTTTGGATGATTCCCACGGCGGAAGTTCCGGTAACCAATATTTACCGTGACGAAATTTTGGAAACTTCCCGCTTGCCGATTTCACTGTGCGCTTATACGCCTTGTTTTCGAAGTGAGGCGGGGAGTTACGGTAAAGATACGCGCGGTCTCATTCGTCTGCATCAGTTCAATAAGGTCGAGCTCGTGAAATTCGCCCTTCCTGAAACCTCCTACGAACAACACGAGAGGTTGACGCGCGATGCCGAAACCATTTTGCAGAAGTTGAACCTTCATTACCGGGTGATCACTCTGTGCACCGGCGACACCGGATTCAGCTCCGCCAAGACCTACGACCTGGAAGTGTGGTTGCCGTCGCAGAAGGGGTTTCGAGAAATCTCTTCGTGTTCCAACTTTGAAGCCTTCCAAGCCCGACGGGCCAACATCCGGTTTCGACCGGATGGAAAGGGGAAGGTCGATTTCCTGCACACGCTCAATGGCAGCGGCTTGGCGGTAGGGCGCACCTGGCTCGCGATCATTGAAAATTACCAGCAGAAAGACGGGAGCGTCGTTATTCCGGAGGTTCTGCGTCCGTATTTGGATGGTTTAGAAGTCATCGAGCGGGTGGGATAGTTTGAGGTGCAACCCTAATCTGCTGATGCTCGGGTGGCGCCGCCTGTTTTATAAGGCGGCGGTCGTCAGAAAGCAGACAAAGAGCTGGAAAGAAACACCATCGATTCGCTGACCCGTGAGCGAATTGCACCCGCCGCTTCAGTGAGCTGGCACTACACGTCCCCTTAAAATCGGTCTGATTGACATATGTCGAGTGGCCTCGTTACACTGCCATGTCGTGCGGAGGCGTGGCCGAGTGGTTGAAGGCGGCGGTCTTGAAAACCGTTATCCCGCGGAAGTGGGATCGTGGGTTCGAATCCTACCGCCTCCGCCAGATGCAAAAAAGGTCCACCCATCTTTCATATAATATTTGCGGGCAGAAGATAGGATCTTCTGTTCAGGTGAATCATCGAGGCAGGTGCCGGCGGTGATTCCAGACATTTCGCTTCGATCCGGCAGGATGATTTTTCATGATCAACTTCACGGCCATTGAAGAAAGACGCGAATTGCTGACGCGGCAGTTTCTCGCTGCGGAGCCCTTCGAGCACATCGTCATCGACGATTTTGCGGATGCCGCGCGATTGCTCCGGACAATTCCGACCTTGCCGGTTCCCGGAAGAGACCCCGTCAACAAGAGTCGCGATTACATTTTCGCGCGGAATAAATTCGAGAAGGGCGATTTCAAGAAATTTTCCCCGGAGTGCCGGGAACTATACGACGACTTTACTTCGGAGCGTTTTCAGCTGCTGCTGGCTGGAATCACAGGGCAGGAGGTCTTTGTCGACTCGGAATTCTTTGGCGGAGGCATTCATCTGGGCGGCCGAAACAGCTTTCTCGATATGCATGTGGATTTCAATTATCATCCACTGCATCGAAACTGGCGCCGGAATCTGAATATCCTGTTGTATCTGAACCAGGGTTGGAAGAAGGAGTTTGGCGGAGAGCTGAAGCTGAAGCACCGCGTCACAGAGAGAGCGGCGGAGGTGGAGCCGCGATTCAATCGCTGCGTCATCATGTTCACCCGGGATTACACGCTGCATGGATACAGCTCTATTAATTTTCCGGAGGGAGAGTTTCGCCGTTCCATCGCCGCCTATGCCTATTCGCTGGACCCGAACCCCGGCAAAGAACGCAGCACCCGTTGGATGCCCGAAGGCTCTTCGCGTTTCAAAAAGGCCATGGGCAATGCCTGGCCGTCTCTCGTTAAGTTGAAAAGCTATTTTCTATCGAGCCGAACTGCCAAAAATAAATAGGATGGATGTGGGTTGCTCGGGTTTTCATTTTCATGGTTCTGCGTGCAAGGTGTCATAGATGAAAGTCCATCCGACATTAAGTGTTGTAATAATGAATGTGTTCAAGGAGAAAAGGAATGACATCGTCTAAATATCCGGAATCCGAAATTGAAGCCCAGTTCGTCAAATTCAAGGAGGGCGACTTGGAGGTCGGTGGTTATCTGGCGCATCCGAAGACCGCTTTGGCGCTGCCGGGGCTGTTGCTGACGCACGAGTGGTATGGCCTGAACGATCACATTAAAGATGTGGCACGGCGATATGCCCGGGAAGGTTTTGTGACTTTGGCGGTCGACCTTTACGACGGCCGAGTGGCCAAGGACAAGGATGAAGCGGCCAAGTTCATGAACGAAATGAAATCTGAAGAAGCATTAAAACGCGTGCGCGCCGCGTTCAATCACTTGAAGCCGCAGACATTCGTCAAAGCGGGGCGCATCGGTATTACCGGGTTTTGCATGGGCGGCAGCATCGCGTTGCTGGCGGCGTGCCACATATCGGATTTAAAGGCGGCTGCACCGTTTTATGGCGATATTCCTGATCCCGACGATCCCGTCAAGAACATTCACTGTCCGCTTCTTTTTATTGGGGCCGGACTCGATCAATGGATCACCATTGCCAAGATGGAGCGGTTGACAGCGGCCATTAAGAAGTATGGCATTCAGGGGGAAGTGTTCATTTATCCGAAGGCCCAGCACGCGTTCTTCAACAATATGCGACCGGAAGTCTACAACGCCGATGCCGCCGCCGACGCTTGGCGTCGTGTGCTGGAGTTCTTACACAAGAACTTAGATTGAAAGAGTGGGGACAGGCACCCGCCCGCTGAAAATTCGTGATGGATTGAGTAAAAGGTGCCTGTCCCCACTCTTTCGTCTGCATTCATCGGGAAGGGCGATACTTGATCACGTCCCCGCCCTTCATCACGAAAACCACTCGCCGCAAGGCTGTCATATCTTTCAGCGGGTCTCCTTCCACCGCGATGAGATCGGCTTGCATTCCGGGACGGATCGTCCCAATCTGGTTTTCTAAATGCAACGACTGCGCAGCCAGGGAAGTGGCTGAAATAATGGCTGCCTGCGGGTCCTGCCCTCCGGCCTGAACCCGGAAAATCAATTCCTCCACATTTCTTCCATGTGCACCGGCTACGGCGTCGGTTCCAAAGATGATTTTTAATCCCGGGATTCGGAGCGCTCTTTTGAACATTTCCAGATTTTGGGGAATAACCTTCTCCATGGCTGCAAATCCGGCCTCGTCGTAATTGCCGATGCCCTGGTAGCGGGAGCGATTCAACAGGTAGTTTTGGGCCACAAGTCCAACATTCGGATCGAAATACGTCCCCCGCGAAGCCATCAGCTTAAGAGTCTCATCGCTCACAAACGTCCCATGTTCGACGCTGGTGCAACCGGCCTCCACCACCTGCCGGATGGTTTCGTCGCCGTAGACATGAACGACGGACCGCAATCCCTGAGCTTTGGCTTCCCCGCAGGCGGCTTCGATCTGTTCGCGCGTGAGGGTAGCTCCTCCTCCATCGCGAATGCTCTTGGACGCAAAAATTTTAGTGACATCGGCGCCCTCGGCTTTGCGTTGCCGCACCTGTTCTCGAATTTCTTCAGGTGAGAGTTTTGAATTTGTGATGGGTTGCAAAGACGTGATCACACGCGGGCCGGGCAGAACGCCGCGCGCAAAAGCAGCCCGGGCGTCTTTATCGATAGCGCTGCCCAGTTCTTGAACCGTCGTGACGCCACTTTCTATGGTGACGAAACCATTTTCCAGGGTGTAACCCAGCGTCTCAGCGGGCGACGTATCGTGAGCGACAAAGCGGCCATCCGGTCCAAAGTGCCAGGAAAGATGATTATGGGTGTCGATGAGGCCGGGCAGAACGGTGAGTTTTGAAAAATCGTAATCGGCGGGTCCCGGACGAGAAGGTTCGATTTTCGTAATTTTGGAATCGGTGATGACGAGCGTCACATTTTGTAATATCCCACCCTGGCCGTCCAGAAGTGTTCCCACGTGAATGGTAATAGGCTTCGATTGAGCAAAATTGATGGAGACCATCAACAAAAAGAGAAACGCGGAATGGATCCATTTCATGGCGGTTCCTTTCTCGAAAGGCGAAATTTTTAAAAACCCGGAAACCACGGGCCCGCCTGATTTCCTGTGAGGTGTGCTTCGAAAGATTGTGGCCACCGTTCAATATCGAATCCGTGCCGGAGCCGCACTATTAAAACTCTTTTCGCGGGTCATTGCCAAGGCGGACTTTCGGGTTGACACTCCCAAATGATTCGGATAACTTCGAACGGTTTGTCTGCTGATTATCTTACCTGATGTGCGCAATCATCCAAGCGAGGGGCCCATGCATTTGTCTCGGACAGAAAGTATTCAGGATCTGATCGGGAATACTCCGATTCTTCATCTGGAAAAAATTTGCAAGGAACCGGCGGCAGCCATTTGGGTCAAAATGGAAACGTTCAATCCCGGCGGATCGATTAAGGACCGCACCGCCGTAGGTTTGATCCGTGACGCCGAAGCCGGCGGGCATTTGAAGAAGGGCGGAACGATCATCGAGCCGACCGCCGGAAACACCGGAGTCGGCCTGGCCTTGATCGGCGTGAAACTTGGATATCGCGTCATCCTGATGGTGCCGGAGGGTTTCAGTCAGGAAAAAATGACGCTGATGCGGGCCTTGGGCGGCGAAGTCGTCATTACGCCGCGGTCCGAAGGAATGGAGGGCGCCATCCGCCGGGCCTTCGAGAAAGCCGATCAAATTCCCGATTCCTACGTCCCCCAACAATTCGAGAATCCTTCCAATCCCAAGATTCATTACGAGACCACGGGGCCTGAAATCTTTCAGCAAATGGACGGTAAGGTCGACGCCATCGCCATCGGGGCCGGTACCGGCGGCACGTTTACCGGCGTGGCGCGATATTTGAAAGAACGCATCCCGACCTTGTGGGCGGCGGTGGTAGAGCCCCAGGGATCGATATTTGGCGGCGGAAAAGCCGGCTCGCACAAGGTGGAAGGGATTGGAAACAGCTTTGTTCCGAAAACACTGGATATGGGTCTGGCCGACGAAGTCGTTACGGTGATGGACGCCGACTCGTTTGCCACGCTCAAGCGCTTGGCTCATGAGGAAGGTGTTTTGGCGGGAGGATCCGGCGGCGCGAATGTGTTCGCTGCCGTGCAAATTGCCAAGCGGCTGGGGCCGGGGAAAAACGTGGTCACCATTATTCCCGACAGCGGCGAGCGCTATCTCAGCAAAAATATCTTTGATTAGGTTCTCGCTTATCCGAATTTGGAGATGCGAGCTTCATCCCTTTAATGTTTATGAGATTCAAAGGAGTCCTTATGGGTTTTGATACCGAGGCCATTCATGGAGGGCAGATTCCCGATCCTGCGACGAGCGCCATCATTACTCCCATTTTTCAAACTTCAACTTACGTTCAAGAAGGTTTGGGCAAACACAAAGGGTACGAGTATGCCCGAACGCAAAATCCGACACGGGCGGCCGCGGAAAAAAATGTCTGCATCCTGGAAGGGGGAACAGCCGCGTATGCCTTCTCTTCAGGAATGGCGGCCATCGACACCGTCCTGAAATTGCTCAAAGCCGGAGATCACGTCATATGCTCCGACAATACTTACGGCGGCACCTTCCGTTTGTTTCGATTTGTGCTGGAGCGATTCGGATTGCAATTCACGTTTGTGGATACTTCGAATCTGACGGCGGTGCAGGCGGCGGTCCGTGAAACCACCCGTATGATTTATGTGGAAACGCCGACCAATCCGGTCATGTCGCTGACCGACTTGCGAGCGGCTGCCAAGACCAGCCGCCGCGCCAAGGCCACGCTGGTGGTCGACAATACCTTCATGTCGCCCTATTTTCAGCGGCCGTTGGCGTTGGGCGCCGACATCGTAGTCCATTCGACCACCAAATTTCTGAACGGACACAGCGACTCGGTCGGAGGAATGGTGGTGCTGAAGCACGCCGAAGATGCCGAACGCGTGAAATTTTTGCAGAATGCCGTGGGCGCCATTCTTTCGCCCTTCGATTCCTGGTTGTTGTTGCGCGGTACCAAGACTCTGGGCGTGCGCATGCGGCAGCACGATTTCAACGGCCGAAAAATCGCCGCTTTTCTGGCGCGTCACCCCGGAGTCAAAAAGGTGTATTATCCCGGACTGAAGACCCACCCCCAGTTTGCATTGGCGAAGCGTCAAATGTCGGGCTTTGGCAGCATGATATCGTTCGAAACGGGTTCGCTCGGAAGGGCCAGAAAGGTTTTGGAAGGGACGAAGTTATTTTCGCTGGCTGAGAGTTTGGGCGGCGTGGAAAGTTTGATCTCTCATCCCGCCACCATGACGCACGCCAGCGTGCCGCGGGAAGAACGCCTGCGGCTGGGTATTTCGGACGGATTGGTGCGCCTCTCGGTGGGCCTTGAGAATGTGGAAGACTTGGTCGAAGATTTGAAGACGGCGCTGGGAAGAATTTGACGAAGGCATGATCCTGCCGGCCGGGGATTCGATTCAGCCTTCGGCGGGCACGACTTGTTCGATCCAGTTCAGGTAGTTGGCGGCGCCTTCAACGATCGGCGCGGCGATGATCTCGGGCACTTCGTAGCTATGCAGGCTCTCGATACACTGACGCAATTCATCAAAGCGCTGCCGTCGCGTTTTGATGAGCAACAGACATTCCTCCTGAGTTTCAACGCGGTTTTTCCAGGTGTAGACGGATGTGATTTTTGGAATCACGCTGACACAGGCGGCCAGGCGTTTTTCTACCAGGCGGCGCGCAATTCGTTTGGCCTCCGTGATTTTTCCAGCGGTCACAAAAACGATGATCTTGTCAGTCATAACATTCTCCCGAGGTGGGGCAGGACGCGAAGGGGTTCAAGGAGCGACCTGGCATGGCGCTGAGATTCGGGACTTCCGGCTGGCGCGGCATTATTGCCGAGGAAGTCACCTTTGCAAACGTTCGTTTGGTGGTTGAAGCCATCGCCCGATATCTGCAGGGCACATCCGGGGCCGCGGGCCGCGTGATTATTGGATACGACACGCGCTTCTTGTCGCGGGCTTTTGCTGAAGAAGCCGCCCGCACCCTGCTGGCCCACAATGTGCGTGTGGATTTGTGTCATGCTCCAACGCCGACGCCGACCATAGCATATGGAGTGATTCACGACAAGCGCGCCACAGTCTCCGGCGCGCTCAACATTACCGCCAGTCATAATCCCCCGGAATACAATGGAATAAAGTTTTCTTCTTCCGATGGAGGACCGGCCCTGCCGCAGGTGACTCACGCCATCGAAACGGTGCTGGAGAAACTCACTTCGAAAGATGTCCAACAGGTTCCACAATTGCAACATCCCCATCTTCACATCGTGAAACTGGAGCAACCGTATATCGATCATTTGGCCCGGCTGGTTGATTTTGATGCCATCCGAAAATCGAAGCTGCATCTTGTTTATGATCCTCAGCACGGTGTGGGTGCAAGCGTGATCAAGCAAATTGCCAAACAGTTTCGAATTCTTCTGGAGTGTGTTAACGACAATCCGGATCCCTCATTTGGTGGACACGCGCCCGACCCTTCTGAAAATCATCTTCAAGATCTGCGTCAAGCCATGAAAGCGTCGCGCGCAGGGTTGGGAATTTCGACTGATGGCGACGCCGACCGCTTCGGCGTCCTGGATCGCGACGGATCGTTTATCATACCCAACGATTTGATTGGCCTGGCCGCGGATTACTTGATCGTGGAACGCCGCCTGAAGGGCGGAATCGGACGCTCGGTTGCGACCACCCACCTTCTTGATGCGGTCGCGGCGTACCATGATCGAAAACTCTTAGAGACACCCGTGGGTTTCAAGTACGTGGGGGATTTGATCAAGCACGATGAGCTTGTAATCGGCGGCGAGGAGAGCGCCGGCTTGTCGATTCGCGGTCACGTTCCGGAAAAGGATGGCATTCTGGCGTGTCTTTTGGCGGCTGAAATGGTGGCGGTTCGGAGGAAATCCCTGCAACAACAACGCCGCGAATTATTCCGTCGTGTCGGAGCGTTCTACAACTCCCGGATAAACATCCAGGTGTCTCAAGACGATCGCAAATTCGTCCAGAAAAAGATTGAAAACCTCCCCGGGCTATTCAATAATCTGGCCGGATTCCCCGCCGTGGAGCGGGAAATTTCCATCGACGGCCGAAAAGTGATCTTTAAAGATGGCGCCTGGGTGCTGGTCCGGCTGTCGGGAACTGAACCCGTGGCGCGGTGTTATTGTGAGGCCTCGACACCGGCACAGCTCCGAAAACTGCAGCGGGCTTTGAATCAACTGCTGGCGGTCTGAGTTTCACCCGTCTCGAGAGAAACTTTCATGAGAATTGTTTACAACACCCGGCGGCCATCGCGTAAGAGTCGCCGTAAGCCCTTTCGTCCAACCCCTCGAGAGTGGTCGGAAATTATTCGCCCACGGACCGCGGTGTCGGTGGTGGTTATCGGCATCTCCATCCTGATTCTATTGACTGCGATTTTCGGCCAGAATGGTTTTCTGGCTTTGCACCACCAGAGGCAGGCGTTGGAACGGTTGGAGACGCAGCGGGAACGGGCCCGCCAGGAACAGCAACGATTGAAGAAGGAAATCGACGAGTTGCGCAGTCCTGAAGGCGTGGAACGCATTGCTCGGGAAGAAGGTCAGATGGGGAAGCAGGGAGAGATCGTGGTTGTGCTTCCCTCCAACCACGGCGCGAATAACTCTTCCCACAACTCGGGGGCCGCTCATTCCGGCGCGGACCCCTCTCAAAACTCTCCGAATCCTACGAAAAAGCAATAAATACTCGCTCCTGAAAATAATAACGGGCTCCAAGCGGAGCCCGTTAATCCGAGGACGCGCCGAGGCGGCTAGTTTCCTGGAGGCCGCATTCCCGGCATGGCAAACGGTTTGGGTTGTTCGATGATCTTGGTAGTGGCATTGGACAATTCTTCGATCAAGGTCATGGTATGCGTGCCATTAGCCGTCTTGGTTACGCTCTTCACCAGTGAGGTCGGGTAGACGTCTTCGTTGATCCAGACGTCGGAGGTGACCCCGTTGTTTTCTCGCTGCCAATGCGTACATTTCTTGGGTCCGGCTTTGGTCGTGATCACTTCCGTGCCGAGATTCTTTCCCATGCCTGCCAGTGTCGTGCTGAGTCCTTGGCCCACCGTCTGATTGATCCGGTCCGTCATCATTTCCGGCATCTCCACCACACCCAAAGCCGCATTCTTCATGATGACGCGATAGAAGTGAACGCTGGTGCCTTGTGGGGCCAGGAGGTACTTCATGACCATATCGCCGCCGCTTCGAGGATCGGCAAACGAAATTTCCATCCAATATCCCGTGGTGCCCTGAACTTCTTCTTTGCCCACGACGGCCATCGACATGCGGGAGGTTTCCCCCTGGCCGTTGACCGATTCATAAACGGCGCCATAGCCCACCTTGGGATGCAGCAATCCCGACAGCATCGGTCCGCCGCCCATCATGCCGCCGCGCGGTTGCGCGAAAGCGATCGAACCCATGTAAATCATCACACCCAGCACTGCAAGTGTTCCCAAACACCAAGAACGTTGACTCATTGGACGCATAATTCCTCCGAAAATTTTGAATGCGTGGATTATACCAAAGAAGACCGGTGAGAAGAGGTGCAATTTAGCAGAAGCAGGGATTAATCATTTCAACTTCAGCGTTGAACAGGGACATTAATAAATTCCAAATCCCAAACGCCAAATTCCAAATAAATTCCAAATTCCAAAATCCAAACAGGACCTATTTTTGCCAAGCGGTTTTACTCAAATTTCGGCTCAGCTTATTGGAACTTGGATTCTGGAACTTATTTGGACTTTGGTGCTTGGAATTTGGAATTTATCGGCGCGAATTCTTAACTGAAATATTGTCGTTGAAGTGCGGACCGGAAGCGCCGATGCGGTGCCACTATCGCAGCGATTCATCGATTTCTCGGAAGTAATCCTTCTTAACGAGGACTTCGCGGGGTTTGCTGCCGTCGGCGGGGCCGACGATGCCGTCGCGTTCCATCATGTCAATCAGGCGGGCGGCGCGGCTATAGCCCAGCCGCAAGCGGCGTTGCAGGGTGGAAGTAGACGCTTTTCCCATTTCCACGACCAAGCGGACGGCTTCGTCGTACATCTCATCTTTTTCACCAAGATCGGCTTCCTGCTGTTCTTTCTCCTTTAAATCATCAAGGACGCGCTCATTATAGGAGGGTACCGCTTGAGCCCGCAGGTGTTCCGCCACCGCTGTGGCTTCAGTTTCCGTGACCAAGGCGCCATGGACACGCGTCAGGCGCATGGAGCCGGGCGGCAGCAACAACATGTCGCCGCGGCCCAGCAACTGCTCCGCGCCATTGCAGTCGAGAATGGTTCGTGAATCCACCTTGGAAGCCACGCGGAACGAAATGCGGCACGGGAAATTGGATTTGATCAAGCCGGTGATAACATCCACGGAAGGACGTTGGGTGGCCAGAATCAGGTGGATGCCGACGGCGCGGGCCATTTGTGCCAGCCGGGTAATGGAAGTTTCCACGTCTTTGGCGGCGACCATCATCAGATCGGCCAACTCGTCGATCACAATAACGATGTAAGGCAAGGGCCCGTTTTCCCCGTTCTCTCCATTGGCTTCGAGCGACGGGCTGGTCATCTCGCGCACCACTTTGTTGTACTGATCGATATTGCGCACGCCTTGTTGAGCCAACTTGCGATATCGATTTTCCATTTCGCGAGTGGCCCACAACAGGGCATTGGATGCTTTTTTCGGCTCATCGACCACCGGCGTCAACAGATGCGGAATATCGCGATACAAACCCAGCTCCAACCGTTTCGGATCCACCAGGATGAGTTTCACTTCGTCCGGGCGCGATTTGTAGAGAATGGAAATCAGCATGGCGTTGATGGCCACACTTTTGCCGGAGCCGGTCGAGCCGGCGATCAGCAGATGCGGCATGGTCGTCAAGTCTTCCACGATGATGCGTCCGGTGATGTCCTTTCCCAGTCCCAAAGTCAGGCGAGAGCTGGATTGTTGAAATTCCTGCGATTCTAAAATCTCGCGGACGGCGATGATTTCCCGTTGCGTGTTGGGGACTTCGATGCCGACGGTGGATTTACCGGGAATGCGGTCGATCAGAATGGATTCCGCTTTCAACGCCAGACACAAATCGTCTTCGAGATTGGTGATGCGGCTGTACTTGATGCCGGCGTCGGGCTTGAATTCAAACGTGGTGACGATGGGTCCGGGGTGGACGTCGGTCACGGAGCCCTGAACGCCAAACTCCCCGCATTTTTCGACCACCTGCTTGGCGCGCTCCCGAAGTTCATCTTCTTCCAGGGTGAAATGCCGTTCGCTTTTGCGGAGCAGTTCCAATGACGGCAACTGAAAGTCTCCGTTGTCACCGGAAGTCTCCGGCGCCGGAGTGGAGGCTTTGTCGGATTGGGATTTTTTGGGTTTGCGGCGGAAAAGCTTGCGGGGTTTCTCGGGGGGCTCCTCGACTTCTTCTTCAGCCAGGTCCTCTTCTTCAACCGCCGGCATCACGGCGTTGATGACCGGCTGTTTTTCCGGAACCTCACCGCGCTCCATTTTTTCCCGCATCTTCTCTTTGCGGTGAATTTCGCGCCGGTCGCGCCATTCGCGGAAATGCTGTTTGACGCCCAGTAATCGCCCGTGCAGCCAGTTCATCCAGCGCTGCAGGGAGAAGGAGGTGGTGATATACAGTGCAACCAGCAAGGCGCACGTCAGGACAATCAGCCGCCCGGCGGGGTTCAGAATCGTCTCTATCTGTTCCGCCAGAAGCTGCCCGACCAGTCCGCCGAAATTGGTTTTCAATCTCCATCGCAAGAACAAATCACCGGGAAGAATCGCGGCCAATGTCGAAATCGAAAAGAGCAGGAGCAAAAATCCGGTGAGTTTCAGCAGCGGCGTCTCGATGGGCTTGGACCAAAACCAGCGCCACGCAAAAATCAGCAGCCCGATCGGGCCCAGGAAAGCGGCAAATCCCAGGGTTTGAATCAGCACATCGGCGGTGTAGGACCCCACATATCCGATGTAATTTTGAGGATGAGGTTTTAAATCCGTGCTGCCGATCCAATTGAAGGAGGGATCCGTGGGATGGTAAGACATCAGGCTCAACAGAGCCAGAAGAGCCACGGTTCCCAGCAGAAGGCCGACCAGCTCGTTCAAGCGATGGTGATTGCGCGTCGGCGATAATATCGACATGAAACCTCAAGCGGCTTATCGTGCAGTGACACAATCGAGGGCCGATCCGCTGCCCGCGTCCCTATTCTTACCGCAAAAATCCAATCGCAAGAATGAAAATGCCCAATGCCACGCGATAAAACGCAAAGCCTTCCAGCGAATGTTTCTCGTAAAAAACCGTCAGAATGCGAAGCGTAATCCATCCCACGACGGCCGATAAGATGATACCGCAAATGAAAGGGGCGCGCATTTCCGGGCTCAAGCCGGTGTGGTGGATCTCCAGGGCTTTCTTGAGGGCCGCGCCGGCGATGATGGGCGTGGCCAGCAAAAAAGAAAAACGCGCCGAGGCTTCGCGATTCAAGCCGCGGAACAAGCCCGCTGTGATGGTAATGCCGGACCGGGAAACACCCGGAATCAGCGCCAAGGCCTGTAAAACACCGATCCAGAGCGTGTCGAGAAAACTGATTTGGCTGATGCGTTTATCTTGATGGGCGCGCCGTTCGGCCCAGATCATGAGGCCGGCCACTCCGATCAGCGACGCGGCAATCACCATCGGCTGTCGGGCCTGAGTTTCCACCCGGTGCTCGAACAGGTAGCCCGCCACTCCCGCAGGGATTGTGGCCACCACCATCCAACCGAGAAGCCAGCGCTGTTGGCTGTAATGTTGGCGCGAAAGTCCCGGCTGCATTCCCGCAGCGCCGCCCAAAAGATCAATCCAGTCTTTCCAGTAATAAGCCACCAGGGCCAGGAGCGTACCGAGGTGAAGGGCCACGTCAAAAGTCAAACCGGGATCTTCCCAGTGCATCAACCAGGGCAGCAACACCAAATGCGCGGTCGAGCTGACGGGCAAGAATTCCGTCAGGCCCTGAATGACGGCGTAAACAATGACTTGAATCAGCGGCACGCGTCCTCCTCAAAATGGTGAAAATCCGTTCCCGGGCGTGGACTCCAGACCCAAAGATCCCGCGCTCAGATTTCCAAAATGACCGGAAGAACCAAGGGGCGTTTCTGTGTTTGTTTGAAAAAGAACTTCTTCAAGTCGCGGGTGATCTTGTTGCGAATCAGGGTTTGATCGGTTTTCTCCTCGATGCTGGCGTCTTCCAGGGTTTTCCGCACAACCTCACTGGCGTTGCTGATCAAGTCCTCGTTCTGATCCATGGTGACAAACCCGCGGCTCACGATTTCCGGACTGCGCTCGATGGCTCCGGTGTGTTTATTGATGGCGATGATGGGCAATACGATGCCGTCTTCGGAAATGTGGCGCCGTTCGCGCACCACCACTTCGTCGACCTCTTCGAGCGAGCCCTCGTCAATGCAGATGCGGCCCACGGGAACGGTGTCGAGGAGGCGGGCGGCCTCCTGATCCAGCACCAGGTGGCAGCCCGATTCCATGACAATGATTTGGCCGCTTACGGCGCCGGTTTCCTCGGCCAGTTGGGCGTGGCGCATCAGCTGGCGATATTCTCCGTGCAGCGGAATGAAATATTTGGGGCGCACGGTTTGGATCATCCACTTCAATTCGTCGGCGCTGGCATGCCCGGAAACATGAATGGGCGGCTGGGAGCCGTCGTCGTAGAAAACTTCAGCGCCGCGTTTGTAAAGATGGTTGACCATTCGCAGAACGGATTTTTCGTTGCCGGGAATCATGCGGGCGGAAATGATGACCACGTCTCCCCGTTGAACTTTGTAATGTTTGTTTTCATCGACGGCAATACGCGCCAGCGCGGCCATGGGTTCTCCCTGGCTGCCGGTGGACAGATACACGACTCGATCGCGGTGCACCGGCCGATCGTTACCCGGTCGGATGCACAGCCCTTCGGCGTGATGCAACAAACCCATCTCCATGGCCAGCTGGTAAACCTGCACCATGCCGCGGCCCAACAACGCGACTCGGCGCCCGAACTTCTGGGCCGTGTCGAGAACAATTTGAATGCGATGAATGGAAGTGGCGAAGCAGGAGATGATGATGGCGCCCGTCGCCGCACTGAAGATTTCGTCGAAGCGGGCATTGACGGCGCGTTCCGAGGGCGTATTCCCTTTGCGCTCCACATTGGTCGAATCGGACATCAACGCCAGCACGCCGCGGCGTCCATACTCCTCAAATCGCCCCGCGTCGAAATTCTTATGGTCGATGGGCGTCGGGTCGATCTTGAAATCCCCGGTGTGGATCAGAACACCGGCCGGAGTGGTAATGGCCAGAGCCACGGCATCCACGATGGAGTGGGTCACCTGGATGAACTCGACTTCCATTTCACCCAGCGTGATGCGATCACAGGGATGTATTTCGATCAGCTTCACGGATTCCAGCAAGCCGTGTTCGCGCAGCCGATCTTCCGCCAACGCCAATGTGAATGCTGTGCCATAGACCGGAACATTGATTTCCGGAAGCACGAATGGCAGGGCGCCGATATGGTCTTCGTGACCGTGGGTAAGGAGAATGGCCTGGATTTCGCTGCGATGCTCGCGCAGATAAGTGATGTCGGGAACCACCACGTCCACCCCGGGCAGTTCGTCATCGGGAAACATGATCCCGGCGTCGACCACCACGGCCGTGGATCCGGAGCGAATGAACATCATGTTCATTCCGAATTCGCCCAGGCCTCCCAGGGGAATGATTTCTACCTTGTGATTGGACAACGTTGGTTCCTAAGTCGATGGATTCGTTGAATGTGAGGTGAATGGCCAAGCGCCGGAGTCCCTACCCGACGCGATTTCTCCGGCCCCTTCCGAAGCCTCATGAATGCTTTGCCTCGCGGTTAAATTAACACAACATTCCGCGCTGCCGCAAGACGGCATACAGGCGAGCCGTCGCTTCCAAGGAAAGATTCTCCGCTCGGATCTTAGAATCGAGTTGGCACTGATCGAAGACTTCCATCAGTTGCCGGGAAGTCTCAGGCCGATTTCCCGGCAGAAACCGCTTCAGATTGTTGAGGAGGGTCTTGCGTTTTTCCGTGAAAATTTGTTGCGCAAATTTCAAGAAGGATTTTGTGTCGGAGATGGCCAGCTCTTGGGAGCGGCTGGCCATGGTCAATTGAATGACCGCCGATTGAACTTGAGGCGGCGGGAAAAATGACTTGGGAGGAACTGCAAAGAGATGCGTGGCGCGGGAACAGAGTTGCGTGGCCACGGAGGCGTACCCGTAATCCCGTGAAGTCGGAGACGCCGTGATGCGATCGGCCATCTCCTTTTGAAGCATCAGGGTGGCATCCTGAATGCAATCGCCACAGTCCAAGAGCCTGAAAATGATCGGTGAGCTGATGAAATAAGGAACGTTGCCGACCACGCGTAATTTCTTCTCTCCACCCAGCGGACGGGCCAGCGCGCGGAAATCAAATTGAAGAATATCTTCTACCATGATTTCGACGTGGGGAGTTGAAATGAATTGGGCCTTCAACCCCAGGGCCAACTGAGGATCGATTTCGACCGCCCAAACCTTCTTTGCCTGATGGGCCAACGCTTCCGTCAAAAAGCCCCGGCCGGCGCCGATCTCAACGACGGCATCCGTGGAAGTCAGTCGAAGGCTCTCGAGAATCCGGTTCCGAATTCCCGAGTCGATCAAAAAATGCTGGCCCAGCCGTTGGCGGGTGTGTTGACGCAAGGTCCTCTTCATCGCAAGAAATGATAGCACAGCGACTTTTTGAAAGAAGGGGGACAGGCACCATTGTGGTCAGGATTCGCGCTTGAGCGAGGGAGAGGTGCCTGTCCCCATACGCGCGCGGCTTGACACCCGAGCTTCACTTCTGTAACTTACTGCGGCTTGATTTTAGATGTCTTTCTGGAGCGCACACGGTCGAACGGAATGGCCAATCGAAACAAT
Source organism: Terriglobia bacterium (assembly GCA_028716525.1). Lineage (GTDB taxonomy): Bacteria > Acidobacteriota > Terriglobia > JAIQFV01 > JAIQFV01 > JAQUPQ01. The sequence goes on along the minus strand of JAQUPQ010000003.1, from coordinate 11,522 downwards.
TTGAAGCAGTCCGCCCCCTCGAAAAGAAAAATTATTTTTGTGGCTTCGGAATGCGTCCCCTACGCCAAGACCGGCGGATTAGCAGATGTCATCGGGGCTTTGCCGAAATTCATTGCGGGTTTGGGACACACGGTGGATGTGGTGCTTCCACGGTACGGCCGCATCTCCAGGGAGGGGCTGCATCTGGTTGCCCCGAGCCTTTCTATTTCGATGGGAGAAAATCTGAAATTTTGTTCCGTCTGGCAAGCCAATCAGCAGCCGGTGACTGGGCTCTCCCTTTATTTTATCGATTGTCCGGAGTACTTCGAGCGTGAGGAACTCTATGGAGACAAGGCGGGCGATTACAAAGACAATGCCCAACGTTTCGCCATGCTCTCCCGCGCCGCCATTGAGTTTTCGAAACGTTCCGACGAGGCCCCCGACATTTTCCATGCTCACGACTGGCAAGCGGCTTTGGTTCCCGCCCTCCTGAAGACCGAATACAACGGCGACTGGTTCTTCGGAAAAACCTGCGCGGTATTTACGATTCACAATATGGGCTACCAGGGTCTGTTTGATTCCTACGCCCTGCCCGCCGCCGGACTCCCCGTGCACACCTTCCATTCCGCCGGTATGGAGTTCTACGGCCAGGTGAATTATCTCAAAGGGGGAATCGTTTACGCAGACGCCATCACGACCGTCAGCAAAAAATACAGCCAGGAAATTCAAACACCCGAGTATGGCCAGGGACTCGACGGTGTTGTCCGGGAGCGTGCCGCCGATGTCCACGGAATATTAAACGGCATCGATTATTCCGAATGGTCGCCGGCCATCGATCCCTTCATTGCGCAAAAGTACGATCCCAAGAATCTGGAGGGTAAACGTGACTGCAAGCGCGATCTGCTGCGTGAATTTCATATGCCCGAGGACCTCGATAGGCCCCTCATCGGAATGATCTCCCGGCTGGCCGATCAGAAGGGATTTGACCTGGTGGCTCAGGGTATTCAAGAGTTGCTGGCTACCAACGCCTCCTTCGTGGTTCTGGGATCGGGTGACACGAAATACCAACAACTACTGCAACGCATCTCTGATTTGCAGCCCCAGCGCTTCGGTTTGCGTCTGGCTTTCGACAACAAACTGGCGCACAAGATCGAGGCCGGTGCCGACATCTTTCTCATGCCGTCGCGCTACGAGCCGTGTGGACTGAACCAGATTTATAGCCTAAAATACGGCACGGTTCCTGTGGTCCGGGCGACCGGTGGATTGGACGATACCGTGGAACCCTTCAGTTCCACCACCGGGGAAGGAACCGGATTTAAATTCGACGATTACACGTCCTCGGCGCTTCTTCGGAGCGTCCGGGAGGCGTTGGACGCGTTCGGACAACGCGAGACGTGGAACCGGCTGATGCGGAATGGAATGGCTCGAGACTTTTCCTGGACGGCGTCGGCCGAACGATATCTGCAATTGTACGAAACATTGCTTTCGCGGCACGCCGATTAGAGCCGCGCCCCGATGCCTCCATGGAGTTTTGAACCTGAGGGTCGGTTGAAATATGAACGGTCAATTTCTGCCATAATTCTTTGGAGGATTGCATGTCGGACAATTCTAATATTTCACATTTCACCGAATCCGGTTTTGAAAACGATGTCTTGAAGTCGCCGATTCCGGTGTTAGTAGATTTTTGGGCGGAATGGTGCGCCCCCTGTCGCATGCTCGCCCCGACGGTCGAGGCCATCGCGAATCAATATCAGGGAAAGATCAAGGTCGGCAAAGTCAATGTCGACGAAAACCAGAATGTGTCGTTCCGCTACAATGTGCGCGGCATACCGACTTTGATTCTGTTCAAGAACGGTGAGCCTAAAGACCAGATTGTGGGCAATGCCGGCCGGGACAACATCGCTCAGATGATTGACCGGAATCTGTAGATCTTATGCCGGCGGGGAATGGGCCTTGCCGATGACTCTTCCGCCGGCGCTGTAATCATGGCGGGTTTCTTGGGGAAGGTCAGGTGAGGCGCCATCCCGAAAGCTCTCAGGCGGATCGAGGTTTTTTCTACCGCTCCTCTTTGGAATTCCCGGGTCTATTCCCGAATCAACACGGTGCAGATCCTTTTTAGGAAGCCGTGTGTGATCTGGTCTTCGGCCGGGTTTTTGCGGTCTGATTGACGCACCCTCACGACCCACCTTGAAAGCGTTCTATTCGGACGTGGTGGGCGGTTGGGCGCGCCTTCCAAAGAAATCGAGGCCCATCGCAATGGCAAATTTGGCGATTGTTGGAACGCAGTGGGGTGACGAGGGCAAAGGGAAGATTGTCGACCTGCTGTGTGAACACTTCGACGTCGTGGCGCGCTACCAGGGCGGACACAATGCCGGTCATACCGTCAAGATCGGTGAGCGGCAGTTCGTCATGCATCTCATCCCCAGCGGTATCCTGCACCCCGGAAAATTCTGCGTCATCGGAAACGGTGTGGTGATCGATCCGGAATACCTCCTCAACGAAATGGCGCAACTGGAATCCCTCGGCATCTCGTTTAACGGACGATTGCTGATCTCCAATCGGGCTCATTTAATCCTCCCCTACCACCGCGCGGTCGAAAAAGCTGCGGAAGAAGCTCTGGGCGACCGGAAGATTGGGACCACCTTTCGCGGCATCGGCCCTTGTTACGAGGATAAAGCGGCGCGTGTCGGCATCCGGGTATGCGATCTCTTTTACCCCGAGGTTCTGCATGAGAAAGTTTTTGCTAATGTAAAAACGAAAAACACGCTTCTGGCGGCGCTCTACCATGCCGAGCCTTTGGACGCCGCTTCAATCTACGATTCCTTGCAGGCCGTGGCCGACAAGTTGCAACCCTATGTGGCCGATACCGCCATGTGGTTGGACCAAGCCATGAAAGCCGGGAAGCGCCTGTTGTTTGAAGGCGCCCAAGCCATCCACCTCGATTTGGATCACGGCACGTATCCTTTTGTGACCTCCTCCAGCGCCGGTTCGGGCGGCGCCTTGACCGGAACCGGCGTGGCGCCCACGCGACTTCACGGCGTCATCGGCGTTGCCAAGGCCTACGCTACCCGGGTGGGCGGCGGCCCTTTTCCCACCGAAGTAAAAGATGCAGCCGGAGAAGAATTGCGCCGGCGCGGTTACGAATATGGCGCCTCTACCGGGCGGCCACGCCGTTGCGGGTGGTTTGACGTTCCGGCGGTCCGCTATGCGCGCGCCATTCTGGGCGCCGATGCCCTGGCGATTACCAAGATTGATGTGCTGGACGTGTTTAAAGAGATTCCGGTGTGCGTCGGGTATCGATACAAGAACTCCGACTTGAAAGAAATGCCCGCGGAAACCTATGTGTTGGCGGAGGCTCAGCCCGTTTACAAGAATTTTCCCGGCTGGCAGAAGTCAACTGTCGGCATCACCGCGTTGGAATCCATGCCGCAAGCTGCACAGGACTATCTGAAAGTGTTGTCGGAAATGACTGAGGCCGAGATTGCCATGGTTTCCACGGGGCCGGAACGGAATCAGACCATCGTGAAAGAAGGTTCCTCCATCCTGAAACTCATTAAGAAGAAGTGACCGCGAAAGCGCGTGTGCCGCGCCTCGTCCCTTTCTCAAACTTTTCCTGATCGAAAAGAATGGTATGATTGTGCCGCTCTGGTCCAATCTGCTGCCATGATTTCCGTCGATCAAGCTCGACAAATTGTCCTCGATACATTTCTTGCCAGGAAGATCGCTTTAAAAACAGAACGTGTGCCTCTCAGCGAGGCGTTGGGGCGTGTGTTGGCACAAGCGATTGTTGCGGATGCCGATGTGCCGGCGTTCAATCGCTCGGTGAAAGATGGGTTCGCCGTTCGAAGTGCCGATATCCGTTCGGTTCCTGTGACGCTCCGAGTAGCGGGCGAGAGCAGGGCGGGTGATGCGAAGACTCCCGTCCTTGCTGCCGGAGAAGCGATTCAGATTATGACCGGTGCTGCGGTTCCGTCGGGGGCTGATGCGGTCGTCATGGTGGAAGATACCGAAAGGGCGGATTCCGCGTCGCGTGAAAACGTCGCCCACTCTTTTGGAGCGGGGACAATCCGGATTGTGAAGAGCCTTTCCGAAGGTGCCAATATTTCTTTTCGCGGCAGCGAAGCCCGATGCGGCGAAGAGCTGTCGCCGGCCGGCACACGAATGCGCGTGCACGAAATTTCGCTGGCAGCCAGCGTCGGGTTGTCCGTGGTGGAAGTGTTTGCCCGCCCGCGCGTCGCCATTCTGGCGACCGGCGATGAGTTGGTCTCGATCGATGCCGCTCCCGCATCCAATCAAATTCGAAATTCCAACAGCAGTTCACTCGCGGCCTTGGTGAGACAGGCTTACGCGGGCTGTTCACATGAATTGGGCATCGCCAGAGACGATCCGGCGGATTTAAGAAAGAAGGTCGAACAGGCTCTCAACGATCCCTCGGGCTGTGAATGCCTGCTGCTGACCGGGGGTGTATCGGCAGGAAAATACGACTTCGTGGAACCCGTTTTGAAAGACTTGGGTGTGGTATTTCATTTTGACTCCATTGCCATCCGTCCTGGAAAACCGGCGGTATTCGGAACACGGGGAAATCAGTTCGTGTTTGCGTTGCCTGGAAATCCAGTGTCCACGATTGTCACCTTTCAACTATTCGTTTTGCCGCTTCTGGGCCTTCTTTCCGGAACCACAGCCGGGGATTCGATGATCCTCAATGCACGTTTGGAAAATTCCTTTCGGCAACCCACGGGACGCCGGGGATATCTTCCGGCGTATTTCACCCTGCGTCAGGATTCTCTCTATGTTCGCACGGTTCGTTGGAAGGGTTCCTCCGATTTGGCCGGCTTGGCGAGATCGAATTGTCTCTTGATTGCCCCGGAAAATCAGGCAGAATTTACCGAGGGAAGCACCGTGCAGATTCTGATGGCTTGAAAAAGGGCGGATCTCTTCCGAAAGTCTTATGCCTCGCAAACTCTCACATTACGATCGGTCCGGCCGGGCCCGAATGGTGGATGTAAGCGGCAAACCCGCGACCCTGCGAACAGCAAAAGCGCATGGGTTTATCAAAATCTCCTCCAAGGCGCTCTCGGCAATTCGTCACCTGAAGAATCCCAAAGGAAATCCGCTGGAAGTGGCGCGCGTGGCCGGCATCGCGGCCGCCAAACGGACTGCAGATTTGATCCCCCTATGCCATCCCTTGTTGCTGACTCACGTGGATGTGGAATGCCGTTTGGTGAAAACCGGAATCGAGGTAGAAAGTTCAGTGACCACCAAAGGCGAGACGGGAGTGGAGATGGAGGCCCTGACGGCCGCATCGGTTGCGGCCCTGACGATCTATGATATGTGCAAAGCCATGGACCGGGGAATGGAAATCACAGAAGTCTATCTCGTAGAGAAGCGCGGCGGCCGCAGTGGAACCTACCGGCGTAAATCCACGCGCACTCGTTGAAGCGGGGCGACCGGGAGGGAGTCTGAAACGAGACCGTAGCAGGATTGGAGTTTCGGGAGGGAAAGGATCCGCGACATGACTCCGGTCAAAGTCTTATTGGCGGATGATAATTCGTCGATACTGCGGATTCTGATTTCAGTGGCCCGCGAGCTGGGCTGCGAAACCATCACTGCGACGGATGGAGCGGATGCCCTGCTGAAGATTCAAAAAGCTGCCCCTGATTTGGTCGTGGCAGATTTCAGCATGCCCATCCTGAACGGCGTCCAACTGTTTCGCAAAATGAAAGAATCGCCGACGCACCGGGGCACCCCGTACCTGTTGCTCGCGACGCGCGATGAAATGGACCACGAGGTCAAGACGCTGGAAGGAACGCCCGACGAGTGGATTCAGAAGCCCTTCTTCGCTGCGGAGGTCAAGCAGCGTCTGAGATCTATTTTGTCCCGCCTTCCGCAAGTTCGGCTCGATTCCCTGACGGTCAAAGACGGCGTTATATCCGGCAGACTGGCGGACATGAGCCCGGTGGATTTGATTCAAGCTCTGGGCCTCGGCCAGAAAACCTGCGCCCTGAAGGTTCAATCGACAGGCGACCCGGCGGTCCTGTATTTTCGTGACGGGGAAATCTATGACGCGGAGCGGGGAAGCGAACGCGGACCTGCGGTGGTTTTTGACTCGCTGACCTGGACTGAAGGACAATTTCAAATTGATTTTGACGGGGTATCTCCACAGCATTCGGTGGGGGAATCGACTCAATCGTTGTTGATGGAGGGCCTCCGACGCTTGGATGAATCCAAGCGAATTTGAATCGGGTCCATTTCCTGAGGACACCAAGAATTTATGGCATCCAATTTTCAATGTGCGGTCGTCACCGTGAGTGATTCGGTGGCCGAAGGCTCCCGCCAGGACGTATCGGGATTGAAGGCCCGCGAAAAACTTCAAGCCCTGGGTTTTGAGGTCGTGGAGTCGAAGGTCGTCGCGGATGTGCACGCGGACATCAGGGCAATCCTGGAGCGCTACGCCGATGAGTTGCACGTTGACTTGGTGGTGACCACCGGCGGGACCGGACTCGGCCCTCGGGATGTGACACCCGAAGCCACGCGGTCGGCCATCGAGAAAGAAGTCCCCGGTCTGGCGGAGTTGATGCGGAGCGAAACGAGCCGCCATACACGATTTGCATTTCTCTCCCGAGCTCTGGTCGGCGTCAGAAAAGAGACGTTGATTGTCAACCTTCCGGGAAGCCCCCAAGGTGTCGAACAGTGTCTGGACGTACTGGCTGATCTGTTACCCCACGCCCTCGATCTGATTCACGGAAAGACCCGACATTCGTGAGAGAAAGCGCAACAGCGCCAAATTGGGTTTGCTAAATTCCGGCCGATAGTTTTAAAATCTCTTTCTGATTTGAGACTGCAAGAAAGGCCGACTTCATGCCGCGAAATTATATTCCGATCTTAATATTCATCACGCTGGCTTTTCTCTTTCCCATCGTGACACTCGCCATTTTGAGATGGGTGCGTCCCAGCGTTCCCCACAAAGCCAAACTGAGTCCCTACGAGTGCGGAGTCGATCCGGTCTACCAGCCCCGCGAACGCTACACCGTGCGCTACTACATCGTGGCGATCTTGTTTGTGGTGTTCGATGTGGAAACTGTATTTCTGTTCCCGTGGGCGATTCGGTATGACGTTTTGGGTTTGTTCGGTCTGATGGAAATGCTGGTGTTTCTCGGAATCCTGATCGTGGGCTTTGTCTGGCTGTGGAAACAAGGCGCGCTGGAGTGGGTCTAGGACGTCCTTGGAAAAGATCGAAACCCGGGAAGAACGCGCCGCATAATTTGATTTGATTGAGGTCCCCATTTTTATGACGTCATCTTCTTTTATTGAGAACCCTTCAGAACGAAATTTTCTGGTCACCTCGGTGGACCAGGTCTTCAATTGGGCGCGCAAATCGGCCCTCTGGCCCATGACGTTCGGATTGGCGTGTTGCGCCATTGAAATGATGGCCACCGGCGCCGGCCGTTTTGATATCGCGCGTTTTGGCGCTGAAGTGTTTCGCCCCTCGCCGCGACAATCGGACTTGATGATTGTGGCGGGAACGGTGGCGTTGAAGATGGCTCCGGTCGTTCGCCGCGTCTGGGATCAAATGCCGGATCCCAAGTGGTGCATCTCGATGGGCGCTTGTTCGAGTTGCGGTGGCCCGTTTCCAACCTATGCCGTGCTCCAGGGAGTCGATCGTATTGTCCCGGTGGATGTCTACATCCCCGGGTGCCCGCCACGCCCCGAGGCGCTGCTTTACGGCATCATGCGCTTGCAGGACAAGATTGATAGGATGACCTTGCTGGGTCAGATCAAGAGGTCTCCCACCGATGTTGGTATGGATCAGGATTTCATGCCTGCCCCGAAATAATCCTCGAAGTATCCATCCACTCAAGGCCGGAAATATTTGAACAGACGCTGACTTCACTCCAGGTTTCTCCCTGAAGGAGACACCCGGTTTGAAGGTTTTTTGAGGAGGTCGCGCGCCGAGCAACAGTGGTGAGCGGGAAAACAAATAATGAAGCCTGACCCATTTCATTCCTGGACGCGTGTCAGAAATCCGTGAATGTGGCCGAGCCGCACTTTCATATCAAATCTTACCGGCAGATGGCGGGCGTCGTCGGCAAACCAAATGTAGAACGTTCCTTTCTGTTTCACCAGTCCGCCCAGAAACGAGAGCACTTCCACCTTTTGCGTCGAGAAAGTTCCGGCGGGTGTCTGGATTGTTTCTTTTTGGAGAGGCCGGAGTGATACTTCGTGGTATTTTCCATTGTCGGTGAGGATCAGCCGATAGGTTTCCCCGGGTTTCAGGGGAAAGGAACGCGCCCGATAGGCGCCCGCCAGCAAGTCGTTGACACACGATGGAAAGTCTTTGAGTGTTTCATTTCGAATGATCTTGGGAGGGTTGACGGCGATATCTTTCTCCGTCACCAGCGCCGCTTTCTTTTCTCCTTCCACACGCAGCTCCACTTCGCGATGGCGCTTGCCTTCGTGGACGATTTTTTTCGTCCACTCGGAACAAAGATCATTTCCTCGAGCGGTGGATTGGTAGGCATCATTCACTTTGACGAGCGAAGACGTCGAAACCGCCTGTCCTTCGAAGCGGTGGATGGGAATGTTCTTCTCCATGGAGCGCGACACCACCTTAAAAACAATTTTCCCGGCGTTGATCTCCGGCATGAAGAACATCCAGGCCGGCGGATCCCACTTCACCTGATATTCGAGAGTTTCATGTTCGGAGAAGGGATAATGCTCGGCGGCGAAAAACTTGTCCAGCGGCAGGAGGAGAAGAAGCAGCAACAACGTGCAGGAGTGAAACATTTTGTTGCGGCCCGCAAATATCTCCAATAGGTTCCGGCCGCGGAGCGGCAAAATGGGGTAGCCTTGGGTCAAGGGCTTCAGTTTTATCGAAGCCAGCGACCCAAGGAAGAATGGCGCGGTTCTCATCATCTTCCAACATCCGACCGCCCTGACAGGGCGGCAGAATTGAGGTTTTTTCGTTTGACATCCTGCCCTGGGGCGGTGTGCTCCCCAAAGCCGGGACCCACACGCCCGGCTACGCTCTACCGGTGCTTCTGAGCGGCTTCTCTGCACAAACGAACCGAATGATCCAACCTCCACGACAGCCAGCATTTTCAGTGGAAGCATGGCGTATGTTAGCATGAGGCGTTTGAGACCGCCCCACCCAAAAAGGTTGATAGGGAAAAATGATCGACGTCGTTTTCGGAATTCATGCCGTGGAGAGCTTGCTGCGATCCCGGGGTCGCCCCGTGGAGCGGTTGCATATTGCCGCCGGTGCGCGTTCAGAACGGCTCGAGCAGATTCTGCAATTGGCGCGGGAGAGGTCGGTCTCCTTGCGCTTTGAAAAAAATTTGGCGCTGGACCGGCTGGCTCGGACAAAAGCGCACCAGGGTGTGGTGGCCGTGTGCGGCGCCAAGCGCTATGCATCCCTGGAAGATTTGATTGCAAAGAAGCATGATCCGGCTTTCTTCGTCCTACTGGATCAAGTGGAAGATCCCCACAACCTGGGCGCCGTCTTGCGGACCGCGGCGGCTGCCGGCGTGGAGGGCCTCATCATTACTGAACGGCGTTCTGTGGGATTGACTTCCACGGTGGCCAAGGCCGCCACGGGCGCGCTGGAGGACGTGCCCGTGGTTCGCGTAACGAACCTGGTGCAGGCGATCGAACTGCTGAAGCAAGCCAATATCTGGATTGTAGGTGTTGAAGCCGACGCCGAAAAACGTTGGACGGAGGTGGATTTTCGCGATCCTGTGGCGCTGGTCTTCGGGAGCGAGGGCGAGGGAATGCGCCGTTTAGTCCGCGAACACTGCGACTGGGTGGTGTCATTGCCTCTGAATCGGGGAGGCGGTGTTTCTTCCTTGAATGTTTCCGTGGCAGCAGGAATTTTGATGTATGAGGTGGTGCGGCAGCGCGCATCGAGGGACAAGTAGCCCCGAAACGGATGAAGGCTGTTCAGAGGGCTGTTTTGGGCTGTTTTTGAGGGCCTTTTGGACACGTGAAATATCCCGCAAAATTTCTGTTTACAAAAATTTAGAGAGTATGGTAATTTACGTGCTTTGTCTCTACCGGGGGAATGGTGTCGGTAGAGAGGCAATACGTGGGGCGGACGTTGGGACGTAAGGATTTGAATTCCACGCTGGCGTAGCTCAGTTGGTAGAGCATCTGATTTGTAATCAGAGGGTCGGGGGTTCAAGTCCCTTCGCCAGCTCCAGCTATGGTGAGGGGGACGAGCAGATTTCGGGGATGGGACGGAGCGGGTCGGCTGGGCATTGATTGAATCGCGGACGGGTTTTTCGAGTTTTGATTCTTGAGCCTTGGACGAGTATTTGCTTCGCATTTTGGCGCTGAGTTGCCTGGATTGCAACTGAAGTTGAAACAGGGTAAAGCGCCTCTTCCGTAAGACCATTCTCGAAGTTTGCCTGAATTCATTACCCCTCTGTACTTGCAGTGAAGATTTGTGCCGGGCAGTGGTTCGCCCCGAGCGATGGAACACGGACAGGTGGCCGAGTGGTTAATGGCAACAGACTGTAAATCTGTCGCTCCCTGTGAGCTACGGAGGTTCGAATCCTCCCCTGTCCACCAGCAAGTCGTGATGAGTGGCCAGTGATGCAGTGATGAGTGACTAGTGGCGAGTGACGAGAAATGCAGTGACAAGTGATGAGTGACGAGAAGGGCACGGAGCAAGGTGACGGGCCAAAACGTCACAAGATTTCAGGATGAAGATTTGATCTGGCCGGCGAGATACAGGGGACCGATGAGAGTGAGACAAAAGAGTGTGATGGTTCTCTTGTCACTCGCCACTCTCCACTCGTCACTTATGTTATTCCGCGGGAGTAACTCAGTTGGTAGAGTCACAGCCTTCCAAGCTGTTGGTCGCGGGTTCGAGTCCCGTCTCCCGCTCCAGGAGGCAGTGACGAGTGATGAGTGACAAGTGACAAGAGGTACACACTTTGTTTGGCCGTTTTTTTCTCGTCACTAATCACTCGTCACTTGTCACTGATTTTCAGGCCGCCGCAGTAGCTCAGTCGGTAGAGCGCGTCCTTGGTAAGGACGAGGTCACCAGTTCAATCCTGGTCTGCGGCTCCAGGAATTCGGCGGTTGACGGAACGGCAGGTTGTTGAAAGGGTTTTGAGGATGAATTGGAGCACCGAGGCGACGACCCAGTTTGAAAGCATGCTGAACGATGTTCCTGCGATGATGCGCGGTATGGCCCGATCCATGGCGAGTGCAGAAGCGGAGCGTGTGGCTGCCGAACGCGGCGCCACCGAAGTCAGCGTTGATGATTTGATTCGAGGGATGATTCGCGCCACGCCGTCGGATTTTCGCGAGACCGTGAAGCAGCTGCTCCAGGGACACGGTATTGATCCCGCAACCTATGCGTCCGAATTTGGTTCGTGAGTGTTTAAGTCATAACAGAAGTGAGCGGTTCAGATTTCAAACATCGGTCGTTGAGGCGAATGTTTCTCGATCCGGTGAACAAAAAACATTCATTGATTCGATTCAGGAGAGACAGCCATGGCGAAGGAGAAATTTGATCGATCCAAGCCGCACGTGAACAT
>JAQUPQ010000002.1 GCA_028716525.1 Terriglobia bacterium | reverse complement strand
GTCCAACGAATTGTTATGCGGCGCACTTCCCTTGCCACGCTTCTCACCAAACCGGCTAGTACGATGCTGGACTCATGGCTCTCTACGCGACCTATTCCTTTTGGTCCAATCGGCGCCCAAGACCTAGATATGGGTGTTCTGTGCTACTGAATGTCGCCGTGTCCCGCAATCGACGACTTGCGTCATCCCGCGGCTCCCATCCGTGACGTCTCAACGCCTTCAGAGCCATAACGCGGACGCCAAACGACGTATCTGCCAGTGCGCGCTCCAGTGCGGGGACCACCCGATGATCGTGGATGAAGGCCATCGACTCTGCAGCAACGATTCGCACACGATCATCCGAATCACCAATGAGTTCCAACAGGGGCTGTAGCGAGGGGCCGCCGATTCCCCTAAAGACATCCGCCGTAGCCTCGCGAATCCTTTCTTCGGCCCACGTTACGTTAGGAGAATCGCCCCCCGGCCCCGCGAGAGCCTCTCTCACCCTCTGCATCTCCTGCCGCAATCGGGACGCGAGGGGGCTGGCGGCGCAGGGACCCATGCTGACAAGCGCTTGTACCACGCCCCCGTCCTCGCCTAAGTAACCTTGTCTCGCAAGCCTGAACAGCATCGTAATAAGCACTTCCACAGCCGCCAGCCCAGCAATCATCGTCAGGGCATTCACTACCTCCGGTATCGCTTGCCCTCGATCATTGTAAAGCGCGTCGGCGAGAACCGGTACAGCGTCCTCGCCCAGGCCGCGGAAGGCGTCCCACTGTTTCTTCGCCAGTGCAACTAGCGCTTTTTCGGCATCACTCGTCGGTGTCCAAGCCAACTGAGCTAACACTTCCACAGCCCGCTCACGAACTAACGGGTCCACCGATTCGAGTGCTGAGACTAGAAAGGGAATGGCCCTTCGATCACCGATGTCGCGAAGCGCGAGCATTACCTCGCAGGCGACCCGTGGCGTGTCGCGGTGACGGCTCAGGCATTCACATAACGGTTCTACGGCGCGAGGGTCACCGATGCTGCCCAGAGCCGCCGCCGCCACATCGGGGTCGATGTCACGCGTTCTCATGAGGGCCAGCAGTGGCTCGACTGCCCGTCTCTCACGAGAGCGTCCCAACTCTCGCGCCGCTTCACTCCGCTTCCACGGGTTGCCGGATTTGAGCTGTCGCAATTTCCACCAGATCATACACGCACCTCGCGAGACCTTCTAGAAGGTCCTTCATACCTTCATACGTCCTCGTCGTCCCCTCATTCAATCGCACTTCTTGGGATACGAAAACCCGAAGCCGTCAACATGGACGGGAACGAATGGACTTTTCCTCAAACACTTTGGCTGGCGTCCATTAGCGGTCAGGCCGCCGCCGCGCTGCGCGCCATGTAACTATTGATTATATGGTTTCCAGATAATCCCACTGTTCGGCTTCCCTCCAAACCATACAACAACCGATGATCTTTGCAACGAGCAGATTTTCAAAGTCTTATGCTCGGCCGATTCCCTTCCCCGGAGTGTTATCTGGTTTCCGCATAACACGCCGGCATCCCCTCACAAGTTGTCTATGGGGCTCTTGACCCCATGGCCACCTCTGTTCAATACATGGGTGTAAATCATCGTGGTTCTCACATCCATGTGCCCCAGCAACTCTTGCACTGTTCGTATATCGTAACCTGCCTCCAAGGGATGCGTTGCAAACGAATGCCTCAAGGTGTGACAGGTCGCTCTCTTGGCCAACCCCACCGCCTCAACCGCATGCTTGAATGCCTTCAGCAGGATCAAATCATCCACATGGGGTCTACCTTCTTCGCCCGTGGCCGGGTCCTTCCAGCGGTCTTCCCGGCGAAAAGCAGTTCGCGATCGTGGAACACCAGCGATCATAACGCCATCCATTCAAGGGGGGAGCGTACGCTTCAATGCGAGCCGGGATACGCGAAAAGTATACGCTCGTCAAAAATGCGAGACAAGATTTTCCGGGGACTGTGTAGCCTGTTCACATCGTATCCCCCTGGTGAAGTTGACCCCCCCCCGCGTTCTCGGAGGGCGGGGCTTTTCTCTGAGGGTATGAGAGCATCTCGCGGGTGTCCGAGGTTTATTGCGACGGCGCGCAAAAGCCGCAGCCTTCGTCGGGACTGCTGACTCGGCTGCGCTACCAAAGCCGGGGAGAGAGCAAGGCCGTCGCCTCACGGGCGCAAAATCGAGTCCCTCCGGCCGCGCTCGTTTCCGCCTTTGATGGTGCATGCCAGATGAAGAACATTACAATTCTTACTTCCCGGTGGCCACGCAAGCTCCATCCGCATTAACCATCTTCCAAATCTTTTTTGGGCTTGGCACTGCGCCAATGCTAAAATGCTGGCCGCTTTCCGAATCAATCGTCCTGAAAGCCATCACTTTGCGAGGAGAAATTAGAACGTGTTGATTGTCATGCGAGCGCACGCCACCGACGAAGAAATTCAGCGCGTGTGCGACGCCATCAAAGCCATGAATCTGACTCCGCATGCCATTCCCGGTGCGGAGCGTACCGCCATCGGGATTACTGGAAATCGCGGGGAGATCGACGTTGGTGTGTTGGAAGACCTTCCGGGAGTGGTTGAAGCCATTCCGGTTTCTAAACCCTACAAACTGGTGAGCCGCGAGATCAAGCCGGAGAATTCCATTATTTCGGTGGGTCAAACCACCATCGGCGGCAAATCGCTCGCCGTAGTGGCGGGGCCTTGTGCGGTAGAGAGTTACGACCAGGCCATGACCATTGCCGAGCGGGTGAAGAAATCAGGAGCCACTCTCTTCCGAGGAGGCGCCTACAAACCTCGCACCTCTCCCTACACCTTCCAGGGGCATGGCGTTGAAGGCCTTAAAATTTTGGCCAAGGTCCGTGAGAAATTCGATCTTCCCATTGTCACCGAGGCGATCGACGAAGAGAGTTTGGCGGCCGTTGATGAATATGCCGACATGATTCAAATTGGGGCCCGCAACATGCAAAATTTTTCATTGCTGAAGCGAGCCGGACGGGCCAAGAAACCGGTATTACTCAAACGCGGCATGTCCGCCACGTTGGATGAATTCCTGATGGCGGCCGAATACATCATGTCGGAAGGAAACTATCGCGTGGTGCTGTGCGAGCGCGGTGTTCGAACCTTTGCCGATCACACGCGCAACACATTGGATTTAAGCGTGGTTCCCGCCGTGCAACGGCTCTCGCATTTGCCGATTCTGGTCGACCCCAGTCATGGGACAGGCCGTCGCGACAAGATCCGACCGCTGTCACGCGCCGCCGTTGCCGCAGGAGCCGATGGGTTGTTGATTGAAGTCCACCATCAGCCCGACCATGCTCTTTCGGACGGCGCTCAATCGATTTATCCGGAAGAGTTCGATCGTCTCATGCTCGAGATACGTCAGATCGCCAGTGTGGTGGACCGCGTGGTTAACTGAGCAGCCGGCTGCCGCACCTTTCCAGGGTCATTCCCGATGAATCTAAAATCCAGAAGCACGTTTGGAGGTCTACTTCTCAGCGCTTTATTGGCTTGCAGCCTCGCCGCCTGCAACTCCAGTGCTTCACCCAACACGGTGTGGCACCATTCGTCCTTGGCTTTCATTTCCAACGGTCAAGCGAACTCCGTTTCCATCATCGATCTTTCAAAGATGCGGGTGGTGGCAGAAGTCCCTGTCGGAATGAGCCCCACAGGGATCGCGCTCTGTCCGCACTCGAACCTGGTCTTTGTGGTGAACACCAGCTCCAACTCCGTAAGTGTGATCAACTCCGAGACGCAGCGTGTGGTACGCGAGATTCCGGTTCGATCGCGTCCTTTCTTCATCGCCTTCACGCCGGACGGCCGCAAAGCTTACGTTCCTAATTCGGGATCGAGTGACGTGACAGTTATTGATGTCCCTCGCTTGATGGTCATCGGGCAAGTCCGCGTCGCGCCGGGGCCGAGCCAGCTCACCGTCAGCCCCGACGGCAAACATGTTTTTGTGGCGTGCTACACATCCGCACAAGTCGTTTCTATCCGCACGTCCGATGACACGGTGGAAGCCAACATCGACGTGGTGGCACATCCCGTCTCGTTGGCTGTTCTTCCCGACAATTCGAAGCTTTTTGTGTCGAGCGCCGACACCGGCAAGATTTCGATATTTGACATCAGGAGGGGTGCACTACTGACGACCTTGACGACCGGCCGGGCGCCCGTTTTTATGCAGCTGAAGCCGGATGGGGGCGAATTGTTTGTCAGTGATGCCGACCGAGACACGGTGACTCTGTTAAACACTTCCGCCAACAACGTGTCGACCACCATTGGAGTCGGACATCACCCCAATCAAAGTGTGATCTCCAGCGACAACTCACGATTTTATATAGCGAATTACGGTTCAAACTCGGTGCAGGTCTTCAATATCGACGAACGAACCATGCTGGCGTCGATTCCCGTCGGAGCGGCCCCGGACGCCATTGCACTGACTGCCGGAAATCAATATCTCCTGGTCGTCAATTCCCGATCCAACGACGTCTCCGTCATTGATGCCCAAACGTTTCGAGTTTTCACGGTCATTCCGGTGGGATTGTCCCCTCGCGCCATCGCCGTCAATTAATACAGCGCCTCTACTGCACGGTGGTGGGGCCGCCGGCCGAAGTCGGGATCAAACTAATTAACAAATCTATCTCCCGGATCATCACCCCGTTGACATAGACCTGCAGGTGATGTGGACCTTCGCGGTCAAAGGTCACATTGGCAAAAATGGTGATGTTGTCGGCAAATCCCTGCGGTTCGATCACAAAGGGCGCCGCCTGAGCCTGGGCCACGATTTTGGAACGGTCGGGAGAGAGAATCTTCACCTCTGATGTGTACTGACCGCTCCCGGTCCAATGATTAATGACGGCGAATTTCAACATGGTAGAAGGCAACGCGTAAAAATAGATGTTTCGAAACAACCCCATCAAGCTGAGCTTATTTCCAAGTTCCACCCGCACATCGTCGCAGAGAAGAGAATATTCCAACCGTGCGTTCAATGATGGCGTGGCCATGTCTGCCTCCTTGATAATGCTTTAGGTGAGCTCCGTTGTTTCAGCCCCGGTGCTGGAAACAGCCCCGTTCGACGCCATATCTTCTTTCAACCCCGCGACAATGGCATTTCGAACTTTGAGGATCAATGTATCCCGATCTTCCAGGGTCAAATGTGAAGGATCGATGGGTTTATGAAATGTAACCGTGATTTTCCCCGGCACAATTTTGAATTCCCCTTTGCGCATCATCTCGTAACAACCTTCCACAGTCATGGGGACAATGGGAACTTTGGATCGGATAGCCGCGATGAACCCACCCTTTCGAAAGGCACCCAGAGCTCCGGTTCGCGTGCGCGTCCCTTCGGGATAAATCAGAAAGGAATCTCCCGCTTCAAGCTGCTTCACCGCCTGCTCGACGCTTTCGACCGCACTCTCGTGATTCTGCCGGTCAACAGAGATAAAGTGTTCCAATCGACACGCCATGTTCAATAAGGGCACCCGAAAGAATTCCTTCTTCGCGATGGCTTTTACATCGTGCGGAATTGCCAGAAAAACCGCTACCGGATCCACGTTACTTTCATGATTCGGCATAAAAATGTAGTTTTGGCGCGGCTGAAGGTTCTCCTGACCCTCGATCGACAGGGTCCCGCCGGAAAGCCGCAGCGCCAGTCGTGCGCCGACCCGCGCCACACTGTACAGAAAATGATCTGTTCCGAAAATCCAGGTGATCAGTAAAGAAAACGGCCCTGTCAAAAGAATGTATAATCCCACGCCAATCAGTGTCACTAGAGCTCGAAACATGGATCAGGTTTCCCTCACGCTTCATTAGCCAGATGGTTTGCTCGACCTGTCTACTCCGAAATCAGCTTTGGCAGCGCCGGCATTTCTTTATGCCGGCGATTATCTGTCGCCCCGATAGCGCGTGCCCCGATGCATCGGGGCATGAGGAACTGCTCCGAAAACCCACTCGTCATTCGATTGGGGCGGCATTCGATCTCAACTTCGACAAAAGCCGTTCATGGATATTCTCGAATGCGCCGTTGGAAAATACAACGAACACATCACCACGCCGCGCCACGGGCAGATAAAAGCTGACGATCTCCTCAGCGCTTTTTATGAAATGTGCAGAATGGCCGAGCTTCGTCAGTGCAGCGACCACATCCCCCGGGGACAGGCGCTGATCGACCGGCACCTTTTCGGGAGAAAACAGATCCGCGATTACCGACACATCAGCCTGCTTCAACGCTTCCACCAAGTCTTCCTGATACACGCTCCGCCGCATGGTGGCCGAGCGCGGCTCGACCACGGCCCAGATCCGTCGTCCCGGAAAGCGCGCTTTCACTCCCCGCAACGTTTCCCGAATGGCCGTAGGATGATGCGCGAAATCATCAATCACAGTAATTCCCTGAGCCTCCCCACGGACTTCCATGCGGCGTCGCACGCTGAGAAACGTCCGCAGAGCCTCGCGGACGGCCTCGATTGAAATTCCATGCTGCAATGCGACCACCGCCGCTGCGACGGCATTCGAGGCATTGAAATCCCCAAACAATGGCACAAACAGCTCGCCCACGAGCTGCTGTCCCAACATCAAGGCAAAACTCGTTCCCTCGGCCAAGATGGACACCTTATCCGCCCAGAAAACCGGTCTCGAAGAAGCAACCCTTCCAGATAGCGCGCTTTGACCAAGCTGAAAATACTGAACGCGGCAAAAGGCGGCCTTCGAAACGTCCACGACAGTGGGGTCTGAGGCGTTGGCCACCAGCAATCCGTTGCGAGGAATGATGTTGACGAGCCTTTGAAAGGACAGTCGAACAGCCTCCAAGTTGGCATAGATGTCGGCGTGATCAAACTCAATGTTGTTGATCAAAACTGTGCGCGGCAGATAGTGCAAGAACTTCGGGCCTTTGTCATAAAACACCGTGTCGTACTCGTCCCCCTCAAGAATGAACGGGTCGCTCGAACTCAACTGAAAGCTCCGGCCGAAATTTTGAGCGATTCCTCCAATCAAGAAATTGGGTTTCTTCCCGGCACATTCAAATATCCAAGCCAGCAAGGAGGTTGTCGTAGTCTTTCCATGAGTTCCCGCCACCACAATGGAGTGATGTCCCCGCAAAAAGCATTCCCGAACCATCTCCGGCAGAGAGGCATATCGAATTCCCTCATCCAGCACCTTTTCCACTTCGGGATTTCCACGGGAGATGGCGTTGCCGATCACGACGACATCCGGTTTCCATTCAAGATTCTTTTCGTGGTACCCGGAAAAACAGGGAATCTGCTGACGAGCCAGCTCCTCCGACATCGGGGGATATACATTTTGATCCGAGCCCCGAACATCAAAGCCTTGCTCCTTCAGCATGCCGGCCAGAGAGGCCATGGCCGTGCCACAGATTCCGATCAAATGAACGCGTTTCAATCCTGCAAATGAACTCATGAGCACCACGGACAAATTTCAGATCAATTGTTCAACGATTTCACCAACGAATCCCGGTTGCCGTCCGTTCTTATTCCCGTACCGGCGCTTGAGCAAAAAGAAGCTGCGGATGAGCCCGTGTTTCCAGACGACACGGAAGTCCGATAGGCAGAGTGACAAACGGTCGGCGAGTGTGACCTGAACTCAACCCCAAAACCAACGGTCCGGAAAAGTTTTTCAGCACAGAGGTGATGACTCTTTGCGCCGACATAGATGAATATTTGGCATCGGAACAATTCAACATGTCGCCGAAGATCACGCCTCGAACTCCCTCAAACTTCCCGGCATCCCAGAGCTGTTTCAGCATGCGATCAATGCGATATGGAGGTTCGTTCACATCCTCGAGAAAAAGAATGGAATGGCGGGTCTTGATTTCATATTCCGTTCCCAAGGTGCTGACCAGCAAGGAGAGACAACCTCCAACAAGACGTCCATTCGCACGGCCCTGACGAACCACCTTGCGAGCCTGGAGGATGATTTTCCCGAAGTTATCGCTGTGTGGCCCTATTTTGCCTTTCAGCAAAGTATTGAAAGAATCCCGGTGTATGGCCGCCCTTCCCTTTGAGAAGTTTGCAGCCACCATGGGCCCGTGAAAGGTGATCAATCCAGTCCGTGCGGAAACGACATTCAATAAGATTGTCAGATCGCTTGCGCCCATGATAATTTTGGGGTGACGGCGCAAACTTCCATAATCCAGCTTTTCCAGCAAATAGACCGCCCCATATCCACCCCGGGTGCAAAAGATGGCTTTAATGTCGGGGTCACGTATGAATTCGTTGAAGTCCGAAAGCCGAGCGCTGTGATTTCCTGAAAAGTATCCGTTCTGATCAAAGGCATGACGACCGAAGCGCACGTTAAAACCTAATGATCTCAAATACTCCGCCCCCAAGTGCGCCGATCCGCGAAGGACAGGGCTGGCCGGAGAAACCACACCGATTGTGTCACCCCGTTCGAGACCGTCGGGTCGAATCATTTTCATACCGTTGCCTCAGCTGCTGGAATTTCAGTCATCGAAAGAAACACTCCGGTCAAAATAACCAGGCCCCCCGCAATCTTCTGCCACGTGAGCACCTCTTTGAAGATCGCCAGGGCCAAAAGCGAAGCTCCAACCGGTTCAAATAATGTGCATGTGGCCACGATGACGGGCGGAAGAAATCGTAACGCCCAATTCAGAGAAGTGTGCCCGATCGATTGCGGCACCAGTGCCGACAATGCAAAAAACAAATAGGTCCTGGCCGAAAAGTGGATCCAGTTCGGCTCCTTGAAAGCACAGAGAATAACAAGAATCACGGCTGCTATGCCATACACCCGGCACACATATTCTTTCAGCGGGGTGCCCCGCCGGACGACCCGGCCGGTCAGCAGATATCCCGCCATCATGACCGCGCCCGCCAATGCCAGCAGATCGCCTTTAACGTTGGACGCTCCCAATCGGGTGTCAAAACGCGCAATCCAAACACAGCCGGCTAAAGCGATAACCGCCCCAATCAGCGCGCGCCGTGAGAGCCGCTCCTTCAAGAGGAGGGTCGATAAAATCGCCACGAAAATGGGATTGGTGCTCACGAGAACCACCGAGCTGGCTACCGAGGTGTATTGCAACGACGCGATCCAGGTCGCAAAATGCATGGCTAGAAAAGATCCTGCGAAGAGATAAAACCACGCCTCTTTTAAACGCGTCCGTTGCGTTTCTCTTGCGCCTTTTGTGAATTGGAAAGGCACCACAACCAGCGTCGCAATCGACAGGCGATAGGCTGCAATGATCAGCGAAGGTGCGTCGCACAAACGCACAAAGATCGAGCCAAAGCTGATGCCGATGATGCCCAGAATCAACATCAGTATGCTGGTACGGCGCGATGGAACGATTGTGTGGGTGCTCAAACTCTTGATTCCAGGAAGTCATTCTGTCTGACGCGCGACCTGCTGCCACTCAGTCCGGTGCGCTTCAGTCACAGCGCAAGCATCGAGACAATACTCAGTGGAAAAGAAAAAAGCAAGCGTCATGGCACGCTTGTTCGCCGAATCCCAATGACGTAATTTTGATCGGGCGTTGATCGTCAAGTGTCATAATTATTTTCTAAAGAAAGTATCAAATGCGCTTGCTGCTCGTCGTTCCATATTGAGTGGATACTCCACATTGTTGGGGTCAGACTCTTCCAATTGCTTTCTGCAAGGACGCAGCGCCATCGGCGCGGTATCTTTATAGCAACCGCTCTCCGCTTTCCCATCTTCTGAACCAGTCCCATCAGGACGACATCTGTGCTGCTAACCCTCGCTGCCGTCCATTTCCACGGGCGTAAACAGGTATCTTTCATCAAAGGAGACCTGAAACTTCTTCAGCAGTTGCAGGTATTCTTCCCGGAATGTTCTTCGATGGTGATGCTTCTCTTGATTTTGAATGTAGCGAATCACTTGGCCCAATTGGGAGTGCGAATGGGAGAAAGCACCGAACCCTTCCTGCCATTCAAATCGAACCCGTACCCAGCCGCATCGGTTTATGAATCCTGAAGATCCGGATTTTACCTTCCCGACCAAGTCGGATAGCGCGATGGTTGGTTTTTGTCCCAACAGGATATGCATATGATCGGGACGGTTGTTGATCGCGATCAGTTTTTGTTTCTGAGCGGAGACAATGCCGGTGATGTATTTCTGGAGCTCGTCGTTATGTTCGCGACGAATCAGATTGAATCTCCCCCTTACTGCAAAGACGACATGGATGTAGATTTGAGTATAAGTATTAGCCATGAAGAGATCGCTCCTCCGAAACTTGTGGGGGTGGGTTAAGGGTTGGACGTGGTCATGAATAAGTCGTCCCCTGCGGGGGGCTGGGGGAAAGCCACCGCAAAAGGATAGCAGGTTCGCGGCACAGGCAGGAAAACATTTTGTGGAGAATACAATAATTTTTGTTTCGGCCTGTCGAGATTGGTGGTCGAGACGTGGCAGCCCAGATATCGTCCCGATGGGACTCTATCAGAGGAGTGGAATTAGAGAGATCGTTGCTATAAAGATGGCGCTCCTGACGGAGCTGGATCATGCGAGCTTAGTCAGGGATCTCCGGAAAGAATCCGAAGGATTGTGCGACTCAAAGCCCCGGATGCCTCCGCTTCCCAATTTTCAATCTTGCCTCTCGATCTCGCTTTCGCGTCCTTCGAATGCCGCTTCGATGGGATGTTCGACGCTGGCTTCGGGTAGTAGGTCAATTTCGAGGGTGGCACCGAGGTCCAGTCTGTGGTTCATGCGCATGCTACATTCAAACTGACCCGCTACCGAATTCCGGCGTGATGCTTGAAAAATTTCCAGAACGACGTACAATACTCGGTTTTTTGGAGAGTCCACGCGGATGTTGAGACAACTCATCGCATTTGAAGAAAAACGGCGGCTTTCACGCGACACGAACCGGAAAGTTCTTCCGTTCGAATGGGGACTCGAATTTCTGGGACTTCGCGACGGGCATGGGAACCCGCGTCAGACACTGGAAGCCTACGTCGACCGGGCCATGAAGAACAGCGACGAATTCTTCCGACACACGTCACCCAGCCAATATTCCTTCGACGGTTTTCACCTCCGGTTCCCCAGCCAGGTCGAAACGCCCAGTCTTGAGAACAACACCGTCCATGCCCGCTACTTTCCCGCCACATACGGTTCGAAGCACCCGAGACTTCGCCCCGCCGTCATCGTCATGCCCCAATGGAACGGCGACATCCAGGCGCATGTGGCGTTGTCGAAATTGTTCGCGCGCTTCGGAATATCCGCCCTGCGCCTGAGTCTCCCTTATCACGACTGGAGAAAGCCGGCTGAACTCGAACGCTCCGACTACATGGTGTGCTCCAATGTGGGGAGAACCCTGCAAGCGTCGCTTCAAGCCATTTTGGATGTGCGACGAGCCGCCGATTGGTTGCAGCAACAGGGATACAATCGACTCGCTGTGATGGGAACATCCATCGGATCGAGCGTGGCGTTTCTGACGTTTGCCCACGACGCCCGGTTCGACGCCGCCATTTTCAACCATGGTTCCAGCTATTTCGGCGATGTCGTTTGGACGGGGATAACCACTCAACACGTCCGCAAAGGACTGGAAACTGAATTGACTCAGGAGGAATTACGCCGTTTTTGGTCGCCCATCAGCCCGTTTCCGTTCATTCAAAAGCTGAAGACCAATCCGCGTAAAATGCTCCTCATCTCCGCAAAGTACGATCTTTCGTTTCTGCCGGAATTTTCCGCCGATGTCTTTCGTGAATACCATGCTCACAAGATCCCTGTAGAAATTCAATTGATGCCTTGTGGCCACTACACCCTGGGCGAGTTCCCTTTCAGCTGGTTTATCGCGGCGCGAATGATCCGGTTTCTTCGAAAATCACTGCTTTCCGGCCCGGCGGCATGAAAGCCGGCTCGCCGCTCATTTCATTTCGACCGTGCAGATAATGGGACGATGATCCGATATGCGCTCCGTGGGGCTGCCATCGGAAAATGTTTCCAAGGTCAATGGGCTTTCTTCATTGGCCACCACCTGAAGATCTCTCACGCATAACCAGTCCAACCGTAGCGGCAGGCCGGCTTTGTACCGTTCGATGACCCGGCGACCGCGCTGAAGCAAACTCCGGGGAATCCAGCGGATGTCCTCCAACGATTGAAGGTGGGTCGACGAGCTGGGCCGGTCATCATTTCCTGACCGCCACTCAAATCCCCGCGATTCAAGGGCGTGAAAAAGCGGTTCCCGATCCTGAGGGTTCAAAAGAGATTGAAGAAGAGCGTTCTCGCCGGTCCACGCCAATCGGCAGAATGACTTGAGCGTACGCCATCGCGAGCCACGCGCGAAAGTATTGGTGTTGAAATCACCTCCCAACACCGCAGAAGAAGAACCAAATCCCGCCAACTTATCGAGCAATACTTTCATCTGGCGGGCACGGCAGGCCGGGGTATTTCTAACCTCCAGATGCGTGGACACAACCATCAAATCCCGGTCTTTCCAATGGAATCGGCAGAAAAGGGCGTTGCGGCCTCCGTAACGCTTTTCGGAATGGTCAAACGGTTCGAAACACTGCGGCAACCCCACCGAGTGCGCTTCGAGGATCTCGGCGCGCGACAAAACGGCGTTGCCCTGAAGGCCACAGATATTTTCACTGTTACTCTCCAGGTCATCACCGATGCCCTTGGTTAACTCGATCAGCGCCGGTGCATAGGCATAATTCATATGAAGCGATCGGGCCAGATCCGCCGCAATGAAACGATTCTCCGATCGCGCCATTCCCCCATCCACTTCCTGCATCGCGATGACATCGGCCCCGGCCAGCCGGTCGTCCGATTCGAACTGATGAAGGATTTCCCGAAACCTTTTCCCCTTCTCGATATTCCACGAGACGACTCGCAGCGTGGGCTGCTCAAATTGCACCGCACAGGGATTTTCTACCCGGACCGTGTTCAGGACTTTATCCAGACGATGTTTGTTGGCCCCAAACCACTGAGAGTCTCTCAGCGCGCGCCAGTTGGGAAATCTGGAGAGATTGACCGCCAGATTGTTGACTTCCCGTATCGAGGAATCTTGGAATGTTTGATGTTCTTTTTTCATTTCAGCGGAATTCCGAACGTAAGCTGAAGGCAAGGCATCCCGGAGCAACCCGGCTCCTGAGGAGTCGATTGCGATTTTATCGAAAGAAGGTTCGTTAATCCATGTATGACTTCACGCTTTCATTTGCGCCGACCTTCAGTCTACAATTCACTCGCGCGATCGCATCTGAATTCATCGGCCCTACGCATACCGCATGTCTGCTTATCTCCAATGCATCAGTTGCCCCTCAAAGTTCCGAGTCGATGAGATTCTCTATCACTGCACCCGCTGTGGCGATCTGTTGGATGTAAAGTACGACGGTCCGGCACCCGATCCTCGAAATCTCAAACTGACGTTTCAGAACCGCAAGCTTTCACCCACACCGGAAGACCAGAGCGGAGTGTGGCGGTTCCGGGACCTGTTCCCTTTTCTTGGCTCGATGACCTATGTCGTTTCTTTGCGGGAAGGAAATACGCCTCTGTGGAACTCCCCGAGAGTAGCGAAGCGTGCAGGCCTGCAACAACTCACAGTGAAGCATCTCGGGATGAATCCCACGGGCTCTTTTAAGGACTACGGCATGACCACAGCGATTTCGCAGGCCAAAGCTCTGGGCATGCAAACCGTGTTGTGCGCCAGCACCGGTAACACGGCCGCTTCCATGGCAGCCTATGCGGCTCGGGCCGGCATGAAGGGCGTGGTCTTGATTCCACAAGGCCAAATAGCATTAGGAAAACTGGCGCAAGCCATCGACTACGGCGCAAGGGTCGCTCAAATCGACGGGAGTTTTGACGAAGCCATGCTTTTGGTCGATGAGCTGGCTCGCGAGGGACAAGCGTACCTGCTGAATTCCCTCAATCCCTTCCGCTTGGAAGGGCAAAAAGCGATCGTCATGGAGTTGCTCGAACAACGTGGTTGGCGGCCGCCCGACCGGATCATATTGCCTGGCGGAAACCTTGGGAATTGTTCCGCCTTTGGAAAGGCTTTGAAAGAATTGCATGAAATGAAATTCATTAACCCGCTGCCGCGGTTAACCGTGGTCCAAGCTGAAGGCGCCAATCCCTTTGCGCGCCTGGTTCACCAAAAGGCGTCGGCATTGCAACCCCTTCAAGCGTCCACTTTGGCGACGGCCATTCAAATCGGAAATCCCGTTTCATGGAAGAAGGCGCGACGGGCGCTGGAATGGACGCAAGGTGATGTGATCGACGTTTCAGAGAAGGAAATCGCCGATGCCCGGGCACTTCTGGCTCAAGATGGAATCGGATGCGAACCGGCCTCTGCGGCATCCGCCGCGGGCCTGCTGAAACTCAGCAATGAGAGGCGTTTGAAAGCTAGCGATGATATCGTGCTCATCTTGACGGGACATCAGCTCAAAGATCCCGAATATATTGTCAAGTACCATGCCGGAGATCTGTCTCATGAGGGCAAACACATCGCCTCTCAATTCAGAAATGTCATTCATAGCGTGCCGGCAGAAGCGGGAGCCATTCGGAAATTGATTTCATAAAATGTTCACACAAATGACGAATCCACCACCGCTCACGCCGGCTTTTCGGATCACCTTTGGCATCTTAGTCGCCCTGACCCTGTCCCTGATCTGGGTCCCCCACTACCTTCCTTTAACGGATTACCCGGAACACCTTCTGGCCATCCAAGTCCTCGGGCATTATCACGACACGGCTTTTGAATTTGCACGAAATTATACCTATGACTTGCACAACCTCCCTTACATCTCCGTTTATTTGCTGGGAATGGGCTTGGTTCGCATCTTCTCAGTTTACACGGTGGGAAAAATCATCTTATCGCTCTATGTTGTGCTGACACCGGCAAGTATCCTTATGCTGGTCCGTTCCATTCCGGGGCTTTCACCTTGGAATGCCATTGTTTCTATCGGCCTTCTGTTCAATCTTTTCTATTATCTCGGCAGCCTCAATTTCTTGCTCTCGATTTTCCTGGCATTTTTTCTTTTGGCATTGCTCCTTCAAGCGACACAGGGGTTGGCAGAAACCCCTGCCCGACCCAGAGACGCTCAGAACAAGATTTCGAGGCCATGGATTTCGTCGGCCATTTTGTGTTTACTTTCGATAGCGTTGCTCTATTCCCACATCGTTACCTTCGTTGCTGTTCTTTTTGTTGCAGTAGTTCTCCTAGGGCATGCCTTGGCCCGTCGGAGACCGATACGGTACGCGATCGTGAGCCTCTTGCCCTCGATTGTGCTGACCGCCTATTTGCTCTGGCATCAGCGCTCCGCAGCTCCGAGTTCGTATGAAATGAGCTGGCTTCCCTTTCGAGACAGACTGTTTGATCTCCTGCAACCCTTTTTGATCTACCGTGATGATGTCTTCCACCACATTGTCATTAACCGCCTCTATTTGATTCTTTTGGGGATTTGGGTGTTGACGGTAGCGGTTTCAATGCTGCTATCGATACATGGTCCAATCCGAGACAACAACATCAGCGGCCGATCGGCGGCAACCACCCGCTCAATCGGTTGGATCATTCTAGGGTGTTTCACTCTCACGGCGATTATTTTCCCTTCCCAGATTCCATCAGCTTCCGTGGGGCATCGCTTGTCAGTGCTCGTTATGTTCAGCATTTGTGCCGTGATACCCGGCACAATTTTCCAAAAGCAAACATGGCGCGCTGTGCTGATTGCCGTTACGGGACTCGTCTTGGCGCTCAATGGATATTATGCTTATGAGTTCAACCAAGAGATGCGCCCGTTCATGGAGTTGGTTCAGCATATGAAACCTGACGCTCGTGTGCTTCCCCTGTTCGCGAATCTGCATTGTGCGCATCTCAAAACCTATCCATTTCTACATGTCATCAATTATTATCACCTCGAAAAAGGTGGAACTAATCCCTATCTGTTGTTTCAGAACATGCCGCAAATGCCCGTGCACTACCGCGCGCTCGATGAGCTACCGGCGGTGGGATCGTTTGATCCCCGGGGATTCAATTGGGAGAAACACCATGATTCTTATCAATACTTTTTGACCCGCGACCCAGCGCCACAAATTTTGGAACAACTGCAAGACCATACGCGGGAAGTTTTCCACTCGGATGGATGGGATTTATTTGAACCGCGATGACGGGATTAGGGAGTTAGGACAGCGGATTGCCGGAGGGTTTGGACAAATTCAAGAGCTGGAGGGACAGTTCGGTGAAGATCGCGGTTATGGGAAGCGGAGCTGTGGGGGGCTATTTTGGTGCTCTTCTGGCCCGGTCCGGTAATAGTGTCTGTTACCTCGCGCGCGGCGCAAATCTCAGCGCCATGCTTGAAAAAGGGTTGCAAATAGATTCCGTCCGTGAAGGATTCACGCTGCCCATTCGGCGCCTTCAAGACGCACAGGAATTGAACGACGCTTCCAAAGGCTCATTTGCTTTCGCTTCGGATGACTCTAAAATCCCCGGCCCCGTCGACCTGGTGCTCTTTTGCGTCAAGACCTACGACACGGAAGCCGCATCCAAGCAATGCTTTCATTTGGTCGGGCCTCCAACCGTCTTTCTTCCCCTGCAGAACGGGATTGATTCACACGACAAACTTGGGCGAGACCACGGCCGAAATCACGTGCTCGCGGGAGTTGCATACATTCTTTCTTCCCTGCTGCAGCCCGGCGTCATTAAACACGCCGGGAATCCCGGTCGCATCGTATTCGGAGAACTCGACGGCAGCCTTTCCCAGCGCACTCAAGAACTGCATCACATTTTCGAGCAAGCGGGTTTTTCCAGTGAAGTGTCTTCAAATATCAGAAAAACTTTGTGGGAGAAATTTGCGATGATCTGCGCCAACGGTGGCATGAGCGCGCTCACCCGGGCCACCTTCGGAGAAATGTTATCCAACACCAACACCCGTTCCATGCTCGAAAAGGCGATGAAGGAAGTGGTCACCGTCGGGATCGCCGAAGGGGTTCCATTCGATCCGCAATTCTTGGAAAAGACGATGAAGTGGACGGAAAGCCTGGAACCCAACGGCCGAGCTTCCATGCACACGGACCTGGCAAACGGAAAGCGATTGGAGCTCGAAGCTTTAAATGGAAGGGTTTTGCAGCTGGCCAAGAAACATGGGATCCCGGTTCCCATGAACTTCGCGATTTACGCCGCCTTGGCGCCTCATTCGATGGGTCGACGTGACGCTTAGCGTTTTCGAACGGAGGAGGCATGGGAATGCCTCGGTGCGGGAGATGATCCCCGCGTATCCTCACTCATCAATTCATCCAACATTTGAAATCCGTATCGCAAATGCGGAATCACAATGCTCCCTCCCACAATGAGAGCGATGTGCATCGCCTCGTATAATTCCTCCCGAGAACATCCTTCGGTGACACAGCGATCCAAGTGATAAAAGATGCAGTCATTACATCGCAGCACCATGGAAGCGACCAGGCCGAGCATCTCCTTGGTTTTGGCATCCAAGCGGCCTTTGACATAGGCGCGCGCGTCCATCGCAAAAAACTTGTTGAACTCCTGAAACCCGCTGTTCAAGATGCGCTCATTCAAATCGGCGCGGTATTTACGGGTTTTAGAAACGGATCCTCTCATGGTCATCCCTCAATTCAGTCGGTTATCGCTCGCTTCGACGTCCGTAATTTGACAACGCCCGCACGGCTTCACCTCATCCCTTATCGCGTTGCTTCTTCGATTTCCCGGCAGGCTCCTCTTTCGGTGTGCCACCTTTTTGCAATGAGGAAGCCACCTGATCGAACAGCGATTGAACGTCGTTCTTTTTTGGTTTTCCACCTTTTCCCTGGCGATACGCATGCTCAAACGAGCAAGTGCAGCAGCGCACCTTCATCACTTCCCCGTTCACAATGGCGACGATGGTATGGTCCAGCGGCAGCTTGCACCGAACGCAATAATCATCGACATTGTCTCCCAGTCGCAGGTCGCGCTTAAACACCGTTCACCTCCTGGCAATGGAACAACAACAGGTTTGAAACAGGCAACTCCTTATGGGAGAAACGTCAGGCAGGTTCTTTTCAATTGGGATTTCAGGCTCTGCAGCGACACCGGGTCGCCTCAACAATCAAAATCCCGATAAAAGAGAAAACGTGTCGATTGTACTTCCGCCTGACACACAGGCGGAAGTACAACTCATTTCAGAAGAACTAATTCCCTCGGGGCGCCTCCGAAGAGAGTTTTGCATCCTTCGGCGTACTGAGGTAACCCGTCACAGAGGCTTTAGCCACGTGGTTGATGACCACTTCATACCGCAACCGATCCTTTCCCACCAGGAATTGAACCGGCTCATCGACCGTCTTATCGCGCTTCTCCAGGGTGTTGTCATCCACCGACACCTTGACCGAATACTTCTTCCGTTTCGCGTCCACCCGGGTCAGCATCAAGGCAATGTCGCCCACCTTCTTAAAGCCATCCTTCTTGGTGAGCGTGAATTCCACATAGTTTCGCTCGCCTTTGCGTCTCAGGTCATTAAGCTCCGAACCATTGTGGGCAATCTGAGTGCTCAGAGTGTCGCGCACGTCCAGCAATTCGCGCCGGGCGGACTCCAAATCCTTCTTGGTCTTTTCGACGTCGGTCTTCACATCGCTGACCTGCCCCGACACCGCGCCCAGCTTGGTGCTGGTCTCTTCTTTCAATTGGTTGACATCGGTCGACTCCGCCTTCTGTGAAAGCTGGGCTTGCAGATCTTTGGTGCTCTGTTCCTGCTGTTTCTGCAATTGTGCCGCTTGGGCTCGCGCGGTATCCAGCTCGCGCTGCGTAATTCCCAATCGCTCTTTGACCACTCCAAAATCCGCCCTCAAGTTCAACAATCTTTGATCCGCCGACTCGCTTTTCTTCGTCAGGTCGGCCAGGTCGTTCTCGGCTTTCTTGAGAACGTTCTTTGTGTTGGTCAAATCATAGATCACGTATCCCAGCAGGAGCAGCGCAACGATCGCAAGGATCAGGGGGAGATACGACGATTTACCGCCACCCGATGGAGCGGCAGGAGAAGTGCCGCCTCCCGAACGCGGGTTGCTTTCCAACGGCTTGCCATCCAGAAACGGATTCATAACACCTTTCCTTTCGCTTGAAACAGGATTCAACTTCGTAATGGGTCTGCGGTCAGGTTTTAATTCCCCTCTTGATTGAAATTATAGCCTTGTCCCTTTTCCGGAACAACGCCAATCGCGGTTCAAGAATGAGACTCAAAAATTCTCTAAAATAGCGCTGACCAAGGTTTGTGCAAACTGACGCGATAGGCGGTCCAGCGCCGCGGTATCCTCCTGGAAAAACTGGCTGGGATCGCCGCTGATCTCGTATTGATCACGAAAATTGAAGTTCTTGTTCTCGTAATAAACTGTCTTCTTCGACGGATCGGTCATGGACACCGAAATCGCAATGGTGATCAAAAAGGTTGTCGCCCGGCCGCTCGAATCGAAGATGACCGGCGTGGCCACAATATTGTTGACCCGGCCGCTGATGACCGCATCGGCTCCCTCGGGAGAAGATACCACGCGATACTTGGTTCTCGAAATAAGCTCCGTCAACAAGGCGCGCGTCAATTTCTGCTCGGCTTTGAAATAGATCGTGACATTTGTGAATGTCGGAACCGCAATGGTGCGAATGGACGGCGGAAGAGCATTCGCTTTCCCCGCCACATGATATCCACATCCCGCAGGCGCGAGAAGCAACAGTAGGAAGAAAGCCGCCCCCGCGATCAAACGGCCACTGGCACCCACAATCTTGATTCGACTTGCCTCGGAGTTGTTCATAGAATCGCCTTTACTTCACCACGATGTTCACCAATCGTTTGGGAACAACAATCACTTTCACAATCGACTTTCCCAGAATCCAACCCGACAGCTTTTGGTCCTCGAGAGCGCGTTGTTCCAACTCCTTCTCTGAGGTTTCCACGCCCACCGTAATTTTCCCGCGGAGCTTGCCGTTAATTTGGATCGGGATTTCAATCTGATCCTCGGCCGCGGCCGCGGCATCGAATTCGGGCCAAGACTCATACGTCAAGCGATTGCTATGGCCGGTCATTTCCCACATTTCTTCGGCCATGTGGGGCGCGAAGATTGAGATCATTTTGATCAACGATTCGGCCGCCTCTTTGAACACGGGCCGCATGGCCGGTTGAGAGAATTCCCCGCATTCAACGGCATACATTTCATTGACCAACTCCATCAACGCCGCAATGGAGGTATTAAAATGCATGCGCTCTTCAAGATCCTCCGTCACACGCCGAATGGTCTGGTGGGTTTTCCGCCGCAACTGCTGTCCCGATGCTGAAAGATCTCCCGCCCGGCTTTCCTCTGTTCTCTGAAACAAATCGGAATGCTGCGCCATCAACCGGAAGACCCTTTGCAGAAACTTGAACATGCCTTCCACCGCCGTATCGGTCCAGTCCAGCTCTTTTTCGGGAGGCGCAGCAAACAGGATAAAGAGGCGGGCCGTGTCGGCCCCGAAGTTGGCGATGATTTCTTCCGGATCAACAATGTTGCCCCGGGACTTCGACATCACGGCGCCGTCTTTCAGCACCATGCCCTGGTGAAACAAGTGTTGGATGGGTTCATCCACTTCCACAAGACCCATATCGCGCATGACCTTGGTCCAAAAGCGCGAATAAATAAGATGCAGAATGGCGTGTTCAATACCGCCGATGTACAGGTCGATAGGAAACCATTTCTTGACCGCCGGGGATTCGAAAGGACGCGCGGCATTGCGCGGATCACAATACCGGAAAAAGTACCAGGAGGAATCCACAAAGGTATCCATGGTGTCGGAATCGCGCCGGGCCTGGCCGCCGCATTTTGGACACGTGGTATTTATAAACGTTTCCACACCCGCCAGAGGAGATCCACCCGTCCCTGTAAAACGCTCCACCGCTGGAAGGACCACCGGCAGATCCTTTTCGGGAACGGGGACGATTCCGCAGCTGCCGCAGTGAATCATGGGAATGGGGGTTCCCCAAAACCGCTGTCTCGAGACTCCCCAATCCTTGATCCGAAAATGAACGGTGTGGCCTCCGAATCCGCCCATTTCTGCTTTGAGGACCATCTGGTCACGCGCCACCGAGGAATCCAATCCTGTAAATTCGCCCGAATCGACCACCCGTCCATCATCCACGAAAGCCTCTTTCATGGAATGGGACAACAAAGATCGGCCGGCATTCTGAATCACTACCCGAATAGGAAGATCATACTTCTTGGCAAACTCAAAATCCCGCTGGTCGTGGGCCGGCACCGACATGACCGCTCCGGTGCCATACTCCATCAATACGAAATTGGCGATCCAGATCGAGATGCGTTCGCCGGAAAAAGGATTGAGGGCATAACAGCCCGTAAACACTCCTTCCTTTTCCTGATCCGCGGCGACACGGCGGAC
Source organism: Terriglobia bacterium (assembly GCA_028716525.1). Classification (GTDB taxonomy): domain Bacteria; phylum Acidobacteriota; class Terriglobia; order JAIQFV01; family JAIQFV01; genus JAQUPQ01. The sequence goes on along the minus strand of JAQUPQ010000002.1, from coordinate 169,796 downwards.
TTTGTCCTCACGACGAATCCGTTCACAAAACTCCTTGACCTGAGAAGCTTCGCCTCGGCCTTGGACGAGCTGTTGGACCAAAGGATGTTCAGGCGCCAAGACCATGTAGGTCGCGCCAAATATAGTGTCGAGGCGGGTCGTGAAAATCGTGATCTTTTCCTTGCTGTTCTCAACGGCGAAGTCGACATGAACTCCCGTCGATTTTCCAATCCAGTTACGCTGCATCAGCAACGTGCGGTCCGGGAATCCCGTCAGCCGGTCCAGCCAGGAGTTCAACTCATCGGCATAATCCGTGATGCGCAAAAACCACTGCTCCAGGTCGCGCAACTCCACGGGGGTCTCTTCGTGGCGCCAACAACAGCCTCCGACCACCTGCTCGTTTGCGAGCGTGGTTTCGCAATTGGGACACCAGTTGACCGTGCTCTTCTTGCGATAGGCCAATCCCTTCTCAAACATCTTGATGAAGAACCACTGATTCCAACGGTAGTAGTCGACGTCGCAGGTGGCAAACTCCAGCGACCAGTCGCAACTGAAACCCATTTTTTTGAGTTGCTGCCGCATGACGGAAATGCATTGGCGGGTCCATTTTTCCGGATGGACCTGATTCTTGATCGCGGCGTTTTCAGCGGGAAGACCGAAGGCATCCCATCCCACCGGATGCATCACATTGAATCCTCGCATGCGCCGGTAGCGAGCCACCGCATCGACCAGAGAATAATTTCGAACATGCCCCATGTGGACATGGCCCGATGGATAGAGGAACATCTCCAAGGTATAGTACTTGGGCTTCGTCGATTTGGGGTCGGCAGCAAATTCTCTGTTTTGTTCCCAAATGCGCTGCCACTTGGGTTCCAATACACGAGGCTCGTATCGTTTTTCAGGCATGGTTTGTCTTTGGATCGTATCGATGACCAGACCCAGCTCCGAAGAGGCGCTGAGTTTAACAAAGGGGTCTAGGAGCGTCAAGAAAACCGGGTTCCAGGTAGTGACTCATTTTGAATTCTTTTTCACCTCTGGGTGGCGCACACATCGGCCGCCGTGGGGGACGATGTGTGCGTACATCAACAAGGGGGACTCCGCACACATGCCTGGAGCGCATGTGTGCGCCACCCCATTCAAAATGAGTCATTACCGGGTTCCACCGCCCGTTGACATTTGGTTTTGCGGTAGCATAAGATTACTCAGAATCTCGGTCACAGAGATTCGATAACGAGGAACGGGATTGGATTCAACCAAGAACTCTTCGACACTCCTTTCTGATAAAAATATTTCCGGACATCAAGAAGCACGCGGTCCTTTCACAACCGTTTCGATGCGTCCCGTGGAGCGTGTTTACACTCCGGAGGACCTCCGGGAACTCGATGCTCAGCGGGACTTGGGAACTCCCGGTACGCCTCCTTATACCCGAGGCATTCACGAAACAGGCTACCGCGGCAAGCTGTGGACGATGCGCCAGTTTGCCGGCTTTGGAACGCCGGAACAGACCAACCAACGTTTCAAATACCTTTTGGAGCAGGGACAAACCGGACTTTCGGTGGCCTTCGATCTCCCCACACTGATGGGGTACGACTCCGATGATCCCCTCAGCGAAGGAGAAGTCGGCAAGTGTGGAGTTGCCGTTTCTTCGTTGGCGGATATGGAAACATTGTTCGATGGAATTCCATTGGCCGATGTGACCACCTCCATGACCATCAACGCACCGGCCCATGTCATCTTTGCCATGTACCTGGCCGTGGCCAAGAAACAGGGAGCGGACTGGAAAAGTATCTCGGGGACAATTCAAAACGACATTCTGAAGGAATACATCGCTCAAAAAGAATGGATCTATCCCCCGCGGCCCTCGATTCGGTTGATTACCGACGGATTCAAATTCTGCGCCCGGGAGGTCCCGCGATGGAATAGCATTTCCATATCCGGTTATCACATTCGCGAGGCCGGCGCCACCGCCGCGCAGGAACTGGCATTCACTCTGCGTGATGGCATTGAATATGTTCAAGCCGGTATCGAGGCGGGAATGGATGTGGATGAGTTTGCGCCGCGGCTGTCTTTCTTTTTCAATGCGCACAACGACTTCTTTGAAGAAATCGCAAAATACCGGGCGGCTCGAAAGATTTGGTACAACACCATGCGAGACCGCTTCCACGCCAAAAATCCCCGCTCCTTGATGTTGAGAACTCATGGTCAGACCGCGGGAGTTTCCTTGACGGCCCGGCAGCCCTACAACAACGTGGTGCGCGTGGCCATCCAGGCACTCGCCGCAGTGCTGGGCGGCACGCAATCACTGCACACGAATTCCCTGGATGAGACCCTGGCCCTCCCTTCGGAGCATGCGGTGACCATTGCGCTGCGGACCCAACAAATTATTGCCTACGAGTCGGGGGTGGCCAACACCGTCGATCCGTTGGCCGGTTCTTATTTCTTGGAACGCCTGACGTTGGACCTCGAAAAAGAATGCCTGGATTACTTCGAGAAGATTGACGCTATGGGCGGCATGGTGGCCGCTATTGAACGCGGATATCCCCAGCGCGAGATTCAAGAGAGCGCATACCAATTTCAGAAAGCCGTGGAACGCAAGGACAAGATTATCGTCGGCGTCAATGATTACATCGCCACCAACGATCCGCCTATCGAGGTTCTTTATATCGACCATACGGTCGCTGAACGCCAGAATGAAAAGCTGGCGAAGCTTCGGAAAGAGCGCGATCAGAAGGCCGTCGCCCGTACGCTCCAGGCGCTGCACCAAGCGGCGACCGGAACCGAAAATTTGATGCCGCGCTTGTTGGATTGCGTGGAGGCTTATTGCACCTTGACAGAAATCTGCGGGGAGCTTAAAACGGTTTTTGGAGTCTACGAAGAACCGGTGATCTAGAACTTATTTCCATCCTTAATCCTTCTCCATTTGGGTTGGAACACACGCTTAAGCAGCGGACACTTTTGACGAACAACTTTTGATGTCTCGTAACAAATCATAAGCACAGGAGGTTCATGTATGTCTCGAAGTGTGAAATCAGTTCTGGTGGGTCTGGCGATCCTGCTGACGACTTCATTCGTTCTGGCCGCGCCGCCGGATGCCGTCGCCAAGAAGCGAATCGCGATCATGAATTTTGATTTCGGAACCGTCCAACAATGGTGGTCCGGGAATTGGGACATTGGAAAGGGAATTTCCGACATGCTAGTCACCAAGTTGGTTAAGGACGGCACCTACTCGCTCGTCGAGCGCAAGATCCTGGACCAGATCTTGGCGGAGCAAAACTTCTCCAATAGTGACCGTGCCAATCCCCTGACGGCCGCCAAAATCGGAAAAGTCCTGGGTGTGAACGCCATCATCGTGGGCAGCATCACTCAATTCGGTTTTGACGATAAGAATTTCAAACTTGGAGGAGGCGGAGGCAGTTGGGGCGGCTTTGGACTCGGGAGCATCGGCAAAAGGAGCATGAAGGCGATGGTGGCGATCGATGCCCGCATGGTGGATACCAGCACCGCTGAGATTCTCGCCGTGGCTCAAGGTCAAGGCGAATCCAAGCGCGGCGGTTTTAGCCTCGGTGGCGCAGGCGGCGGTGGCGGCGGCTGGGGCGCCGGCGGCATCGACATGGGCAGCAGCAACTTTCAGGACACCATTCTCGGTGAAGCGACGCGTTCGGCGGTCGACGGAGTCGCGGGCGAGCTTATCAGTAACTCGGGAAAGATTGAGACCACCAAGATCGTCATCAATGGTCTCGTCGCAGACGTCGATGGAGCCAATGCCATCATCAATATCGGCAGAGACAACGGAGTGAAGGTGGGCGACGTGTATCAGGTCGAACGAGTGACTCGCACGGTCAAGGATCCTGCCACCGGCAAAGTGCTTCGTCAGGTGACCAGTGTCGTTGCCACCATCAGAATCACCGAGGTTCAAACCAGTTCTGCCTCGGGCGTCACGACGGGCCCGGCCAAAGTGGGCGACGTGATCAAGAGTATTTCTCCAGGGAATTAGCCTCCGGCGTACCGGCCTTCCATGGATGTGACAGAATCTCATTACAAAGGAAGGCGAGCCGCGAGGCTTGCCTTCCTTTTTTTTGCATGGGATTCTTTCCGTCTGAAAATTATCCTCTGTGATAGAATCAATAACCTGATGCAGGACTAATTTCATTTCATTGGATCTATACTGTGAGTACATCCAAACAGAGCTCTCCGAATGTTCCCCGTGCCGCCGTGGCTGAAAACCGCATTCGAGTACTGGTCGCCAAGCCGGGATTGGACGGACATGACCGCGGAGCCAAGGTCGTTGCGCGCGCCCTGCGTGACGCCGGCATGGAAGTCATCTACACGGGTCTTCGACAAAGCCCCGAACAGATCGTGAATGCCGCTCTCCAGGAAGATGTGGATGCCATCGGTCTTTCGATTCTCTCGGGCGCGCACAATACCATCGTTCCGCGCGTCATGGATCTCTTAAAGGAAAAACAACTGAACGACGTGTTGGTGATCGTCGGCGGAATTATTCCGGACCAGGATGTCGTCGCATTGAAGCAGATCGGAGTGGCCGAAGTCTTCCTTCCGGGAACTTCCACAGAAGACACGGTCCGGTTTATACAAAACCACGTTCGAAAGCGTTGAATCCCCCAAAATGTTTCAATCGGTGGCCCCAAGCGGCAGTGAATCATTCGGTCCTGAGGTGACCCAGCCATCTTGATACGAAGACGAGTTATTGCAGTCCTGATCGTTGTCCTCTTCCTGACAAGCCTTCTGGTCCCCTCCTCGCAGTCATCCCAAGATTCATCGCTCACGAAGAAGCAGCAATCCGAAGTCCTGTCGCAGGCCGACTCCATCTTGAAAGAACTCTCGACAATGCTGGGTATCTCAACCGTGCATCCGGTCCAGCGCCAATTTATGAGCCGCGCGCAGTTGCGTGACCTTTTGCTCCGTTATGCCAAAGAACAAAAGAACCAAGCCACATTGGAAGCCGAACGTAAGACGATGGTGAAATTCGGTTTTATTTCAAAAGACTTTCCTTATTCACAATTCGCGCTGGACCTTCTGACCGAGCAAATCGCCGGGTTTTACGACTACCGCACCCATCAATTGAATCTCATGGATTCGACGCCCGTCAATTTACAGGTTCCAGTCCTCATTCATGAGTTGACGCATGCTTTGCAGGACCAGGAAATCAACCTCAAGGAATTCAATGAGCCCGCGGAGCACAATGATGATTTGACGGAAGCTCACGAATCGATGGTGGAAGGAGAAGCCACGGCGGTGATGTTGGATTATATTCTCCAGCCCAGCGGCAGAAGCCTGGCGACTCTGGGGTTTGACGTCCGGGAAATGATGAATGACGCTCAGGCGGCCGCCGTCAGCTTGCCCAACTACCGCAATGCCCCCAAGGCCATTCAAGTCATACTGACAGCGCCCTACCTTTATGGGACCTCATTTTTCCAGTTCTTCAGAAATCACAACGACTGGCCCCGGGCAGCCGCCCTGTTTAAAGATCCGCCTTCATCCATGGAACAGATGATGCATCCGGAAAAATATTTCACACACCGCGATGATCCCGTCGCCGTGGCCATCCCCGGCCTTCCTCAGGAGCTCCAGAAAACGTGGAAACCGGTCGACACTAACGTTCTGGGCGAACTGGGGATGCTGCTGGTGTGTCAGCAATTTCTTTCGGACGACAACGCCAAGATTGCCAGTGAGGGCTGGGGCGGCGACCAATACCAACTGTTCGAAGACACCCGAGGAAATCTGTTGCTCCTCCTTTTTTCCACGTGGGACACGGAAACCGATGCCACACAGTTTTTCAACAGTTATCGGGTGCTCCTCGACAAGAAATACAAACATCTCAAACTACTGAACGGAGAGGAACACAAGCTGTTTCGCTGGGATTCAGACGACAATCAAGTGGCCGTGGAAATTCAGGGGCATGATGTCATCGTGATCGAGGGGGCTCCAGCGGCTCAATTCGAAGCCCTCCGAACACTCCTGTGGAAGAGTGCGCAGACCGCCCCTCATCATCCCGCCGCCAAACTCGACGCTCCCTGATCCGTGCATTCGTCGAACACCAGCCGGTTTTTTACCGCCCGCGATAACCATGGAGGTCGTTTCAATAGTCACCATGAACTCCAGAAAAACAGTTACCGTATTTGGCAGCCGCTATCCCTCCGACGGCCATGCGGATTATGAAGCCGCCCGGAGGTTGGGGCGATTACTGGCGCAAAACGGCCTCGCCGTGTGCACCGGAGGCTATAGCGGGGTGATGGAAGGCGTGTCGCGTGGAGCGCATGAAGCCGGAGGTCATTCCATCGGCGTCACCGTCAAATCGTTTTCGGGGAAAGCGAATCCTTTCATCACGGAAGAAATACGAGCGGCCACCCTCTTCGCTCGTCTGGAACAATTGATGGAGCTCGGCAATGCTTATGTGGTATTCCCTGGCGGCATGGGAACCATCGCCGAGTTATGTCTGGCTTGGAACCTGGTGCAAATGAACCAACTCGCGAACCGCCGACCCATTTTTCTGTTCGGCTCCCCGTGGCCTCACATGTTGGATACGTGGAAGAAGATCACCGATATTTTTCCCCAAGACTATGATCTGCTGAAGGAGGTAACAAAAGAAGAGGAAATTATTGCAGGTTTATCAGATCTGATTCTCTTGTGAACCTTTTCAACCACCCGAAGAATTTCTCACCCACTCCGTGCTTATTTCTTTTTCAAGAACTGCGCCACCCCTTGTTTGCAATCATCGGTCAAACGAGCAATCGTATTGACATCTACAGCCGCGCCCATGGCCTGCTCCCAGGGCATGCCGTCCGTGGCATACAAGAGGGATTTGGTCAAGGCTACAGCCGAGCTGCTGAGGCTTCGGAAGTGTGAGACGAATTCTTCGACTTGAGAATCGAACGCCGAATCCTCGAACACCCGATTGATCAATCCCAAACGCTCTGCTTCTGTTGCTGAAAAAGGCTCCGCGCGAACCAACATTTCAAAGGCCCGCTTCTCGGAAACCGCTCGTCGAACAATGGCCGACACAATGGCCGGCACAAATCCAATACGCGTCTCCGTGTAGGCGAATTGAGCGGAATGCGCCGCGACGATGAGATCGCAGGCGGTCGCCAATCCACAGCCGCCCGCCAGGGCCCGTCCATGGACGGCCGCGACGATCGGTTTCTGCAAACGGCGCATCTGAACAAACAGCTCCCTCAACGACTCGGCGTCAGCCCTGTTTTCCATGACATCGAGCTCCTGCAAGTTCCGGAGCTCACCCAAATCCATCCCCGCGCAAAAGTCCTTACCCGCCCCGCGAAGAACGATCACACGGACGGCCTCATCGGCACCGGCATCGATGAAAGCCGCCTTGAGTTCCGAAATCAATTCCCGGTCAAGCGCGTTGCGCTTGTCGGGACGATTGAGTGTGACCCGTGCAATTCCATCGGCCTGTGCGTAAACGAGTTTCGAATAGGCCACCGGCATCATCCTCCCCATGGACTGCCTCGACGTACTGGCAACGTGCGGTTCAATCTCTCAAACCCGTAATCCTCTGTTTGTTCCCGATCAAGTGTTGGCGACCCGGTTCATCGCTTCCGGGTCTTCTTTTTTTCGCCGGAACGATCTTTCAGGAGACTGGGTGGCACATCGATCATCATGCGCAGCATTGCCGTGGAGTATGTTTTCCCCTGGGCGTCCGTCTTCAGTGAAACGGTCCCCCCGCCGCCCAACGATTCGTGCAGCAGAAAATTCAAAGCGTGCAAATTCGGAATCTCATACCGCTCCACCTTCCCTTTGCAGATGCCTCGAAAATGCTTCTTCACGCGGGCCGTCGTAACCTCCCGCACCAGGGTCGGGTAGTATTCTTCTTTCAGGGCGATCAATCCAATATTGGCTGTGTCACCCTTGTCGCCGGACCGCGCATGTGCCAACTGAAGCAATTGAATTTTCATCTGTACCGTATCCTGCGCCTTAGAGACGAAACTCTACAACAATTCAACCACGGGCTGGACTTCCGATTTTGGAATCAACGCCGGCCAGTAAGCGATGACCTCTTCAACCTTGGGCCGCCCGCCTGCAAATCCCGTGACCGTGGGCGGGCCGTTTAGAACCAGAGGAACAAGCTCTCTCGAAAATCGCTCCACATCGTCGCGAATTTGCGATCGCACTCCAAAACGCCACTGCACCTCGGGAATTTGCGGATCTGGGGTACCTGATAATGGCCCATGACAAGCATCAACACCCAAAAACTCCGTCAAGGCTTCCTCAAAGTTCAATCCCAGATTTTTCAGTCGTGTTCGAAGAATGCGGTCGGCCGCTCGAGCTTTTTCGAAGGCCTGCGGCCAGGCGTATACGAGTGTCCCCACCGCCTTCCAACCGGCGGTATAGCTCACGGAAACTTTGTAGAAGGCTGTCGCCGGACGCCCCTGGATGCCGCTGAAGCGCACCCGATCCCGCCCCTCCTGTTCCAAATAGATCGTCGTGAAATCCGCGACGACGTCCGGAGTGATGTACTCTCGTGGGTCGCCCATTTCATAAACAAGTTGCTCTTTCACAGTGGGTACATCCACACGCCCGCCCGAGCCCTTGTGCTTGGTGATGACGAATGATCCGTCCTCGCCAGCCTCGATAATGGGATAACCGACCTCTGCCAAATTCGGAACCCGTTCCCATTGACTAAGCGAATTTCCACCGGTGCATTGGGCCCCGCATTCCACCGTGTGACCCGCGATGGTTCCGGCCGCCAGGAGGTTCCAATCCTCCTCATGCCATCCAAACTCATGAATCATCGGCGCCAAAGACAGTCCGGTGTCTGTGCACCGTCCGGTGATGATAATGTTCGCGCCTTGACGAAGGGCCTCCACAATCGGCCAGGCCCCGAAATAAACATTGGCGCTTTGAACACGACTCCGAATGGAACGCATGGATTCCCGGGTTTCCATATTCGGCAACTCAATGCCGCGTCCCAAAAACTCTTCAAGCCGGGGGACGATGTCATCCCCGCTCACGATGCCGATGCGAGTTTGGGGCCCCAAAGCCATTTTTTCGGCGACCGCGCGAACGGCTTCAGCGCATGCCCTGGGGTTCACACCTCCGGCGTTGGCAATGATCCGAATTCCCTTTTCGATACAGGTCCGGAGTATCTGTTCTGCGACGACAACAAAATCTTTGGCGTAACCCAGCTTCGGATCCCGCGCCTTCTGTTTCTGGAGAATCGACATGGTGATTTCGGCAAGATAATCCATCACCAAATAATCGAGCGGCCCATCTTCCACAAGTCGACGCGGAGCTTCCGGCCAATCACCCCAAAAACCCTGCCCACAGCCGATACGAATCGTTTTCAATGAGAGATTTCCTTTTGAGGACAAATCCGGGTCGAATTCCCTCGGGACGCTCAGACGGAGCGGGAACGCCTACAATCCAAACGGGCCGAGGTGCGGGCCCGCATTATTCAAGGCTGTCCGAAGGGCCAGCGACAGCACTTGCCGCGTATCTTCGGGAGCAATGATGGCGTCGACAAATCCTCGTGCGGCGGCAAATTTCGCGTCCAGTTGATGGTCGTAGTCTCCTCGCACTTTGACCATCCGTGCTTCCAATTCACCGTCGGGAGTTTTGCCGATGCGTTCCAGCTTCTCCAATTCGGTCCCGAACGCTGCCTGAACAGCGCTGTCGCCTTCCATAACGCCCATCCGGCCGGTCGGCCAGGTAAAAATAAAATCGGGATCAAAGCCTTGTCCTGCCATGGCGTAATATCCCGCTCCCGAGGCATGGTTAAGGGTCAGCACAATCTTGGGAACACCGGCACAACTCATCGCCTCGACAAATCGGGCGCCGGCCCGGATAATCCCCGATTGCTCCGCCTCCGTCCCCACCATGAAACCTGACACATCCTGGACAAATAAAATGGGAGTCCCCTGGCGTGCGCACGTCTCGATGAAATAAGCCACCTTCTCCGCGCTCTCGGTATAAATAATTCCCCCGAAGCGCGTCGAGCCGTTGGCTGTTTGGGGTTTCAAAATCCCGCGATAGTTGGCTATCAATCCGATTGTGACTCCGCACAGCCGGGCATGACCGCAGATCATCTCGCGGGCATAGTCCGCTTGAAACTCATCGAAGCTCTTCGCGTCGATAAGACAATCCAGGACCGCACGCATGTCGTACTGTTGCCGATGGTCCAACGGGAAAAGATCATAAATCCGGCCGGGAGGCTGAATCGGGTCAACCTGGGCCGAAGCGGCGGCGGGTCGCTGGGAGGGCGCCGGCGGAAGTTCTGCGATCATTTCACGCAACTTCTCCAAACACTCTTCATCGTTTTTAGCCCGATAATGAGCCACTCCTGAAATGGCATTGTGAGTCCAGGCTCCACCGAGCGTTTCCGCATCCACGGTTTGACCCGTGGCTCCTTTCACAAGATTGGGACCTCCCAATCCCATGAAAGAGGTTTGTTCTGTCATGATCATTACATCGGACAGCGCCGGCAGGTAAGCGCCTCCCGCCACGCAAGGACCCATAACCGCGGCCAGCTGCGGCACCTTCAGATAGCGCCGCATGATGGAGTTGTAATAGAAAATACGCCCGGCGCCATATTGCCCCGGAAAAACGCCGCCCTGATAGGGAAGATTCACTCCGGCGGAGTCGACCAAGTACACGATGGGCACATGACACCGCATGGCGATCTCTTGCGCCCTCAAAATTTTTTTGATGGTTTCCGGCCACCACGATCCGGCCTTGACCGTCGCGTCGTTGGCCACTACCACACACTCACGTCCGCGAATCAGGCCAAAACCGGTCACCACGCCGGCCGCCGGCGCCTGACCCTCGTAAAGGTCATAGGCCACCAACGACCCGACTTCCTGAAATAACGTGCCCGCATCAAACAGCAAATGAACCCGCTCGCGGGCCGTCAACTTTCGTTGTTTGTGCTGTTTTTCAATCTTTTCAGCCCCCCCACCCTGCTGCACGCGCTCTTCAATCTCTCTCCATTGTCGAACAAGCTGCTCCAGATGTTCTCGGGCCGAAGGAGGTGCAACCGGTGTGTGGGCGGTGGGTTTCTTGACTTTGAATTTTGAAGTTGAAGTCATGCTTGCTGCAAGAGATGTGCCAGAGAATCCTCGGCAACAATACCACAGGGATTTATCTATCGCAAAGACTTGTCTGGGTGATTTTTCTCTGCACCTCCGTTTCAAAATCGATTTATAATCTCTGCCTGCTTCACAGGATCGGGCAAGCATGGCTCCATGCTCTCAGATTATTTCACCGACGCGCCGCGGAGGACATAATGAAGGGCAATCCTAAAATCCACAAGTTGCTCAACGAAGTCTTAAAAGCCGAGTTGACAGCCATCAATCAGTATTTCGTCCACGCCAAGATGTGTCAAAATTGGGGATATGATCGGCTGTTTGAAAAGGTCTACGCCGAATCCATCGATGAAATGAAACACGCCGACAAACTGGTGGACCGCATTTTGTTTCTCGAGGGCACTCCCAACATGACCGACTACTTCAAGATCAACATTGGGGACGACGTTAAGAAGCAACTCGAAAACGACCTGGCCCTGGAGGAATCCGCCATCCCGCGTCTGAACGTCGGCGTCCAAACATGTCTCGAAGAGGGCGATGGTGGAACCCGCGAGTTGTTGGAGCATATTTTGGTCGACGAAGAAGAGCATGCCGACTGGTTGGAGATTCAACTGCGCTTGATCAAGGAGATCGGCATCGAGGCTTACCTCGCCGAGCAGATGAAGAAATGAGGCGGTACAAATCACTGCTTCCAATCCTCTGCCTTTGAAATCTCAATGAAGGGTGATTCTTGAACGCTGATCCTGTCGAAGCACAAGTCCGGGTGCGCTACGTTGAAACCGATCAAATGTCGGTGGCGCATCATGCCAACTACCTGGCGTGGTTTGAAGTCGGCCGGACAGAGTGGTGCCGTGCCAAGGGATTTACCTATCGTGATTTGGAAACGAAAGAAGGCATACTGTTGATGGTTGCCGAAGTTCGATGCCGATACAAATCCCCGGCCCGCTATGACGACGTGCTGACCATCCGAACCCAAGTGAATAATTTCAAGAAACGCCTCATCACATTTGGCTACGAAATCTTGAATGCGGCGACCCGCGAGGTAGTGGCGGCGGGAGAATCCGTCCATGTGGTGACCGATCGCAACGGACGCGTTCGCTCGCTTCCTGAGAAGTATGTCCGTTTTTTCAGCTAGGTTCACAGTCGGGTGAATAGAACAATAAATTTCATTTGAATAGACCGTAATCATTTTACATTCATGAAAACTCTCCATTTGACCGGCCACACCCTGACCTTGCAGGAATTTTGTGAAGTTGTGAACTCGTCCCGTGCGAAGGTGGCCCTGCATCCCAAAGCAAGAGCGCGCGTCATGGCATCGCGCCGACTTGTCGAATCCATCCTGAAGAAAGGCACCGCGGTATACGGTGTCAATACCGGCTTTGGCAAGTTGAGCGACCGACGTATTCCGGCATCGGATATTCAACAGCTCCAAATCAACCTGGTTCGATCGCATGCCTGCGGTGTAGGTGATCCGCTGTCTGAAACCGAGGTCCGCGGCATCATGCTGCTTCGGGCCAATGTGCTGGCCAAGGGGTATTCGGGAGTGCGTCCGGCAGTCATCGAGCTCCTTTGTGAAATGCTGAATCGGCGCGTACACCCTGTCATACCCTCCAAAGGCTCGGTGGGAGCGAGCGGTGATTTGGCTCCTCTGGCTCATTTATCCCAAGTCATGATTGGCGAGGGTGAAGCTTTTCATAAGGGCCGGCGACACAACGGCCATTCCGCCTTGAGCCATGCACGCCTCCGACCGCTCCACCTCGAGGCCAAGGAAGGCTTGGCGCTTTTAAACGGCACGCAAGTCATGCTGGCCATCGGCCTTCTGTCGTTGGTGCGAGCGAAAGTACTGGCTGATTCCGCAGATGTTGTGGGCGCGTTGACCCTGGATGCGCTGGAAGGAACTCCCGACGCTTTCGATACCAAAATTCAGGAAGCGCGGCCCCACCACGGACAGGCAATCTCAGCTCAGAATCTTCGCCGTTTGAATGCCGGAAGTGAGATTCGAGAGTCTCACCGCGATGCCCGCAAAGATCCGCGTGTGCAAGATGTGTACAGCCTTCGTTGTATGCCTCAGGTCCACGGCGCAGTTCGCGACACCATCGATTTTGTTTCGAACGTGTTTGAAATCGAAATGAACAGCGCCACCGACAATCCCTTGGTGTTTCCAAAAACAGGCGAGGTTATTTCCGGGGGAAATTTCCACGGACAGCCATTGGCCCAGGCTCTCGACTTTTTGGCCATCGCTATCGCTGAACTCGGAGCCATCTCGGAGAGAAGAATTGAACGCCTCGTGAATCCGGAGTTTGGAGATCTGCCCCCTTTTCTTACTCCACATCCCGGCCTGAATTCCGGCTTCATGATTGCACAGGTCACGGCAGCGGCACTCGCTTCCGAAAACAAGGTGCTGGCCCACCCGGCGTCGGTCGATTCCATCCCCACCTCCGGCAACAAAGAAGACCACGTTTCTATGGGCATGGGCGCAGCTCTTAAACTCAAACAGATTCTCACAAACTGTGAGACGATTTTGGGAATTGAGCTGCTCGCTTCCGCTCAAGGGCTGGATTTTCTGGCGCCGAAACAAACCGGCCGCCTGGCCCGGCGCGCTTATCATTCGTTACGTAAAGCCGTTCCTGCCCTGGGCGCCGATCGCAGCCTCGCGCCTGATATCGCTGTGGCCACACAATTCATCCAGACCGGAACAATCGCGGGCGTTCTATCCAATCCCCGTTAGTCCGGCCACGCGCTATTTACTGCGATCTCCCTGAATGCTAGACTTCAAATCACAATGAAACTCTTCACACACCACGCTTACACACTTGACGCTATGGTTTTCATTCGACCGATTCATAACAGGTACAACCATGATTGAAACCGGAGAAAAGAAATCCGGCGCCACAGCTTATTCACCGATCACTGCCCCGCGCGGAACCTCGCTCTCATGCAAGGGCTGGGCACAGGAAGCCGCCCTGCGAATGCTGATGAATAATTTGGACGAACAGGTGGGCGAGAATCCGCGGGAATTGATTGTGTACGGCGGCACTGGAAAAGCAGCCCGGACTTGGGAAGCCTTTCACGCCATCGTGCGCTCGCTCCGCGAATTGGGGAACGACGAAACTTTGCTCGTTCAGAGCGGCAAGCCCGTGGGCATCTTTCGAACACACGAATACGCTCCCCGCGTCTTGATCGCCAACGCCAACTTGGTCGGGAACTGGGCCAACTGGGATTATTTCCATCATCTCGAGAAGCTGGGCCTCATCATGTTCGGTCAGATGACCGCCGGGAGCTGGATTTACATCGGCTCACAGGGAATTATTCAGGGAACCTTCGAGACTTTCGCGGCCGCAGGAAAAAAACATTTTGCCGGTGATTTGGCCGGCCGGCTTATCGTAAGCGGCGGCATGGGTGGAATGGGCGGCGCTCAACCTCTGGCGGCAACACTCAACGGCGCGGTATTTCTCGGAATCGATGTGGATCCCGCTCGAATCGAGCGGCGTGTCCGCCAAAAATACTGCGATCGCATGACCAATTCCTTGGATGAAGCATTGAATTGGGCCAAGGAGGCCCAGAAGAAACGCCTGCCACTCTCCATTGGCTTGGTGGGAAATTGTGCTGATGTGATTCCCGAGCTGGCTCGCCGCTCGGTGGTTCCGGATCTCTTGACCGACCAGACCTCGGCCCATGATCCTTTGAATGGTTATGCCGCGCGCGGCATGACGCTTTTGGAAATCAATGAAATGCGCCGAAAGAATCCCGAGGGATACATCAAGCGCTCTCTGGAATCCATCGGAATCCACGTCGAAGGGATGCTGAAGCTTCAGTCCATGGGCGCCGTGACTTTTGATTACGGGAACAACATCCGCGCTTTTGCCGAGAAAGCCGGCGTCAAGAATGCCTTCAATTTCCCCGGATTTGTCCCGGAGTATATTCGACCGCTCTTTGGCGAAGGGCGTGGACCTTTTCGCTGGGTAGCGCTTTCCGGCGATCCCACGGATATTCAAGAAACCGACCGACTGGTTTTGGATTTATTTCCTGAGGACTCCGTGCTCCGCCGATGGATTCCGATGGCGCAGGCGAAAATTCCCTTTCAGGGATTGCCGGCAAGGATCTGTTGGTTAGGCTATGGTGAACGAGCCCTTTTCGGCGAACGCATCAATGACCTCGTGGCTCGGGGCAAAATCAAGGCGCCCATCGTCATCGGCCGTGATCACCTCGATTGCGGCAGCGTGGCTTCACCCTATCGCGAAACGGAGGGCATGCGCGACGGAAGTGATGCCATTGCCGACTGGCCCATTCTCAACGCCCTGTTGAACACCGCCAGCGGCGCCAGTTGGGTGTCGTTCCACCACGGCGGCGGCGTGGGGATTGGTTATTCGTTGCACGCCGGGCAGGTCACCGTCGCCGACGGGACAAAGGAGATGGGCCTTCGAATTAACCGTGTGTTGACCAATGATCCGGGGATCGGAGTCGCCCGCCACGTCGATGCCGGGTACGAAGAGGCCATTAAGACGGCGCAGGTGAAGGATATTAAGATTCCGATGATGAAGAATGGGAAATAGAGCCGCCTTCCCGCCCCTGAAGGGGCGGGCTGAGGGATTCAAGCCGCATGAATGCGGCTGATCGTTTATCCGACCGATTAAAGCCACACGAATGCGGACGATCGTCTCTCCGCTTTGGGATTCTGGCGTGTCTACTCGAAATTTAGTTCTTGCATCTCGAGGCGGTACGGATGGATTCAACATACATGAATGCGGCTAATCGTATGTCCGCGCGATTCAAGCCACATGAATGCGGCTAATTGCTTGGGGCCAATTATGGATTGCTCCTGCAAATACGAAACGCCTCCGTATAACCATCAATGGCCAGGTCGGAAAGAACGAAATTCGAGGCGCATTCATCATGAGCCAGGCGCAAAGGCCGTGACTCGAGGCGTATTTATGCGCCTTGTTTCTATCAGCCAGCCCCTTCAGGGGCGGGAAAATAGAAACACCTAATTACCAAAAACCCTCGCATCGCTATCGACGAGCCCCATTTATGGGGCGACACAACTCACACCAACAGCTATTGGATTTTCAATCGATCTTTAGGATTGCGGCGAACAGGAATGTTAAGGGCTGGAAGGATTTCGAATGTGATTGGAATTTTCCGTGAATCCTCGATCTTCTTCTTGGAATCCGTCAAATCTCCATTTACCTCCTTATTTTTGGCTTCCAACACCACTGAAGAATGCGTTGATACTTTAAAGCCGCCGTTCAAAATCCCTCATCAACGATGGATTTGATCTTCGTCTCCCCGCCCAATTTCTTGGCGACGGGCTCAATAACGTCTCGCTTCCCGATGAGGACAAAAACCAGATTTTCCGAAGGATAGTATTTCTGCACCATTTCGTTGGCTCGAGCCAGCGTCAGGGCATCGATCTTATCAAAGTATGTATCGATGTAATCTGACGGAAGACCGTAAAACTCCATGCTGGAGACCGTCTCGGCCAATTCATCATTGGTCTCAATGGACAAACCAAACTGACCCTTGATATACGCTTTTGCGGATTGCAGCTGTTCCTCCGTGATCCCCTGTTGGCGAAATTGTTTCAGAACGTCCAAGGTCATCTCAATGGCTTTTTCAGTTGTCTCATTGGGAGTATAGGAGGCAATCGTGAAAGCGCCCCGGGCCCGGCGGGAGGAGAAGAAACTATCTGCCCCATAAGTCAGACCGGATTTGATTCTCAAAGCGCTATTAATGAGCGACGTGAAGCGTCCGCCGAACAACGTGTTCACCACATCCAAGGGAATCCAGTCAGCACTGGTTCGGGCCAAACCCACATTCCCAATCCGGAAAAATGTTTGAGTCGAATCAGGCTTCTCCACCAACAAGAAGTGATGGCCCTGAGCTGAGGTTTGATCGGACACGGCCGGACTCGTTACATCTATCTTTTCCCACGTGCCAAACTTCCCGCGTACCAAGCGTTCCATTTCGGGGGCGGCAAAATCGCCCACGGCCACGAGCATCAGTTGATTGGGAGCGTAGTGTGTTTGGTAAAACCGGACCACGTCGTCCCGCGAAATGGTTGCCAAACTCTTTTCAGTCCCGCCCACCGGCCGGCCGTATAAGGTGGAACCGTACAAAGCTCCGGCAAAATAATTTTGAATGATCTGTCCGGGAACTGACTTCGCTTCCTTGATGGCGTCAATACTCTGCTCTCGAAGTTTGACGACCTCGTCCTGAGGAAACACGGGGTGCATGAGCATGTCGGCAATCATCTCCACGCCCAAGGGTGCATCTTTCTTCAGAAGCTCCGCCGATCCTGCGGAGAACTCCAGGGCTGCATTGGCTTCATAGGTGGCGCCCACAAAATCCAAGGCCGACGCAATTTGATCGGCCGTCCGCCCTGTTGTCCCCTTGCGCAGCAGTCCCGCCGTCAACGCCGCCACGCCTTCCTTTCCGGCGGGATCGCCAATCGAACCGCCGGATTTCAAGACCCAGCGAAAATTGACGAGTGGAAGCTCATGGCGTTCCATCAAAAGCACAATCATCCCGTTGGGCAGGACCGCGCGCGTATACTTCGGCAATTGAATCTTGGGCGCGTCGGCATACTGAGCCCCACTCCAAATCACCAACAAAACTGCAGCAAGGCACATCACGCTGAATGTTTTAATCCCCGGTTTCATGTTTTCCTCAATTCAATTAATGGGTCCCGTCCGAGAGCATGGCATCATTGGATTTCTTCTCAGGCTCCTTAGCCTCGGGAATCAAAATGGCCACGGTCCGATTCCGCTCGCTAAAATACTTTTTGACCACCCGCTGCACGTCTTCCCGCGTTACTTTGTTCAGCAAGTCTACGCGAGTGAACAGGCGGTGATAATCCCCTTCCACGACATCATAGAAACCCAGGACGTTGGCCTTGCCGCTGTTGGTTTTCATACCGCGATAAAAATCCGCGACCGCGCTGTTCTTGGCCTTTTGCAACTCTTGCGGGTCCACCAGGTCCTTATTTATTCGTGCGAGTTCATCATAGAGGATTTTCTCGACCCGCCCGGGATCTACGCCCGAACGCGGCTGCACGTTAATCAAGAAGACAAACGGATCCGTATGCTCGGACTGCCCGCCGTCCACGCTGATGGCCACTTGTTCCTGATCCACCAGCCGTTTATACAGCCGCGAGCTTTCCCCACGCAGCAGGATGTACTCCAAAATGTTCAGAGGAATGAAGTCCGGATCCACTCCAGCGGGTGAATGATAAGCCACCGAAAGCATCGGCAACTGGGCAAACTTATTGACGTAAACTCGATGCTCTCCGAGCTGTTCAGGCTCCTTGGTGGTGACGGGGGGAGCAGTCGGCTGGGTGGGAATCGAACCAAAATACTTCTCGGCGGCCGCGACCACCTCGTCCGTCTTGAAATCGCCCACCACGACCATTTCACAATTATTGGGCGCGTAGTAGGTCTTGAAATAATCCAGCAAATCCTGTCGCTTCCAATTCTCAATGTCCGACATCCAACCCAGCACCGGCCAATGATAGGGATGCGCCAGGAAGGCCGACGCCATCAACTGCTCATTAAGAATGCCGGCATTGTTGTTGTCCACGGTGAGGCGGCGTTCGTTGGCCACCACCTCGCGCTCCGAAGCCACCATTTTCGGATCAAAAGCCAAAGAGCTCATTCGGTCGGATTCCAAATCGAACGTCAAGGGCAGCGCCGAAGAAGGAATCCAGTCTTGATAGACGGTGATGTCCTCGCTGGTATAGGCATTGTTGGAACCCCCGCTATCCTCCAGGCGCCGGTCGAACATGCCCGGACCGTATTTCTTCGCTCCATTGAACATCATGTGCTCGAAAAAGTGCGAAAGTCCGGTGATCCCCACGTGTTCGTTGCGCGATCCGACATGATAAAAAAAGTAAAGCGCGATGTTCGGAATGGAATGATCTTCCAGTGTCAAAATCTTCATTCCATTCTTCAGCTGACGGGCTTTTACATCAAATTCCTGCGAAAAAACCGCAGTGGTCAAAAACCCCAACCCCATCACAATGCCGAGACACAAAAACCTCATCCTTGACCTCATCATGGCCGACTCCTTCTTTCGTCCTCTGAAACCCAAGAATTGCATTCCCGAGCGCCGCACAATTCCACCGCGTAAAGCTTGAAATTACCTGTAGTTAAACGCTAAACTAGCAGTCTGGCAACGCGAATGGAGAAATTCAATGGCTAAGCTCTCCTCATCGGAGATTGAAGATCAACTGAAAGCCCTTCCCGGCTGGAAGCTCATGGAAGGACAGCTGGTCAAGGAATTTGAATTCCCGAGCTTTCCGGACTTGATCTCTTTCCTCGTGAAAGTAGGATTTCTTGCAGAATCTGCGGACCATCATCCCGATATGGACATCCGGTATCGCCGTCTCACCGTTCGTGCCTCGACCCACAGCGAAAACGGGATCACCGAAAAAGACTTCCAGCTCATCAAGCAAATCGAAGCGGCCATCAGCCTGCGCTGAGGCTTCCGCCTAGTTCCAACGGCACATCCCCCGTTCCGGGGCACCGCACGAGCCGCAGGGTCCGGGATCAGGCGTCCGGGTGCTGCGCGAGTTCCCCACCGCAAATACAGAAAGCTCGCGTTCCACGTTCGAACTGTCGCAACGAGAGCAATGAATTTCAGGCTCTCGGGTAAAGGTCAATTGCTCGAACAGTGTGTCGCAGTCTTTGCAACGATACTCATAAAGCGGCATGGCGCTTGCTCCACAATTCAATCAGGTTGACTCAAATATGCGCCCGAGGGCGCCAAAAATTTGTGTATGCCCCTTTGGGCTTTGGGGTATGATTTCGGGCTGTTGCTTGTGTCCATCGTCGATTTCATTTTCATTGTATCGAGAACCGGCAAATAGTCAATCTCAGCGTTCCTCGCCTCATGGCCGACCGATCTGCACAGAATCTTTTTATTCACAACGCCGCTCAAGTCATCACACCCGCACTTTCAACGAGCGGACCGAGTCCCGCCCTGGCGCTGCGTGTGATTGAGGATGGGGCGGTTCTCATTATAGATTCAAAGATTGCGGCGCTAGGGCCGACGCGTGACTTGAAATCCGACCCCCGGGTTCAACATGTGCCACAGTTGAATTGTACCGACTGCGTTGTCGCGCCCGGTTTTGTCGACAGCCACACGCATTTGGTGTTTGCGGGAACTCGCCAGCTCGAGTACGAGAAGCGGATTCAAGGAACATCGTACGAGGAAATAGCGGCCTCGGGCGGCGGGATTCAGGAAACGGTGCGTCAGGTCCGCCGGACCTCCGAGGACTCCCTTCTGGAGGCCGCAAAACAGCGCTGTCGAGAATTTCTCGATCATGGCACAACCACTTTGGAGGCCAAAAGCGGCTACGGACTCGACCCGGACAACGAATTCAAAATTCTCAGGGTCGTGCGGCGGCTTCGCGAAGATTCGACCCTCCCTGTTGAAATCGTGTCCACGTTTTTGGGCGCCCATGAAATCCCCGAAGAATTCCAGAAGGACCGCCGGGGCTACGTCAATCTGATCTGTTCGCAAATGATCCCGAAGGTGGCGCAAGAAAACCTGGCAGAGTTTTGTGACGTATTCTGCGAACGTACTGTGTTCAATCTCGGGGAGTCACGACAGATACTCTTGACTGCACGCCAACATGGTTTGAAGCTGAAGCTTCATGCTGATCAATTAACCCGCAATGGGGGCGCTCAGTTAGCCGTTGAACTCAACGCGATTTCCGCCGACCACCTGGAATGCATCGAGGATCGCGACGTCGAAGCTCTCTCGCATTCCAACGTGGTCGCCACGCTTCTCCCCGGTGCTACGTTTCATCTGGGTAAGGGAAACTATGCTCCAGCAAGAAAGTTAATTGACTCAGGAGCTCGCGTGGCGCTCGCCACTGATTTCAATCCCGGGACATCGCCGACCGTCAATATGCAAATGGTTCTTTCCCTCGCCTGCTCTCAATTGCACATGAGCCCCGCAGAGGCCTTTGCGGCGGCCACACTGGGTGGAGCCATGGCCCTCAACCGGCATGGGGACCGTGGTTCGCTTGATCCGGGAAAGGCGGCGGACCTTGCCATCTTTGATGTTCCAGACTACCGGCTTGTGCCCTATCATTTCGGGATGAACCATGTCCGGGCTGTCATCAAAGACGGTCAGGTTCTTTTTGATCATTGGAATTGATTTTTTTCTTCATTCACAGACATCCGAGGCTTTCATGAATACCTTAATCGAGTGTGTTCCGAATTTCAGCGAAGGGCGTCGCCCCGAGGTGGTTCAAAAAATAATTGATGCCATCCAAAGTGTTTCGGGCGTATCAATTTTGGATCAGGAGATGGATGCCGATCACAATCGCAGCGTCATCACTTTTATCGCCTCGAGAGAGGCGGTAGGTGAAGCCGCTCTGAGGGCGGTGGGCAAGGCCGCCGAGCTCATCGATTTGAACCATCACCAGGGCGCCCATCCGCGCATCGGTGCCACCGATGTGTTGCCGTTCATTCCCATCGAGGGGGTCACCGTCGAGGAGTGTGTGAAACTGTCGAAAGAAATCGGGCGACAGATTTGGGACAAATTCCATATTCCAATCTATTTTTACGAAGCCGCGGCCACCCGGGCCGACCGCGTGAACCTTGAGAATATTCGCAAAGGACAATTCGAGGGTTTGCGCGAGGAAGTCAAAACCAATCACGATCGACAGCCCGACATCGGGACGGCGGCGCTCCATCCCACCGCCGGCGCCATTGTGATGGGGTCGCGAAAATTTTTGATTGCCTATAACATCAATCTCTCGACGAGCGACGTCGCCGTCGCCAAAGCCATTGCCAAGAAAATCCGCTTTTCCAGTGGCGGCTTCCCCTTTGTTAAAGCCATGGGCGTAGATTTGAAAGCTCGTCAATTAGCCCAAGTCTCGATGAACCTTACGGACTTCGAACAAACACCCATCCACGTGGTGTTTGAAGCCGTCACGCAGGAAGCTGCTCGATTGGGCTCCTCGGTGATGGGAAGCGAAATTGTCGGTCTAATTCCCAAAAAGGCCCTTGAGATGACGGCGGAGCACGCCCTCAAAATTGAGAACTTTAATCCTCAGATGATCCTTGAAAATCGCCTGACAACGGTTCTATCCCAAGCCAAAGGCGCAGCCACAGCTCCGCGCCGATCTTCAGAGAGGCCTCTTCTCCAAGGATGCGAAGCTTTTGTCGATGCAGTCGCAGCGCCCACACCGGCTCCCGGAGGTGGGAGCGTGGCAGCAGCGGCGGGTGCGCTCGCCGCGGCCCTTGGCCAAATGGTAACCGCCCGTTCCAAAGGAAAGAAATCGGCCGCAGGCTTTGAAGAGGAGCTTTCTCAGATTCTGACATCGCTCGAGAAACTCTGCGCAGAGCTCAAGCGTTCAATTGACGCCGACACAGAGGCTTACAATCTCGTCACGGCCGCTTACAAGCTCCCCAAAGAAGACGAGCCGCAGAAAACAGCCCGTCAAGAAGCCATCGAAGCCGCATTAAAGGAAGCAACGCGAGTCCCTTTCTTCGTCGCCGGTCAAGCTGCCGAGGTTTTGGCACACACGCTTCGGCTCGAAGCGATCGGAAACAAGAATATGATTTCTGATATTCGCGTGGCACGTGAGATGGCTCGAACGGCGCTCTTCGGAGCGATTGAAAATGTAAGAATCAATGTGGACTCCATGACCGATCGAGGTTACGCCGACGAGGTCCTGCGCGAACTTGCACCACTCGCCGAGAAACTCAAGTGACGGTGCTTAGCCGGAGTATCCATTCATGACCGATTCCAAGATGTTCAATCGAGCTGTTTCTATCGCCACGGTCTTATTGTTTCTCACTTCCGCGCATCCTGTCTTTTCCCAAAGCGCTCCGGGTAGCTCCGTTCAAGCGACTCGGCCTCGTGCCCGCAGCCTGGGTATCCACCCGGGAATTTACGAACCGGGGAAACTGAATGCCATCACCGATGTGAAAGGGGTGCGAGTGGGCCAAGTCACTCGCGTTGAAGGCGAAAACGTGCGAACCGGCGTGACCGCCATCTTCCCAACTCCGGACAACCCTTTCAAAAACAAGTTAGCCGCCGCGATCGTCGTGGGTAATGGATTTGGAAAGTTGATTGGGTTCACACAGGTCAATGAACTCGGCGAAATGGAAACGCCGATTGTTCTCACAAATACCTTGAGTGTTTGGACTGCGGCAGATGCCGTTGTCGATTACATGCTGAGTTTACCCGGAAATGAAGACGTGCGTTCGATAAATCCCATCGTCGGTGAAACCAACGATGGATATCTCAACGACATTCGCGGCCGCCACATTTTGAAGCAAGATGTTCTGGAGGCACTTCGATCCGCAAAAGACGGGCCTCTGGAGGAAGGCAGTGTTGGCGCGGGAGCCGGAACAGTGGCTTTTCAGTGGAAAGGTGGGATCGGAACGTCATCCCGCCTCCTTCCCCGCGGGGAAAGCCGATACACGCTCGGCGCTTTAGTTCAGACGAACTTTGGAGGGCATCTGACCATTGATGGTGTTCCCATATGGCAGGAACTGAAACCACAGGCCGCCATTCGCCAACCTTCGCAACCCGGCTCACCAACCAAGGTTCCCGCCCCAACAACAATTTCAGAGTCCGTTTCGTCGGCCGATGGAAGTTGCATGATCGTACTAGCGACCGATGCGCCCCTTGACGCCCGCCAGTTGACCAGGTTGGCCAGGAGAGCCTTTGCGGGTATGGCCCGAACCGGCTCCACCTTCTCAAATGGCAGCGGAGATTACGTCATTGCCTTTTCAACGGCTCCCGAGTTTTTATCCGCTTCGGGAAAGGCCAGCATTACGGCCCGTGTGACGCTGCACGACGACGACCTTTCTCCCTTTTTTGAGGCCGCTGAAGACGCCACCGAGGAGGCCATTTACAATTCCCTGCTCCAAGCCGCCACTGTGCACGGTCGCGACGGTCATGTTGCCGAAGCGATTCCAATCGGAGCGCTGAACCATATCCTCAACAAATTTGGCCGCGGCAGCGAGCAGCCTCTCGATCATTGAGTTCGTCTTTCGAATTTCTATCATTCCCGTCCGTTCCATAAGCTTTCATTGGACTCGGAACCTAAAGGAGAATCCTATGGCAGGGCGTCAAAATCTCATCTTTTTGCGTTGGTTTCAATTTGTGCCCATTGCATGCCTGATTTTTCTAACAATGAACGTGCGGGCCGCCGATCCTGCACCTCAACCCTCGACCCCGGCTGCGCCCGCCCCCGCCAAGACCGAGAAATGGCAGGTGGACGATTTCATTATGGGCGAAACTGCCAGCCAGTTTGAAGTTTCACCCGATGGCCATTGGGTTGTCTGGGTGAAGAGCCTGGCCGACAACGACAAAGACGGGCGGTATTCGAATCTCTATCTCACGAGCATGCTGGAAAAGAAGGAAATCCAATTAACGCGGGGAAAAGACAATCACAGCTCCCCGAAGTTTTCGCCCAATAGCCAGGTGATCGCTTTCCTGAGCACGCGCCCGGATCCCATGGCCAAGACGCCTTCGCCGGCGGGGCCCTCTGCTGAAGGCCCCACCAACCAGTTATGGCTCATCAATCCCAATGGCGGCGAGCCGTGGCCCATCACCAGCGGCAAACGGTCTGTCACCAGTTTTGATTGGGCCAACAACGACACTATTGTGTTCACGGCTCAGGAGGACGCCGCGCTGTACGAACAGACGAACAAGGAGAAGAAGGACACCACCAACGTGG
Source organism: Terriglobia bacterium (assembly GCA_028716525.1). Taxonomy (GTDB): domain Bacteria; phylum Acidobacteriota; class Terriglobia; order JAIQFV01; family JAIQFV01; genus JAQUPQ01. The sequence continues at coordinate 145,058 of JAQUPQ010000002.1, read as the reverse complement.
TCGATGACGAAGTTCACGCCGTTCCGGTGCGCCTGTATCAAGTCGCCATCAAAACAAAAACGGTCACACGCCTCAGCGACAACACGGACGATCGCATTCAAAGCTTTGCGCTATCCCATCATGGTACTCAGGCCGTGGCCCTGGTTCAGCGAAGCCTGAGTTACATTTACGATCAGCGCATCAAACCCACCGCCTATCTATACGACCTGGCAGCACATACCCGAAAACAGCTCTTTGTGGGAGAAAAAATAAATCCTTCTCAATTTCATTGGACGTTCGACGACAGCGGTTTCTACGTCGCCAGCCAATATTCCAACGACCCGGTTTACCTGAACGCAACAATCAGCCTCTTGTACTTCTACGATGTGGCCAGCGGGAAATCGACACCCGTGGATTTAGGGTGGGAGAACGGCCTGGCGGGGCGACTTGAGATTACACCTGATGGATTTCTCTGCAGCCTGGCGAACGGGGCCCTCAGCAAACTGGCCCGGTATGTGCGAGAGGCCAACGGGATGCATTGGTCGCATTCGTGGGTTGAGGCAGAACACACCGGCCATATCTGGCAGTTGAATTTCAGTCACGATGGCCGGAGCATGGTGTATGACTACTCCACAGCCAGCACGCCGAGCCAATGGTACCGGGCTCTGCTGGAAGGAAACAAGATCATCTCGCCGGTTCAGATCACAGATCTCAATCCCAATCTCAAACATCGTCACATCGCCAAATCCGAGATTGTGCATTGGAAAGGCGCGCTCGATGAACAGGTCGAAGGGATTCTTTACTACCCCGAGAATTATCAAACAGGGAACAAATATCCGCTCATGTTGATGATCCATGGGGGGCCTGCGGGTTTCGATCGTGATGCTTGGGGTTTGTCCTACGCCTACCCCGTCAATTTGCTCACCCAGCATGGAGCTTTCGTGTTGCGTCCCAACTACCACGGCAGCTCCGGCTACGGATTGAAATGGGTCGAGTCCATTGCGCACGGCAAATATTACGAGCTCGAAATCCCTGATATAGAGAAAGGTGTCGACGCGCTGATTTCCCGCGGATTGGTCGACCCCGAAAAGCTGGGAACCATGGGCTGGTCGAACGGCGCCATTCTTTCGATCCAGTTGACCGTCACCACCGATCGCTACAAGGTATGCTCCGCCGGAGCCGGCGATGTGGACTGGACCAGCGACTGGGGCAACGCCCATTTCGGAGCCTCGTTCGATAACTACTATTTTGGAAAAACTCCACTGGAAGATCCGGAACTGTACCGACAAAAATCTCCCTTCTTCAAGCTCGATCGCGTCAAGACGCCTACGATCATTTATTTTGGAACGATGGACACCAATGTTCCGACGCAACAAGGTTGGCTCCACTACCGGGCCCTCCAGCAACTCGGCAAGACCGATGTTCGATTCCTTCTTTTTCCCGGTGAGCCGCACGGGTTCCAAAAACTTTCTCACCAGCGACGAAAGCTGGAGGAAGATGTCGTGTGGATCGACAAATACCTGTTTGGAGAGGTGAAAGACAAGAACGAAGCGCTGAAGCCGAATTCGCCGCTGTCGCAGGAGATACGCAAGAAGTCGATCAAGAAAGTCGGCCTTCTCTACGGCGAGTCCAGGGTGCCAACAAGCGCCTCGGCCAAAACATCCTCATCGATTCTCATCCCGGAGGTCGTCCAACACGGGTCTGTGCAACTGGGTCGATTCGAGATTACGCGGGCGCAGTATAGAGCGTTTGATAAGTCCTACCCGGTTGATGCTGGAACTGAGAATTACCCGGCAAACCATATCTCCTTCGACAATGCCAAAGCGTATTGCGCTTGGTTGAACAATCTCACGGGCAAGAGTTTTCGACTTCCGAAGATCAAGGAATTGGAAGCTCTGGGCAAAGCCGCCGGCGCTCACGGGAACACACTCGATTATTGGGCGGGGTATAGCGTAAATCCCGACGACGCCCGTGCGATTCAAAAGGCCGTCTCTGAACTTGGAGGTATCGAGCGAGGCGCCTTGTTGAAGCCGGTGGGTAGTTTCTCGGGATTCGGGAAGGAGGAGGAAGACCTCGTCTTCGACCTGGATGGAAATGTGGCTGAATGGGCATTGGTTGAGGACGGAAGCGGCTTGGCGGTCGGAGCTAGCGCCGACACGCCCCTCGATCCACGAATACCCGCTAAACTGCGTCGACCCGCGCCCGCCTACATTGGTTTCCGGGTTTTCGAAGGACCGCCTCCAAAAGACTCTGCAAGCGAAGGAGAGCGCCCTTAGACGTTGCTTCAAGGTATCCTTACGCGCCGCCTGCAAGGCTTGTGCTATATTACGGTTTTCTCATAGCGCAGGCCTTGGTGTGAAAAAACGCCGGCCGCGCTTCGCCCGTCGGACCCAACTAAAACTGTGTTCTGGCCAAGTCAACACCTATTCCCCGTCGAAACACGCCACCGCGGACATTATCGTTTCTTCATTGCCGTGATTCTTTTTTTGCTTGTCGCGGCCCCGATGGTCCTGTTTGACGCCACGGAAAGCTTCATCCTTTATGTGGATTCGCAGGCGCGCGTCCTCTCCGTTTCAACCATAGAAGGAAAACGTTATGTCCGTTTGCTCGATTTGTTATCGGCGGCGGGAACGGTCAATGTTGTCGAGAGGTCCGAATCGCTTCTCCAAATTCGACTCGGTCGCAACAACCTCATCTTTCGGCCCAACTCCACCTTAGCGGTTGTCAATGGAACTTTGGTGTCTTTGAACGATCCCTCATTGGTCCTGTCCGGGGCTTGGATGATTCCGTTGGACTCCATCGCTAAGCTTTTCCCCCGCTTGACCGACCGCAAAGTCGTCTTTCATTCGGGTGCCCTGCGGGCCTTTGTCTCTTCGCAGATCCCATCGAAGGTCTATTTTGAAGCATCCAAGGGAATTCTCACCTCGCGCCTTGCCATCGAGGTGGGGCAACCCGTGCCTTTTGAACCGCGGCGTGATGGCCAGCAAATCGTCATTTCGCTCGGAGTGCAGCCCTTGGATCCCGCAAACGAAAGACTGAACTATTCCGACGATTTGATCCAATCGATCGCGTTTGATGATGCCGATTTCAAGCCCAAGATTCGCATCGCCTTGACACCAGGCCCGACCGACGTGAAAACTTCCGTCAGCCAGGACGGTCATCTGTTCGTCATGACATTGTCTCGCATTCAAACAGCTCCGCCGGCGCCGAAGAAAGCACCCCCCCAAAAACCTTCTGCGGCGACGCCATCCACGACACCGGCTCCCCCGCTGCCGCTGGGACAATCGCGCCAACTCCACATAGTCACAATCGATCCCGGTCATGGAGGCGTCGACACAGGAGCGCGATCCATGGGAAATGAGGTCTTTGCAAAGGACCTGAACCTTCTGATAGCCCAAAGGATTCGTTTCATCCTGCAGCGCCGTTTCGGTCTTCAGGTTTACCTCACACGGGAAGGCGACAGCGATGTTTCACTGGATCAAAGGGCCATGATTGCCAATATGAACCGATCCGACGTCTTCATTTCGATTCATGTGGGCTTTTCTCTGGCACAAAATTACTCCGGAGCACGCGTCTACATTTTCAGTCCCCTGGAACCCCCTCCGGCCCCTTCTGCACCGGCAGAGGTCGGAGACGGTACGAACGAGACATCGACACCTTCGGCGCAAGCCCCACCGCTGGAGCATACCTACTTTCGAGACTGGGCGCGGGCCAATGCAGATAATTTCAAAATGAATGACATCCTTGCAGAAACGATACAGAGCCAACTTGCCATTTTGTGGAATCGCGAGCCTCAGCCGCCCCGTACGGCACCTCTAAGGCCCCTGGCCAACGTTGTAATGCCTGCGGTCATGGTTGAAATTGGTAATTTAAACTCCGAAGAGGATGTCAAACGGTTGCGCGACGTGCAGTTTCAAACCAGCATTGCCTCGGCCATTGCCAATGCCATTCAGCAATTCAAGCCGATTTACGAGGGTCAACTCCGGGATGCGAAGACACCTTAAATCCATCGTGGTTGTAGCCTTACTGGTGGCCAGCGGCGTTGCCACTTATTATTTCCGCGGCTTTGCGCGGGTTGTCAGCTTTTTCAGGAAGCAGACGGCGCAATCGGCGCGCCCGTTTCAACCCTCGGCTCCCCTGCTGAACCAAGCCAATCCTCAATTACAGGTTCGGCTCTTCTTCCCATCCTTGAATAATCCGGGGAGGCTGGAGGAGGAGCGTGGAGAAATCCGCGCCTCTGGACTGGATCAAAACCGCGCCAAACAGATCATATTGAAACTGATCGAAGGCTCCACGGAACATCGCGGGCGGACCCTTTCACAGGATACGGTTCTTCGGGAGCTTTTCTTGACACCGGATGGAACGGCCATCGTTGATTTTTCAAACGCCATTCAAACCGGGCATCCCGGCGAAATCGAATGCGAATTGCAAACCATATTTGCCGTCACGGACTCCCTGACGGCCAACATTCCATCCATCAAGCGTGTTCGTTTTCTTATCAATGACTCTACGGCGGAAACCCTGGTGGGTCACGTCGATCTGTCACAAGCCTTCACACCCGACATGAGTTATGTCGTGCCGGCTACACGTCCGGCTTCATCGGATATCCCAGTACCCAAAACCTGATCAGGAGGCCATCTGTATGCGAGACAAACGAGGCCCTCATGAAATGCGCGAGGTTACCATTGTGCCCGACTTTACCCCGACTGCCGAGGGATCGGCCCTCATTTCGCTCGGGCGAACACGCGTCATCTGCACAGCCTCCATTGAAGAGAACGTGCCTCCTTTTTTGAAAGGAAAAGGAAAGGGATGGATCACAAGTGAATACGCCATGCTGCCGCGCGCCACGGCGACCCGCACGCCCCGGGAGGCCACGCGCGGACGCCAATCGGGCCGGACGCACGAGATTCAGCGCCTCATCGGGCGCTCACTTCGAAGTGTGGTAGAATTGCCGCTTCTGGGCGAAAGAACGATCTACATCGATTGTGATGTCATCGAAGCCGATGGCGGCACTCGAACTGCATCCATTACCGGCGCCACGGTGGCCCTGGCTTTGGCTCTTGAAAAATTGCGCGGCCAAAGAAACCTGGCAAGGAACCCTTTGAAACAGCTGGTAGCCGCCACCAGCGTGGGCATCGTTCGAGGAGATTTACTTTTGGATTTGGATTATTCTGAAGACAGCAGCGCCGATGCCGATATGAATGTGGTCATGACAGCCGACGGAAATTTTGTAGAAGTGCAGGCCACCGCCGAAGGCCACACGTTCAGCAAGCCCGAACTGGATTCACTGTTGAATCTCGCGCGCGAAGGAATTGACCGGCTCATTCGCAAACAGAAAGAGATCTTGGAGAGCGCACATCGCTAACACATGAGTTCCCCCGAAACCCGACTATTCCTGGCCACCACCAATGAAGGTAAAATTCTCGAAATTCGTCACGCCCTCGAGGATTTGCCCATCACTTTATCCACACTGCGGGAAATTAAAGATTTCGAAGTGTGCGCCGAAGATAAACCCACGGTCCTTGAAAACGCCATCTACAAGGGAATGTTTTACAGCCGTTATTCCGAGGCCATGACATTGGCTGACGATACCGGCTTGGAGGTCGATGCTTTGATGGGAAGACCCGGCGTTCATTCGGCTCGTTACGCCGGCGAGACGGCCACTTACGAAGACAACAACATGAAACTCCTGCAGGAGTTGGAAAATATTCCTGAGGCGCGCCGCACGGCGCGATTTGTCTGCGTCATGGCGCTGGGATTTCGAGGACGTCTGATCAAATCATTCCTGGGAACTTGTGAAGGGTTGATTCTCACGAAGCCCCGCGGCATCCAGGGATTTGGCTACGATCCTTTGTTTTACATCCCCGCCCTGAAAAAGACTTTTGCGGAACTGACGGCCGAGGAAAAAAACAGAATCAGTCACCGCGGTAAGGCCCTGGAACGCGTCCACGACTATTTTCAATACTCCTTGGAAGCCGGGTAAGTTGTGCCTCGGACGCTTCTGAACCGGCCAGAATTTGTCCGGTCGTTATTTGTGTATCCTCACCCCGGCCAGTGATTCCGAAAATCCCTGAACTTCGATGAATTGAAAAGGAATAACAATATTTCCATTCCGATCAGCGAATCCGGCGCTTCCCTCATTCACGACCGGCGCCAGATTATTCGAGTAGTCCTTGGCATCATCGAATTGTGTGATGATAATCTCCTTGCCGGTCTTATCGACAAATCCTGTCTTGCCGCCGATTCTCACGCGCCCCCGCCCTTCCGAAAGATTCTCGGCGCCGTCATAGCGAGGCTGCACTTTCCATTTCCCCTGAGGATCAATATATCCACATTTGCCATTAAGGCGAACCGCCGCCCAACCCTCTGAAAAACGGTGAGCAAAATCAAATTGCGCCGGAATAACAAATCGCCCCGTCGGGTCGATATAGCCGTACTTTCCACGCACTTTGACCGGCGCCAGGCCCTCGCTAAAATCGCCCGCGTCCTCAAACCGGGGAGCGATCTGCCACGCTCCGGTGTGATCGATGTACCCCCAACGCGCCCCCTCACGCACCAACGCCAGCCCCTCTGAAAAACTCCATGCTTCCTCGAAGCGCGGAGAGATTTGCCACGTTCCATTCACATCGATATATCCCGACTTTCCGCTCGCCCGCACAACGGCCATTCCTTCAGAAAACGAAGAGGCGTCTTCGAACTGTAGCGCTATCGCTATCTTCCCCGTGGGACCAATAAACCCCGCTTTCCCACCCAGGCTCACTGGGGCCAACCCCTCCTGAAAGGCGCCCGCATGGTCAAACTTCAAGGGAACGGCCACAGACCCGTTCTTATCAATGAAACCGAAGCGGTTGCCCGTCCGGACAGCGGCCAAGCCTTCCGAAAAAGGCCACACCTCATCGAATTGCGGAGCGATCGCGAAGCGGCCGCTCGAGTCAAGGTAGCCCATGGACGAGGGTATTTCGCCTTCCGTTCTCCAATTTGAGTACACATCTTCCCCGGAAAGGTCGGGAGTAAACGTACCTGCGCGTCGACGCAATAGGCGGACGCGGGAAAGGAAGAAGATCCGATCGGTTTCCACGGTGAAATAGTGATCCAGAAAGTGTTCGAGCAGATCGCAGTTGTAATTCACACCCAGGTACCCACAACCATAATCCGTGACCATCCACACAAACTCGTCACTGCCCGGAACCTCATCCAACACTCGAGCAAACTGGTCGGGACTTGTTAAAGCGTAATTCGCGACATTGTATGAACTAAACACATTTTCGCGCGGCATCGGCAGGATTCGATTAATACCTGAATAATAATGCGACAACGACAGTTCAATAGTTGATGTGAAAGTCACAATGGGCTCATCCGAACGCTCCCGCGATTGAATGAACGCGGCCACGCGCTTCCAGTCGCCCCGTTTGGCCATGGGCCGATAGGTATCCCACAGCGACGTGGGATAGAAAAACGCCATGAGCGCCACCCAGATCAAAAGACCTCTCTTTCTGACGTCCAGCCGCAAGCAGGAAAAGACGGCCAGCAGGGCCGGGACAAACAACGGCGTTGTGTGCCTCACCTCCAAGAGCGTGTCTCCCGTCCACTGCAATACTCCAAGAAAACACATACTCACTACTCCAAAGAGAATCCAGCTGGCGACCTGATGGATTTCCACCCGGCGGCGGTGCAGCAATCCCAGCAACAGCACCGCCAACATCAAACCGATGATCACAATCCAATGTCGCCATACAACAGACGGATCCCATTGCGCCGGGAAGATGTAGTCCTGGATCCGCCAAAGAACAAAACGAATCCCCGCCCACGGTGAAATCGTGGCTTGAATAGTTCCAAGATGCTCGTGCATCTGCCGGGGGAGCAATACCAATTCAGGAGTGAAGACCGCCCCTACCAAGACCATTCCGACCAGATAGTCCCGCAGGGTTCTCCACCGCTTCACAGCCAGGAGAACCACAGCACAGGCCAGGAGGATGAAACCCAAGTAATAAAATGTATAGATGGAAATAATAGCACTGAGCAGAAAGGCCCAGCGCGACCTTCGACTTGTCGACTCCGCCAGATACCCTTCCTCAAAAAATAGCAGGAGCAAAACGGAAAGGAGCAGCGTCAATCCATACACTCGAATTTCCAATGCCGTCCAAATGGTAAAAGGATTAAAGGCCAGCAACATGGCAAACCAAGCGGGATGAAAATCCTTGAACCAGCGCCGGGAGAGTCGAAAGGAGATCAGTCCCGCACTCAGGCAAAAGAAGATCGAAAAGAGCCGTGCAAATACGATGGAGGAATTGAGAAACCGCCACAACCTCAACAGGACAAAGTAAAAGGGAGGCTGGACTTCAAAGAACAGAGCCTGATCCAAAGCATACTTCAAGCTTCCGCTCGTGGTGTGAAGGGTGAAGGCCTCGTCATTCCAAATGTTCAATCGGGCTGCCAGCGGGATGGTGAGGGCAAGAAATACAATGGAAAGTAGGCAAGGGGCCAGCCATGAGGAGGTGTGCGCTTCCTTCGTCACCTCTTGGCCCGAGCCAGACGCCGACTCCATTCTTGATCCCATCGAAAAGAAGCTCATCATCGTATTGAATCGTGGACGCGGCAGCAAATGGGGCTCTTTCAATGTCCCGCGGGACGGGTCAAATCCAACAGGAGCTCGTCCGGGGCATCATGAAGTGTTGCGTACTTGTTTCGCATGGCATCAAGAAATGGCTTCGAGTCGGGCTCTCGCGACATCTCAACGGCGGAGAATAAAGTGGCTCCCTTATCGATGAGATGGGCGACCTCATCAACGTTCCAGTCCGCGCGTTGAATCGTCCACCCCTGCACGCCGGCATAGTAGTACAGAACCGGACTTAGATCATTGCCTCCCCGATTCAGAGAGTATTCCCCTGCGGCGATCAATTTAGTGGATGCCGTTGCGTGATGCTTTATGGCTTGCGCCAACTCCCAACGAATCGGATCGACAGGTCGGGAGGAATCCCGAAAGAGAATATCTGCGCGCCGCTGATAAGCGAGTCCAAGCACAAGCACTCCGGAAATGCACAAAATTAAAACGGATCGGGGGCCAACTGTCGACCCCGAGGAGCTCTTGGGCAACATCGAAATAATTGCACATACGATGCCCACCGCACCCAATGCGATGAATACGGAAAACACCGGAATGATCGCCAATTGTCGATACGGAGCGTCGATCTGTCCTTCAGCGACAATTCCAAAATACGCCATGACTGAACCGAGATAAACAAAGAAGAGGCCCGTCTTGCGAACTGACAAGACAACTAAAAGTCCGGCAACCAACAGAATTAGTCCGACCTTTCCGGCGACTATTGCCAACAGCCGTTGGGCCATAATGTGATACCATGCCGGGTCCGTAAGTTCCTGCAGAGATTGAAATTTATCGTGCCCGGTATGGCCCAGTCCGCCAAAAATCCCGAATACATCAATCGAAGTGCGGGCCAAATGATATGCGAACGAATACCACAACACCGGCAAGATCAAGGAAATCAATGCAAATTTCACCAAGGGTGCATACTCCCGGAGCGTGAAATGATGCCGTCGGAACATCACCCACGCCAGCACCAACAGCAAGTATAGCGGCTCCAACTTTAGGGCCACCGCCAGCGTGAAACTCACCAAGGCAATCCACCAATCCCGGCGCTTTTGAGATTCCACCCACTCCGTCCAGTGAAACATGGCCACGACACACAAGGCAATCATCAAGGGATCTGAAAACAACAATTTTCCGAAGGGGTGATACAACGGCAGGATGGCACACGTCCACCCGGACACCAACCCCGCAATGGGTCCCAGTTCTCTTCTTACCAACAGAAACACATAGACAATCATCACGAGAAAGGCGCACAGGGTAATCAGCCGGACCGAGAAAACATTAAATCCAAAGAGGGAGTAAAGGAAAGCGGCGGAGTATGGGACCAATGGAAACTCCATGGCCGTCACACGATGGGGATCGGCAGGCCAGTTGATCTCGGGTCTGAGAAAATTCATCCCATGATGCCAGTAGTTCGTGGAGATCGTGATGTAATCGATTTCCTTCCAAAAGGTGCGATCCAAAGCGGGGGCTTTCAGGGTGAAGACGCGAACCCCGATACAAGCCCACAGAATCAGCATCAAGAACACCAGCTGAAAGCGTTTCGACAGGCTTGTGCCGGCGAGAATTGAATGAAGTGTGTCGGTCCAACGATTGTAGATGCTCATGTTCGGCTGAACTCTCAAATCCTCAAGGCAAGGTCCGTCGCAGATCAAACAGCATCTTGTCGTCTTCGTAGTAAACAATTCGATAATGCTTCTTCAATTGATCAAGAAACATCTGACTGTCAGGAATCTTGCTCACTTGCTCTGCAGCCAGAAACTCGGCTCCTTGATCGATAAAAGAACGCACCCTGCTTAAATTCCACTCATCATTCTCCAACGACCAGCCTTGCATTCCCGCGTAATAATAGAGAACCGGGCTGAGATCGTGTCGCCCATGGGCGTAAAGGGCATACTCCCCCACCGTCAATAATCTTGCCGACGAACTGCGCTCCTGTTTAATCACTTGGGCCAACTCCCACTTCGCCTCATCGGCCGGGCGTGCGGAATCCCGATCGAAGATCTCTGCCCGCCGTTTTACAACCATGATCGAAACGACCAACAAACCCAAAAGCGTACAGATCACTGCACGCCGACCGGCGGAAACAAGTACATTTGTCATCCACAAGTCATAAACAGCAAAGGTGCCGGCGATCAGGGCCACGGCACCCAACGCCATGAAGAATGAAAAGGGCGGCATTATGGGCCACTGATAATAAGAAGCTCCTTGATTGGCTTGCGCCACCAAGCCGATATACCCGAGGATGGTGAGCAAATAGATGAACAGCAACGCTGCACGCCGATGCAATGCCGAGGCCGCGATGCCCATCAAGACCAATCCCAATCCCAGCTTTCCCGCCACAACCCCATAGAGTCGTTCCGCGATAGTGTGGTACCACTGCGGATCCGACAGCATAAGTAGAGTTTCGAACTTGCGATCATCAAAAATATAAAACAGGTCAATGGAACTGTATTTGAGATAAACGGCATAGGCGAACCAGAGTGCCGGAAGAATTGACGCCATCAGCACCAGTTTCAGGAGGCCCCAATATTTGCTCCATTTCAGTCCTTGCCGACGGAATACGATCCACGAAAGCGGAACCAACAGATACAACGGGTAGAGCTTCAAGGCCAGCGCGATGGAAAGGGATGCTCCCGCAATAAACCGGTCCCGAAATCGTTCGTGGTCCATCCATTCGGAAAAATGAAACAACGTCATCACTGAAAACGCCACCATCAGAGAATCGGAGAACAAAAAACGACCGTAGGATTGATACAGCGGCATAATGGCGGAAGCCAGGGCAGCCAGCAGCCCCACAACCGGTCCCACTTCCCGCCTTGCCAATCGGAAGATGTAAATGGTCATCAACGCAAATCCCACCATAGGCAAAAGCCTCACGGTGTAAACATTAAATCCCCACAACCCATAGAGTAAGGAGGCCGCATAAGGAACCAGCGGAAACTCCATGGCGGTGACTCGCGGCGGGGTAGCCGGCCAGCTGACTTCCGGTTTAAAGAAATTGAAACCGTGATGCCAAAAGTTGGTGGAGATTTCAATGTAGTCGATTTCCTTCCATTGAGTACGATCCAGCGCCGGCGCCTTCATCGTCCACACATGAACACTCAGCATGAACACGACAATCAGGCCCAGAATGGCGCGCTGAAAGGCCACGGGCAACACCTCGGGCTCAAGCAATTCACAAAACTGTTGCCGCCAGTGAATGAAAAAACGATTCATATCAATGTTCGGGCTGCCAGCCTATCCGTGGAGCGATCTCGTCAAGGGCTCGCCCAGGGATGCTCTGGTGGCTGGCCATTTCAACAGGATTCAGCAGAACATTGGCCATCACTTGAGCCGCCACGCGGTGCCCCTCAGCATTCCAATGCCAGGAGTTTCTAAAATAAACAGGTTGCCTCGGGTCGTTCCTGAGATAGGGAGTTAAATTAACGACCTCAATTCCTAATTCCGATGCGATGCGCAGGAGATTGTGTTCCGGTAAATTCAGGTCAAACTTGCTCCGGTCCTTTAAATCCTGGCCTTTGGGAAAATAATCGATATCCTCGGCTCTCGAAACCTCAATGGCGCCCGGCACAAACACCACAATGAAGTCGGCGCCCTCGGAGCGAGCGATATGCCGCATTTGGTCCAAGTCGTACCGCACCTTCTCGAGACTCTCTGTGCAGTAAATGGAATGTTCACCTAATGCATAATACTGCAGCAGGGCTTTTCCATACCGCCAGGGGGAGGTGCGGCCTGTCAATTGCGCAATGATTCTGTCCTGCCAGAGGTTGAAATGAGCAATGATCTGGGAACGCTCCAAGGCGAGCTGGATTTTGGATACGCCCGATTCATCCAGACCAATTTCCCTCAGCCGATCCTGGCGCGTCAGAAGTGCTTGAGTGAACTCATCGATGAAGAATTGATACACCACCACATTGGGCTTAAAGAGCGGACACAGCTCGGCTAACTGCGGCAACTCTTCGGGGGGCCCGTACCCCGTCACCCCGGCATTGATCACCTGCACCTCGCGAGGTGCCATCCTTTGAGAAAGCAATGCCTGAAGGCGGGCCGGATAGGACTCCGCGTAATCCAACCCCTCCGGCATGGTGAACGCATCGCCTATGGCCAAAACACGGTAGGTATCCGGCGTCGGCCGATTCAATGAGATTTCCGGGGAATTCAATCCATAAGAATTGGTTCGGACGGTGTAATCGTAGTTGTTGTATCTCAACCGTGTGACCTGATTGGGTTTCAGCGAATAAGTGCATGTAGGATCGATCTGAAGCGCCGGCAACTCTCCCCACGATCCCGCCTCAAGTGGAGAAAAATTTTTCAACGAAAATTCCAACAGCGCAACCACGACTGCCATCATCAGCAATGCATAAATCCAAGACCGCTGGGATTTGGGCGCATACGCCCTGGCCACTGCCACAAGTGTTGCGAACACAATTCCCGCCGTGAGCGACATTGCTCCCATCTGCGGCTGTACGACAAACAATTGAGTGAAGGCGCTCGCAATAGCTGACCATCGAAACCATCGTTCCAAAGAATGTGCCTCTTCACCCACCTGCCATTCCAGCAGTACCAATCCAACCAGGCAAACGCCCAGCGTCCATGCAAACACGCGGAATTTCCAGGGATCTCCCAACCGATCATCAACGGCCACAAATGAAGCCCACACGCCCGAACAAATAGCAAAATTGATTATTCGCCGCCACGGCAGGGTTTCCCTCCGCCGGACAAACTCCAGCGCAAACTTTGTTACCCGATCAATCGCCCAGGCCGCAGGGACAGAAACAATCAATGCAGCAATTGAACTCATGAAATGAATCTTGAAGCGCCCTGAAAACAAGGAAGACGTCCACAAAAGCGGTGCTTGATGAAACAAATAGATGGCGTAGGATTCAGCTCCCAGCCAGGATACACACAGCGAAAGCGCCCGGATTCTGCTGAGCAGCGTTTTCCACACGACGTAAAACAGTCCTGTCAACCCCACACTGACCAACAGATTGGAAACAATGCTGCCCGGCAGTGTTAAAGAACATCCGAAGCCCACCACATACACCGCCGCGGAGATCCATCCGATTCTCGGGTGCGAGGGCACCGAAGCTTTCCGCTTGTTTTCTTGAAACAAATAAACAGCCAGTAGCATGCCGAAAGCAAATTCGGCCAATCGAGTGCCGCAAAACATCCCCGTCATCCAAAAATAGCGGCCGCCGGAGAGAAACAATCCTGCTGACCGTGAAACGAAGCTAATTCCAAAAGTGATTGCAATGAAATTTCCCCGTCCCACCCGATTTATAAGGCGCCACAATAGGGGAAACAGCGCGTACAGTTGCAGTATGGTCCACACGAACCACCAAGCTGGAACCATGTAAAAGAAAAGTGAGTCTGTAAATCGCAGGCCCAGCAAACTGAGCAGCGTCCTGCGACTCGCAAAAGTCATGGTGCTGGAGCGCAGAAGCAGGAAACCCGCCAATACAACCAGGTGAACGGCGATATACGTGGGGAAGAGGCGCCCGAGGCGACGTTTCAGGAAAGGGCCGTAGTCATAAGCCCCCTTCTGACTGTGAACAGCAGACCACGCCAGCCCAAAGCCACTTAACAGAATAAACACACCTGGACCGCTGTCACCCAGCCATCCCAAGAACTGCACCAGAGCAACAATGAAATGGGTGTTCTGAGGGAAGATGGAATGGAGCCGCGTGGCGAGACCCGGCCAATCGTTGCCCGGATTCGTGAACCACGGACCGGCACCAAATTCCTCCACCCAATGGTTCAAAAGAATCCCGAGTAGCGCGAGAGCTTTGATGGGATCCAGCCAATCCAAATGCGGTGGGTGGATTCGCTCCTCCGACATCGTTACCTGACCTCACCTTGAATTCAAATAGGATTGTTGAGTTGCCGCGACCGAAGGGTGGTGAATCACCACGGAACCCAATCCCGTGGTCCATACAGAATTACGCACACCAGACCCACCCACAGAAACGCGTTGATCAGCGTCGGCCAATCTTTCAACAGAAGGCGCGCCGGATCGCCTCCCTCGCGTCGCTTATGAACCAGGTAGAGGTAGCGAAACACCCCGTAAATTACGGCCGGTGTCGTCAGGACCATCCCGCTCGTGCGGAAGCGTGTTGTGGTTTCCGGGGCCAATGTGTATAAGGCATAGGTAATGACAACCGAGGCGCCTGTCATCGACATCATCAAATCCAGAAATTGCAGAGAATAGTCCTTCAAACTCTTTCGATGGTTGGCCGCTTGGTCGCTGAGAAGAACCAGTTCACTCCGGCGCTTGCCGCAGGCCACCAACAGCGCCAGCATCAGCGTACACAGTATCAACCACGGTGATGCGGTCACCCCTATCGCCACGGCCCCTGCGACGGCCCGGCACACAAAACCTACGGCCACCACCAGCACATCCAGGATCACGACGTATTTGAAAAGCAGCGTGTAGCTGACGTTCAACACAACGTAGATGATCAGAATAATGCCGAACCCACGTTGGAGCGCGACGCCGCGCCAAATCGAGAGCAGGAACAAAGTGACCAAGGCTACCGCGGCAACCGATTGGTTCAATGCTCCGGACGCGATCGGCCGGAACTGCTTGGTGGGATGCAGTCGATCCTCAGAGATGTCGTGTAGATCGTTCAGCAGGTAGACCCCGCTGCTGGCGCAACAAAACCACACAAAAGCCAGGAGACTCGTCCACAAGGCCCCCGAATTCAACAGCGAATGGGAAAAGATTAAACCGCCAAAAACGAGAGTGTTCTTCGTCCACTGGTATGGCCGCAAGCTGGTCCACAGCGCCCACAGAACTGAAGGATGCTCGGCCTGTGGCGTCGAAACCGCAGGAGGTATAGTTTGCGCGGTCATGGCGTCAGTGGACCCTCCGGAGAAACTCGTCTGGAAGCGGCCCGGGGCTTCCTCGGAATTCCTTCCGGGCCGACAGCTCCCTCAGGTGCGCCTTTCCACTCAACGATTCGGCATACACTCCCAACGGCACCAGATCATAGTGTTCTCTCAGAATGGAAATTACACGAGTAAAAATCCGGTTTTTCCGTTCGGAGCTTATTTTCATGCCGGGAAAGAAGCTCAACTGTGAATACTCGTGGGCGTCCAGGAAATCCAGGGGATGAAGCAAGAAACTGGGCTCTGCAGAAGTCAACCGGCACAGTGATAAAGCCAAACGCAAATAAGAAACCATTAGAGCTTCGGAAGTGCCGGCCAGGTAAATCAAATAGCTGAGGTGAAACGGAATCTTAAACAACGGCATCGTGGAGACTGGAATTTCGAGAATCGAATTTCCGGAATCAAGCTTCCATCGGAACGCCGTGGCCGGACGGAAGCCATCTCGAGCATGCCCAAAAAGTTCCTTTCGGCGGTCCCTTTCCGGCCCATCCATTTTCGTGGAACGGAAATAGTACAACCGGGCAAGCGGTCCCAGGAAAGTGGGCAAAGTGGAAGCATCATACAAATATCCGCGTAGCGCCAATACCTCCAGCAGGTCCGGGCTCCATGCAAATCCGGGGCCGCGGAAACCTCGAGGCTTCATCCCCGTGCAGTGCTCAATTTCTTCTTCAGAAAGAGCAATCTCCCGATCGATCTCAGCCTTCGAATATCGCGATATCCAGGGCTCGTGGTTGAAAGAGTGGTTCCCTATCTCATGCCCATCAGACTTCAATTGCTGCAACGCCTCGCGGTTTTTCCCCAGAGCAGCGTCTTGACCCACAACGAAAAAGGTAATCCGCACCTCGTGTTCCCGGAGGAGCTTCAACACAGAAGGGATGAAGGTGGGCAAATAGGAGGGAAAACTATGCCAGCCGGAATCCCCGTGCGTCTTCATATACGACCACAGGTTATCCAAATCAAGCGACAGACTGGCGAAGGGTTTTCTTGATTTCATAACCTGCATTCTCAATTGAGACCGCCTGCCCGGCCGACAACATTTCCTTGATCGATTGTTCCGCCAGTTGAACAGTCTCATTCACATTGAGCGTTCCATTAAGAATGTGGGCGGAGTTGACAATATAAAGACCCGGAACAGAGGATTTCTTGTTGGGGACGCCCTCTGAATATCCCAGTGTCGAAATCGGAAGAACATATCGAACTCGAGACACGCGAAACGCCTCGACTTGTTCGGGACCAAAAGACGGATGAATTTTCTTAATCCCCTCGAAAAAACATTCACGGATTTCCGCTTCGTCTTTCTCGAACCAGGGACTGTCGGGAACAACGTACTTCGGCAGATAGACGAGTGTCTTTCCGTTCAGCAGACTCCGGTCCACCAAGGCCGACATTTCGATCACGGCCGTAAATGGAATATTCGAATCGGTGATGTTGGTTATGTAAAACTCTGACAAAGGCTGTTTGAGAAGAAGAGAAGCGCAAACTACACCCTGGTAGGTAATTCCCCTCATTCGGGCTCGTTCGTCCTGATTCAGGCCCTCGCACAAGCGTTCAGCCTGCGGTGCTGCCGCTGTAACAATGCACCGGTCCACCATTTCAACATGCCCGTCATCCAAGGCAACTCGTACTCCTCCGTTCAGGGCCCGGAGCTGCTTCACCCGACTGCGGGGTCGCACGCGTACGCCCGCCTCGACCAGGGCCGTCGCAAAACGATCCAGAATGCGCGCGTAACCTCCCGGCACATATCCAAACTCTTCAACCCGGCGGGTCGATCTTCGCGCTCCGTACATTCTTTGGATAATAGCCCAAATAAAAGCAGCCGAAGCCTTGGTGTAATTTTCGCTCAGCTTGGCTCGAAGCAGGGGAATCCAGATTTTTTCGGTCGCTCGTTTTCCGGACCATCGTCGCAACCATTCATCGACCCGAATGTGCTCCAATCCCTGCCAGTCTTTCAGATGAGCTGCATGCAGGATGGTGACAGCAAGCCGCGTTTTATCCCACAAGTTCAACGCGGGAAATCGAAGAAATTCCCAGGCATTCGACAAAGAGTGGAGATGCCCTTCCGTGAAAAACCCCGTTTTCGTGGTGGTCCAGCGGATTTCCTTCTCAAGGTCCAGTTCCCCCAGCAAAGATCTGAGAAACCGGTCGGAGCGCAGGATGACATGATAGTGACGGTCCCAAACAACATCGCCCAAAGACCAGGCGCTCGCCAAACCTCCGCAGTGGTCGGCCGCTTCAAACAGCGTAACATCTCTGCCCTGTTGAGCAAGCCGGTAGGCCAGCGTCATGCCCAACATCCCGCCGCCCACAATCCCCCAGCGCTCTCTTGAGATGCTATCCACACTCATCGGCGTGCCGGTTCTCCTGACTCGACCCTTTCAATTTCAGTGACGGCCATTCCCGCGATGTGGTATTGAAGGCCACACCGATTACAGGCGACTTTCCGAGACGTCGGCGCTTCATCCCCCGACCAGCGGATCAACGGAACGCCGCAGCGGCACACAGCGCCTCGGGACCGTGCAGGATTGCCATAAACCAGGTGAAAATCATCGACAGAATGAGTGATCAC
This sequence comes from Terriglobia bacterium, assembly GCA_028716525.1. Taxonomy (GTDB): domain Bacteria; phylum Acidobacteriota; class Terriglobia; order JAIQFV01; family JAIQFV01; genus JAQUPQ01. The sequence goes on along the minus strand of JAQUPQ010000002.1, from coordinate 127,017 downwards.
GGATCCCATTCCGACCATGGCAAATCGACCAATGGATAAATCATTGCCGATGGTGCAGCCGGCGCCGATCGTGGCGCCCGCTTTGACACGGGTTAGTCCCAGATGCTCGTCCGGTTCGGAGGGAAGCAGATGCTGCAAATCAGAAGTGGCGGCCCGGGGAAATCGGTCGTTTGTAAACACGGTCCTGGCGCTGATCATGACCCCGTCTTCAATACTCACGCCCGCGCAAATGTATACTTGGGCATTGATCTTGACGCGATTTCCGATCCGTACGTCATACGCGATGTAAGTTTTCTCGCCGAGAATGCACTCGTCCCCGATGAAAGCATTCTTCCGAATGTGAACGTGATCCCAAACGGTTGATCCGGCTCCCAGATGAACGCCTTCCTCAATGAGGGCCGTCGGATGGACAAATGTTGCCGCCTTCATGGAACCACCCGCAATCGGCGCGTCGCTTCTTCGTCGCCCTTGATTACTCCTGCGGATTGAATCGGGATCCACCGCTTCTGCCGCAAGGAGACGTAGGCCGCAATAATCACTTCCACCGAAGCCAGAATGTCTTCAGAAGTCACCAGCAACTTTTCTTCGCCGCGAATGGCCCGGGCGAAGTTTTCAACTTGACTGCGCAGGGCCTGAATCTTGTCGTAGCCGCTCCCGAAGGTGAACCAATGGCGCGAAGAGTTGTATCGGTAACGCGACTCGGTCCAGCCCACCGAGAGCGAACCTTGCGTTCCAAAAACGCGAATGTAGCTGGCCTGACTCTTGCTGATGGTCCACGACAAATCCAGCATGCCGATGACTCCATTCACATTGTGTGTCAGGACGTATACCGTCTCTTCGGTCTGAAGATTCTGTTCTCGAATTCCTTCAACGACGTTAATTTCGGCGATGGGCCCCAAAAAGTATCTCAAGATGTCGACGGAGTGTGTGCCGTTGTCGATCAACACGCCTCCCCCGCTGATGGCGGGATCCGAATTCCAACGGCGGGCCATATCCACATGCGCACAAAAACAATTTTCAAACTGGACGATGTCGCCCAAAACACCCGAAGCCACGATGCTCTTGGCCTGCACCACATCGGATACATACCGGAACTTCGATGCCATGGTCAGCAGGACACCGGCCCGATCCGCCGTCTCAATCATTTGCTTGGCGCTCGGAATGTCGATACTCACCGGCTTTTCGCACATCACATGGACACGTCGCTCCAGGAAGTGAGTGCTGATCTCGGGATGACTGACCGGGGGCGTACACACCACCACCGCTTCCAAGCTGGGATGTTTCGCCAGGTCCTCATAACGGGTGTAGCCTTGGCATCTCGTCTCCTCGGCAAACGCGCGCACGGCATCCTCACGAGTATCAGCCACGGCCACCAACTCAGCCACCTCGGACGAGCGGAACGCCTCGGCATAGGCGTGAGCGATCCGCCCTGTCCCCACCATTCCAAATCGTATCTTCGAATTCATCCGACGCCTCCCACAGACTCGCCCACTGCCGTTCGAATCCCCTGCGCCAATCGCTCCACGTGCTCTTCAGTGTATCGCTCGTTCCAGGGAAGAACCAAAATGTGTTCCAGGGCCTCGAAGGTCATCGGAAAGTGCTCGCGGTCATAATGCAAAACCTCAGGCCGGGCAAGATTGAAGGGATAATGGCTATGACCAAAGGTTCTCTGCTTTTGGAACAGCTCGCACATGAACGCCGGCTTTTGTATATACCGCGGTGCCGAGCTGATATTCATTTTCTTCAGCCGTGACGCCAGCGTGGCGGCGCCTCCTGAAATAACTTTGTCGTCCACCCTCAAACAATATTTCCAAAACGTGTGCACGCTTTCCGGTCGCACCCCGGGCGCTTCGATGCCCCTCACCCCTTTGAGATGCGCCGTCAATTGGGAAGCCGCAGTGATGCGCTGTTCGACCATCGGGCGAAGTTTTTTCAACTGGGCCACCGCGACTGCGCCTTGCAGCTCCGTCAGGCGATAATTCAGCGCCAGAAAATAATGATCGGGCTGAGGATCGCCGTAGCCCCAAGCTTTATTGATAAAAAGAAACAGGCGTCGCGCCAGCTGATCATTTCGTGTAACCACCAAGCCGCCTTCGCCGGCCGTCATGTGCTTTCCCTGTTGCAAACTGAAACATCCGATGGCGCCCATCGTTCCTGCCAACCTCCCTCGATCCTCGGCGCAGTAGGCCTGGGCACAATCTTCAATCACAGGAATCTCCCGCCGCTCCGCAAGATCCAGAATGGGATCCATATCACAGGGATTGCCAAATAGGTGGGTCACCACGATGGCGCGGGTCCGCGCACTCAAACAAGCTTCAATCGACTCTGCGGTCACATTCCAACTCCGCGGGTCCACTTCAGCAAAGACGGGAATGGCGCCCTGATAGAGAATCGGAGTGATGGCTCCCATGTCCGTAATGGGCGACGTGATTATTTCATCTCCCGGATCGGGGTTAATGGCTGCAATGGCGGTATGGATGGCCGCTGTGCCTGAAGCGCAGGCATAGGCATACTTCACATCCAAGGAAGCGGCAAATTCCTTTTCCAGCCGCTCCACCATTGTGCCGCGAGTGCTGTTCAGGTGTCCTCGCTCAATCACCTCCCGAAGAAGCTGCATCTCTTCCTGGCCCAGGGATCGTCCGGTGGAGTCCTGATCCGAGGGAAGATCCAGCCTGTGATTCAAATCGGCAACAGCCTTGGTCACTTCAATATCCTTTCGGTGTTTCAACCCAAAAACCTCATCCGCGAATTCGTTTGCCCTCGGAGGAGGGTCTCGAGGCGGTCGTCAGCAAAGGTCGAGTCGATGTCGTAAGTTTTCGAGCCCTGACCCGATCGGGCTTCTTTACTGCCCGCAACCACACGATGCGTCCCAATAAACGCCAATGGCGGAATATCTGTCGCGAGACTTGCATCTTGGAACGACCGATCCATCTCGACCTCAAAGTGGACGGATGTTCGACAATTCGGGACCCGGCCAAATCCAAAAGGGCAAGCATCTCCGCAATTCCGGAGAACCCCTGGTCCTTCACATCAAGTCCCATCATCTTGCTGCGACGATACACCCGAAAACAGCTGGTGTAAGTGTACAACTTCTGATTCAGCGCCCTTCGATAAAGCCAGGACGATACCCGGGAAAGACCCCGTCGCCACCCTGGCACGTTCTGCACATGTCCCAGCGGATGAAATGGAGATGCCGTGACCATGTCCACACCCTCCGTCAGCAACGGAATCATCTTGCCCAATTCGTGCGGATCGTACGTGCAGTCGGCATCAATTGAACATACGATCTCGCTCTCGGCGTTTCGAATTCCTGTGAGAATAGCGCCCGCCACTCCCTGGTTTCGTTCATGTCGAATGATCTGGGCATCAAACGCGGGTGGAAGGGTCTCACACAACAGTCGATAGGTTTGATCCGTGCTGGCGTCGTCGACGAAAATGAATTTGATCCGATAGTGAGTTTCCAGGGCACGCTGAACACTCTGGAGTGTTTCCGACAAATGCGGAAGCATGGGCTCTTCGTTGTAACAGGGCACTACGATCGTGACAGGAACTCCGGCCGGCACCGTTCTCTCGCCCCGTAGGCTCGAAAACATCAAGCCCTCGAGAACATCCGCAATTTGAGCTGCGCTGTTGCCCTGGCCAAACGGATTTGAAACAGGCTTCGTTTTCTCCACCCAACTTCCCCCTTTGAGGGCCTCTTCCAAAAGTTCCTCCAAATGCCCGACCTGATTCCCCACCAATCGCGCGCTACCACACTCTATAACCTCGGGACGCTCCGTGACATCGCGCAACACCAAAAGAGCTTTCCCCAGCGTAGGCACTTCCTCCTGAACCCCCCCGGAATCTGACACAATCAACCAACTCTCCGATAGGAGTTGCATGAACTCCGCATATCCGAGCGGGGACAAGAGATGAATTCTGGGGATTCCACCCAGGATTTCCTTGGCCCTGGCCTGCACCTCGGGGTTGGCGTGAACCGGAAAGAGTAACGCCACATCCCTGTGACGTGTAACAAAGTCGCGAAGAACACAGAGATTCTCCGCCAACTTATTGCCAAAACTTTCACGGCGGTGCGTAGTCAAGACCAACTTCTTCAAACCCTGAGCGGCTTTTCTCCAAGGTTCGGTACTCGAGCTGGGACGACTTTTCGCAAGCCATTGCTCTAAAGCATCAACACCGGGATTTCCGGTCACAAAGATTCGGTCTTCCGGAATCGCCTCTTCAAGCAACCGCATGCGATTACCCGGGGTCGGAGCAAAATGAAAAGTGGCCAAGCGTGTGATCAAGCGGCGATTGATCTCTTCAGGAAACGGGCTGGTCACGTCCCCACTCCGAAGGCCGGCTTCCACATGGCCCACCGGAATTTTTCGATAGAACGCCGCCAGTGCTCCGGCAGCTGCTGTCGTGGTATCGCCTTGAATCAAAACCAGGTCGGCAGAAAGGCGGTCGAGACATGCTCCAAATTCCGACAAGGTTCGTGAAAACACCTGGCTGGGCGATTGATCCTCCTGCATCACATGCAAATCGTGATCGATGCGAATCCTGAAGAAATCCACGAAGGGATACAACAGTTCCCGATGCTGGGCGGAGGTCACATTGATCGTTCGGAAAGCGGACCGCTTCTCGAGTTCATGAATGACCGGCGCAAGCTTGATCACCTCGGGACGTGTCCCGAACAATGTGACAATCGTTTTGCTATTCAACGTAGATTCCATGCGCCTTTGATCCCACCACGCGTCAAATCACATGACCACGGTTGGACAATATCATTTGGTCGCACCGGCATTTCTTGACGCCGGGCTTCTCCGTAGAAACAAGTGATGATGCCCCGGCCCGCACCGAGGACCGGCATCATGAACGCCAAATCTCGTTACACTCGCCCTTGGCTCCAATGCCTTTTTCCAGCAATACTTTAAAAACGAAAAGTGTCATTTTATTCACACACTGCTCAATATGCAGCGTGGGTCAAATTTTGACTATTGCGCAAGGAATTCATTTCGGGATCGTATGCAACGCGGGCCTGCTGAATTGGGCAGAGAAGCCAGAACCAAAGCCTTTGAGTGTGTCGAAAAGAAAGCGCCCGCGCGGAAATTAGTGCCGGCTCCAAACTCTCGTCCGCCACCTTGAAATCATTATGAATTGGAGCCCTTGGTGTCACTCTAATTTACTGGAAATTCAAGGAATGGGCAAGCTGCAATCGTTGTAACGGCTCCTCCGGAATTCCTAAATGATCGGCCCGCGGCACGTTGACATCCGGGATATTCTCTTGTAGTTTGATGGCGTTTTAGAAAACGATTCGGGGCGTAGCGCAGCCTGGTTAGCGCGCCTGCCTTGGGCGCAGGAGGTCGGAGGTTCGAATCCTCTCGCCCCGACCAGATCAATCTCCCAGACCGGCATTTCAAACAAAGACTACCGAGGATGGTTTATGGCCATCACAGCGTATCTTTACTATGAAGACGTCGACGGCGTCTTGAAATTCCTGGCCAAAGCATTCGGATTTCGCCAGTACGGCGTTCAGATGCGAGGTCCTGACGGCAAGACCAACCATGCCGCCATGAAGCTGGGAAGCGCCGTGGTCATGATGGGTCGCCCTGGCGCCGGCTACCGCAATCCCAGGCGACTCGGACAGGCAACTCAGAGCCTGTATGTCAACGTGAAGGATGTTGACAAGCACTTCGAGCGGGCACGCCGAGCCGGCGCCGCTATTCTCGAAGAACCCACCAACACGGAGTACGGGCATCGGCGTTACGGCGCGACGGATCTCGAAGGGCATGAGTGGTACTTCGCGCAGGAAATTCGCCGACCCAGAAAGAAACGGAAATCCAAACGGTAAGCTCGGTTACGCTCTCCGTTAATATGCCCGACTGTGGTGATATGTTTCTCAAACCGATCACACAATTCAGCATTCCCGGGGAACACTTCCCCGATAAGGAGCCCGCGTGAAAACCCCCGCCGTTGTCAAACAATGGTCTTCAATTCCGAATCGGATCCGCAAATCTATCCGCGGCCTGCGAGCTCATGATCTCGCCATCCGTGGCGGCGCTGAGGGATGGTCCATCGCCGAGTACGTCCATCATCTGGTTGAAGATAATTTCATTGCCTGCCACGTGGTGCTGGTGGCTCTTGGAAAGCCGGGCGGCACTTACGACTGGTCTTGGGTCCATCCGAGCAAGGCCTGGATGAAACGGCTTTCTTACGACCGTGCTCCCGTCGAGTCTGCTCTTCAACTTTTCGAGGCGCTCACCAAACATATATCCTCGCTCATTGCGCACAATCCCCGGAATGTTCAGCACTCCGTCGGAATTCTCGACACCCCGGGTGGCGTTCCCCGCAAGACAACCGTGGCTCAACTCCTTCGCGCCGAAGTTGGACACGCCACTCATCACCTCGGCGACATTGAATCCGCCAAACGATCGAGACGCAACAATTGACCAACCTTCTTTGTTCCCCGTGGTGATTCTCAAACTCGCCTCCTAAACTTTTCCGCACCCTTATCGCTCCGCCTCTCAGCTTATACAACTTCTTCGGAACCATTCTTTGCGAATCAGTGTCTATAGAAGTATTGTAGTAAATCGAACCTGGACGCAGGTGCCATGAGAACTCTGATTTTCAATTAACCCATGTAAATCTGCCCTGAACACGAACAACCAAGGAGGCAACGTATGTTCAAGAAACCAAACCGGCAATTCTTCATAATCGTCACAATTCTCATTGTTGTTTTCTTTTCTCTTGCCGTCAGTACCTCTTCTCAATCGCTCTCCACTTCTGATAAGTCGTCCACAAATGTTCGCACGAGGGATATGGGGACAGTTCGAGGTGCTTCTGATTACTTCAAGGGCTACTTGGACGGTCGCCTGGGTGTATCAAAACAACTCGGTTCTGCCCTTCTCGCGCAAAGGAACTTCACTAATTATGGCGACGAATCTGCGGCTTATTGCGAATATAACGCCAAAGGGAAGACCTACTTCTTCATCGAGCGAAAAGGCAGTCAGGTTATCATGATTGATACGGCTTCGAGCCTCGCGGAGATTGAGCAGCTACTGAGAGATCGAGAGCAGAAAGAAAAGAAGCCGGAACTGACGAAGTGAAGCCGCATAAATTGGAACCTGGCAATAATGAATGATTCGCACGCCGCGAAGCATTGGGCTGCCCCTGTCGGCAGAGAGAAAACTGTGACATAGCGTAAGTCCCGCTCGTACCGCAAGAATCTGATTACGGACTCGCTCCTCACACCTCAAACCTTAGCCCATGATGCCACTTCCCCTGAAACACCCAACAATGTATAATCCACTCGCGAACGGGTACTAAATCTCACCGAGGAGTAGGCCTATGCGATACGAAAGCTCATCACGGGATGGGTCTGTCTCCGTCGAATCTGCTTAAAGGATTTCTGCGGCTCCTGCGGTAAGGCCAGCCCTCTCCCCTTCTCAATTTATATCTGTTGATAAAACCCTACACATGGTGCGGCGTGTGAATTCATGCCGCACTCAAACCTGGAGAATTCCAAATGTATTCATTGACACAACTGGGCTGGTGCAAATTATTTGATTCACGCTTGGACGACACACACTCGATCGGCTTGAAGCCGGCTCGGGTTGCCGGAGAAGAGAGAGGACGGTATCGCCTGTGGGCAGAAGCGGGCGAAGGATGGGGAGAGTTGTCGGGAAGACAACGATATGAAGCTGACTCTCGTGCTGATCTTCCGGTGGTTGGAGATTGGGTGATGGCAAATTTTGATTTGACCGTTCACCGCAGAGATGCAGAGGATGCAGAAAAGACGCAGGGGCCAACCCGTTCTGTCTTTCAGGCGATTATTCATCGCGTCCTTCCCCGACGCACCAAATTTTCGCGGAAGATTGCCGGAAAAACCACGGAGGAACAGATAGTTGCCGCCAATGTGGACACAGTTCTTCTCGTCAGCTCCCTCAACGCCGAATTTAATCTCCGTCGCATTGAGCGCTATCTGGTTTTAGCGTGGGAAAGTGGAGCGCGACCCATGGTCGTCCTCAACAAAGCGGATCTCTGCGACGATCCATTGCCATGGATTCTGGAAACTGAATCGTCGGCCATGGGCGTCCCCGTTTTCGTGACTAGCGCGCTCGGCGGTGATGGCATGGAGGAACTCGCTGCTTGTCTCCGCGGAGCCGGGACAACTGCCTTTCTCGGCTCTTCGGGCGTGGGCAAGTCCACACTCATAAACTCTCTTTTGGGCAAAGATCGTCTGCGAGTGGCAGCCATTCGCGAGGACGATGCCCACGGCCGCCATACCACCACCTCGCGCCAAATGTTGCTTCTACCCGGGGGCGGAATTCTCATTGACACGCCGGGTATGCGTGAATTGCAGCTCTGGGATGCCGAGGAGGGATTGCAGCACGCGTTTCCTGATATTGAATCGTTGGCACAGCATTGTCGATTCAGCGATTGCCACCATCAAACGGAACCCGGATGTGAAGTTCTATCGGCTGTGTCAGCGGGCACGCTCGACGAGGGAAGGCTCCAGAGCTTTCGTAAGCTCCAACGGGAAGAGGAGTTTCTCAGATCGAAACAAGATGTATGGGCACGGCAGGAGAGGGACAGAAGAATCAGGAATATTATGAAGGAGCAAAAGCGAATCTATCGCGATAGAAAACCATGGTGACGTTCTTGGAAACAATTCACCGATGAAGCCGACAAGCAGGGCAAAAGCTATTTTCTATGTCGCCCCTGCAGGGCTCGGCGGCGTTTGGGATCGGTACCTGGGGCTTACGCCCCAGGCTATTCAATTGCGTCTCGTTTACCTGATTTGCCTTAAGCGTCGATGCCCTTGTTGTCCGCATCCTCCACCACGCGGCCGTCAAACAAACGAATGGTGCGGTCGGCGACCTCGACAAAACGGGCATCGTGCGTGACCATGCAGATGGTGGCACCGTTCTGATGAAGTTCTTTCAGAAGTCCCATCACCGCATCGCTGTTTTTAGAATCCAGATTTCCCGTGGGCTCATCGGCCAACAGAATGGAAGGCTCTCCCACCAGCGCCCGGGCTACGGCCACTCGTTGCTGCTGACCGCCGGAGAGCTGGCTGGGAAGATGGTTTTGCCGGTGAGCCATTCCCACGCGCTCCAATGCGTTCAGAACACGTTCTTTCCTTTCAGGTTTTCGCATGCCCCGGTAGGTCAGGGGCAGTTCCACATTTTCAAATACGGTGAGATCTCCGATCAAATTGAAACTTTGAAAAATGAATCCTATTTCGCGGTTGCGAACCCGGGCCCGTTCGGAGGTTTGCAGGCTCTCTACGGGCTGTCCATTCAAGAGGTATTGACCCTCGGTCGGTGTGTCCAGCAAACCCAGAATGGACAGCAGCGTCGACTTTCCACACCCCGAGGGCCCTGCAACCGCGACATATTCTCCACGACATATCTCCAGATGCGTTCCCTCCAAGGCATGAGTCTCCACTTCTTCGGTATAAAAGAACTTGCTCACGTTTTGCAGGTGAATCAAAACCTCAGCAGATTCTGTCGACATCACATTCTCTCCAAGCTCAATTTGGGATTTGCGCTCCTTGGTTCTCCAGTTAGGCGAAAGCGGATTGATCATCTACAGAGCAGCGCGCACGCCGCCTGAACCATAAACGGCAATCAACCCCGCCAAAAACCCGGCGCTATAACAATTAGACGAAACGGGCGATCATTTCGTTCCCTTCCGGATATAAATATTTCCGTTGAAGGTCTTAAATTGGAATTCCGGTCCGCCGCCATTCAAGGTCCCCAGCATGGTGCTATCCACGTGGAATTTGAACTGCCCATTCTTTGACCGTAGATTCTCGGGTTCCGGCTTCCCCGCATTGGGCTTCAATTGAATTTCAAAGTCGCTGTAAATTTCCCCCCGATCTGACCGCATTGAGATATTGGCTTTCGTATCGGCCGGGAGAGTGACATCGATGTTTCCATTCAGGGAACTGAACGACATTGGCTTGCCCGAATCGACACGATCCAAGGCCACGACCACGTTCCCATTCAAGGCATGGGCCACAACGCTCCCGGAAATGTGTGTTAATTTCACGCCGCCATTGATGTTGTTCACCTCAATCTCACCATCCGCCTGGTCGACATCAATGTTTCCGCCATTGATGGTTTTCAATTTCAATGACGTGTGCATGGGGACCTGAATAGAAATTTGTTGAGGTTGGCGCATCACGCTGGTGCTAACCGACACAACGTTGTTTTCCTCTTCAACCGTAAGCCCCGAAGGCCCGTTCGAAATTCGTTTCAAACCTTCGGCTTCGGTTCGGTCAGTCTTTCGCACCCGGTCTTCCCTGCCCCCCTGGGCCTCCACAATGACATCCTTGCCCGCGTACCCGTGGACCGTAATGCTGCCCCGGATAAGATTCACTTTCACCGTGGCGGGGCGCGACGGATCAGAGAGTGGAACGGTTACCCGGTCGTCGCCGGCATTTTGAGCCCACGCTGTGCCTGCCAAGATCAGAACAATCGCAACGCCTCCAAGAAATCTAAACCGTTTCATACGACTCCTCCTGAACATTCACCGTTCGGTGAGGTGAATGTTTCCGTTGAATGTGTCAAATTGAAGTTCCGGCCCCCCGCTGCCAACACGGGCGCCGGAGGAGCGATTACTCCTGTAAATGAATTTTCCATTGCGGTGTTCCCCCGACCCGCTTTCCAACGCCACCGGCGTTACCGCGAAGCTACTGTAGGCACTGCCGTTGAATGTTTTGAATCGAAGATCGGCCGACAAGCCCCGTTGGAAGGCCACATCCACATTGCCATTGAGCGTTCCAAAGTAGGAATTACGCGGCGGATTCTTGCTGAATTCCACACGGACGCCACCGTTCAGTGAATAGGCATGCCCCGCACCGGCAATATCGGTCAACTGGACTTTCCCGTTGATGTTTTTAACGTCATAGTCCCCATCGACCCGTTCGACCTGAATATCGCCATGATTAATTGTCCGGAGGTACAACCCGGAATCCCGAGGAACCTGCAAATCGATGTCATAATTCACGTTGTAACGGTTTCGGCGCGAATCTTCTCTGGAAGTTCGACCCTGGCAGCGGAAAGGCCCATCGACATAAAACTCGACCGTATTATTCTTTTCTGTGATCTTCAGCTCCACTTCCTTCTTGGCCAGTTCGATTTCTTCTTTTGAGGCCGCGCGAATCGTTCGATGAGCCACAAGCTGCACGGCCGTTCCATCATATCCAACTACATGAACATATCCATTCACGTTGTCGACGTTCACGTGTTTGGCGCCAGCGGGGTTGGAGAACATCACCGCCTTTTGAAGCGTGTCCGCTTGCTCCTCCCCAAACTGAAGATGATCAACGCTCTTGGCATAGGGCGAAATGCTCAACCCGACAACAACAACAACGAGAACGAAGGCCTGCAAATACTTCATGTGCCGTCTCCTTAGCTGAGTTTCTTGATTCCCCATTGGGCGCGTTCACGAACGCTTTGATTGGCTTCCGCATCGTTGGACAATTGACGCAACGCCTCGATGGACTGCCGATCCTGCAATTGCACCAGCAAGTCGATGATGCCGATCTGAACCAAAGGCGAACTTTGACGGGGCAACGATTGAACCAGGCCTTTTCGAAGAACGGGATCGTCGGCAAATCGAGAAATGGCATCCATCGAAGCTAAGCGCACATCCACGCTGGGATCGAAGTTCAGGGTGTTGAGAAGGGTTTGCCGCAGCTCCGGATCGGGGTGGTTGACCTGTCCGCTCCAACTGATTCCCCTCAAACGCTCGCTGGCGGATTCTTGTTTCATGAGGGATACACTGACCATCTGGCGCATGTCGTGGACTTCTTCGCGCAGTTGAGCCAATTCAGTCGACCGCTGGTCCGGACCCCCAAGGAGTCGGCCCGCCAACAATCCCACGGCTAACACCAGAACTGCAGCGGAAATTTCAAGGGCCAGACGGAACGGCAGCAGGCCACCAAACCATTTCTTTGACGGATCGCCAGCTCGATCGATATTTCGAGTCCGTTCCAACCCCTCCCGGTATCCTTCCAGCATCCCTTGGAAACGTGCCTGGATAGAAGGATCAGGTTTTTCCTCAGGGAGAGCCCCCAGCTTCACCCAAAGCGCTGTCAACGACTCCTGCTCCACCCGACAAGCTGAACAGCCGACCAGATGATCGTTCAAAGCGCGTCGTTGTGAATCTTCCAAACGCTCCGCCCACAGATCGGCAAGCATTCCTTGAGCTTCTTTGCATCTCATGACACTTTTTCACCTTCCAGTGAATTGAAATGTTGCTTCAAATCCTGCATGGCGCGAAAGACCCGCGCCTTTATGGCTCCTGTTGAACAATTCAGAATCTCCGCCACCTGTTCATATTTCATCCCGTGAAAACGGCTCAGCACCAGAACCTCGCGCTGCTCCTCGGACAGTTGTTGCAGGGCCCCATGCAGCAGCTTGATTTCCTGCTCCCGCTCCAATCGTTCTCGCGGCGAGGGTCCTGATGCCGCGAATTCCTCCAGCTGCTCGTCCTTTTTCACCGTTTCTTCTCCGGAATATTTTCTGAAATGATCGACCCGCGCATTCCGCGCGATCTGAAACATCCAGGTAGTGAACTGGCTGTTTCCGCGATAGGTATGGCGATATTTCAGTATCCTCACAAACACTTCCTGGGTCAGGTCCTCACTCAACTGCCGATCGGAGGTCATCTTCAAAAGAAAGTTAAACAGCATTCCATGATGGCGTTCAAACAGGACACCCAACTTGTCCAGTTCCCCATCGCGGACCGATTGCATCAACACTTGATCGCTGATTGCGGTCATGTTTCTCCAGCCTGTCCGAACATTCGGTCAACTATGAATACCGGGGCTAACGAAAAAGGTTACAAGGGATTAGAACAATATCATAACTACACTGGGGACGGGATTCGACTGGAACGGCGGGGTAATGATTCAATACCGAATCGGAGTTTGCATAACAGGATCGGACCAAAAAACGGCCCTGGGAATCACCAGGGCCGCAGGAAGGCACTACAAAGAAGCTCAGCTCTTACGTGAGATCTTCACGCCGCCATTGGTGGTCGTTGCACGCACCGTGGCACCACCCGACCCGAGATCCATGGATAGTTGGCGCGAGATTTTTCCTTGAACCGTCACAGGAAATTCAATGTTCAGACTTCCGTTGACGGTGCCCGTTTCCAAATGGGCGGAATAATCATGCGGTACGTTCATGTGGACTCCACCGTTTGTAGTTTGAACATCGAGGCCGCGGCCTTCCCAGTGCGTTCCAGCCAAATCGATGGAAAGACCACCATTCGTGGTACCTCCCCGAACATCTCCGGAAAGGCGTGCCAGACTAACGCCCCCATTCAAGGCCTTGAAATCAATGTTCCCGGAAACGTCAGCGATGCGAATTCCGCCATTATGAGTTTTCAAGGACAAATTGGTTTGCTGCGGCACAAAAATCTCGTAACTGACTGACCAGTTGTGGTCATTGTCCATGGTGGGTCCCTCGGACCGCACTTCTGCTCCGTTCGTCTGAATAGTGATCTGAGAAGCCAATTGGTCCGCTTCGGCCTTGTTTGGAGCAGCGGTGCGGACCTGCGATCGCACCAAAACCTCGTGACGATCCCAACCCTTCACGCTAATGCCGCCATTGGTACGCCCATCAACATGCAGGACTCCGGCCGTGGCGGGAATGGTCTGTTCACGCATTTCGCAATGAGTTTCCAAACGGTCATTCCAGGAATGATTCTGGTCACACGCCAGCCTCTTATCTGCATTCTCGGATGCGAACGTGATGAAGGTCGCCCCTAACAACCCAAGTATCACGAAAACAAACACCCTCTGCACACTTCGACGCATATCAATCCCCCTGAAATCAAAGATGAATTGCTCTCCCTATTAGACTCATTGACAAAGGAAAGGTCACGCCATCATCCAAATATTCTTGGGGTGAAGGCGCTCTTTCGGGTCCTAGCATCTTCTCACGGCGGTCTCTCATGGGCCTCTTCGCACCCAGGACCATGAAATTGGATCTCCCGCAGGGTGGTGGCCACCCAAGGACATGAAAACAAATGATTCGGTCTTTGGACGATCGTTCACCGCGGAGACGCTGAGGTCGCCGAGACTGCGCAGAGAACCTTCCGGATGTTTTCTGAGCAAAAGACTCTCCCCGGCATTTTTTTTCGAGGCAGTTCTTCATGCCCCGAGGTGGCATCCAGGAGCATGGAACGGAGAGGGCTGGGTAGCCACAATCCCCAGCGGGCGATCGTGGGCTTTTCCCTGATTTTGCACATAATCCCAGGATCAACCAAAAGACGATTGCTCAGTTCGCCAATCACGTCAAATTATGCTTTTCAAATGGGCCGGCCTCGATTTTCTTCACTCGAACAAAGCAACTTAACCCATCAGTGCAGCAGAAGCTGTTCGATGAAATTGAGGGCGCGCGGATCTTTCGACTGTCCCAGCCAAAAAATTGCTTGTTTCCGGACTGCGGCGTTGCGGTTGGTCTGGGCCACCTCAATCAGTTTTGGTATGCCCTCATCTTTTGGAAGCCGGCTCAAGGCAAATACGGCCCGGCGTTTGACCGCCGTTGCAGGGTCATTCTGAATGGCGTCGCTAATGGCTCCTACGGACTTCCGGCCCGCCTTCTGCGCCAGCCAGAACAAAGCCTGGCCCCGAACGTGGGCACTAGGGTCGTCGTGGGCCGTGCGGATCATGGCTTCGACTGCTTGTGGCACCTTGCTGATGGACAATGCGAATACGGCATGCTCGCGGATTTTCTCGCTGGGATCATTTGTCACGAGCCGCTTGAGAACCTCAAATCCCGCCTGCCCGCGAACACTTCCCAACCAGAACACTGCCTGTCGCCGTAAAGATTCCGGCTGGGAGGAAGCCGTGAACCCGTCCAGTGCCTGTTCCGCGGCCACGCCGGCATGCATGGCAATCGCCATCACGCCTTGCCCCGTCAGAGAGCGATGGCCGGCCGCCTCGTCGCCATTCTCCAGGACCCATTTGGAAAGAAGTTTTATACTCTCTTCGGAGGCGGCATGGGGTACAAAGTAAACAGACAATCCTCCGGCATCTAAATCACAATCCGATGAAAACACGCGGATCCGGTCCACACGCCGTTCGGCAACACGGATCAGGATATTTACAGATCGAGGCGATTCCAATTTGACTTCACGAGGCTGGGCACCTTCTCTATCAATTGCGGCGCTGCCCTGTTTGCCTTCAAGTCTGCACCCGGAGCAGGAGGTCCATCCCATTGAATCCTCATATTCCCCGCAACACATATGTCCACTTCCATCGATCGCCGGGACAGAATAGGCAATCCAAGCCGGTTCATTCTGTTTTGCGATGATGGACTCCAACTGCGAAGCCAAGCTTCCGGCCATAGAAACGGTCTGCAGACGGGCGTTCACAAAGTGAGGTTGTTCGCCCCAAAGGCTTCCGCTCAAAAGTAGAGCCAGGCCCAAGAATAAACCCGCTGTCCTTGCACATTTCATCGCTGATCCCTTCTTGATCATTCCTTGGGATTCACTTGTTGATCAATTCCATCAGGTAATCCGTCGCTTCCTTGGAGTGCATAATGGAAAGCTGTTCGACGATCCTCTTCTTCATGGCCGGGTCCGTTTCCTTCTTCGCCAAATCGACCAATGCTTTGGCATTACCCTGGAGAAAGAGAGCCTCGATGACCTTCCTCCGAACGGTCGGGTCTTTCTCTGATTCATAAAGGCTGATAAGAAAGGCCGAGTGTTGTGAGCCCATCAAGCCCAAACTTTGAACGGCGGCGCCACGCAGCTGCGGATCGCTCTCGCTTTTTGCGACGTCTTCCAGGTGTGAAGATTTGCCGCCGATAAACATGGACTGGAGAATTTCGCGCTTCACCTGAACCGACGGCTCACTTTGATAAATCTGCCAGAGCTCGTCCTGACCGCCCATAACGCCCAGCTGCTGAATTGCAGTCTTTCGCAGTTGCGGGTCCTTTTCCTTCTTGGCAAGATTGAACAGCGTCGACTTATCCCCCGATACCATGAAACTCTGAATGATGGTCTTTTTTACAGCCGCATCGGAGGACGACGCATAAATCTCAGCCAACACTTTTTGACTTCCGGAACCGCCAAAAAGGCTGAGGTCCTGAATGGCCTTGCGCTGCAAATCCGGGTTGGAATCCCCCTTGGCCAGCTGGACGATGATTTCCCGGGCTTTCGGGGAGTTGCTCTGGCTGAGCACAAATAAAGCCCGTTCTTTAACCCGTGGTGATTGGTTTCCCTGAAGAATCTTTTCCAAAAGCGGCAATGCGCGATCCGGGTCGCTCACCAAAAGGCCGTTGATCGCCATCAGCTTCAAGTCTTCATCGCTCTCTTTCTCGGGGGACACAGGTCTTCCCACTTGCGACCGAATTTCGACTTCCAGAGCTTTCGCATCCTTAAGCCAGCGGCTTTGAGGATATGACTTGTAGAATTGTGCCAGCGTTGAAAGGGCGTCGCTCTGCAAACCTTGCTTATTTTGAGCGTAGGCTTTCCAATACATCGCCCCATCCCCACGCGGACCGCCGCTTTCGATGACACGATTGAACGACTCGACGGCGCGGTCCCACTGATTGCGATCCAGCGCTTCCGTCCCGCGTTCATAATTTCCATCGCTCCGTTCTGCTCGCGCTCGTTCGGACAGCTTCGCGCGACCAGTTCTATCGGATTGCGCATCTTCCAGCATCCCAAAGGCAGCCATTGGAACTGCGGCAATCTGCGCGGTCATGGGAAGAATCCCCACAACCGATTGAAGATCATCTTGCGCCATCTCCAACAGACTCACCGGCGGCACGGGGATTGAACCAGGCAGGTCGGGTAGTGTACCGGGCGCCGCGACCGGCGTTTTCGGAAGTGCCGGCGGAACAAACGGTTGTGCCGGCAATCCTTGCGCAGACATCGGAACCACCCAGCACGCCAATAAACCGCTAAACAACCACTGTGGTATTCTCTTCATTGAGCCTCCTCCATGTTTCACTTCAATCAATTCAACTTTCGAAAGCGCGTGATACGTGTTGCGCCTCCCCTCCGATTCGGTTGATCGTCCTGATTCATTCACCGCTTCAATCTCCTTCCGGGTCGCCCAAGCGGGACGCATGTCGCGCGCTCTCAAATTCGGCTCCGGTTCCCTGAGCCCGGCGATTGCGCTTCTCTCTGGTGGATCTGATCATCCATCACACGAAGCTTGAACAGGATTCCCTGATTCTCGATTTGACGCTGGATATCACCCAGGTCGGCGGAAGCAATTTGGGAAGGGCTATTGGCGATTTCCAAAAGCACGCGTTCCAGATCATCGAGCACGCCGGCCACTCGCACGTCGCCGGATCTCAGCGCAACTTGCCGATACAATCGATTCGATTCCACTAAATCCTCCGCCCGCCGTTGTTCATTGGAAATATCCAAGGAACCGCCGGTTTGAGCATTCTCAATTTCAAGAAGTAATCGCTGTGAGCCGTCCAGATGATTGCCGATTCCCGCCAACAGAATTCGTTGGCGATCCTGTTGAGAAAGAGGCTGATCCATCGGCGACTTGACCGGTCGGCTGACCCGGCCCAACATGAAAGCAAAAAACACCAACGCCGCCATCGCACCCACGGCCGCCAATCGGCGGGGCAGAAACACCGACTTCCAATCGAACGACCGCTCTTCAGGCAATTGCTCCCGAATTTTCGCCCACACTTGAGTTCCATAGGACTCGCTGCGTCGGGGCGGCTCTTCCGCCCCTGGAATCGATTTAAGCCCCGCTGCAAGCTCTTCGTATTGGACGCGACACGGTTCGCAATCCTTCAAATGCGCGGCCATGCCCTCGGGAGCATCACTCTCTCTGTAGAACAAAAGAATCAATTCCTCTTCGCTGTAATGGAGATTCATCCGGTTTTCACCAAGGGTTGAAATTCCTGCCGCAATTTCCTGACCGCGCGAAAGAGGCAGTGTTTGGCGGCATTCTCGCTGATCTGCAAAAGATCTCCGATCTCTCTCAATGACATTTCTTCTTCATGCCGCAACATAAACACCGTCCGTTCCTTTTCGCCCAGCGTCTGCAAAGCCAGTCCCAACTTCTTCCGCACGTCCTCGCTGAACACCATTCGATCTGCCTGAGGCGCTCCATCGGGAAGGGCCTCCAAAACATCAACGGCCTCTTCGGCGCTCGATATGTCCCGATTTCGATACCGTTTTTCCTTCCGCATCCAATCCAGCGCACAATTCACTGCAATCCGATAAAGCCAGGTGCTGAAAGTGGATCGTGATTCGAATCGTTTCAACTGCCGATACGCCCGGAGGAACGTTTCCTGGACCACTTCCTCCGCATCCTGCTCCCGGCCCGTTATCCGAAACGCCAGCCGAAAGACACGGTGACTATGTCGCTCGACGAGAGTGCGGAACTGCTCCCGATCGCCGGCGAGGATTCCCTCCACCGTGACTTCATCACTCGCGTCCATCTGTCTCATTAGACTGACTTCGTGTTCTTTCGGTTAGGTGGACCGCCAACATTTTCCATTCTAAATCATCCGAAGCATTCAGCACATAGTCGCGCCCGCACACCTCTCCAAGCATGCGTAGGAAAACGAGAGGACAAAATAGTTCTCTGAAAACGTTTGCTCCATTAGAATGGGAATTCGTAACAATCGGCAGGCTTCTCGCAGCCGGACATTTATGCCCATTAAAGGAACGACTCCAAACCCCTCTGCGCAGCTGCCTGAGCTTCAAGAGGGTGTGATTCAAATCTGGACTGCCGATTTGGATTTGCAGTCCCAAGCGCCCACGGCGTTGCAAACCGTTTTGTCGACGGATGAACGAGCCCGCGCCACCCGGTTCTACTTTGACCGCGACCGGAACCGATTCACTGCGACACGCGCGTTGCTCCGGCTCTTATTGGGTCGATATCTCAAAGTGCCACCGCAATCGATTGAGTTTTCCTACGGTCCCCACGGGAAGCCTTTCCTGACTGAGGAAGCCCACAGCAAGGTGCGGTTCAATGTGTCGCATTCCCACGAAAAAGCCTTATTGGCCTTCGCCAAACGATTTGATCTGGGTGTGGACGTCGAACATCAGCGGCCCGAAAGAGCCACTGAAGAGCTGGCCAAACGCTTTTTTTCGGGTCCTGAAGTCAAGGCCTTGAAGGATCTCCCGGTCGACCTTCGGACTTCGGGATTCTTCGCGTGTTGGACCCGAAAAGAGGCTTTCATCAAGGCCACGGGCGGGGGGCTCTCAATTTCACTGTCGAGCTTTACGGTGAGCGTTGATCCCCGGGAGCCCGCCCGTCTGGTGAGCATTCAATCCGATTCGGAAGAAAGTTCGCGCTGGCTTCTCGAGAATTTAGAGGTGGGTTCCGACTACCGGGCCGCGGTAGCGGTAGAAAACAATTCAATGAGGGTGGAGCTGCAGAAATGGAATTGGGGGGCGATTTCTCTTTGAACAACCCGGGAGGGGGAGCGCTGCTAACTTTTGTGCTTCAAGGGGGCCGTTGAATTTTCTCTTCCCGTGATTTGAGGCCTCACTACCCAAGCTTGAAAATCCTTGTGCATTTGTCCTTGATCTTCTCCCGGCTGGTTTTGCCGGTCTAAATATCTCAACAAGAGAAATGCGATCACCAGCGCCAGGAGGATGGCGCCTCCAAGCAACAGGACATTCCTGCGCATATCGCTCAGATTACGGCGGTTGAACAATGACCGCACTCCATGCCGACTCCGGCGGACGCGTTTCAAATGAATCTTCTTCTTAATCTCCTCGCGCTCGGTGGATTCATGCGTGCGGCTGAGCAATTCCTCGAGCAGACGGATTTCCTCATCGAGATTCTTGGCCTCGGCCCGACGGTCTGCCGAGGTGGTTGTTTGACCTGTGGTCGATTTAGACGGCCCGTAACCTGAGTCCGAGCCCGGCCGGGAAAACAATCCTCCACGCCGATTTTCCACCGGTACGCCCCATACGGACTGGGGAACAGTTGCCCCGCAATGTTTGCAGAACTGGCTGTCTGCCGGAAGTAGTCCGCCGCAGAATTGACACTTCATAAAGGCCCCAATCACAACGTTGTTATCTGAGGATCAAGCCAAAAGAACCTTGGAGTTCCGCCCTTTGACGCCCGCGGTGGCGTTACGGGTATCCACAACCCGGCGGGCATGCCGAACAATGGTTTCGTAATCGTAACATGAATGATCGGTGGCAATCACCACGCAGTCGTATTGGGCCAGGTTCTCAGGCGTCAAAGGCACAGAGTCTTTCTTGAAATCGTATTTGCGCATCTTGTGCAACGTCGGAAAATAAGGGTCGTTATAATCTACTGTCGCGCCTTTTTCCAGGAGCAATTCCATTATCTTTAAGGAAGGAGATTCACGCAAATCGTCGATGTCCCTTTTGTAAGCCACGCCCAGGATCAGCACCTTGGATCCGTTGAGGCTTTTCTGCACCTCATTCAACACCGCCGCCACAGAATCGACCACGTGAAACGGCATGGCGGTATTGATTTCACCCGCCAATTCGATAAAGCGTGTCGGAAAATCAAATTCCTTGGCCTTCCAGCTTAAATAAAACGGATCGATCGGAATGCAGTGGCCGCCCAATCCCGGACCGGGGTAAAAGGGAGTAAATCCAAACGGCTTTGTCGAGGCGGCGCCGATCACTTCCCAGAGGTCGATCTTCATGCGCTGACACAACAGTTTCAATTCGTTGACCAACGCAATGTTGACGCACCGATAAATGTTTTCGAGCAGCTTGGTCATTTCGGCGACGCGGGGAGATGAAACCACAATCACCTTCTCAAAAAGCTTCTCGTAGATGTCCTTCACCCGCTTTGTGGACTCCTCGTCGATCCCGGAAACCACCTTCGGGATTTGATGGGTTTTGAAATTCCGGTTTCCCGGATCCTCTCGTTCCGGAGAAAATCCCACATAAAAATCCTTCCCCGCTTTCAGTCCGCTCTCTTCAAGGATGGGAATGAGCAGCTCTTCGGTAGTTCCGGGAAATGTCGTGCTTTCCAGAACCACCAATTGTCCCCGTTTCAAATGGGCCGAAATGGTCTTACCGGTTTGAATAATGAACGTCAGATCGGGCTCCATTTTTTCGGTCAGCGGAGTCGGCACGCACACCAAAATAGTCTGAACCTCGGCCAAGCGGGAAAAATCGCCGGTGGCACAAAAACGCTCCTGCCGAATTAAGGATTGAATATCTTCAGAGGCGATATGCCGGATGTAGCTCTTTCCCTGCATCAGCAAATCGACTTTGTTTTGGTCGATATCAAAGCCTCGCACCAGGCATCCGCGAGAGGCAAATCCTATGACCAGTGGCAACCCCACATAACCCAAACCGATTATTCCAATGGATGGCATAGCTTCAGTCATTTCTTCTCCGCGGGTAGGTCGTATTGCCTGGCAAGGAATGAGCAATCCGCTGCAGCAAAATCGGATTCATCTTATCACGAGTTCAATTCGGAAACGAAATGCACACAATTAGATCTGTAAGGTCACAGTGCCTTCCTGGCCACTTGTGCCGCTTCGGCGGGATTCAGGACCCCGATGAGAGCCCGCATGGGAGTGGTCAAGATTCTTCTCTTCCGGTAAATGATGGCCATGGGCCGGTTGAAATGAAAATCCGACACCTTGACACAGCGGAGTGTGTTGCTTCTGATCTCCGTATCCACCACGCCCCTTGGGACCAGAGAGAGCGTTGCGCCGAGCTCAACCGTCCGTTTGATCAACTCAAAGTTATCATACTCCATGCGAACTTCCAGCTTTACACCCATTCGCCGCAAAGCCTGACGTATGGCTTTGCCCGTGGGAACGCGCTCGGGCAGCAACACGAAGGGCTGCCCATGCAGATCTTGAAGATGGACGTTGGGCCGTTTGGCAAAGGGGTGTTTGGGCCCGCAGATGAGGACTATGGTATCGGTCACAAACGGGAGAGTCACCACCTCCGGTTTACCCACGGGATAGGCCACCACGCCTAAATCGATTTCGCCGCCGGCAATTTTGGAGTAGATGTTGTCGGGCAGATCATATTCCACGTGCAACTCAATCTTTGGATACAGGCGGATGAACTTCCGGAGGTACGATGGCAGCATATACAGTCCAATGCTGGGTGAGGCCGCCAGACGGAGGCGTCCCACGGGCTTCTTCTCGCTCTCCTGCATCTGCTGGCGGGCTTCTTCCAATCGCGCCAGCACATCACGGGCATACGGCAAAAAAAGCCGTCCGTTTTCAGAGAGCAGAACCCGCCGCCGGCTGCGTTCAAACAAACGGGCGCCCAACTCCGCCTCCAGTTGTTGAATGCGGCGGCTCACCGCCGGCTGGGTTAAAAAATTGTTGCGCCCGGCCCGCGTGAAATTCTTGACGTGTGCCAGATCGACAAACAGCTTGAGTTGCTCAATGTCCATAAGGTGTTATCCACATTTTGCATTAGTTTAATGATTTTAATTCATTTTTGGCATCTAAAAAAGAAGTGTTAACATATTCATTCTGCGGTTTTCAGCACTATGCCGCCCGCGGGGCGGGTGATGCACCGTAAAGGAGAGAACCTATGTCCAACGCCACCCTCACGGCCCGAGTCGCCGATGCCGAAATCGGCCGGCGACCCGAAGAAATTGTCAACGATTTCTCCATTCAGGTTGCCACGGTGAACGGCTCCGGAAGCCAGTCGGCCAACAGCGTCCTGATGCGCTCTATTTTTTTGATGGGAGTTCCGGTCAGCGGCAAGAACATTTTTCCCTCGAACATCGCCGGACTCCCCACCTGGTTCACCATTCGCGCCAATAAGGACGGGTACACTGCACGACGCAAAGAAGTCGACATCTGCATTGCTATGAACCCGGAAACCGCCCGCGAAGACGTCCTGAAAGCGCGGCCGGGCGCCGCCATCATTTACGAGGAATCGTTCAACCTTTCTTCACTGCGGAGCGACGTGTTCTTCTATCCCGTCCCGTTCGCGAAATTGGCCGCTCAAGCCACCACCGAACCCAAGTTGCGAAAATTGCTGGTGAACATGATCTACGTCGGGGTGGCGTCCCACCTTCTGGGAGTGGGGCGCGACGAGGTCGTCGCGGCCATCCAGAAGCAGTTCAAATCCAAAGCCAAGGCCGTAGATCTCAACATCAAAGCGGTCGATCTCGGTATCGATTATGCTCGCGCCCAGCTCTTGAAAAAAGACCCGTTCCAAATACAGCGGATGAACAAGACGGCAGACAAAATCATCATCGACGGAAACTCCGCCGCGGCGTTGGGCGCCATGTTCGGGGGATGCACCGTGGTGACATGGTATCCCATCACTCCTTCCTCAAGCCTGTGTGAAACCATGATCGAGTATTTCAGCCAGTATCGCATCGATCCGAAAACCGGGAAGGCAACCTTTGCCATTGTGCAAGCTGAAGATGAACTGGCGGCCTTGGGAATGGTTATAGGAGCCGGCTGGGCGGGCGCTCGAGCCATGACGGCCACGTCCGGACCGGGCCTATCACTCATGGCGGAATTCGCCGGTTTGGCCTATTTCACCGAAATCCCCGCCGTGGTGTGGGATATTCAACGTGTCGGCCCTTCGACCGGTCTTCCCACTCGCACTTCGCAAGGCGACGTGACCGCGGCCTTCTACCTTTCCCATGGAGACACCAAGCACATCATCCTTCTTCCCGGATCAGTCAAGGAATGTTTCGAATTCGCGGGAGCAGCATTGGACTTGGCGGAACGATTCCAAACCATCGTGTTCGTGCTCAGCGATCTGGATTTGGGAATGAACAACTGGATGTCGGATCGGTTTGACTACCCCCGCAAGCCGCTGGATCGCGGAAAGGTTCTCTCCAAGGAAGATTTGGAACGCCTCGGAAAATTCGAGCGCTACCTCGATGTCGATGGCGACGGTATTCCTTTCCGCACTTTGCCCGGAACACCTCATCCCCTGGCCGCCTATTTCACTCGAGGCAGCGGACACAACGAGCGGGCCGGCTATAGCGAAAGGCCGGAAGATTATCAAAACCTGGTCGACCGGCTGGCCCGGAAGCATGAAACCGCCAAACAGTTTATCCCGAAACCTGTCATCGATATTCAACCCCAGGCTTCCGTGGGCATCATTGCATACGGAACCACCGATTGGGCTATTCTCGAAAGCCGCGACCAATTGCGGAATGAAAAGAAGATCGAAACGAGTTATTTGCGTTTGCGCTCGTTGCCTTTTACGGGTGATGTTGCTGAATTCGTAACGCGCCACGAGCGAGTTTATGTGGTGGAACAAAATCGCGACGGTCAACTGGCCGATCTCATCCGACTGGAAGTAGGCCCGCATTCTCCCCGCATTCGAAAGGTTCTACATTACAGCGGTCTGCCTATCGACGCGCGCACGGTCACGGAAATGATTGCGGCTGCTGAAACTGCAGCCCGGAAGGAGCAGTAAATTATGTCTTCAGCACCAAGTTCGGGGGGCGTCCTTAAGGCCAATCGTCTGGGCCTGCCGATGGCGGAATATAAAGGGCTGGATTCCACCTTGTGCGCCGGGTGTGGCCATGACGGTATCACCAGCCAGATCGTGAAGGCTTTTTTTGAGTACGGCGTGGAGCCGTATCGTGTGGCCAAGTTCAGCGGCATCGGATGCTCCTCCAAAACGCCCGCGTATTTCATCGGGAACTCGCATGGGTTCAATGCGGTTCACGGGCGCATGCCGGCCGTCGCCACGGGCGCCATGCTGGCCAACCGCACCTTGCTGTCGATCGGCGTGTCCGGAGACGGAGACACGGCCTCCATCGGCATCGGGCAGTTCGTGCACCTTCTGCGAAGAAATATCCCGCTGATTTACATCATCGAAAATAATGGCGTATACGGTTTGACCAAAGGACAGTTTTCAGCCACGGCTGATGTCGGGTCTAAATTGAAGAACGGCATCGTCAACGAACTGCCCCCCATTGATTGTTGCGTGCTGGGCATCGAACTGGGCTGTTCTTATGTGGCCCGGTCCTTTGCGGGAGATCCGAAACAGTTGGTGCCCCTCATCAAAGGTGCCATTGCGCACAAGGGTACGGCCTTGCTCGACGTCATCAGTCCTTGCGTGACATTCAACAATCACGAAGGGTCGACCAAAAGCTTCAAGTATGCCAAGGAACACGAAGAACTTTTGCACGAGATTGGCTTCGTCCCCTTCTTTGAACAGATTCAAACCGACTATCCTGAGGGCACGGTCAAAGAAGTGGAACTGCACGACGGCTCGCATCTTCGCATGCGAAAGCTGGACCGCGATTATGATCCCACCAACAAGCCCCAAGCGTTGCAGCTCATTCGAAAATCGCATGAGGACGGGGAGCTCTTGACCGGATTGCTTTTCTATGACGGAGAGAAGAAAGACTTCATCGAGGAAATCAACATGATTGAAGAGCCCTTGGCCACCCTTCCCGACGAACGCGTCCGGCCTTCCGAACAGGCTTTGAATGAAATTATGGAGGAATTTCGATAAGGCAAGAATCCATGGGCACAATAAAAAAGCCGCGCATGACGCGGCTTTTTTATTTTCAACACTTCTCAGAAATTAAATTCCTCAGTTCGGCAGCCCCGAACTGCCGCCCGGGTCCATCGACCCATCGGAAGTCGCCGCCGGCGGAGTATCGACCGTACTGGGCGTCAACACCTGGAGCAAACCATCAAAGGCGTTGGGATCAATCATGAGATCCATGAGTGAAATGCCCTCATCCATGCCGCCACTGCGCCCGCTCTTGTGAACCAACGGGGCCAACGGGTCGGCGGCAAACACCGCGTTCACATCGACCATCGGGAAGCTGGTTAGGTAAGCTGCGTTGATGGTCTGCAAAAACGCATTGGCGATGATGGCATAGCCGGTATTGGTCGGATGGATTCCGTCCAAGCTAAACACTCCGCCCAGGAAAAACGTGGTCAACTTTTTTCCGCCGACAAAAACACCATTCGCGCGGAGGCCGTTGAGCGCCGTGAAGATATCCACAAGGGGAATCCCTGCTGCCGAGGCGGTATTCGCGATCACAGAATTCATGTTGGCGATAGCCGTTTGATAAGTGAGTGTATCGGCTGCAGTCAACACAAACCTTCGAGGCAACGGCCCGGCGGTTTGTCCGGTGAGAATCGCTGTCACCGTTGGAATTCCTGTAATGAATATCGAATCGCCTGCCGTAACGCCCAGGGCGGCGGCCACCGCCGCCACCGGCGCGCCCACTTGAGCGGCCACTGCGGGCACAGGAACTACAAATGCCGTGGCCGTCACATCCGGAATATTGGCCATGACCATTTGGGCGCCAGTGGATTTGAGGCGCTGGACCGCCGTCTGAAGATCTGAGGTAAAACTGGCCAGGGGGGTAATGAGGCCGACGTTGTTATTCGTCAGAGCACCCAGCACATCATTGGCTCCAATCCACAGTATGATGAAGGTGGGACGAAGGGCTTGGACCTGATCGACTTCCGAGCCGACGTTCACCGCTCCCGGGACAGCCAGTCCCGGCACCCCCAAAATAAAGTCGCGAAGGATGTCATTGGGGCGATTGACCGGATCGGGAAGCAGGGGTCTTTGATTCAAAATATCGGTCACTCGGAATCCCGGGACCGCCACATCAAAATGGAAGGAATTTCCCACCGGAGGGAACAGCGGGGTTCCCGGTGTCGCTGACGAGGGCACAATGGCTCCGGTCGAGGTAATCGTCAACACCGGAGGGATGCCCGGCGCCGTGATGGTGGGCAACGGCAGGAATCCCCCCATTTGTTTAGCCACCAGGACCGCATATCCGTTGCGCTGCCCTGTGATGGACAACCCGCCACTTTGAAACCCGGCCGTCAAACTGTCACCGACAGCCATTATTAACGTGGTATTGACTCCGCCGGTTTGGGCAAACATCACGCCCGTCATCAAGCCGATCAGAACCAGAATTCCGCCGCACTGTCGCCATTTAAATGTCGCCTTCATGGATCGTCTCCTGTGGTTGATTAGAGTTCTATTCTATTGGTTTTGGAGGATTCTGAATCAAACGCGAAAATTTTTCATCCTTAATAAGTGTGGCGAATGCTTTATCGTTATAAAGTAAATCTGTTTCCTTGAAGCCCTCTTCAAACGCCCGCGTCAGATAATCGATGGCCCGATTATTGTCGCCCATCAAAGCAAAGATCTTCGCCATGTAAAAATGATATTTGGACTGATTGAATGCGGCCGTGCGAACCATGCTTCCCGTGGCGCTGATGTGCTCGATCAAATCCGGATCCATCTTGAGGGCCAGTTGATATTCCGTGAACGCCTTGTCGTATTTTTGCTGGGAAAAGAAGGCGCTCCCCAAATTGTAGTGAGTGGTGGCCGCTTCCGGCCGGATTTTCAAGGCCTTCTCATAATATTTCACCGCCCGGCCATACTTTTTTTGCGTGAAAGCAATTGTCCCCAAATTATTGTAGGCTTCCGCGTAAACGGGGTTCAACTTGATGGCCTTCTTGTAATTGACTTCAGCGTCGCGAAAATCCTGCTTGCGGTGATAAGCCACTCCCAATCGATTGTATAAAGTCGCATCTCTGGGAGACAGCTCGATGCATTGCTTGAGCACTTCAATGGCATCATCGAACAGCTTGCGCGCCACCAGCGAGTCCGAGCGCTTGATCAACTGATCCACATCGGCGTTGGGCGCCACGACCGCAGGTGAAGGCTGATGGGTCGGGTGATTCACCGCCCAGACAAACGGGATCCATGAGAGTAGGCCAAGGAAAACCAGCCCTCCTGCCCGCCAAATGGGTTTCATAAAATGACCCGCCTTTTGGGTGATGCGAAAGTTTAGCACAACCGCCTGGCAAGGTAAATATTTTACTGGGCGCCTAATCCTCGTTCCATTCGCTTTAAGGCCTCATTCAGGTCTATTCAAGACAGCCCGAAGCGCCTTGTCCCTTTCAGCACACTTGTTACAACGCCCACAAGCATGGAATCGAGCGTCCGGGGCCAAACATGAAAAACAATAGACGAATGGCACATGGAGCCTTTGCCCCAATCGGATAACATCCGCTTTGGCCCATTTCAGAAACGGCGTGCGAATTTTTAAACCAAATCCCAGAGCCAAGGACAAACTCTTTTCAACAGAGCGAAAGAACGACGGTGTTGCGTCGGGAAAAGGATTTCCCTTCAACGGGCCCAAGGCAATTGTAGAAATGTGGTTCCGTGCGCAAAAAACGGCGGCTTTGGACAACAATAACAAGTTTCGCCCCGGTAGATAAACCCGGCGATCATCGGATCGTCTTCCCGGAACAAGGCGCCGACGGGAATGTCCCCCACCTCTTTTCCCTCGGTCCATGGACCAATGAAGCCCGTAGAGGTCTCCAACCGGGATCTCCAGGATGGTAAGCGGCTTAATCATTCCGGGTTTCCTCTTAGATCCTCCAAAGGCCGCCTTTCGGCCGGAGGTGCTCAAACCGGCAAGCAATTTGCGCAACCAAAACAGCTCCGCCCGCTCCCAGCGCAAACCACAGGAGATAAACACAGGAAAGACAACATCGAATTGTCGGCTCATTTTCGCCAACAAGACGGCACTGTCAATACCACCACTAATCAAAACACAGACTTTTTTGCGCATTTTTCTTCGGGACAATTTTCTTGTTCTTCGTTCACACCTTTCGTAACAACCACAGACTCTTGATCTTGGAATCTCGTTTCCCGCCATCGAAGGGATTGAAATCTTCTTTGTGAACTACCTGAAAACCGGCCCTGACCGCGATTCGGCGAATCAGGCGGTGGTCGAACCAGGTCTCCCTGATCAGATCCTCTCCCCGGATGAATCCGCCATGTCGTCGCTTGTAAATC
This sequence comes from Terriglobia bacterium, assembly GCA_028716525.1. Classification (GTDB taxonomy): domain Bacteria; phylum Acidobacteriota; class Terriglobia; order JAIQFV01; family JAIQFV01; genus JAQUPQ01. The sequence goes on along the minus strand of JAQUPQ010000002.1, from coordinate 98,277 downwards.
ATCAAATGCGCAGAGGCTTTTTTATTCTTGAAATCAAGTTGGTCTTGGCGCACCAAGACAAAACGGGGATGATCAACCACGGAGATGCCTCCCCACACTCTCCGAAAACACGAGGCATTGTTCACATCAAACACGAACCACCCCGAGGGATTTAGTGCTTTGGCCACGCACCGAAACATGGATTGAAGCCCGTCCACACTCAAAACATGGTTGACCGTGTTAAATATCGAAACGGCCAAGTCGAACCGGGAGGGAAGCGCGAACTTGCGCAGATCGGTCCTTATAAACCGCACCCGGACTCTCGCTGATCTTGCCTTCTTCCTCGCGATTCGGAGGGCCGCGGCGCTCACGTCCACACCGGTCATCTGGTAATCCTGCCGCGCCCACTCCACCGCCAACGAACCCGTCCCGCAACCCAAATCCAGCACACGATGTGGCCTAATCCCGTATCGACGCAACCAGGCTTCAAGGCGTCCCTGAATCAAGACATGAAATTCCGGTCCGAATGTTCTCCAATAATCATCCGCAACGTCTGCAAAATTCTCGTAGGCCATACGCCGTTCGCAAACACCTCAGCGAGACAAAACCCCTCGTTTACCCTTCGGAGGGATTCACTTCGCCTTAAGCTCATCCAATGGGTAATATGTCCCACGCCATGTTACACCCTTGTGGAACAAGGTCGTGAAGGCGGAGCGCCAAAAGATCCAAACCATGATGAGAGCGGCAATCGGGTGACCGGTAACATAGCGCAGGCCTATTCCGGTCCCCCCGGAAACTATCTCGTGCGCGAACACAAGTCCCGTCAATGCCGCCAGGCTTAATACACCCGCGGTGTGCGGCAAGAGCAACCAACCCAGGAATGGGCCTACCGACACCAAAAGCACCAGCACCGTGGCGCCCAAGGTCTTCACAAGATTAAAATTGACGGCGGCAAAAACATTCTTGGTTAAACCGTCGATGATTCCTTGGACCCCCTCCTGCCAACGAATCCGAATAGCGCCTTGGCCGATAATAATCCGAACCATACCGCCGTTCCGTTTCATCAGACGGCACAGTCGACCATCATCCACTACTTCACGGGAAAGCGCCTTGTGTCCGCCAACCTCTTCATACTTGGATCGGCGGACCATGATAAACGCTCCCATGGCAAAATAGGCACCCGAATTCCGCTCGTTGACACGCCAGTGGGCATATCCAAAAAATGAGAGCAATGCAAAACAGCCTGTCACGGCATGCTCCCAATAGCCGCGTAAAATCATTTCGGGGTAGAGGCTCAACAAATCCAATTGCCGCAGAATCGCGAAGGCCACAGCGCGCCTCAAAGTAGAGGGCGCGTGCGTGACGTCTGCATCCGTGAACAAAATCCATTCGGCCTTCCCGGCGAGCTGAACCCCCCGCCAAAGGGCGTGAGGTTTGCCCAGCCAGCCGGGAGGAAGCAATTTGATGGTTTCAATTTGAAGTTGGGGATACTCCGCTGCCAGCTTCTCCAAAATTTGGGGGGAGGCATCTTCGGAACGATCATTAACGGCAATGATCCGAAGCTTGGGATAATCCTGTATCGCCAAACTTCTTAAAGAAGCCTCCAGACGCACGGCTTCGTTTCGAATGGGTACGACGACAGCCAGAGGAGGCCACGCTTCACCTTCAGACAAGGAGTCGGGCTGCTCCCGCAATTGCTCCAATCCCCTTCCCCGGATGAGCCAATCAATGACCAATTGCCACCAAAAAACGGCGGTAAAGGCCGCCAGTCCGATGATCAAATATCGCAGATCTGTTTCCTCCTCGAGGATCGACGCCCGCGTGATCCGTTCGGTCGTTCACGTGCGACTCAAATCCAGGGCATGGCCTTGGAGCGCGGACGAGACTCTATGCGGCTCCAGTAACTGCGATCCACCAGTTCTTCAATCCTGCGTAGCGGCACTTCGGGCGTTGCTGAGACCGCCACCCAGCCATTCCGCGCCAATCGTTTGAAGCTGTGAGGGTGAACAAAGGGAAGTTCTCGTGCCCGATCGGCTTCTTCGCCGAGCAACTTCATTTCGATCAAAACCGTTCGGGCGCGAAGCGTCAGCGTAAAGAAAAGCAGGCCCTCGTACCGATACCCCAGACCACCCCACAATTTCTTTTCGCTCAACCCTTCCAGACGCCGCAAGATATCCCGAATCGACTCATGGAGCTCACTTAACCGACGGGCAGTTTCAAGTGAGGCCGCCGAAACGGTTTTTTTCTTCCGCCTCATTTCTCTTATTCCTTATAAATCTTGCCGTCCTTCATGACGAAAGATACTTTTTCCATCAGGGAAATACTCGACAACGGATCTCCATTCACGGCGATGATATCGGCCTCTTTCCCCGGCTCGACGGTCCCCACTGTCTCGTCAATTCCCAAAGCCTTGGCGGCGATGGAGGTGGCTGATTGAATTGCCTGCATGGGCGTCATTCCATACTTCACCATGTAAGAAAATTCCTTCGCCTCATTTTCGGTCCAAGGAAAACCTCCGGCATCCGTGCCGAAGACGATGGTCACGCCTTCATTTAAGGCGCGGCCAAAGGATTGGCGGGCGATGTCGATCATCTTCTCCCAAATCGGAGCGCCGGCTTGAGCCCGGCCACGGGCGACGTAATCACCCACAAACAGGGTGGGACAATAAAAAACCCCCTGGCGTTTCATTTGTGCCAGTGTTTGTTCGCTTAAGTAGTCGCCATGTTCGATGGAATCGACGCCGGCATCCAGGGCCGTCTTTTCACCGGGAGTGGCCATGGCGTGCGCCGCCACTTTATCACGTTCCCGGTGGGCTTCATCCACGATGGCACCCATCTCGGCCGGTGTAAACGTTGGAATGGACGAGAGCGTTCCATCGGGAAGAACATAATAACTGCGGTCGGCGTACACCTTGATCCAGTCGGCGCCGTACTTGATTTGTTCTCGAACGGCACGACGGCAGGCCTCAGGGCCGTCGCACACCTGAACACCGGTGGGAACCGGCACGTTGGGGGCATAGCCGAGCAACGGATACGCTCCCGTAACATCGAGCGCGCGAGTCGCCACGATCAGATGCGGCCCCGGGATGATTCCCCTGTTAATGGCGCGCTTTAAATCCACGTCGGAATAAAACGCTCCTTCAGTTTCCACATCGCGTAATGTCGTAAATCCGTTCATTAACGCTGTCCGGGCGTTCACGGTTGCCAAAATAGTCCGGTATTGAGGCGATTCCTTCAACAACTGGGCGTCATAATCATCAGCGGTGATGTCTCCCTGCAGCAGGAGATGCGTATGCGCATCAATCAGACCCGGCATCACCGTCGCACCCGAGAGATCAATCACCCGGGCGCCGGCGGGAATTTCAATTTTGGATCCGACGGCAGCGATACGGTTGCCTTGAACCAAAATGAGGACGTCCGACAAAGGCGCCTGCCCATTGCCTGTGATCAGCCTTCCCGCCTTAATCACCACCGGGCTCGTGCTCGTTTGGGCAAACATAGCACCAGCAAACACCAGGCCTGCCAAACACATGCCCAAGCTTATCCACCTGTGAACGCGCATGAAGCAGTTCTTCATTCCGCACCTCCGCTAGTTAATTACACAAATAATTCCCGAGCTCCACTAATCTTTCTTCTCCCGTGCAATGGCGCGCCCCAATTTCTGGATTTCCCCAACAAGAATATCCATGTCCTGTTCTTCGGTTCGGTACGACAACACACAGGCTCGCAACGCGAATTTTCCATTCAGAACGGCATTGGAGACATAGGCGACGCCGCCGCGCTGCATTCGCGTCATCAATTCGCGATTCCATCCGTTCAATTGATCGTCCAAGGCCCGCTGAGTGGCGGGTGTCTCCCGGGCATACCGCTCCCGAAATTCTTTGGGAATAAAACGGAAGCAGACAATCGCCAGCTCGACCGGCGCCAGCAATTCAATGTCTTCGCAGCTTGTAATACGATTCCGAAGATATTGCGCCATCTTGAGATTCTTCTCGACATTGGAGCGCAATGCGCGAACACCATAACACTTGAAAGTCATCCAGATCTTCAGAGCTCGAAAACGCCGCGTGAGATCCATGCCATGCTCAAAAAATGCAAAATCTTCTCCCGGGAGACCGGCGATGACTTTGGCATAGTCCCCACTTCCACTGAAAGTCCTGTGCGCATGCCGTCGATCACGAATGAGGACGCAGCCGGCATCAATCGGCTGGTAAAGCCACTTGTGCGGATCCAAGGTCACCGAATCAGCCGATTCCAACCCCCGGAATCGTTTTTTGACCTGCGGAACGAGCATGGCATAGCCGCCATACGCGGCGTCGACATGAAACCACATCTTTTCACGGGCGGCGATTCGCCCGATTTCCCCGAGATCATCAATCGCACCGGTATTCACCGTCCCCGCATTTCCGACCACACAAAACGGCGATAAACCATGAGCGCGGTCTTCTTCGATCTTTTGTTGTAAGTCGTTCGTATCCATTCCGAAACTTGAGTCCACACGGACGGTCCGGACCGCGGACTTTCCCAGCCCCAGCAGACCCATGGCCTTGGGAATCGACATGTGCCCTTCGGTCGACATGTACAAAACGAGTTTTTGTCGCCCCAGCGACTGCACCCCATGTAGTGACACTTCGGCGTTGGCAATTATTTCTCGTGCCACGGCCAGGGCCTGCAAATTGGCCGACGACCCTCCGCTCGTAAACATCCCCAGCGCCTCGGCGGGATAGCCCACCAGTTCTTTTATCCAGTCGATGGTTTGCAATTCCACTTCCGTCGCGACTGGCGCTGAACGCCAGGAGGTGACGTTTTGATTCACCGCTGCCGTCACTAAATCGGCCACCACACCCATGGGATTGCCTGGAGAAGAAACATAGCCGAAGAATCGGGGATGCAGGTTATGACGGACATACGGCAAAACCCTGCGCTCAAACTCCTGGAGGACGCGAACCGGGGACCTCGGTGAAACCGGCAAAGGTTCCCGGATAATCCGCCTTAATCTCTCTCCATCAAGTCGGGGAAAGATGGGTTTCCTGTTCACAGAATCGAGGTAATCCATGACCAGCTTCTCCGACCTTCGAAGCGCCGCCTTGAATTGAGAAGAAGAAAAATCAAGCGTCGCGTTCTTTCCTCGTGATACTGATTTCCGTTTTTTCGTTGCCGATTTGGCGGTCGAACTTGCAGCCATGAAGGACTCCTGTTCGGAGAGTTTGTCCAGGGAGTGAAGGATTGCGCTTTGAGTACAGATTGAAACGCAACCGCTGGAAGAAGATCAATATAAAACGAATCCCAGGGAACGTAAAGAAGCATTGGGGAAAAATGTTGTCCCTCGGATGGGACCCGCTTCACCCGTTTGTATCAAATAACAATCTTGCCGCCACGACATGTCCCCGCATTTTCTCGTACTCATCATCAAAATCTTTGAGTCATTTGGCGAACCCTTGAATCGATAAGCAGTGGAGCGCCGCGAGATCAGCCGCAGCGCACTTCCACAAGCGGGCTTCCGGGGAAATACAAGGGCGCATTTTCTCTTCATACAGGAATGAAATTTCAAATACTCAAAAGATTGCATCCTGGGATATCCATGAAAAAGCATGTCCACCAATTGGCGACTATTCTCCTACTGCTAGTTTCAGCCTCATCGCTTCAGGGTCAAATCGGGACGTCGGGGCAGACACCTGGATCTCCGATTCCTGCCACGCCATTATCTATAAAGCAGGCGGTTTCCATCGCACTTCAGAACAACAATTCATATCGCGCCGCACAACAGGGACGGGATGCCGCCAAAACCAAAATTTCGCAGGCCCTGTCGAACTATCTCCCCCAGCTGAACTTCGACGAAACAATTACACGCGGAAACAACCCCGTGTACGTCTTCGGCAGTTTGTTGACTCAGCGGCAATTTGGCCCCGAGAATTTCAATATCGTTTCGCTGAACCGGCCGGATGCTCTGGATAATTTTCAAGCGAAGCTGTCGCTGCAGCAGGTGATTTATGACGCCGGCAAGATTCGCGGTTACGTCGGTCAAGCCAGGCTGGGAGAAGAAATCGCTCGGAAAGATGTGGAGAGAACCAAGCAGGAATTGATCTTCCGGGTTGTCAAAGCCTACACATTGCATCTGCTGGCCCGGTCGGGACAACAAGTTGCAGAAGATGCCGTGAAGACCGCGGCCGCCGCTCAGACGCGGGCCGATTCCATGTTTCAGTCGGGAATGATCGTCGAGTCCGACAAACTGGCGGCCCAAGTTTTTCGTTCGCGCATGGAAGAAGCTTTGCTCCAAGCGAGGAACCAGGTCGCCTTATCTATGGCCGCGCTGAATTTTGAGCTGGGACTGCCTGTGGACTCTCCGGTAGAGGTTTCCTCGGATCTGACCGAAGCCCGGTTTGATGCGCCCCCCGAGACTTCCTTGTTTCAGCAGGCCTTGGAGCAACGGCCCGATTACCTCCAGACCCTGCTGATGAAAGATATCGCAAAAAAAGGCGTCACGGTCGCCCGGTCGGAGTTTCTGCCACAGGCCGGCTTTTTTGGATCGTGGGAAAGCGACACTCAAACATTGACGCAGCGCGGCGGAAACAATTGGATCGTTGGGGCACAAGTTCACATCAACCTATTCCACGGCCGTGGCGACCAAGCCCGGCTCGAGGAGGCCAAGGCCAACCTGGAACGCTCTACCTCCATGAGTCAATACATGTCGTCCGCGGTGAAGCTTCAGGTGAAACAAGCTTCCCTGGATTTGGAAACCTCCCGCCAACGGCTTGACGTCACGCAATCAGCTATCGCCCAGGCGGAGGAAAGCTTGCGCATTACTCTGAATCGGTATGGCGCCGGACTAACCACCATCACGGATCTTCTTCGTGCCCAAACTGATCTCACCCAGGCGCGGACGGCTCATCTCCAAGCGCTCTTCGATCATCGTATAGCCAAAGCCAACCTGGAACTGGCGTCCGGAACACTCAATGAAAACTCTGAGGTGGTCAACCCGTAAGGCTGCTCATCAAGCGTATTTAAAAGGAGTCATTCCATGCCATCCCGTATCGCTCAACTAATCGCAGGACTCATGATCTCGGCGCTCATTCTTTTCTTAATGGGATGCGGAGCCATCGGACCTGGAACTGCCCGGGTTGATCATCCCACGGTTTCCGGAGTCCAAGTTGCTGCCGTCCAAGTCGAGACAATCCCCGATTATGTAGAGGCGGTTGGCACGGTGCGTTCTGTAAACACCAGTATGATCGCCACAAAGGTCATGAGCACGGTTCGAGAAGTGCGAGTCCAGGAAGGCGATCATGTTCGAGCCGGGCAATTGCTGATGTTATTGGACGACCGCGACGCTGCCGCGCAACTTTCCAAGGCGCAGGCGGGCCGGAGCGAGATTCAACATGCTTTGACTGAGGTGGATGAAGGCATCCGCGGGGCCGACGCCAACCGCGCACTCGCCACAGCCACTTACGGACGCTTCAAAGATCTGCTTTCAAAAAAATCCGTCAGCCCCCAGGAATTCGACGAAGTCGAAGCCAAGTATCGCGGCGCCGAAGCCATGTACCAGTCCATGCTCGCCAAGAAAGAACAAGTGCTGGCCAAGGGTCAACAGGTGAACGCCGACATTGCCGCCGCTAACACTTTCGAGAGTTACACGCGTATTACCTCGCCCCAAAACGGGGTTGTCACCCAAAGATCCGTCGATGTCGGAACCATGGCCACACCGGGAATGCCCCTGGTTGTCGTCGAGGATGCCAGCCGCTTCCGCCTGGAAGCCAGTGTGGGCGAGGAAGTCGCCTCCACCCTGCACACCGGGGAGGATGTCCGCATCACTGTAGACGCAGTGGGGGTTAACGCCCTTCCGGCGAGGATTTCTGAAATCGTCCCGGCGACAGACCCCATGTCGCGAACTTCCATCGTGAAAATTGATCTTCCGCCCAACACACAGCTCCGATCGGGTCTCTTTGGAACCGTTCAAATTCCGCGCGGCAACCGCACAGGAATATTTGTCCCTGCATCCTCGCGGTTCGTTCGAGGAGAGCTGGAATACCTGATGGTCGTGAATGCCGATCAGATTGCCCAGATGCGACTGGTTAAAACCGCTCCCGCCGGAAAGAACCAATACGAAATTGTGAGTGGGCTTGCGCCTAATGAACGGATCATCGTCAACGGGGCCGACCGCGTTATCGACGGCTCAAAAATCATTTAATGTCTCAAATTCCGAAAATTCTTTTGTCGACTGTCTTGAGTGATTATGACCACCGGTAGAATCGGATTAGCAGGAAAAATTGCAAATCTTTTCATTGACTCCAAGCTGACTCCTTTGTTGCTGCTGGCCTCGCTGCTGCTGGGCATCGGCGCGGTAATCCTTACCCCGCGGGAAGAGGAACCGCAGATTTCCGTTCCCATGTTTGATGTGTTCCTCCCGATGCCCGGGGCGTCTTCCCAAGAAGTCGAACAGCGTTTGGCTACACCTTTTGAAAAGAAGATTTGGGAGATCAAGGGTGTGGAGTATGTGTATTCCACCTCTCAACCCGGATTCGCCATGATCGTGGTTCGATTCCTGGTCGGCCAGAACATGGAAGAAAGCCTGGTCAAACTTTATGACAAGGTCAATGGAAACCTGGATCTCCTGCCTTCGGGCGCCATGCCCCCGCTGGTGAAGGCCCGCTCAATTGATGACGTTCCGGTACTGGCGTTGACATTGTGGAGCGAGCGGTACGACCATTTTCAATTGCGCCGGGTCGCCGACGAACTGGACAGCCAAATCAAGGCCATTCCCGACGTTTCCGAAACCCGCGTCATCGGCGGTCAACGACGTCAAGTCCGTGTGTTGCTGGACCCTCAGAAAATGGCCGCGATGAACGTTTCACCTCTGGCCATTCTTCCTATGGCTCAGCAAGCCAATGCCTCGCTGCCGGCAGGATCGCTCGCTACCGCCAACCGCGAAATCCTTTTGGAGACCGGAGTTTTCCTGCAAAACGCTGCCGACATCGGTCGTGTCGTGGTGGGGACGTTTAACGGCCGGCCGGTTTACTTGAATGATGTGGCGAGTATTCAGGACGGCCCGGAGGAGCCGCAGGATTACGTTTTCTTCGGAACCGGTCCCGCCGCCGGATACAAAGACATTAAGGTCTCCGGATCCTCGGGCTACGAATTCCCCGCGGTCACACTCTCCATTTCCAAACGAAAAGGCGCCAACGCCACCGACATTGCCAACACGGTGGAGAAGAAAGTTAATTCATTACGTGGCTATCTGATTCCTTCGGATGTTCACGTCACGGTCACACGAAATTACGGCGAGACGGCACAAGAAAAATCCAATGAGCTGCTGGAACACCTGCTGATCGCAACACTTTCGGTGATTGTTTTGATCGCGCTGGCGCTGGGACGCAAGGAATCCTTGGTGGTTGCCGTGGCCGTCCCCGTGACCTTGGCTCTGACGCTGTTCATTTACTACATGCTGGGGTACACCCTGAACCGCGTCACCCTTTTCGCGCTGATTTTTTCAATCGGAATCCTGGTCGATGACGCCATTGTGGTCGTGGAAAACATTCACCGGCATTTGCAATATTCGACTCTTCCACCCCTTCAGGCCGCGGTGGCGGCGGTTGACGAAGTGGGCAATCCCACCATTCTTGCCACCTTCACGGTCATTGCCGCCATCCTTCCGATGGCGTTCGTTTCAGGCTTGATGGGCCCTTACATGCGGCCCATACCCGTGGGTGGATCGTTGGCGATGTTTTTCTCCCTGTTGGTGGCCTTTATTGTTTCCCCGTGGTTGGCCTATCGGGTCCTTCGGTCCTCGGGTTCATCCCCGGGGCATCAATACGTTTTAGAGCAAACAAAGACGTACCGGATTTACAAGAAGATCATGGCGCCGCTGCTGGAGAGTTCGCGGAAATCGATGATCTTTGCCGGCAGCGTTGTTGTCCTTTTGTTTATTTCTATTCTTCTGATGTACTTCAAAGTCGTCACCGTGAAAATGCTGCCCTTCGATAATAAGAGCGAATTCCAAGTCATAATCGACATGCCTGAGGGCACCACGCTGGAGCAAACGGCTCGCGTCACCAAGGAGATTGCCGCCTATTTGCGCACGGTGCCGGAAGTCACCGATTTTGAAAGCTATGTCGGCACAGCTTCGCCATACAACTTCAACGGCTTGGTGCGGCATTATTTTCTGCGTCGAGGACCCCATGTGGCCGACATCCAGGTCAATTTGGTCAACAAATCGCAGCGCCGGCAACAGAGTCACGAGATTGCGAAACGCGTTCGACCCGACATCGATGCCATCGGGGCTCGGTACAACGCCCGCATCAAGATCGCCGAAATACCGCCCGGCCCCCCGGTATTGTCCACCTTGGTCGCCGAGGTGTACGGGCCCGATTACACTCAACAAATCGAAATTGCGCGCCAAATCAAAGGCATCTTTCAAAAGACGCCGGGCGTGGTCGACGTCGATTGGTACATGGAAGACGACCAGCCTAAGGTCCGTCTCGTGGTGGACAAAGAGAAAGCGGCTCTCAACGGCATTTCCACCGCCCAGGTGGCCCAGACACTTCGAATTGCCGTTGATGGCATGAGTGTAGGTTTGAGTCATCTACCCCTGGAAAAAGAGCCGGTCGAGGTCATGCTGCGACTTCCGCGGGATGCGCGCTCCAACCTCCAACAGATCAAAAATCTCTATATCCAATCCCCTTCCGGAAGGCAGGTTCCCCTTTCCGAAATAGTTCGTTTTGAAGAAGCCGTCGAAGACAAGAGCATCTATCACAAGAATCTTCAGCGGGTCTTTTATGTGACCGGCGATGTCGCGGGGGCGCAAGAAAGTCCGGTCTACGCCATCTTCAATATGGAAAACCCCATTCACGATATAAAAATTCCGGAAGGATATACGATCGATCAACTGATGACTCACCAACCCTTCCTCACCGACAAGGTCGTGATGAAATGGGATGGCGAGTGGCACATCACCTATGAGGTCTTCCGCGATTTGGGAATCGCGTTTGCCGCCGTGTTGATTCTGATTTATGTGCTGGTCGTGGCCTGGTTCGAGTCGTTTGTGGTGCCCCTGGTGATCATGGCCCCGATTCCTTTGACCCTGATCGGCATTCTTCCCGCCCATGCGATAATCGGGGCTTTTTTCACAGCCACCTCCATGATCGGCTTCATTGCGCTGGCGGGCATCATTGTCCGAAATTCCATTTTACTGGTTGATTTCATCAACATCCGACGGCGCGAAGGTCGCCCGCTCAAGGAATCTGTAATTGAAGCGGGCTCGGTTCGGTTCCGCCCCATTGCATTGACGGCCGCCGCCGTCATTGTGGGCGGATTTGTCATTATTCTGGATCCCATCTTCCAGGGCCTGGCCATTGCCATGATGTCGGGAGCATTCGTATCGACCGCCCTGACCATGGTGGCAATTCCTTTGGGATATTACTGGATGGAAAAGTGGAACGAGCGGCGGAAGCGGCCGTGAGGGTTTTGGATCAACACCCGGACTTGGCGCCCGCGATGCAACTCGGATTGAGGAGAGCATGAATCAGAAACTGACCATCCTGTGCAGCGACGATTTGGTGGAAACGGTGAGCCGCACTCTGAATCAGAAAATACTCGAGGGATATCTCCACATTCCCTCCGCGGTCGGAGTCAAGCCGGGCGAACACATTGGAATTGATAGAACGCTTTCCTTCCCGGCCAGCGTATTTTTGCTGACGGCATCAAGTGACCTGATTTCATCAGTCCTTGAAGAACTTCAAGGTTTCGCTAACCAATGCCGGGTAAAACCTTGTTTGAAAATGATCGTGCAGGAAGTCCTACAAGTCCTTTAACTGGACTGCAGTTCGAGTGTTGAACTGGAGCCACCCGGAGGCGGATTTATGGAAGTGAAATTAGTGCTGATCTTTTGCAAGGAAGCTTGCCTGCCGCAGGCACGTGAAATCTTAAAGAAGTACGACGTGCAGGTCGATATAGAACTTGGACATGTTCTGGAAACGCTCTCCACCCGGTCTCGACAGGTGGAGGAATGGCCCGGATACTCCACCATCTTGATGACTATTGCGCCCCTAAACATCGTCAACCCATTAACCCAGGACTTGGCTCGTTTCCGAGAACAAATGCACCCCTCCGTTCAGCAGGGTGTGAAGATTCTGGTGCTCAACATCGAAAAGGAAGTGTGACCATGGAAATCAAAACGGCATTCAAGGTGTTTCATTACGACACTCAACTGGAGTGGACTCACGAACGGGAAGGCGAGCTGAGTAGCGGCGACAAGCCTCCTCTGGCGGTCGCTCCCCCGCCCGAATTCAAGGGTCCGGGCGGTCTCTGGACTCCGGAGGATATGTTTGTGGCAGCCGTCGACGCCTGCACCATGACCACCTTTCTCGCTTTTGCGGTCAAGAAGCAACTGTCGTTGGTCAGCTACGAGAGTTCGGCCCGTGGAACTCTGGAAAACGTGGGAGGAAAATTTCAATTCACCCAGATAGAAATTTCTCCCACCGTCACGGTAGCGAACCCGGCCGATGTTTCCCGGGCCGAGGCCACCCTCCAGGACGCGGAAGCCCATTGCTTGATTTCGAACTCCATCAAAGCGACCGTGCATTTGAAGCCCACAATTCTCGTCTTGCAGCCTGAAAGCGTGGAAGGAAATTGAGGATGTCTACCCGAGGACGAATGGCAACCGCTGTGAGCCGACAGGCGTCCTGTCGCGGCCTGAAGATTTTTCTAGCCGAATACATCGACGGTGATTTGTCCCCGAACGACTGCGCGGAAATGGAGCGACACATTCGGGAATGCAAGACCTGCGAATGTGTAATCGATACCCTTAAGAAAACCATCCGGCTCTACAAGAAAATGCCCCCAGCCAAGATGTCGGATGAGATTCATAAACATCTGCTCGGGGTCTTAAGGAAGAATTATCCAGGAAGCAAGGCGGGCTGTTTGAAACCGCCCTCGTCCCTCAAGCGTTAAATACCTATTGTTTGAGTAAGGATCAAAGGGACAGGGGCGGCGGGATTCGCGATTACTCGGCGACTTCATGCATGATTTCAGTGATCGCCTGTTCGACTTCTTTGGCTACCGACTCCAATTCCGGCGCTTGATACATCGCCAGCATGGCGGTGGGCTTGATCGTGCTTAGCTTGACCTTATTCCCCTCCTGATAAACGGCCACGCGGCACGGGAGCGCCGTCGACACTTCCATGTTCGCTTCCAGCACCTTTTTTGCCTGATGGGGATTGCAGACTTCAAAAATGAAGCACTCCCGGGCAAAAGGCACGCCCTTGTTGGCCATCGTCTGACGCAGGTTATGAACAGACAAAACTCCGAACTTGTGTTTCTGCACCGTGGGTTCCATCAGCGCACACACCGTTTCGATCGACTTGCCGCTTTCCATCGTGATTAACATGAGTGCAACTCCTTCCGTGGCCGGGTTGTTTTCCGGCTGTTCGAGTGTCCCCTACTTCATTTCGACTCCCGGTTTGATGCCCCAGCGCAACAAGATCTTCTCCATCAGGCACCAGTTTGTAAAGACCGATTGAATCAAATTCACACCCACAAAAGCGGTGAACCAGAACCAGTTGGGATTCACAAAGTGGCCCAGGGTCAGGCTGACGAGCACGAACGTTCCGGCAATCAGGCGAATCCATTTCTCCAAAGGCATCGGGTTGAACTCCTCTCTGTGGGTTCCTGCCCCAAGCTCCAAGTAATGCCCACCCGAATTTCGGATGGGCTTAAGGGCATAGATTCCGTAACGGGGGGTGGGACTCAAAAAGTTGCAGGTCACGCACGAGGCGCCGCTCAAATCTCTTTAAGCCCGTGAAGATTTCTTTTGGGACGAAGATTTCCATTGCCGGCGCAAGGCGCGCTGCAAGCGAGCATGGACTCCCCGGGGAATTTCATAGGGCTTGCCGGCACGGTAAAACCCGATGGTTCGTCGGGTGGTATCGAAGACAATCTTGCAGCGATCGCAGCCCCGGAGGTGTTTTTTCAGCTGCACACACAATTCCTCCTCCAAATCGCCGTCAATGTATCGCGACATGCGAGTGAGCAGCGTTTTGCACGTCATGGGGCGCACCTTTCTTCCGATAATAGGCTGTCAACCGCTCCCGGAGTTCCAGGCGCGCGCGCATCAGTCGCGACTTCACAGCAAACACGGATAGGTTCAACATCCGGGCCACCTCTTCGTTTGAAAATTCCTCAACGTCCCGCAGCCAAAATACCGTTCTGTAGATGGCTGGAAGCCGTTGGATCGCCCTTCGGAGAATGCCTTCATTCTCCAATCGGGAATATTTCTGCTCCGGATTCGCTTCCCAGCTTACCACAAGTCGAGGGTGAAAATTTCGTTCGTCATCCGCAAACTCGTCGAGCGATACGGCGTTGCGGTGAACCCCCTTGCGCAAGCGCATCAACGTGGCATTCACGCCAATCCTCATGACCCAGGTGTAGAAGGAAGATTCTTCCCGGAACCGCTTGAGGTTCTGGAAGGCCTTGAGAAAGGTTTCCTGCAAGACGTCCTCGGCATCCTCGCGATTGCCGGTCAATCGATAGGCCATGTTATAGACTTTACGCTCGTAGCGCTCGACCAGAGTTTCGAAGGCCGGGTAATCCCCGGCCTTCGCTTTTGAAACGAGGGCTTGATCGCGGTATGAAGACTGTTCCATGCAAACGGAGGTGGCAATGAATTCCAAAAAATCGTTTCAGAAACCGCTACTGCCCCGAAAGTATACCTCAAAATCGGCCCGCCTCTCATGAAAACGCCGAGGCATTTCCAGATCCCTTCTCCTCTTTCAAACCGGGAAAAAGAACATTTCTTGAGTCTGAGGGAAGTTCTGTGAATCCATTATTCCGTGGTAGGCTGTAGATGGGGTTTTACATTCCGTTTTTGAGGTCGTCATGATAACAGAAGCAAGTGTGAAGTGGACCGACGGAGATCAGTTCATCGGTGTTCCCAGCAGCGGGCATGGGGTGGTCATCGACGCCGACCGCAATCGAAATTCCGGCGCCGGTCCGATGGAGCTCTTGATCTTAGGTTTGGGGGGTTGCACCGGAACTGACGTCATCAGCATCTTGAAGAAAAAACGCGAGCGCGTGACCGGGTTGGAAATCAAGATTCGAGGTGAAAGGGCTCCCACTCCTCCAACGGTTTACACCCAGATTCATGTGCATTACATCGTCTCCGGGATGGGCATCAAAGAAAAATCCGTACACGATGCCATTCAGCTTTCCGAAACGAAATATTGCGGGGCCGCTGCCATGCTGGGAAAAACCGCCACCATCAGTTTTGATTATGAAATCCTGGAGATCGACCCGGCATCGATGGAAAACTCCGAGCCGCTCCCGGCGCAACACGAAAACAAGTGAGGAGAACTGGAGAATGCCGCTGTACGAATATGAATGCAAACAGTGTGGCCGGGTATTCGAAAAACTGGTATTGAGATTCACTTCTCAAAAGCCTCACTGTCCCCATTGCGAAAGCGCCCAAACCGAACAAGTGTATTCCGCCTTTAACTCCGTTGGTGGAACTCGTTCGGGATCGAACCTCAGCCCGAAGAGTTGTGGAAACCCCCGATTTACCTGAGGCTGATCTTCCGGCGGTCGCCGGGAATGCGGTTGAAAGCGAAACATGAGCCACAAGACCTTTGCAAGTCTGAATCTTCGAGCTAGAATGTTGGATCTAATGACCAGGATTTCAGATGAGTGACTGGACGATCTTCATCATACTGGGTGTTTGGATTTTGCTCCAAACCATCATCCTTCCCAGGTTGGGCGTACCCACTTGAGCCTCGCAAGCCTGCGGGATCGAGTCTCGATCCCAAGACAAGAAACACCAGCCCCCGTCAACCGGCGAACATTCAAGTCCTACAACGCCTCAATAGACGCATTTCTCGCTCAACTTTACAGCGTCAAACGAACCGCTGCGTATAAACACAACGAGAAATAGCGCAGGGATCCCACGCCATTCCAAAAGATACACATAACCGATTCGTGATCTAAAACAGTCTCAATTGTCGCGAGTAACGCACCGAGGGGGCCAGATTGGGAGCCAAGCTCCACGATTGCTTAAATTCCTCCGGGCTTTCCAGGTGCAGGAGGACTTGAGAATCGGTCCCCCGCTCACAAACCAATCGAATGAGGGCATCGCTCTTTAGGTCTTCAAGGTAATTTGGACGTCGCTTGGAAGGCGTCTCGGGGCAAGCCAGGAGCAACTGAACTCCCATCTCCGAAAGGCGGTGGATTTGATCCCGAAACTTATCGAACCAGCGATCCGCTTCTGCACGCGCCACTCGCTCGTCGTAGAAAGGTGTCATGGGCCCCAATGCAACTACCAGCGCGGGTTTATGCTTTCTCGAAACTTCCAGCACCCGGTCCATCAACGATATGACTTGGTTGCAAGTCGAGGCACGAGACATGCGGATTGATCGCAGAAATTTCTCCGGACCTTGGCCCAGTCGCTGCGCCATTCGGGTGAACAATGGGATGCTGAAATCGCTGCAGGCGTCCAAGATCAAGATTGGCTCTTGGGCCAACAGGAATCGCTGCAGGATTCTCTGAGCCAATTCGGTAGTGCAGCGGTCACCATACATCAGGATCAAGGCGTTTTCCGGCTGGATACCCTCCCAGACCGAGTAAAACTCTCCCAATGAAAATCGCGCGGCTGGATCCTGGAGTTTCGGCGACGAAAACAAAGCCGCGTTGACTGATTTCTCAACATCCGGAATCGCCGAGTGATGTATTGAATTCATAATTCCCCACCTGAAATCAAATCCATTCAATCCGAAAATATACTAGGCGAACAAAAAGCGAATGTCAAGCAAGAACTCTTCATCCATAAAGGAAATCATGCAATTAGCACACCAAAACCCCGGTGGCTTCTTGAATCTCCTTAAAAAGAAGAGGTGAAGTTATTGAAAAAATGGGGGAAAACACACAAACAGACCGCGCTACTTATGAAGCTCTACTCTGGCAGAAAGGAGCACAATCGGGAAATTCTGTCCATTCTGCCTCTCGGATTAAACCGTACCCCTGGAACCCTGCAGGATCGAAATGCTGCCGTTGGTTGTTCTCAATTGGATTCTCGTACCGCCCTTTCCAATGGTGCCTTCCAAGCTGTGGCGTCCAACGGTGCCTCGCGTGGTGATAGGAAAATCAGTCTTGATTGAACCGTTGGTGGTGTGCGCCTCAACCACCGCGCCTGCATCCTCCGGCAAAGAAAGCTGGATCGAACCGTTGGTGGTCGAGAGGTGAACCAAATCACCGCTGACCTTATTGAAAGTCGCGATTATGCGTCCATTGGTGGTGGTGCCATTCAAAGTTCCGCCAATATTGTCGGCTTTAATGGTCCCGTTTGTCGTTCCAAGCCGGATTGTTCCTTCCACATCGGAAGTGTTCAGCCCTCCATTGGTGGAATGAAGCTCCAAGTCGCATCTCCTGGGAACCTTGAGCGTGTATGTGACACCGCCTCCAAAATGGAATCCTGAGGGACTCCGAGTCTCCACTGTCAGGGTGTTCCCATTTTGATCGATGTGAACCTCCAATCTCTTGAGGTTCTCTTGAGCGTCGTGATCATCGAATCCTCCGGCGGACTTCACCGCGACCAATTGAACTCGCTCCTGATCCCAGCCAGTCACCGTAATCGAACCGTTCACATTCCGAACGGAAACGCTTCCACCCCGCTTCAAATCAAAGGACTTTGAAATCTCTTCCTGCCTTTGAATGGCGTCCACTGGAAAACACCCGGTCTGGACCAACACGATCGCGACCAGGATACTTCCAATACCAAGTCTTGTTCGGGTCATGGGATCTCGTCTCCTTCCCCTGCAAAAGGCATATCTCACATTTTCAGGCTTTGTGACCACGCGACTTCAAATGGTACACCGGTTCATCAATCAAATACGTTAAACATCCACTAAAGGTTCCATGAGGGATCTTTTAAGAATACCGTCTTCAGGCGGGGTTTTCGACCGGAATGACATCAACCACCAATGGCCTTGCTGCTGGTTAATACCAGGTCTTGGTAGCGCCTCATCATGTCGGAAGTCAGGTTTCCTATACGCCCGTTGCCCACCATAAAGTGATCGATCTTCACAACCGGCAGAACATCCAGGGTGGTGCTCGTCAGAAAAACCTCATTGGCCTCTCGAAGTTCGATCAAAGATACATTCCGCTCCTCGACGGGGAGCTTGGAAGCTCGGGCAAGTTTCAAGACATGATCTCGTGTGACCCCTCCCAAGATTCGCTGATCGGCGATAGGAGTCAACAGGATGCCTCCTTTGACTGCAAATACATTGGAGCTTGAACCTTCGGTGACATGACTCTCCCTGACCAGGATGGCTTCAGCTGCCTTGGCACGGCCTGCTCTTCCCCTGGCTAGGACGTTCGCCAGGAGCCCAATGGACTTGATGTCACACCTCATCCAGCGTTCATCTTTGAGCGTTATGACTTCTACTCCCTGAGAGTAATATTCCGTCGGATAAGGAACAAAGGGTCGGGCAAGCATAACCATGGTCGGTGATTGATTCCCTGGGGGAAAACCGTGTTGCCGGGGAAAAACTCCCCGAGTTACCTGAATATATAACGTGCAGTCATCGGCGCCACATTTCAGGAGTATTTTAGCGGCGATTTCGCTTATCTCAGAATCCGTCTGCTGGATTTCGATTTCCACGGACTGCAAACTTCGGCGCAATCTGCCCAGGTGATCGCCCAACGCGAAAAACCGGCCTTTTCTTCCCCGGACGACCTCATAAACACCGTCGCTGAACTGAAAGCCGCGATCCTCAATAGGAATCTTCGCGTCCCCATATTCAACAAACTTGCCGTTCAGCCAGACAATTGTATTTCCCATAAGCAGCTGAATCCTTTATGTTTATAGGAGCAATGAGCAACTAAGAGAAACAACTTTACGACCCAGAAATCTATAACACGCCAAGTCAAGCAGAAAAAGGTAGCTGTTTATCTTCAAAAAGATGAAATGCAAGCTGGAATCCAAAAAACCGGTTCCAGTTTGACTGATTTCCAACGGATAGTACCACAACTTGACAACATACCCAATTCATGGTAGAAAATGCCAATTCTTTTAGGACCAGTAAGAAGCAACACGGCATATGAGTTGCTTGAAAGACCGGGTAAAAACAGTCGTGTGTGTAGGGCTATTTCCCGGAATGCAGGGTTTAGGGCTCAGAGCAGCCTTGGAGGGTTCAGATGATTATTCAAGTTAATGTTACCAGGACAGTTGAGCTGGCTTTTGCTATCACCACGTTTACATCCAGGCGTACTTAATCATCCCCCTCGCAGGGATGGAGGTGAATCATGAGGATTTGTAGCCCCACCTCCGTGAAGCGGAACCTTAGACTCACATCAATCCATCTGCAAAGGAAGACGCAGAGGGTTGGAATCAATGCCTACCGATTTCGAAAACTGCACCCGATTGCTCTCACCTTAAGTTTATTGATATTCCTGATTAGTCTTTTCCCTTCAACAAATATAGCGCCTTTGCGCAGAGTTTCCTTTATCAGTGCCCAGCCTGGCGACAGCCTGAAACGGGCCAAGCTGGAGGATCAAATCTCGCACCTCTTCGCTCGGTACAGAATGCCAGTTGACCCCATTTTGGTTCACGAGATGACCTCGGTGGGTTTGGCCAATCATATCGACCCGCGGCTGGTGGCGGCGATTGTGGTCGCTGAATCCAGTGGAAACACCTTCGCGGTTTCAAGCCAAAACGCCATTGGTTTGATGCAAATTAACGCCAAAGTATGGGCCAAGAGATTGGATTTCAGTCGCAATAACCCGTTCGACCCCGTTGTCAATCTTCGGCTCGGAGTTCCCATACTGGCGTCTTGCATCAAGCAATATCATTGGCTTGATACCAGTCTGGCCGCCTACCGGGGCGATGTGACTTACTCTCAAGACGACACCGGCGATTACGTCGACCGCGTCATTCGGGCCTACGAACGCACGGCCGACCAAAGAGTCGTTCGAAACCCGGGCCATCCGGTTGATCATGCCTCCCAAAGCGCCTCCGGCGGCTCAAACCCCGTGGCGTCTCCACCCGCGCCTGAGACGCAGGCCTCTGGGGCTTTGAACGTCCAAAATTGATGGGATTGCCCAGATCGGCCCCGATTCGTACTTCTGGCCCGCGATACCCGTCACCGAGAACTCGCTTCCTGCCATAAGGCGATGCCGCCCCAAAGGCCGGCCTGATTACTGACCACCTTGACATTCTCCGGCAATTTGAAGTCGATGTGCTTGGCGTCCCCGCCCCCCAGATAAAGCCTATCAAAGTTGAATATCAGTTGGAGTTCCCGGACAGCTTTCTTAAGGCGTTTGTTCCATTTCTTCTTTCCTGCCGCGTCAAGCGCCGCATGGCTCAGTTTTTCTTCATACGTTTTGCCCTTGATGAAAGGATGGTGTCCCAATTCCAGATTAGGCACAAGTTTGCCGTCCACAAAGAGAGCCGACCCCACACCGGTTCCCAAAGTGATGACCATCTCCACTCCATGACCCCTGATGACTCCGTATCCCTGCACATCGGCATCATTGGAAACCCGAACAGGCTTGCCATAGATCCGATGGAGAGCCTTGCCGAGGTTGAATTTCTTCCATCGTGGAGAGAGATTCGGCGCAGTCAAAACCGTTCCGAACTTCACCACACCAGGGAATCCCACGGAGACTCGCTCGAAACCTCCTTGGCCATCGGTGATTTTTTGAATGGCCCCCAGGACGGCCGCGGGAGTGGCCGGATGAGGCGTCTGGACGCGAGTCCGCTCCGTGACAGGCTTGCCTTGGGAGTCCAAGATTTCCGCCTTGATTCCCGTCCCACCCACATCAATCGCCAATGTCCGGGGCCGCGAGATCCGATTCGTTCTTACCCATCTTTTTGTGATTCGGTGCGGCTTCTTGTCTTCGGTTTTTGGAGGGGCGCCCAAAGGGGTTTCAATTCCTTGGATTTTCGGCTCTTCCTGAGAGCCGGCATCAGATTTCGCATTGGATCCTGTTTCCATGGAACCACCTCGCATAAGCTTCGCGATGAGATTTTACACGAAATGAGCCGAGAGGCCTGGCTATGATGCTTTCACTAATTCCGGGGGATGCACTAATTCTACTTACCGGGACACAATCACAATAACCACGCTTTAGGCAGAGGCGGAACCGCCGGCTTACCTAATACGACAGGAGCTTTTTCACCGCGGCGCGCATATCTTCAAGCCCCGGCAGGACAGCTGCTTCCAAATTCGGCGAAGAGGCAACGAAGCAGTCTTTGGCTCCCAATCTAGACACTGGAGCATCCAGGCTGTCAAAGCAATTCTCCGCAATACGCGCCGCCACCTCGGCGCCAAATCCCATTGTCAAGCCATCCTCATGAGCCACCAACACGCGGTTTGTCTTTCGCACACTGGCAAACACCAATTCATTATCCATCGGGACAATGGATCGAAGATCGATGACCTCAATGGAAACCTTTTCCGCTTCCAACTCCTTGGCAATGTCCAAGGCCAGATACACGGTGGTTCCCCACGTCACGATGGTGAGATCGGAGCCTTCGCGACGGATTCGGCCTTTTCCGAAAGGAATCACATATTGAGCATCCGGCTCCAGGCTCTTGGCCTGAAGGCGACGGTACAGACCCTTGTGTTCAAGAAAAATGACGGGATCTTCTGAGCGCGCTGCCATCTTGATCAAACCCTTGGCATCCTCGGCGCAACTCGGAAATACGACGAACCAGCCGGGGGTGTGGGAGTACAAACCTTCGACGCAGGTCGAATGCCAGGGCCCGCCTTTGATATATCCGCCGCACGCAATGCGAATCACCACGGGACATTTCCATTCGTTGTTGCTCCTCCAACGCACAGTGGCTATTTCGTTCCGGATTTGCATGTAGGCCGGCCAGGAGTAGTCCGCAAACTGGATTTCCACAATGGGCTTGTAGCCGTTCAAGGCCAGGCCGCCAGCGACCCCCACAATGGAGGCTTCCGCCAACGCGGAATTTTCGACTCGTTCGGGATAAGCCGTTGAGAGTCCCCGGGTGACACCGAACACGCCTCCCTTGGGATCCGCAATGTCTTCTCCCCACATGACAATCCGCGGATTGTTTTCCATCTCCTCGTGCAGCCCGCTGTTGAGGGCCGAAACCATGTTCACCGGCTCGGTGCTGAGGTAATTGGGCGGACCGCACTCGCTTGCCTCCTGGGGCTCACTGTAAATGTTCGCCATGATTTGCTGAGGATCAGGAAAGGCCGCCTGGTCGGCTTCGTCGGCTGCTTGATTCACCATGCGGCTGATTTCCTCACGCATCGCCGCCAATTCTTCCTCAGTTTGAATCTTATTTTTGAGCAGATACTTCTCGGTCTGCAGAATCGGATCGCGCTCGACCAGATCTTCCAATTCTTCCACACTGCGATATTTTTTCTGATCGTCGGAGGAGGAGTGCGGATCGATCCGGACGACCTGGGCCTCAACCAAAGCAGGTCCATGCCCCGCCCGAATGCGCTCGATGACCGGTGGAATGGTTTGATACATGGGTTCAAACCATGTGCCGTCGAGATCGAAGGTGGGCATGCCAAATCCTCGGGCAATGCGGTGCACCTCGGAAATGGTCTGGGTATCCTGGGGGACGCTGATGGCATATCCGTTATTCTGGATGACAAACAAAACCGGGCAGCGTTCGCGGGCCGCCCAATTCAGGGCCTCGAAGAATTCCCCTTCACTGGTTGCCCCCTCTCCGGAAGAAACGTAAACCACCGCATCCGAACCCTCCATTCGGAGAGATTTGGCCAAACCCACGGCCGGAAGAAACTGCGTTCCCGTGCACGCGGTTTGAGAAACCAGATGCAGTTCTCTGGAAGAGAAATGTTCGGGCATATTCCGCCCGTTGGAGTTCGGGTCGCCTTCGCGTCCCAGCATGCCCAGAAATACATCTTTAATGGGCATGCCGAGTCCCACCGCAATGGCCTTCTCGCGATAGTACGTAAAAAACCAGTCCTGCTTCGGCTTCAAAAGCATGGTCATGCCGATTTGAACCTTCTCGTGGCCGCGCGTAGAAGCTTGAAACGAGCATTTTCCTTGGCGAACGAATACCTTCACCCGCTCTTCGATGTAATAGGTCGTGATCATCTTGCGATACAGCTCAATGACCATCGGTCTTGGAACAATTTCGGAACTCTTCTCCACTACCTGCATTTACAATCCCTTTCCCTCCGAAGCGCGAAGGACAATCAAACCATTCGCCCCCGCCTGCGCGGGGATTCTCACCCGGGAAACCTGATCTTCCCGGAATTCGCTAAAAAGCAGTTCGGCAAAATAAATTTCGCACAAAATCCAACTCCTGTCGAGAGTTTATAGGGCGGGAACGGCTGGAATAATCATGAAGGTCGCACAAGTGGACTTGATTCAATTGAATAGGGACGGTTGCGAGGTGTCAACCGGCGGTCGAGCCTTCTGAAAATCTTTGAGGAGTGCTTGGAACAACAAAGGAACTGCGAGTCAAGACAGCCCAACGACTTTTGAGGGTGCCCCATAATTAAAGATGGGCCGCGTTCGGTATGGGAGGAAGAACGGGCCCATCTCTTGAATTAAATTCCCCCAAAAGAAAAAGGTGAGAATAATTTTTCAAAGAGGTGCTACCAGTGGTTTCTCTATACCACTATCTCCGAACGAATGCAAGCAGGAATATGAATGGGGGGCGACCTTTCTAAATTCGGCTCGATGGCGCTTCCCTGCGGCACCATTCTGTGCGGATCATCACAAGCGGCTTTCAAGATACCGCACGAGCTTGCGTGTTCCCTGATCAAAGGAATCTCAATCAAATACAGTCACAGTACCTTGCCGACTTGGCGCTTGAGCAAGGACCTGAGAGGCTTTGTCTGCAGGAGAATGTGCCGGGATGCTATAATCAAGTCTATCCATCAGTCAAAACAGTGCGATTCAAACGGGGGGAGCGATTCATGAACTCAGTGCCAACTTCACAAGCCACACTCAAGAAGCTTTACATCGCAGGCGTTTGGCGTGAAGCCGCCGATGGCAAGACATTCGCTACCGTCAATCCCGCCACCGGCGAAACTCTCGCCTCGATTGCAGCCGCGGGCACGGTTGACGTCGATGAGGCGGTTCAGGCAGCGCGACGAGCATTCGATGACCGCGAGAACGATTGGAAGAAGATGAGCCCCTCCGACCGGGCCAAGCTGCTTTGGCGCCTCGCGGATCTCATCGAACAAAACATCGATGAGTTGGCGCGCTTGGAGACCCTCGACAACGGCAAACCGATCTACGAGTCCCGAAATGTGGACATGCCCATGGTCGCGGAGGTGTTTCGATACTATGCCGGATGGGCCACTAAGGTTTTCGGTGAAACCATCCCATCACGTGAGAATTACTTCAATTACACCCTTCGGGAACCGATTGGCGTCGTGGCCGCGATTACCCCCTGGAACTTCCCGCTGTTATTGGCGAGCTGGAAGATCGCTCCCGCCCTGGCCACCGGAAATACAGTGATTCACAAACCGGCCTCACTTACACCTTTAACCGCCCTAAAATTCGCCGAATTGGTGGAAGAAGCCGGAGCTCCCGCCGGTGTATTCAATGTCATCACGGGCAAAGGCTCTGAAGCCGGCGACGCCCTCGTCGAGCATCCCGGAGTTGATAAGATCGCTTTCACGGGTTCGACCGAGGTGGGACGCGAAGTCATGCGCAAAGCCGCCAACACCGTCAAACATATCTCTCTGGAGCTCGGCGGCAAGTCTCCCAACATTGTTTTTGCCGATGCCGATTTGGAAGCCGCATCCCGGGGGGCGTATCTCGGCATCTTTTATGGAAAAGGAGAAGTGTGCGCGGCGGGGTCACGCCTCCTGGTTGAAGAATCGGTTCATGATTCGCTCCTGGAAAAGCTGCTGGCACGAACTCAGAAACTACAGCCTGCAGATCCGCTCGATCCCAAGACACGACTGGGCGCAGTCGTCAGCGAAGGCCAAATGAATACGGTTTTGCAATACATTGATTCCGGCAAGAAGGAAGGGGCCGTGCTGATTGCGGGGGGAGAACGAACCCAAGTCAACGGCAAAGGGTATTTCATTCAACCTACCATTTTCGACCGCGTGGGAAACCATATGAAAATAGCCCAGGAAGAAATTTTTGGACCTGTTCTTGCCACCATTCCATTCAAGAATCTGGAGGAGGCCTTGCAAACTGCAAATTCCACGCGGTACGGCTTGGCGGCTGCCGTGTGGACACGGGACATCAAGAAAGCTCATCGGGTGGCGCGCCAGCTTCGGGCCGGGACGGTTTGGATCAACACTTACAATGTATACGACCCCACCATGCCGTTTGGAGGATTCAAACAATCGGGATTTGGCCGCGAATTGGGAAAACAGGCCCTTGATTTGTACACCCAGAGCAAAAGCGTATGGGTTGACTTGAATGAATAAACTAGACTAAGATGGATGGTTTTTGAGGCCCCCATGGGCCGGCTTTGGAACGACTAAACCAGTTGAACCTGCTAGGAGACTCAATGAAAAGAACTGCTACAATTTTTGCTGCGGCCTGTTTATTGGCGCTGTTGGGGACGGCCAAACTCATCGCTCAAGCGTCTAATGTAACTCGTGTCGCCGTGATCAACATGCAAAACGCCATCCTGGAATCCGAGGAAGGCAAGAAGGCGGCGGCCACGCTCAAATCCAAGTACGATGCCAAAGCCGCCGAACTTGAAAAAATGAAGAAAGAAGTGGAAGGCCTCAATGATGAGATCAAGCGGCAGGAAAAGAATTTAAGCGAGGAAGCCCTGGCCCAAAAACAGCGCACCCTGGACGCCAAGAACAAGGAATTGACCCGAACCGGCGATGATGCCAACACCGAGTTCCAACAACTGCAGAGCGAAGCCATCAATGTCATCGGAAACAAGATCCTGCGCATTATCCAAGCCTATGCGAGCGAGCAGAATTTTTCATTGGTCATCGACACCTCCCTCCCGCAATCCGGCGTGTTATTTGCCAATCCGACAACCGACATTACCACTGAGATTATTCGCCGATTCGACGCCCAATCCGGAGGTGGAACTGCTCCGGCGGGCAAACCGGCTCCCACCGCCGGCGCCCCGGCAAAGAAATAACGGTTTTTCCGTCCCATGAAACCGGTCGGAAAGCGGCGGCGTAAATGACGCCCCACAGAGTCTTAATTTGAATTAAGCAAACGAAAGGATGTTTTAAACCAACAATGATAAACAAGCATTTCAGCAAGCAGGCAGGCATCGTGGTTGTCCTGACCGCAATGATGATGATCATGACTCCGTTGTTCGCAGGAAACACGGATCAAACACCCAAGACAGACGCCAAGTCGGCCACTTCCAAGACCCAAACCAAAACCGACTCTTCCCCGGCCACAGGGGAGGCAAAAAAGTCGTCTCCCACCCCCACGGTGAATCCGGAAGAAGCGCGGATGAACCAGCGCATTGTGGATAACATTCGTGCCACCCTGGGAGTTCCTCCGTCCATTGAAATGAATGTTCTTTCAAGGACTCCTTCAAAGATCAACGGGCTGGATAAGGTGACGGTCGAGGTTCGCAACGGCGCTGATTCCAACAAACAGGAAGTTCTCGTAAGCAGCGACAATAAATTTGTATTGATCGCTCGGATCATCGACGTCAGCGACAATCCGTTCGCGCAGAACATGCGGAAGATCAATTTCAGCAACGCCCCCTCCCGCGGAAACAAGGACGCCAAAGTGACCATCGTGGAGTATTCTGATTTCGAATGCCCCTTCTGTGGTCAGGCATATAAGACCGTCGAAAACGACGTGTTGAAGCAGTATGGCGACAAGGTCAGAATCGTGTACAAGAACTTCCCCTTGGCCAGCCATCCCTGGGCGGAGTCGGCTGCGGTAGCCGGTTTGTGCGCCAGTCAACAGAACAACGACGCCTTCTGGTCCTTTTACAAGGGTTTCTTTGAAAACCAATCCTCCATTTCGCCCGATAACATCAAGGCCAGGTCGTTGGAATTGGCGACCACCGCAAAACTTGACACCAAGAAGTTTGAAGAGTGTTACGACAGCAAGCAGACTTTGCCGCAAATCAAAGCGGAAATGGATGAGGCTCAGGGACTGGGCATCACAGGAACACCTTTGTTCGTTGTGAACGGCCATATGTTGCCCGGCGTTCAGCCCTTCAGCGCCTTCCAAAGGGTGATCGATGAGGAGTTGAAACGCGCCAGCAACTGACGTGCAACCGGGTGCAAATCAGATTCACCCTCAAATTCTCCAGATGGCTTAGAATTAAGCGGGTCCGGAATTACGGGGCCCGCTTTGTTTTTTATCCCTGTATTTTAGAAGCCCTTCGGACGCCCCTTGCCAGGGGTTAAATCGCCTCCGACAAATTGTTGACAAAGTGTTTTAGTGTACTTATGATCGCAGTTCCGCTTGAAAGAAGGTTTGTGTGAATACTCAGCTACAACCTGACCGAGGTGTCCAGCGCCCCGAACCGGCCGTGCGCATTAGCGCGCCGGCGGGATTTTTCGAGCGCTTGGGTGGCGCCTGTGATTTTCACGCCATAACCAAGAACGCTTTCAACCGATATAACCCCCGGCCGTCCTCCTCCAAAGCGGATCCATCGCTCTTTTTCAAAATCTTACTTATGGAATACATCTTCGATGTTTCCAGCGAGGCCATGCGTCAGGAATTCAGTTCCAATGCCGGATTGCGAGCCTTCTTGGGAATCAACGAAGTTTCCCCGCTTCCCGCAAGCGATGAAGTGGTGATGTTCCGCGTCAAGTTGGGGTGGATGGGTTTCAAGAAGCTTTTGGATGCGTTGTTGCGGGAAGTCAAGAAGCACGGTTTGCCGGAGGTGGATGTCTCCATCCTTGAGAAGCGCTATGACAAACCCCTGCTTGCGCCTTTGGGTGAACAGCCCTATGCCATGCCCACAGCTCCTTCTCGCGGACCCTCTGCAGTTCAGAGAACGGGTCCGGCGCCACACCTGGTAACACCTGAAATTCGAAAATCGAAACCCTTGGTGGCCAGGCCGACGGAACCTGATATTTCAAAGCGACCACCTCAAACTGAAAGGGCGGTGAAGCGGACTTCTTCCGGGGAAGTCTTGGCCCCGACGGTCGAGCGTCCTGTGTATGCTCAAAGATCGTTAGAGGAGACCGCGCAGCTCCTTTGGCAAGGCCGAGAGAAAGCCCGCTCAAACGTGCCGTCTTCGTCCTCTGCCAAGCCGGTGTCAGCCCTATCAGGAACAGAATCCGCGCAAATGGGCGCCGTAGCGACCGTTAACACACCGCAACCTGCCACAGCAATTGGTTCCGCTGATCAGGTTACGGAGATTCAAGAGCGGGGACTGAAGAAATCCTTCACCTCCGGTCTCGAATCGGACCCTCTCGGAATTGAAGTGTATTTTGATTCCATGGGATGGGCACCGTTGGAATCAATGGCCGCTATTCATGAGGCATCGACGGTTCCCACATCGGCTCAGGAAATCTCCGAAACGACCACGCCATCGAATTCAAAGTTGGATGTTCCGCCAATGCCTGCTGAGGTGCAACCGGAGCCCATGATGGCATCCGATAAAGCATTCTCAGCCGGGGAGGCCGAGTACTCTCCGGAATACACTCCAGGACAAAGCTACAGCGAACCCGAAGTAGATTACACCGCGGAGGGGCCTGCGCCTGCTGCAAACAGGATGGTGGATGCAGATCCCGGGGCCTATGCGCCTCCCCAGGGAGACTTTGATTATGCCCAGGAGGAGTCCGGTTTATCGGAAGGTTATGACCAGGATTACGACTCCACTCCTTCTGCTGTCGGGGATAGGGAGCCGGCTTTCCCGGCATTTGCAGCATACAGTCAGCAGCCAGCACGAAAACGCTTTTTCTCGCTGGAATTGTTCACAAAGGCACTGTATATCTTCGTGCCCATTTTGATTGCCTTTGGTGTTTACGTACTGATTACATTCGTTCGACACAATCAGCCGACTCCACTGGCCGCAGAAGCAGCCAATCCGCATCCAACCGTGAGTCAGCAGGCTCAAACACCCGGAACGCCGATCACTTTGCCGTCTCAAAGCTCCGATTCAAAGCCGGCGAATGTTACCGGTCCAGCGACCAGCACTTCGGATCCCACATCGACTCCGGCGCAACCCAAGGCCGAAGAAACGAAGCCACTCCGACAGAATGTCAGCGCTGCCTCCGCCGATGAAACTGAAGAAGCTGCGGGTGACAACGCCCCGCCGGATGCCAAGCCGGAGGCCCCGGTTCGTAACAAGCCCCGGACCCAAGTCTCGTCAGCCGAAGGAGCCAAGAAGGCGGCTCTGATTTTGCATCTCCGCCAGGTTTATCATCTGGATTTGCAGGCGGATCAGTACAGCTACGAGGAACTCAAGGACATCAACAATCGTTTGGAACGAGAATCCAAAAAGCCCCCAGTCAATTAACCTCTCTCGGGCCCTGTCCTGTCCCGACGGCCCATCCCTACTCTTCGCAACCTGGTGTGTTTGGTCGGTCGTTGCGTTGACAGCGAAGGCAGAGCAGCGTGGAGATGAATTGCACAAAACATCCCCCAGACTCAATGGGGGCTTTGAGGGCGGTGTTAGGGTTCACGGGGGAGTGCAATGTCATGCAATGCGGGATTTATGGTTTCATTGAACGATCAACCAGTTCCACCAGGTCTACCATGTGCATTTTTTCTTCGGCATCTTTGGATTTGAGCCCATCACTCAGCATGATCATGCAAAACGGGCAGGAGACGGCAATGCCCTCGGAGCGGGTCTCCATCGCTTGGTCAACCCGCAAATGACTCACGCGTTTGTCTTGAGGCTCCTCCATCCACATCCACCCGCCGCCCGCGCCGCAACACATTCCCGTTTCCTTGTGTCGCTCCATTTCACTTAATTCAATGCCCGGAAGAGATTTCAGGATTGAGCGCGGGAGATCGTAAATTTCGTTATACCTTCCGTAATAGCAGGCGTCGTGATACGTAAGTTTCTGGGGGTCGCCCGAGGCCTGCAGTGAAAGCTTGCCCTCAGCCAGCAATTTCGATATCAGCTCCGCCGCCGAGATCACCTCAAACTTCCCGCCCATTTGCGGATATTCATTCTTGAACGTGTTAAAGCAGTGCGGACAATTGACGATGATCTTTTTGACGTGATGTTGTCCCAACACCTCGATCGCATGCCGGGCCATGTTTTGAAACAAATATTCATTCCCCAAGCGTCTGGCAGTTTCTCCGTTGCAGGGCTCTTCCGTTCCAAGAATGGCGAAATCGACCCCCGCCCTCTTCAGGATTCTGACGAAGGCCGCAGTGGTTTTTTTATTGCGGTCATCAAACGATCCGGCGCACCCCACAAAGTAGAGATACTCCGCGTCGGGATGATCTGCGATGAGTGGAACCTCCAAACCCTGAGCCCACTCCACGCGGCGATGTGCCCCTATCCCCCAGGGATTGCTGTGGGTTTCCATGCCATTGAATGTCTTGACGAGTTCGGCTGGAAAACGCGCCTCATCCTGCACCAAGTGGCGCCGCATATCGACAATCTTGTCGACATATTCGATTAATACCGGACAAGCCTCTTCGCAAGCCCGGCAGGTCGTACAGGCCCACAGAACATCGTCGTGGATCAGCTTCTCGCCAACAATAACGTCCCCAACCTCCTCATTGCCATCCGATCCGCGCCCGGAGATGACTTGTTGCTGTTTTTGATACAGGTAATCCCGAAGATCCAGCAACAGCTGTCGAGGGGCCAGCGCCTTGCCGCTCATGGTGGCAGGACAGTGCGAGCTGCACCGGCCGCACTCCGTACAACTGTACATATCCAGCACTTGTTTCCAATTGAACTGATTAATTCTCGAGGTGCCAAAATTCTCGGCACTTTCCAAATCCATCTTCTGGAGTGCGCCCACGGGCTCCAGTTTCCTGAAAAAGACATTGGGGATGGAAGTAATGATGTGAAAATGTTTGGATCGCGGAAGAAGATTCAAGAAGATCAGCACCACAAGATTGTGAATCCACCACGCCGTCGTGCTGAGGACCCGCGCCCAGTCTGATCCCCAACTCGCAAGACCTCGACTGATCCAGGCGCTGACAGGCTCCCAGGCCCGCTCTATCTCCGAAGCGGGTTCGCCCGCTTGATACACCAGTCTCCCGGCGTCGTACAGCAGGCCGGTGGCCATGATGGTCAGAATGAAGATCAAAATGAGCGCGGCTTCGCCGTGCGACTGCTTCAAATGGCGCTCCTCGGCCGGAGCAAAACCGAACAACCGTCGGGGATGCGAAAACCACCATCGGTACAACCCCGCGAGGACAGCCACACCCACGATGAGCTCCATCAGGTCGCGGCACAACAAAAACACGCCCCCCAGTTGCTCGGGCCGAAATCCCGGAATGAAAAAGTGAGGAGAAAAACCGCGCCCGAACATGGTAATGATCTGCAGGCTTAATACAAGAAAGCCCCAAAAAATGAAAAAATGCATCCATCCGGCAGGCTGCTCCCCCACCACAAATTTCTTCTGGCCGAATGCATACACCAGAACCGCTCGAATCCTCCTTCCGATCTGGTCGAATCGGGGCGCGGGTTGAACCGCCATCAACACGCGAATGCGTAGGTATATCGTTCGACCAAAGACGGCCAACGCCACAAGGATGCAGAAAAGGAATATGAGAGATGACATGAGGGCACCCTTTCGAAATATTACATGGGACGCTCTGCGCCCATTCTAACGAAGCCGCATGCTGCAAACAAGAAACAATGAATTTTATCGGCAATCCGTGGGAGGAAACAACTCGAGGCAGGATGGGATGCAAAAAGATTATGGCGTTGGCTTCTTCTTATTCCTTGATCTCACGGCCAAGCGATAAGTTTCGTAATCATAAAGAAAACCCGGTACGTGCCGAAGGAAAGCATAAATGAACCGCATGGGGACAGGGAAAACATACCGTTTCTTCTCGGCTTCTATAGCGTTGGCGATCTTTCGGGCCGCCTTTTCGGCGTCCATCAGCCAAGGCATGTAAAATCTGTTTCGGGCAGTCATGGGTGTACGAATGTAGCCGGGATGAATAGAAAGAACGCCAATCCCGCCCGTGGCCAACTCTCCCCGGATAGCTTCCAAGTAAGCCGCCAGCGCCTCCTTGGAGGTGCTGTAAGCAGCGATCTGAGGCAGACCCCGTGCGCCGGCTACGGAGCTGATGCCCACCAACTGTCCGGACCGTTGATTCTTGACCCAATAGGATTTCGCGATTTCAAGAGTGTGAATCGCGCCCAGGAGGTTGACCTCCAGGATGTTCCTCCCGATTTCCCAATGATGAGAACTAAATGCGCTGCGATGTTCACCAATGCCGCCGTTGGCAATCGCCACATCCATTCCACCCAGCTCTTGAATGACAGATCCCACGGCCGTCTCCAAGGCGGCGGAATCCCGAACATCAACGGCCACACAACAGAATTTCTGCCGGGGGTGGGCTTGACGCAGGGAATCCCTCAGCCGGCGCAATTGGGGCTCGCGCCGGGCCAGGAGACCCACATGCGCACCGCGGCTCGCAAACTCCTTCGCCAAGGCCTCACCGATGCCGGAACTTGCGCCGGTAATCAGAATTCTTCGTCCCTCCGATGGTTTCATGAATCTCCACTGGGATCCTTCTTGGGCAGCCTTGCCCGGGTATAAAAACGCTCTCAATTTGGCGAGGATCCAGAACGAAGAATAAATTAATTCACGAAGGGGGTCAATTCCCAGTCGGGCGAAGGTCGAAAGAACGGGTTAACCGGGTCACTTACGAATCATGGTGAACACCGGACAGGGGGCGTGGCGCACCACTCGCAGAGAAGTGGTACCCACAACGGTCGAGTCGAAGAACTGGCGGTGTTGCGCGCCCATCACGATCAAATCAATTTTTTCATCATTGGCAAACAGGACAATCTGTTCCGCTCCTTCGCCCTTGACCACCGATTCCTGCAATTCAACCATCTTGCGGGTATCCGGCGGGATCCAAGCGCGCAGGCGAGCCATTTCGTCGGCCTCGTCGCGCGGGTCTTCGGCCGGTTCGATGACACGCAGAACATGCATGAAGGCGTGAAAACATTGGGCGATGCGGCCTGCTGAGACCAGCGCCATACGAGACACCACCGAGAAATTAATCGGCACCAGAATGTTTTTGATTTCAGCGGTCGGCGCCGTCGATTCCTTCTTTTGACGAACGGTCAACACCGGACAAGGAGCCTCCCTCAGCACACGCTCCGCCACGGATCCCAATAACATGCGATTCTCCCCGCTCTGACCGTGCGTTCCCATCACAATCAAATCAGCGGCCCGTGATGTCGCCGCTTCAACGATCGCCTCCACCGGGGAAGAGTCAACGACATGGCATTCGAGTTCTTCCTTTGCCTGTGGCAACACCTTGGCTACAAACGAATCCAGGTACTGTTGTGTTGAGTTCTTCGATTCTTTCCAGGCTTCCGCCAAGTGATTTCGCTGGGTGGATGTCAATTGTGGTGGCGGGAGAAACGCATTTGCGTAAAGCACTTCCAGTCGTCCCCCTGAACATTTTCGAAAATCTGACGCATATCTCAATGCCAGGGCCGAAAGGTCGCTGAAATCAATGGGGCATAAAATGGACTTCAAACCGAATGAGTTCATCGTAATCTCTCTTTCACCTTCTTGCGGGGATGCCGGTGACACGCCTTCCTCACTTGAAGATACACACTAGATCATCGATAAAAAGAGGGTCAAACCGTCACAACGTAGGGGTGGAGGTTAGTTGTGATTTTCGACAGGTGTCGGCGAAACGATTTAGCATGGCCCAGGGGATACTCCGTAACGCTTGGAACCGTCGCGGGTCCTTGTACCCGCTTGAACTGCCTCCTTGCGAACGGCCCAATTATTGTGCCCCTTCAAACCCAAATAATCAAGGCGACAGTGTGATCTGACCATCCGGCCTCGGGTGGGTTTCAGGAGACACGGCCATCGGTTGGCCGCACATGAATTCAGCAGTCCGGTTACACCTTAAATTCACAGTTTTTCACGAGGAATTTGTGTATAATGGCCGGATTCAGGGTTGCTCACAGGCGGTAATATCGGACTGAGGACGACAGCAGGGGGGAAAGCTTAATGAACGTCGCGAGGGGACTTTTTTGTCTTCTCATCAGTGTGTCTGTGTTCATGGAAGGATCTCTTCGATGGGCTCAAGTACCTCTTCTTCCCCAGTTCGGATCAATCGCAGGGACCCTGAGTGACGGCAAGTCCAATTGGGTTCCCGGCGCCAAGATCGAAATTACCAAAGACGCCTTCGCCACAATCCTCAAAACCGCCGAATCCAATGAAAAAGGCGCCTTCTCGATTGCAGGGATTCCCGTCGGGGGTTACCGAGTCAGATTCAGCAAGGTGGGGTTTGAAACCATCACCCAGGATCATGTGGATGTGAAAGCCGACTCCATCACCGAGCTCGATGTGGTGATGACTCCGACCATTACGATGAAATCCGAAATCACCGTGACCGCTCAACCGGGAGAGGAAGTGGCTGCGGGTTCAGCCATACCCGAGGGCCGAATCACCGAGAAAACCTTCGAAACGCTCCCTTTGAAGGTCAAGAAGATTGAGGAATCGCTCCCCATCATCCCCGGAGTGATCCGCACCGCCGACGGCCGCATCAACATCAAAGGCGGCATCGAATCTCAAAGCACCGTCTTGGTGAACCAGGCGAATTCCAGCGACCCGGTGACCGGAAATTTTGTCATCAACATCCCGGTCGACGCCGTGGAATCGGTTCAGGTGTTCAAGACCCCCTACCTTTCGGAATACGGACGCTTCTCAGGCGGTGTTACTACGGTCGAAACCAAGCCGGCCGGACCCAAATGGGAATTTTCGTTTAACGATTTCTTACCCGATCCGCGTATCAAGAACGGATCGATTGTGGGCATCGCGGACGACACGCCCCGGCTTTCATTCAGCGGTCCACTGATCCGGAACCGCATTGGATTTGCGCAAAGTTTTGAATACGACATTTTGAAATCGCCCGTCCGCGGGCTTTCTTTTCCGGGAAATGAAACCAAGACGGAAGCCTTCAATTCCTACTCGCGATTTGATTTCATCCTTTCCAATCAGAATGTGCTCACCACCAGCTTTAATTTTTTTCCGCAGACCAAGAGTTTCCAGAACCTGAACTTCTTCAACCCGCAGACCGTCACCCCCAACTTCAAGCAGCGCGGTTACACCGTCAACGCCACAGATAATTACAGCACCCAGTCCGGAGGCCTGTTGACGGGGCTGTTTCAATACACCAAGTTTGACGCCTATGTTTGGGGACAAGGCATTCTGCCCATGGTGCTGCAGCCCCAAGGCAATAGCGGAAATTTTTTCAATATTCAGAACCGCTTTAGTCACCGGCTGGAAACCTTGCTGGTATACGCCTTGACTCCAAAAACCGCTTGGGGAACCCATGAATTGAAATTCGGCGCGGGTCTCACCTATTCCAGTTACCATGGATTTTCGCACTCGCTTCCGATTGAAGTTCGCCGCGCCGACGGATCTTTGGAAGAGCGCGACACTTTTGTCGGTGCCGGCTCCTTGAACCAAAGGAACTACGAAGGCGCGATATTCATCCAAGACCGCTGGATGATGCATCGGAACTTTACTGTCGATTTGGGGATCCGGTACAACAACCAAACCATCGCCGACGCCGTGAATTTCGCCCCGCGCATCGGCTTTGCGTACTCCCCTTTTAAGAACGAGAAGACGGTTCTTCGCGGAGGATTTGGCCTCTTTTATGACAAGGTTCCATTGAATGCCACGAATTTTCATCAGCAACAGCACCGCATCGTGACATTCTTCGGTCCCGACGGTATCACTCCGCTCGGCCCCCCGCAGTTTTACCAGAACGTCATCATCGATGTGGGCCCCCGCGGGCGGGAAACCATTCTCTTTAACAATCCCGACTTCAGCTTTACACCCTACAATGTAAGCTGGAATATTGAACTCGACCACCGACCCACCAATTGGGCCAAGATCCGATTGAATTATCTAAGGAGTTATTCCCATCGTCTGTTCATCGTGGAGCCGGGCTTTTTTGGAATCACCGACCCGGCTACCGTTCTCAGCAACCGTGGCCGGGGAAGATATTACGAATTCGACAGTACAGTGGAATTGAAACTCCGGAAAGAAGACACCTTCACGGCCTCCTATGTCCAAAGCAAAGCCCGGGGCGATTTGAATGAATTCAATTATTACTTCGGAAACACCCCGGAACCCCTACTGCGTCCCGATCAATTTTCCAATTTGCCTTTCGACACCCCCGAACGCTTTATTGCGTATGGCGCGTTCCATTTTCCCTTGAAGATTACTGCGTCGCCTATCTTTGAGGCCCGCCGCGGATTTCCCTATTCCGTGGCCGACCAAAATCAGAACTTCGTGGGCATTCGCAATGCCGACATTCAACGATTTCCCAATTTCATTGCCCTGGATCTGGCCGTTTCAAAAGAATTCCATGTCTGGCGAAAATACCGCGCCAAGATTACCGGCAAGGTTTTCAATTTGACCGACCACTTCAATCCCCGCGACATTCAGAACAATATTGCCTCCCCTCAATTCGGACAATTCTTCAGCGACTTGAGACGTTTTTATAGTGCTGATCTTGAGATTGAGTGGTAGGAGTTGCGTTTTGGGGGTACTGTCCCATTCACAGGGCTGTGAAGATCAGGAATCGCTGCGGCCACGGCGGTTCTCGGGCCTCTAATTATTTTCAACGAAGCACTTCGGTTTCCAGAAACCTCGCGGGGTCCAATCAATCTTCAGGCTCTCGGGTGGAGCGCAACTTTTCGCGCCAAGACTGAGAGAGCAGCTCACACTTCGCCAATTCATGCGCCTCGGAGGGATGAGTCTGGCGCGACCGCATCACTTTGCTGGCGCGCAAAACGGTCCACTCCTGAAACTTCCGTTCCGCCAACTCCATCTGCGTGCCGGCTTCTACGAAGCCCTCCTCGAGGACCCTGAGATACCACCCGGTGCGCCCGCTGACCGCCACTTGTTTGGTCAATTCCGGAAGATTCCATCGTTGCGACAATTTCCAGCACGGCACACGTGGTTGGGAAACCTGCACCACAACGCTGCCTATCTGAAAGGTGTCGCCAATACATACATGATCTTCGGTCAAGCCTTCGACAGTAAAATTCTCGCCGAATGCGCCAAAGGGTAGCGAGGTCACGGGCAATTCCCTTTTCCAAGCCTCATAATGAGCTGCGGAGTAGGCCAAGATGGCTTTATCAAGCCCTCCATGATTCTCTTTATCGGCTTGGTCATCACCTTCAAGCCCCTTCCTGCACAGTCGAATGGAGCCATTTACCGGCGCCTTATTGATTGCTGAAAACCATTCGGTCTCCCCCTCAGGACGCGACGGCTTGAGGTGATAACGGGTCGATTTCCCGATTTGAATGGATCGCAACATTACCGGCCGGCGATTCTGAGCGAGGTGATCCAAAGGCACGTTGGGCTCTTTCCATGTCTCAAGATTTCAGCGAGTCTGTATTTCGACAGCGAAAAAGTCAAGTTGGATGAAAGACGCGACAGAGGCGCCCAGGCGATCTGATTTTTGCCGAACTGTCTTGAATCTCTTTGCGTCCGGATTTCGTTTGAGGTATTTTTACATAGAGGTGACCATTCCGCATTCAGTCTCCGGGCTATTCCCATGACACAGCCGACGAATCCCTTACCCGATTTTATGGGCAACGAGCACATTATCCAGACCCTCAGGCGGGCGCTTTCGGCGGGCCGTTTGCCCCATGCCATGCTTTTTACAGGGCCGGAGGGCGTCGGAAAACGTACGCTGGCGCTGAGAATTAGCAAGGCTCTGAATTGTCTCAAAGGAGGAGAGGAATTCTGCGGAGAATGTTCCAGTTGCAGGAAGATCGAGGCCGGATCTCATCCGGATGTTGTTTGGGTGACCGTCGAAGAAGGAAAACAGTTTTTGCAGATCGATCAGATCCGCCGGGCACGCGAGGATGTATTCTTCCAGCCGTTCGAGGGACGATATCGAATCTTCATCTTTGATGCCGCCGAGCGTATGAGGTCGGATGCCGCCAATTCGATTCTCAAAATGCTGGAGGAACCGCCTCCTCAAACCAAGCTGTTCTTGTTGACCTCGAACTTCCATTCCTTGCTTCCGACGATTCGATCCCGCTGCCAGATCTTCAGCTTTTCCCCCTTGCCGCTTTCGATAGTCCGAAGAGCGTTGGATACGAGAACGGAAATGTCGACTCCCGACAGGGATCTCTGTGCACGCCTGGCTCAAGGCAGCATTGGCCGAGCCTTATCACTCGATCTGGAGCTCCACCGTACTCTCCGCGCAGAGGTATTTGAATTCCTGAGAGGCGCTCTGACACCCCGATCCGCCGGGACCACACTGGCACTGGCCGAGAGTATGGGAAAGGACAAGGAATCCTTCGAAGATCGCCTGAACATACTTTACGGCTTGATTCATGATGTCTTTTATCTTCTTCACCGGGGGGACCCGGCCTTTCTCACCAACATCGATTTATTGGCGGACTTGACAAAGCTCTCCGCCCGGGTCGATGAAGCCTGGGTGGATAAAACCGTTGCCACGCTGGATGTTATTCGCGAGGGCTTGCGCCGAAGTATTAATCGTCGCATGGCCCTGGAAGATCTGTCCTTCGTAATGGCTGAGGGGGCCTTACCTGAACCGTCTGCAACCAACCGACGGTCATAAACGTCCTGTAAGGTGACCCTTCGCCCGACCAGCAAGCGACAACCCCCTTGCGGGGATGTAGTCGGTATGTTAGACTTCGAGCAATTTCACAATCGCAAGACAACGAAAGTGAAAGTCTGAAGGAGATTTGAGGAGTCCGCAGGACTCTATCCACCTCAACAGGATTACCGCCTCTAGAATCCGACGTGGAGGTTTCTCCCCGAACGGGGTGGGTATTACAATCGAGGCATCCAACGAGCCAGTCGTCCGAGACTCTCCCGCACTGAAACGACAGACTGAGCAGGCAAAACGAACAATCTGAATGTGGAGGAGAATGGCGTGAACCGGAAACTAATTCGTTCATCTCTGGCAGACGTTAAAGACCGCGGCAGCGAGCGGGAACCTCGTTCCTCCGGTCAACAGCAGTCCCAGCAAGGTCAGCAGAGGCGCAAACCTGTGCCGCCGGAGCAAACCAACGCCGAGAATTTCTACTATGTGAAGCAGATGCAGAACAAGACCCCCATGGTTATGGTTCTGCTCGATGGCGAAATTCTGCATGGCGTGATTGAATGGTACGACAAGCGCTGTATCAAAGTGAATCGTATCAACGAGTCCAATCTCCTGTTGATGAAACATGCGATTCGGTACATGTATAAAGAGAACGAAGATAAAGCCGGCGATGACTAGACCTGTCGTTGCGGTGACGATCGGCGACCCCTCCGGAATTGGACCCGAGATCGTTCAAAAGGCGGTGCAAAAGAAGGCGTTAAACCGGCGTGCCCGGTTATTGATTATCGGCGACTCTTTCCTATTCGATCCCTCGCTCCTTCCGCGCAGTTCTCGAACATCCTTTTTGGCGTTGCGGATTTCCCGCAGGAATTTCCACCGCCAGCGTTTTCCCCAACTGCTGGACTGGGGACACACTCCCTTCGCGATCCCCACGGGCCGCATCAGCAAACGCTGCGGCCAAATGTCATACGACTATCTTGAAACGGCCGTTTCCTTGGCATTGCGTGGTTATGTGGACGGAATCGTCACGGCGCCCATCAACAAACGCGCTTGGGCCGTGGCAGGAATCCGGTTCCCGGGCCACACTGAAATGCTGGCCGCCCACACGCACACTCGCCACTTTGCCATGGCATTCTACGCCAAGGGTTTTTACACGGTATTGCTCAGCACCCACTTGCCACTGCAACGAGCCATCTCCTCGCTTCATCCCGGACTCTTGTGTGAAAAGGCCCGCCTGGTGACGCGGGAATTGTCGGCTTTGGGCATCCGGAAGCCGCGCATTGCAGTGGCCGGCATAAATCCTCATGCCGGGGAGGCCGGCTTGCTGGGAAAAGAAGAAATTAAGATCATGGCCCCTGCCATCCGACAATGCCGGCGCGAACGAATTGCGCTCCATGGACCCTATCCAGCGGACACCCTGTACCTCCGGGCTGCCGCCGGGGAGTTTGATGCCGTTCTGGCCCCGTACCATGATCAAGCCATGATCGCCGTCAAGGCCTTGTCCTTCGGACATGCCACAAACATCACGCTGGGATTGCCCTTTGTACGCACCTCGGTCGATCACGGTACGGCGTTTGACATCGCCGGAAAAGGAATTGCCAACGAGGGCGCCTTGGCTGAAGCCATCGATCGATGTGTGGTCCTTATCGAAGCGCGTCAAAAGGCAAAGAGATAACCTCCAACGCCTTCTATGCCTAAATTTCAGATGAATCTAAGGAATGGAATCCTGGTGGTGGCGGGACTGGTGCTCGTCATCGCCTTGGGAACCTATTTCGCGCTCAGGCCTAAGCCGCTGGCGTCGCTTGTCCCCGCCAATTCTTTAGGGTATCTCGAAATTCCAAATATCCAGCGATTATCCGATTGGATTCAAACACGAGCCCTCCTGAACCAATATCTCTCCTCTGCAGACGCCGCCCGAATGAATGCCTGGTTCGAGAAAGCCGCCGGGTCGGCGGGACTTCATTCCGGAATTGGAAACCATGTGGAATTGCTTGTGATGATTCCTTCCGCCTCCGTTGAAGCCGATCAGACCATCAAGATCAATTGGGTGCTGCTGGCTCGTTCGACTTGGGTATTTTCGAAGAAATTCAATTGGCCCGCGCGGCGTTTAGCGGAACTCTTTTCGGATGCCCATTCCACCCTCAGTGAAGAACGTTTGCACGGCGAAACAATTGCCGTCCTCCACAACGAACTCCTCAGCCGGACCCTTTTTTTTGCCGTTCATGGCGGCATGCCATTCATTAGCAATCAACGTGATGCCATGGCCGCCGCACTGGATACTTCGGATGGCAATGGAATTTCTATTTCCAAGACCCCGCTCTGGAAAGAAAACACCCCAAGATGCGGATCTCAATCTTTCGGATGCGGATTCTGGTCCGGGCAGGCCCTGGCCAATCTTTTGCGTGAATTCCTGGTTCACAACTACGGGCCGTTTGATGACGCGGGACGAACCTCTGCTTTTCTCGATGCCGTTGGACTGGGTCAGATTCGCGCCGTGGAATTCTCCTCCTCGACGCAGTCCGGCGGAATTGAAGAAACCTGGCAATTCACCGAGCCGCCCAATGCCACCGCTTCGGGGACGGCCCTTCAGATATTCCTGAACCAGGCGGGAGACGGGTTCACATTGCTGAAGACGGTTCCTGTCCCGAAGGACGCTTTGGCGGTCAAGCTGATCACCATCAAGAACGCCGAAGCCATATGGAGAGCTCTGACCAACGGTATCGGCATTCTGACACATCAGGAAGCTGAGCAGAATCGCGACTTGGTCATCGCTTTTTTTGAAGGGGCGCTCGGTTTTCGAATCGATCGAGATCTCCTGGCGAAGACCTCCGGCGCTTTTATCGCATTCCAAATCAACGTCACAGACAAAGCCAATCCGAAGCCCAAGAACGATCGAGTTCAGAAATCACGTCTTGGCTGGGTTTTAGCCATCCCTTCCAAAGACGTTGGCGGATTGTCGAAGGTGTTTTCCAAAGTCGTCGCCGAAGACCGAAAACCAAGCACACGGTCCGTGGGGTCCGCCACGATATTCTTCTCTCCGACAGCAGCGAAAGCCGCACGCCCCCTCCTCGAGGCCATGGATCAAAGCGCTGCTTACGCCATTTGGAAAGACGTTCTGTACTTCAGCACAGACCAAGGAGCCCTGGCAACCGCATTGGAAAGTCTCGAGGCCAATGGGTCGATGCCCAGCCCGACTCTCCCCCAGGAATTCAATCTGAAGGCGCCCTATCTGGCATTTTCCAGCCCGGTCGCTGACACCCCACAGACCGGCCTGCACAATTCCCGGAGAGAAACTCCTTCCCTCTCCTTCTCACAAATCGAAATGACAAACAATGGCTTTCAATACCGGCGCCTATCACCGTGCGGCTTACTTTGTGATGTCCTGGATCTGGCGTTGACGGAGTCGAAGTAAGCGCAGTCCTCATGGCGGGATTGGGCAAATCTCGCACTGATCAGGCGTTTAGAAATTTAAGGGGTTCGGGAAATGATGAGGCGGCTGTTCGTGAGCGGCCCGGTGAGTTTCACGCCAACAGAAGCGGGGTCGCTCTTCAATGGAGGCATTCTCTCGATGTTTCCAGTAAGATTCAAATCCAACTGTCGAGAGCATTCCCCTTTGAAGTCTGCGATGAATTCCGGCCGTGATATACGGGCTGTTTGGAAGGTCATCTTGCTTGGAGCGTAATCCAGGTCGAGATCCAAACGTGAGTTGGAATCTGAAGCGACGGCCCCTATTTTCAATAAATTGCGAACCTCCGACACGCCTGCCGGATTGCTCAACTCAGTGCTTTTCACATCAACGCTGCTGACCGCCACATGGGCCGTGATGGCATCGGCCCAGGCCTGATTCTGAAATTTTTCACCCGACAATTGATATCGGCCAGAAACATGTCCACCGATTCCTCCGATCGCGGGCGCCAATATCCGCAAGAGCGGTCCCCAGCGAACCCCTTCCGCAGCCCCATCAACCCGCAACCGCGGATGTTTTTGCGGCCAGCTTAGATCGGCAGACCCGTGGGTCTGTCCTGCATACACCGACAGAGAGTAATCGGGAAGCTGCAATGTTTCCCGCGTCAAAAGAAACCCTGAACGGAAATTGGTCCCTTGGATGCGGTACAAATACAGCCAATCAGAGTTAATGATCCCGGACCAATGAATTGATATCGCAGGTCCACTGCCGCTCCCTGAAGGGATAGAGGAAGCCGGAAAGAGACCGCCGGCCGCTTGCCGACCCAAGCCGATTAATTGTCCGATATCCAAGAAACTGGCATTCACAGAAACTTGGGCCACATGGAAATCCAGCCCGGCGAATTGGGCGCTGACCGAAGCTACA
This sequence comes from Terriglobia bacterium, assembly GCA_028716525.1. Lineage (GTDB taxonomy): Bacteria > Acidobacteriota > Terriglobia > JAIQFV01 > JAIQFV01 > JAQUPQ01. The sequence continues at coordinate 55,341 of JAQUPQ010000002.1, read as the reverse complement.
GACTGTCCCCAAATCAGTTTTGTCACGGCTAACTGCGAAACGCCCGCTCGGGAATCAAACCGGGCGGAGGCCACCCGAACATTTTCCGTACTCCCCAAGCGAAGGGTCAGATTTCGCCCCACGACAGTTCCGGTCAGACTGGAGGTCGTTGCTTTCTTACCCGCGGGCCCCCAGGTGAGATTGAAATCTGCAATCCCTTCGGCATGTGCAGCCGTTGGCCAAATCATGAAGGTCCGCAGAATGCCCTCCATCTGGGCGATGGAGGTTTCTCGCCCCGACAAGCTGTAAATCAAATGGGGCGAACCCCAAAGCCCGGAAACACCGCCTGCCACTTGGATAGCAGTGTTCTTGATCCCCATTCGAATCGGGTCCCATGTCAAGGCGCCATCTCGAAGCATGATTTTTGAGGCATTGAAGGGAATCGGTCGTTCAAGGAGTTGAGAATTCATCTCTCCCTGAGAGATTGCAAGGGACATAGAGATCGCGGGCGATTGCCAATCCCCTTGAACGAGCAGATCCATGTCCAGGTCCGCCGCCACGCGCAAACTGGGGTCCAAGTGCGCGCTGAACCCGCGAAGAACATTCAAGGTATCGTCGGCTCGAATCTTCCTGCCGCTTATCTCCAGGTCCAGGGATTTCCCGTCGCGGAAATCCACACTCCCGTCGATATCCAAACTGCTTCCGCCCATCGACACTTTGCCTTCACTCAGTAAAAATTGACGTCCGATTTGCAGCTCCACCTTGGGAAGCACTATCGTGGCGCTCTGAAACTGGTCGCGCGGCTGCACGGCTTCGGAATGAAGGTCTACCACATTCAGCTGCGCAGCCCCTTGAATTCCGGAATTCAACTGTCCGTGAAAATTCGCCGTCCCGGCCAGCGATCCGTGCCAACCGGACACTCGACCCGCAAGCAGCGCCACGACATCGGAATAAGGGTACTTCTCCATTCGGAGACGTCCCTGAACAACGGCATCCCAAAGGGACTGCCCCCGGAAGGGGCCCAGCGATCCCGTCGCGCGGACGGTTCCCGAATTTTCCATGGGGATGTCGGTTCGTGAAGGTCTCAATGTCAGATCGAAATTCAAGCCATCGGTAAACCAAGCCGGCTCCAGTGAGCCATTAATGATCGAAACGAAATAAGCGCTCTTGGGATTGTTCCCGGCCTGCTCTTTGAAATCGATCCGGCTCTCGACAAAGTAAACCTTGAAGGGAAAGGAGGGGGCTGCGGGTGCTCCTGTCCCCTCTCCCCCATTCGCAGCATTGACCGGGCTGCCGGCCGGTGCTGGAACATTTCCGCGGCTGAAAAGCGTCTCGAAGTTCCAATGCCCTTCGGAATTTCGAACGCAATTGATGCTGGCTTGTCGAAGTGTGATGCTGGAGAGCTCGAGTCGCCGGGAGACAAACGAATGCCAGCTCATCACAAAATGAATCCGTCCGGCATACAGAAACTGTTCATCCCCAAACCCCGGATCTTCGCTCACAAAAACGCTGTCCATATTGAATCCGATTCCGGAGAGAGTCGTCAGCTCAATCGGACCCCCTCTGATTTGTCTCCCCAGGAGGCGCGAAATCGTCCGCTGCACTCGGGCATGGAGTCGAGCCTGGACGAACGAGTTGATGGGCGCAATATCTAAAATGAGAGGGACCAGCACCAGAATGAGGGCCACATACAGGGACACTCGCAGGAGTTTTTTAAGGATACTCTTGAGGGTCACTTTCTTCATGTATGAATGCGGGAGGTTCAGATTAAACCAAACTTCATAGATGCAACAAACGCGCGATCATGGCCGTCCGAAAAGCGCGGGGGCATGTCCTGCCAATGAGCTGCACAGGAGCTTTGCCGATCACGATGATTCTCCGCCATTCAACCCAAAATGCCGCAGTGCCAGGCGGGCCGCCTCTTGTTCGGCCATCTTTTTGCTCAATCCTTCGGCGACACCGCGAAAGTCGTTTCCCACACGAACCTCCACCGTAAACACCTTGCAGTGATCGGGTCCGGCCTCTCGAATGACCACGTATTCAGCCGGCGTCTGTTTCAACGCTTGAAGCCGTTCCTGTAAAGCGGATTTGGGATCACTCATCTCGAGGTTCTGGATATCTATTTCTTCAACCTGATTGAAAATCCATTCCTCGATAAATCGCTCGGCGGCTGTAAATCCCCCATCCAGATAAACCGCCGCAATTAACGCCTCCAGGGCGTCCACCAACAAGGCCGGCTTGACGCGCCCTCCCGTTTTTTCCTCTCCGCGTCCCAATCGCAGAAACTTCCCGACGCCCACCTCTTCGGCCACATGATATAAATTCTTGGCGCTCACCAGGAAGGATTTCAGTTTGGAAAGCTTTCCTTCGGGAAATTCCGGAAATCGGCGAACCAGCCGATCGCTGACGACAAACCCCAGAATGGAATCGCCCAAAAACTCCAGGGGCTCATTGTCGGCGGCCAGACCCGCTTCGTTCGCAAAGGAGCTATGGGTCATGGCGCGTTCCAGCAACGCCGGCTGTGTGAAATGATGACCGATTTGAGATTCCAACTCGTCAAACATGCAGCCTCAACCACGGACGCAAAAAAGGGCTAGTACAATTTTACTATACTAGCCCTCAAAATCCTGTTCGAAAACCCTGGTGCGGTTACCTTCCGAGAACTCGATCTCCAGTCGCCTCGGCCCCAGGTGTCTAATTCTTCAGCTGGGCCTTCGCATCGCTGATTACTTTATCCAATCCATCCAGCGACCCATTGTTCTTGGCTCTATAAATTTGTTCCAGATAAGATCGGGCCTGGTCGGGACCATTCATGGCCACGCTGGCGGCCAAAGCCTTTATGGCTTCGTCGTTCTTCTTGTTGAAGGAATAAGCCAGTCCCAGGCGGTAGAAAGCAATCGGATCCTTGGGATAAAGATCGATGGATTGTTTGTACTGTTTGATGGCTTCGTCATAATCCTTTTGATGCAAGGCCACAAAACCCAGAGAAGAATAAGCTCCGCCGAGTAACTGTCCTCTTTGTTGCTTCCACTGATCGTCGGTCATCTGGGGGGGGCGTTGCATCGCATTGGTCGTTTCCAACAACCGTTTGGCGTAGGTGGTGGTCCGGTCGAGCTTCTGCTGGCGGTCCATGTCATCGTCCTTGATCCTCTCAGGAATCACGCCCGACAGTACAAACAATGCAAAGGTATTATTGGGATCGTCAACCAGCATTTTTTCCCCATATTCCACCGTCTTTTCGTAATTGTTGAGCTGCTGGTAACTCACCACGAGCGTTTGATAGAGGAACTGCAGGGTGGTCTTGGATTGCTCGGATTGCAGTGCTTTTTCTGCGTAAGTGACTGTTTTCGGAAAATTCCCGAGCTGTTCATAAGCCTGCACCAGCATGGGGAGAAGAAAGGATCCTGTGAGCGCGGAGTCCGGATAATCTTTCATGAACTGCTCCCCATCGGCAGCCTTCTTCGACCAATCCGTCTCACTTTGAAATTTCTTATAGGCATCGTATTCTTGTTGGGTTTTGGCCAGAGGGCCCTTGGCGGGAGCTTTCTGATCTTGGGCCGGAGTACCGGAGGCCACCGTAAAAATACACACCACCACGAACATCGCCATCCACATCTTTCTCATGGGTACATCCTTTCAATCATTTTTCGAATAGACCGCCGGGAAGCGAAGAAGGTAATTGTGCAGAGTATGATCCTTGAAACCGGCTGCGAAGAGACTCACTTCCATACCCTCTCAATCGCTTGAGAGAGCACACATCCTATTCAAAAGCGCTCCCTGGTGTCAAGAAAGACCTTCGTGGGCTCAGCGGCACCTCGGACTCGCGGAAAACCTCAAAATCGGGCGGTTTTTCACCCTCCCCGGCTCGACCTCCGCGGTTTCCGTTCGGAGTGCCAACTCCTCGGATCCGTTAAGGTTTCAGCGATTCTTCTCTTTTCCACCGAACGGCTTCAGAAGGCCCTCTTTGGCAGCGGCTTGGGCATTGCGCGTGTCGTCGCCGCTTTCGACGGCGGCGGCATATTGTTTAATCGCCAGCTCGCGCTCGCCCTCCAAGTCCAGCATCCGTCCCAGGTAAATATGGGACCATGCTCGTGTCGCCGGATCGATTTGCTTCTCGGCCAAAGCCTTCTCAAAAAACTCCTTGGCGCCGTCGTGATCACGCTGCAAACTCAGCACCACCCCTTCACCATAAAACGCCCGCGCTCGCAAGGAGGCATCCGTGGAAGCCACCTCCTGAAAAATCTTCTTGGCCGCCTCATACTTTTCCTGGCTTAAGAGATCGCCCGCTTCCTCGAGCCTCTTCTCATTCACGGTCAGCGCGCGCGTTGGAACAGGTTTGCTCGTGGGCACAGTCACCAATGCCAATGAGGACACGTACTTTTTTTCAGCTTCGATGTCGATCGAATCCACCATGGGACCCAAAGCCTGGCGGATTCCTTGGTCACCTTTTTGGAACTCACCCAATTGGTCATAGAAGTACTTGATCAGAAAGAACCCCGAGGCGGCGCTCACCGTTAGATCGTTCTCGACCTTTGCCGCCGGCAATTTTTGAAGGCGCAACTCGGTGGCGCGAATGAGACATTCTACGGCGAACAGCATGAAATCCTTTTTGAATTGCGGATCGAGATTCGGATTGTCCGCCGCCAAATTCATGAGTCCCTGCTTGTGAAAAAACTTGTCGGCCACCCGCAAACTCAACGGGTCAAGCACGAAATGTAGAAATTGATGCCGAATCTCATCCAATTCCGGCTGTGGGGATGGCCCGACAATCAAATAGTAATCTTCGCCGTAATTTCTTGCAGAAGGGCTGGTTGTAGCCCCCAAGACATCCATCACAATGTAATAATGGCGGCCCAAGTAGGAGTACGAAGGAAGGCGGAGATAGCCCTCCGTCTGCTGAATGGTCCGCATGATGACTTCCTGCTGACTCCCAATTAGGACATCCAACCCCGGTTGAAGGGTCGACCAAATCCGCTCCACGGGTGTCGTTTCGTAAAATTCCTTGACCAAGGGTTGGAAGTCGATGATCGTCAAAACATCCGGGGGAAGCTTGTCGGCGCTCCACACAAACCCCATTTTAGGGGGCATATCCAAAAGCATGGCTAAAGACAGATATTTCGACAAGGGCGGGGCCGAGGAATCGACATTTTGATGAGTTTCGACAAACTTCGTTAGCCGCTCTTTGAGGTCCGGCGAGAGCTTGGCATCAATCGAAGCTTGGACTTGTCTTCTCACCTCCAAGGTTTTGGAGGAGTGCGCGCTCGGGAGTTGAAACCCTCCGGCTTGAAGCGCTGTCAGCACGGTAAATAGCCTGATGTCGCCATCCACGGTGATGGCAGATGCGGGCTGAGCCCAAATCGATAAACGCCATCCCAACGTTGAGAGACTTGCAACCACCATCCAAAATCCTATTCTCTTATACCTTCTCAAGCTCATTCCTTTTTTCCGTCTAATCCATGTGTGCGTCGGCTGAATTTGAACAAGCCGGACGCAAAAACGTCGGAAATAATAACATACTTCGGCGATTGCCGTGTCTCAAGCGCCGCCCACATCGTGCTGGCTTGTGATAAGATGGATTGGATGAAAGCCATTCTGCGAATCTTGATCATTCTTCCAATGCTATGGGTGTCAACCTCCTGTGGCGGTGGAGCAAGTGCCCGCGAAAAACAGGTGGCCGGCGCTGTGGAGTCCTTGCAACTGGCTCATTTGAAGCCCACCGATTACAAAGTGACGTCGTTTGAACCCAAAGGCAACGACACGGCATTGCTGGTGGCCGACGTCCATACGGCATTTCTCATGAAGAAGAACAGCCGTGGAACATGGGAAGTTCAATCCATCCGCGTGGGGGACCGGGAGTGGGAAGACGCCAAACTGGTGGCTCAAGCACTCAATCAGGTCAAGCTGCAGAAGGTCAAAAACGATTTCGAGATCTTGGCCAATGCTATCGACCAATACAGGGCGAAAAACAATACCCTGCCGCAGGCCCGCAGCATCGGCGATTTGGATGATACCCTCTATCCAAAATATCTTTCCTCTCTGATTCGGCTGGATCCCTGGTCAACCGAGTACGCCTTCAATGCAAATTCTCCTACCTCTTACACTTTGATGTCGGCAGGACCCGATCGCAAGTTTGGAACGGCCGATGACATTCGATTTGAGCGATAAACCCGGTTACCGGGAAGTCAAGATCCTACCTGCCTTAAACACCCTAAAAAATAAACGCAGAGGCGCAGAGGGCGCGGAGAATTCGCAGATCGACAACGAGGGCTGAACAATCATAATATCAGTGATCGCAACTGCATCTGATGGGAGAGTGTACGGGCTTATCTCTTAAAAACAAAAGCGGCTGGAGATGACATCTGTTTCATCTCCAGCCGCTTTCGAATGACCCTAATCGAAATCAGGGAAACTTGGTGACCGCGTTGATGACTTCCATGTCCGGAAGCAGTTTCCCGTTGACGTTCTCCCACAAGATTTTCCCGTCCGTTCCCACCAGGAAGTAAGTCCTCTTAGCCACTGTGCTCCGGATGCCGGGGTGGCTTATTTCCAACTCCACGTGGTAGGACTTAACGGCACTTCGTTCCATATCGCTCAACAGCGGAAACGGCAGGCCCAGGCTATCCTTGAATTTGTCCTGGGAAAAAGGCGTATCGGTGCTGATGCCCCACACTTCAATGTTCTTCTCTTTCAATTTATCGTAATTGTCTCTGAACCCAGAGAGTTCGGTCGTTCAACCCCCCGTGAAATCGAAGACGTAAAAGGCCAGCAGAATTTTCTTCTTGCCCCGCATGTCACTCAACTTCATGGGCGTCAACTTGGCCGTGGAGGGCAAAGTAAAATCCGGAGCCGTGTCTCCGACCTTGGGAGGCTGGTCGATCGGGGTCATCTTGGGTGCGGTAGTTTGAGCTGTTGAAATTACTCCCGTCATCGCCAAAAGGAACAACACGACCAAAAATCTACCACACAGTTTTCTCATCGATTCAATCCTCAAATATAGAATTGGGCCGAAATGCTGTCTTGGATGACAACACTCTATCGAAACTTCCACAAAAAGGCAAGACAGATAAGCCCAACGTATGAAATGGCGTGATGCTCTCTGCGTTGAGCTTCACCCCGGAATGTAAAATCACTTCGCCCCTCTTTCTTCAGGGATAGAGTACAGGATTCAGCTCTGCCTTTGCTTCCCTGCCCACTGGTCCGCCAGGAAGAAAAGCTCGAAGGTCGGCTCGCTGATTCTCATCTTGTGGTTTTGCGACCCGTGTTCCCGCGGCGTAATGGATGACCGTTAGAATCTCGACGACACCAGCCAATTAAGGGATATGAAAACCAATCCGTCAACGATGTGGCTGAAAGCTGCGGTGCTCGACGGCAGGCACTGTTGCTCGGACGAGTGATATCGCTTAAGCCAGTCAGTTTAAGCGCCCGGTCAGACCCCATGTCTCAAATCCTCACCGCGCTCCAGGGAGCCGCGATCCCACTTTCCCAAATTTGCTGCTGCCTCATACGTAGTTTGAAGGAAATCGAGCAGAACGTCGTCAGGAGACTCAGCCTTTCGGACGAAGTCGTACGGCAGCACAAATTCCCGGAGCTCGCCATTGTAAAACGACGCGCCGGGTCGAACTTCCGCTTTGGAGAATCCGGCCGGCTCCGGATACGCATAGGAATAGAACGCGGCATAAGGAACTGAACCCCCACCAGGCCAAAAGCCGCAGCTACTGACTTCGTGTGAGTAGGCCTCCCGTGTCACCCAATCGGGCAGGTAGGGAACGCCGCCCGGATGCTTGGGAGCGCGGCGCCCTGAAAATCGCGTTACCGCCAGGTCCGGCGCACCCCAGAAGAAGTGCACGGGACTGCACTTCCCGATGAAGCGAGCCCGAAACTCTTTGAAGACCCGGTCGGCCTGCACGAGAATCCGCCAGAAGCGGTTAGCGTAATCCTGATCATACGCCCGATGAGCTTCGTCCTGGTCGAACCGGATTGGATTGGGCACCTCGTTCGGTTGCTTGTGAATGTCGACCCGCAGATCAAGCTTAGCCATCTGGTCCACCAGACGCAGGTAAAAGGCCGCCACCGATTGAGGTTGAAGCGAAAGACCGGCGCTGCCGCCATCGCTCGACTGAACAACAACCCGATGACTAATAAAATCGAAGTCGATTTGAAACGTTCGAGTGCCGTAAGCGATCGGAGACGTGGTTAATCCTCGAGGGGTCAAGTAGAGCGTCACATGCCAGGAGTGGTTGACCCACGGACTTTGGGCGAGGCGAATCTTGCCGACGATTTGGGTCCACATGTGCAGGGTGGCACAGGTGTCGCTCCAAGCTTCAAGCGGTAGAGTGGGCCACGTCTCCGACCGCGACGCAGCGGATAAGGTCATTCGAGAATCCTCCTTCGCCGAGAATTCCTTTTACCGAGTGTCATCCAGTCTCCACTTCACCATTTGAGATCTCGAACACAGTTCGAAACGGGGATCTTCAAACCTTCCACGATAGACTGGCGCATTCTCGGAACGGAAAGCAGATAAAGCGTTTCCTTAATGGAACTCCAGTCCTCCTCAGAAACAAGCACGGCGTTGTTCCGTTTACCTGTGATGAGCACCGGTCGGTGGGAGGCGCTGGCTTCATCAATCAGTTGATACAACTTAGCCCTGGAATTGCTGGCCTTCAAAACGGTCACTGGACTCACCTCAAACGAATCGTGCGCAATATCGTACGCATCGTCGAGGTTTAATTTGTCAGCCTAATGCTTGGCGCGGCACCCAGATGCATCGGGGTGCGCGTGCGGGTTAGCCGGCAGAACCGTAAGATTGATCTTTCATTACTCGTATTTGACGATTCGCGCTTTGGGCGTTCCCTCGTTTTCAAGGTATTCGCACTTCGAGATTGCGACGCCGTATACCTTCTTCGTGTACACTTTCGACTCTGCTTTCAAATAATGCAGTTTACAGGACGAATCGATGCGGTACACACTAGCGGGACAACAGTACGAAATCCGGTCGTCGAGCCCCTCGCAGCCACCTATCAGATAAACCCTTTCATCTTCTAGCCTCGGAAGCCATCCGTCGACCATGCTTGCTTGCTGACAAGTATTCAGATCATAGACGTGGAACGATTCAGATGAAGCCCCCAAGTTGCCGTATGCCAAGAACCGTTCGTTATTGCTTAAAAAAACATTGGATTGACGGGCACGGTAAAAATCCCTAATCAGGCATTGTTTTTCGCTCTTGAGAATGCGAACTACTAGGTCAGAGATGAGATCCTTCTGTGAGTCAAGCCGATCCCTCTTCGCCAGAACTTCCACTCGTTGTCCTCTTGCTTCCAGTGTTCCATTTTCCCTTAATTTGAACGGGACTTGATGGAATCCACATCTGCCTGCAGCGAGACTGACAGCGGTAATCGAAAGGAGAAGAAGAGCGAACAATCCAAGTGTGATTAGGAGTCTATTCATCAAGAATGGCCTGTCGTGATCGTCGGACTAACTAATGATTGACCTGCGTTAGACCGCGCAGGGCAAAACCAGAAACCCCGTGTGCTGGACCGGATAGCCCAATCCGGCATGGGTGAAAGTGCGGTCATAGATTGACCGCCACCCCACACAATGCTCGATCTCCGCCAACAATCTCCTACTTTGCCGCTTCTTTTTCCAATATTTTCAAATTAGCCGGATCACCCATGGCGATGAGCCAATCACCCACTTCGATACGGGCGTCGGAAGCGGGATTGAACATGGTTTTGCCGCCAGCCTTCTTCACCGCCAGGACGGTAATATTCATCTGCTGTCGAATTCCCGATTCTTGAAGCGTGCGGTTGGCCACCCGGCTTCCCGATTTCACCTGCACTTCTTCAATCTGCATGTTCAGTTTTTCAGCGCCCATGGTGGAGGTGGCGACATCGAGAAAATCATATACATTGGGTCGCAGCAAAGCCTGGGCAATGCGATGGCCGGTGAAAATATAAGGTGAGATCACCTCCGTCGCGCCGGCGCGACGCAATTTCTCTTCGGCGTCTTCTTCACTGGCCCGAGCCACGATCGGCAAATCCTGCCGCAGGCCTCGTGCGGTAAGAGTGACATAAACGTTGTCGGCATCGGAGGTGATCACGCTGATTAATCCCTTAGCGTGCTCGATGCCCGCCTGCCTCAGAATTTCTTCCTTGGTGGAATCTCCGACAATGGTCAGCGCGCCCTCGCCTCGAATGCGCGCCGCCTTGGCTTCGTCGCGTTCAATCACGACAAAAGGAACCGGCCGCTGTCGAAATTCCTTGGCGACGCGACGGCCGACGCGTCCGGCGCCGCAGATGATGAAATGATCCCGAAGTTGTTGAATTTCTCTTTCCATACGCCTTCGCCCCATGATGGTATGAAGTTCAATCGCAATGAAGTACTGCGCCAGACTGGTCACCGCAAAACCGGCTGTCGCTATACCCAACATCACCAAGATCACCGTGACGGCTTTTCCGCCCGCCGACAACGTCATGATCTCGTTGTATCCCAGCGTGCTGACAGTAATCACCGTGACATAAAAACTCTTCGCCAAGCTCCAGCCTTCCGTGAAATGCAGCCCCAGCGTGCCCACAGCATTCAACAGAAACATCAGTGCAATGAGGATGTAAATACGGTATGAGAGTCTCACGACGGGGTCCTAAAAGTCTTTAAAGCGCTCCATTCGGGCCGATGGTACGAGAAGGCAAAGATGGCGTCAACGGCAAAGTCGTCAAGTTGCACCGACCGAAACGCTATGCTAAATTCCTGGGGACAGACACCACAGGCGTGCCACCTTGAAGGGTTTTTCCGGATAAGGTGTCTGTCCCCCATTTATGAAAGTCCAGGTCCTCTATTTTGCGTATTGCCGAGATTTAATGGGACGCGAGCAGGAGTGGATAACGCTCGCTGACAACGCACGTGTGTCGGATCTTCTCAAACAGTGTTCTTCCCGATCGTCCGCTTTCGAAACGGTGAAGAAAAATCTTTTGATTGCGGTGAACCAGGAGTATGCACAAGCGAATCATCCTCTTTCAGAAGGCGACGAAGTGGCGTTGTTTCCACCGGTGAGCGGGGGCACGGCGGACGTCGGAACAACCCTGGATTTCTATGCCATTATTCGGGACCCGATTGAGTCTTCCCGCATCGTCCAAGAACTGAAGCATCCTGTCGATGGCGCCGTGGTAGTCTTTGAAGGCATCGTCCGCAACAATTCGCTCGGTAAAAATACCCGGTTCGTCGAGTACCACGCCTATGAGCCCATGGCGCTCAAAAAGATCCGCGAGTTAGGCGAGCACCTCAGGGCTACCTGGCAAGTGGATGGTATCGCCATTGTCCACCGCCTCGGGCATCTCAATATCGGCGAAACCAGCGTTCTCATCGCCGTCACGGCGCCGCATCGCAAACCGGCGTTTGAAGCATGCCAATTCGCCATCGATACTTTGAAGAAAACGGTCCCCATCTGGAAGAAGGAATTTTTTGAAGACGGCGAGTTATGGATTGAAGGGGACAATCCGGTCAAGTCCTGCCACGAGTGAAAAGGGGAAGGCCGTAGAAACCCTCGTAAGAAATTGCTGTCAATCAGAACCAACGCCCCCGCTGCATTGAGCATCCAACCGCGCGTAGTGAGTTCACTCGCTCCATCCGACCGGTCCGGTTCAGTTTCATGAATGGTGCTTCATTATGCATGAAAATAGGGCAATGAATCGAAGTTCCATTGATGCCTTCCGAACAATCGGAATTGCAGGGATTGTTCTCTTGATATTGTCCTGCTGTGGCATCAATCATACGAACTTCGGTCAAACGCCTGCTCCCGCCGCACCACCCCAGACCGGGCATCATCAATCCCCCGAGGAGGCGCCGCTTCGCCTCAAGGTGGATGTTGCCCTGACCATCATTTACGCCACAGTTACAAATCCTTCCGGCTGGGTCGATACTTCTTTAACCAAGAACGACTTCGAACTGAAGGAAGACGACCAGAAGCAACAGGTCGCGTTTTTCAGCCGCGAATCGGAGTTGCCCCTTCGGATTGCTCTGTTGGTGGACTCCAGCCTCAGCACGGCTCGCGATTTGAAATTTGAATCCGAAGCCGCCATGCGTTTCTTCCAGTCCGTGTTGAGGCCGCAGGACGCGGGAGCCATCTTTGATTTTTCATACGACGTGGATCAGCTCACCGGCTACACCAACGACATCGGGCGCCTCTCTCATGCCGTCAAGGGCATCATTCCCGGCTCCTCGACCTCACTCTTCGACGCCATATACCTGGCCTCGGATACGCTGAAAGCACGCAAGCAAAAAAAGGTGATGGTGATCGTGTCGGACGGCGCCGACACCACCAGCCACATGGAGTTTCAAGATGCCTTGAAAGCCGCTCATGAAGCCCAATGCATTATTTACTCCATCGTCATCGTGCCGATTAAGAATGATGCCGGACGCGCCACCGGCGGCGAGCACGCGTTGATTACTTTTTCCGAGGAAACAGGCGGCAAGGCTTTCTTCCCCAGCTCGATTGGAGAATTGGATTCCATCTATTCTAAAATCAGCAATGAGTTGCGCACCCAGTATACGATCGGTTATTACTCGACGGTGCAATCCCCCTCCGACGAATTTCGGAAAATCTCACTCACCCCGATTAATCCCAAACTCAAAGTCCGAACCCGGCGCGGCTATTTTCCACTGCCGAAGTAAAAGCTCCACTCCACAATTCTCTTCGAGCCCCTTTCATTCACAGATATAATCAGCTTGGAAGATCTTTGACGCAATCGCAGGGGCGGAGGTTCCATTGCGGTATTCACGAATCATTCAAAACTGTTCGGATATCTCATGATGACATTTCTCGACGCAGCCATCGACGCGGCCAAATCCGCCGGCGACGTCCTCATGCGTTCGTATGAAAAGCCCAAGGAAATTCAATTCAAGGCCGAGGTAGACCTGGTCACGGCGATGGACCGGGCTTCCGAACAGGTCATCATCGAAAAATTGCTCGGGCAGTTCCCTAATCACGGAGTGGTGGCCGAAGAGACCGGCGCGCGAAAGGCCCGTTCGGAGTATCGTTGGATCGTCGATCCTTTGGACGGGACAACCAACTATGCGCACGATCTTCCGCTGTTTTCCGTTTCCATCGCCCTGGAATGCCGGAAAGAAATCATCGTCGGCGTCGTGTACGATCCGGTCCGCCCCGAGCTTTTCTACGCCGAGAAGAACGGCGGTGCCTATCTGAACGGAAAACCCATTCACGTTTCGGAGGTGAGTGATTTAGGCCGTGCTTTGCTTGTAACCGGCTTTCCGGTTCAGAAACGCCAACAGGCGCTCAAAAACGTCGAATTGTTCGGCGCTTTCACGCTGCGATCGCAAGGAGTGCGGCGGCTCGGCAGCGCGGCCCTGGATCTTTGCTACGTCGCCTGCGGACGATTTGATGCGCACTGGGAATTTCGATTGCACGCCTGGGATACGGCCGCGGGCAGTCTCATCGTCTCCGAGGCGGGCGGAAAGATCTCCGATTTCGGTGGACAGAGTTTTGATCCTTTTGGGACCGAAACCCTGGCGAGTAACGGAAAGATTCACGTTCAGATGATGGAAGTGCTGGCGCCGTTTCGCGATGCGCCAAAATGAATTGCAGCTTTCGGCAAGTTGCGAAGTGTCAGAATTATGCTGGTCGCACTACTGGAAAATCCCAAACCCGTTGAACAAAACCCGCTGGCTCTGCGCGAGCTTCCACAACCCGGCCTCCAAGACCGCGAGATTCTGATTCGTGTCAGCACCTGTGGAATCTGCCACACCGACCTGCACACCGTGGAAGGAGAGCTTCAGTTGCCTCGCCTGCCACTCGTACCCGGTCACCAGATTGTGGGCCGGGTTGCGGCCTGTGGTCCGGCCGCCAAACGCTTTCATGAAGGCGATCGAGTCGGTATCCCCTGGCTTCGTGAATCGTGCGGGCATTGTCGGTTTTGTGTAACTCAACAAGAGAATCTTTGCGAGTCCGCCCAATTCACAGGGCTTCACGCCGACGGCGGCTTTGCCGAATTCACAAAAATCAACGATGCCTTCGCTTACGCCCTACCCCGCTCCTTCTCAGACGTAGAGGCGGCGCCGCTACTTTGCGCCGGAGTCATCGGCTACCGGGCCTTGCGCTTGTGCGGCATTCGAAAGGGAGAGCGCCTGGGGTTGTTTGGCTTTGGAGCCTCAGCGCATTTGGCCATCCAGATTGCCCGCTACTGGAATTGCGACGTCTACGTTTTCACACGGAGTAAAAAACACCGCGACCTGGCCCGATCGCTCGGTGCATCATGGACGGGAGGCTCACAGGATTCGCCGCCCCATAAGATCCAGAGCGCCATTATTTTTGCGCCCGCAGGTCCCTTGGTTCTGGATGCCCTTCGAATTCTCGACAAGGGCGGCACGGTGGCACTGGCTGGAATTTATATGACCCCACTCCCGGAGATCGATTACGCCAGCCTGCTGTACCATGAACGGTCGATTCGCAGCGTCGCTAACGCCACCAGGCAGGATGCCATTGAATTACTGCGGCTCGCAGACGAGGTTCCCCTCAAAACCGAAGTGGAAGAATTTATTCTCCCCGAAATCAACACCGCCCTCACAAAACTCAAACACAGTGAGATTCGCGGCGCCGGGGTCCTCAGGATCAATGCGGCATGAATGAAACTACTTCAACAACAATGAACAGGACCATCGCATTAGTGGGTGATTTGTTTTTTGCGACCCGGATTGAGGACGCGGCTAAACAGTTGGGCATTCCGCTTCAGCTGGTTTCTTCAGAGCAGTCCCTTTATTCGGAGCTGAAAGCCGGCAACGTGGGATCGGTGATTGTCGACTTGAATTTTGATTCTCAGAACGCGGCCAGAATCATTTCGAAGGCCAAGAGCCTCTCGAATGCGAGAATCCTGGGTTTTCTTTCCCATGTTCAGGAAGAGCTGGCAACAGCCGCCAGGCACGCCGGCGCCGATGCGGTTGTACCCCGATCATTCTTTGCCAAGAATCTCGGCGCTATACTTCAAGGAAGCATTTGGGACAAACTCAAGGAAACCCATGAAGCGTCGGATTGAAGAAACTCAGCGGCCCCCGCTGGAGCAGCTCCAAATTCTCCAGCACAAAATCATTCGATGCCGCTTGTGTCCACGGTTGGTTCGATGGCGAGAGAAAGTGGCGCGAGTTAAGGTGGCCCGTTTTGCCGATGAAGACTATTGGGGAAAACCAGTCCCGAGTTTTGGCGATGCGGAGGCGCGGTTATTGATTGTCGGTTTGGCGCCTGCGGCGCATGGGGGAAACCGAACCGGGCGCATGTTTACCGGAGATCGCAGCGGCGACTGGCTTTACCACGCCCTGTCTCGCGCCGGTTTCGCCAATCAATCCAGTTCAATTTCGCGTTTTGACGGATTGAAACTCATTGATTGTTACATCACGGCCTCGGCTCGCTGCGCGCCGCCATTGAACAAGCTGCTCCCAAAGGAGCTGTCCAATTGCCGCCCTTACCTCATTCAGGAGATGAAAATCCTCGAATTCGATGGAAGCAGTAGCAATCCACGCGTTGTTGTGGCGCTGGGCAAGGTGGCCTTCGACACCTTTCTCAAGGCTTTCGGCGAAATTGCGGGCCGGGCGCTGAAACCCCACCCTAAGTTCTTTCATGGCGCCGAAGTCCGGTTGGATCGGGCCCTCACTCTTATTGCTTCTTTTCATCCCAGCCAACAGAACACCTTTACGGGAAAATTGACCGAACCGATGTTTAACCGGATTTTCGCCCGGGCGAAGAGATTGATTGAAGGGTAATCTGAATTAAAAGAGAAATTTCTTCGAGGAATAACGTCGCGCCAGGAAGGAATCGATCCCCCATGTCCGTCCGGCGTGAGTCGCGCGGAAAATAATGAAAAGCAAAGCCGGGCAAAAATGCTCAAGATTAGCGCCAAAATAGCGCCACAACGGCCAGTCTGCTTGATAGCCCGTCGACAACGCCAACAAACCCATGTAAATGAATCCAAAGATAGAGGAGAGTCCGACGAACATTCCGAGGACCAACGAAAATCCCAGCATCAACTCCGCCACGCCGACGAAGTATCCGAGAATGACCGCATGCGGCATGACAAAATTCTGAAGAACTGGCTTGAAGAACGGATAAGCGGAGTGATCGATAAATCCTTGAACCCACCCCTGCATCCCACCGTGCGCGAACTGTGGTGTGACGACTTTGTATTCACCAAAGAGAAGAAAGATGATTCCGAGAATTACCCGGCACAGGGCCAGAGTGCGCCTCCCCAATCCCCTTTCCATCGCGCCTCCTGATGAGGGTTTTCAAAGCAAATTACTTCATCGCCGAAGCCAACGCCACGTTGCGCTCAACAAATTCCGAGGCCTGCCTCGATGGCGGCCTATCGATGAACATCTGGAACCACAGTTCCAACATGACCAGCGACCAAATGTGATATTGCCAGTTCCAACGGCCCGATAAGTGTTCTCTCAAAATCTTATCCGCAAAATCAGCGCGAAAGATGCCGCGGCTGCGGAATTTCTCTCCCAATAACAACTCTTGAGCCCAGCCGGCGAGTTCGCCCCGCAACCAATCAGCCAGCGGGACCCCGAATCCCATTTTGCTGCGTTGGAGAATTTCAGGAGGCAAGAGCGGCTCCATGGCTTTTTTGAACAAATACTTTTGGACACGCCCGTGAAGTTTCAAGGCGACCGGCAAGGAGGCTGCCAATTCCATGACTTTGTGATCAAGCAGCGGCGAGCGCGCCTCCAAGGAGTTGGCCATGGAGGCAATGTCCACCTTGGTCAGAAGAGTATCCGGCAGGTACGACAGGGCATCCACTTGCATGGCGCGATCCACCAAGTCCGCGGCGTCTGCCGAGTCAAAAACATCTTTCAGAAGCGACAATGAATCCTGGCTGGACTGTTGGCGAGCAAACTCAGGGGTATAGGCGCTTTGCTTTGACGCATTCGAAAAATAGGAAATCCAGTCGAAATATTGCTCCTCGAAGGAGTTTCCAAGACCCCGCAAAAAGCGCCGGCCTCGCCACGAAACGCTTCGCGGGTCACCGGACTTCGTTATCCAGGATTCCAGAACTCGAACGACCGCGGGAGAAACAACTTTCCCCAACCATCGGAATTTTCGCGCCAGAGACAAGGCATAGTAACGATCGTAACCTCCGAAGGTTTCATCGCCGCCGTCACCATTGAGAGCCACGGTCACATGCTGCCGCGCCAGCTTGGAAACGTAGAACGTCGGAATGGCCGACGAATCGGCGAACGGCTCGTTGTAATGCCACACCAGCTGGGGAATGACTTCCCGCGCGTTGGGATGAACAATAAATTCCTGATGGTCCGTGTGATATCGCTCCGCCACAAGGCGTGCAAAATGTGTTTCGTTGTAACCGGCCTGATCGAACCCAATGGAAAAAGTCCTGATGGGACGGGATGAAGACCGGGCCATCAGCGCGACTACCGCGCTGGAATCAACCCCGCCACTCAAAAAAGCCCCCAAAGGCACATCACTGATCATTCGAAGCCGGGTGGCTTCCTCTACGGTGGAGCGTGCTTCTTCTGTCAAGTCCTCCTCATCCCGGCGGGTCCGCACGGTACGCTTCGGCGAGAACCGTAGATTCCAATATCGCTCCGTCGTGACCCGTCCGTTTTCCACCACCATGAAGTGTCCCGGCGGAAGCTTGCGGATTCCTTCAAATGCCGACCACGGTGCAGGGACAGATTGGAAAGCCAGGTAGTGGTGGATCGCGGTGTAATCCGGACTCCGCGGCACTTCGGGATCTTCAAGGATGGCTTTGATTTCCGAGCCGAACCAAAAACTGCTTGAGTCGGCGCGATAAAACAAGGGTTTCTTTCCAACTCGATCGCGCGCCAGAAACAGGCGACGCCTTCGTTTGTCCCAAATGGCAAAGGCGAACATGCCACGCAGGTATTGAAGACAATCAGGCCCATGCCGTTCATAGAGATGAACGACGGTTTCAGTGTCGGTGTGTGAGCGGAATTGGTGCCCTTGTTGAAGGAGATCTTTCCGAATTTCCTGGAAGTTATAAATCTCCCCGTTGAAGGCTATCCACAGGGTTTCGTCTTCATTGGAGAGGGGCTGATGTCCGTGCGAAGAAAGGTCTATGATGGCCAGGCGTCGGACACCGAGGCCCATGGATCCATCGATGTAAATACCACCGTCATCCGGCCCGCGGTGGTACAAAGTATCCCGCATCCGGATCAACAGATCCTCATCGATCCGTCGCTGCGGATCAAAATTCAGTTTTCCGCAAATGCCGCACATGAATGAATGGGTGTTTCCTCAGGCGATGAGCTTCTGATACAGACCGAGGTACCGTCGCGCGTAAGCCTCAATGGAAAAATTCTTCTCGATGCGCAGGCGGGCCGCGCGACCCATGCTCTCCGCGTCGTGTTCGTTCTCGAGCAGATACACCAGGGCCGTCGCCAGGCCTCGAACATCGCCCGGCTCGCAAAGAATTCCTGTTTCGTTCTCCACCATGATGTCGGCGGTTCCCGCAATGCGAGACGTAACCACAGGTATCCCGCAGCTCATGGCTTCCAAAACAGAAGTGGCCACAGCGATGGAACGGGCCGGATACACAAACACATCGGCCGATTGAAAATAAGGCGCCGTGTCGTCCGGCATTCCCATGAACTTCAGAGCCCGGTCGACTCCCAGCTGATGGACGTAGGATTCCAGCGGTTGACGCAAAACGCCGTCCCCCATGATGATCAGTCGGGCGTCGGAAATGTGGGCCGCAACTTTTTGCCATGCCAGCATCAGGGCATCCAGGTTGTTTTCCTCGATGAGGCGCCCGATGAAAATCACCAAACGCTTGTCGCCCAATCCCAACGAGCGGCGCGATTTGCGTTTGGCTTCATGAGACCCCAACGGTCGAAAATGCCCGGTGTCGACTCCGTCAATGATCTTTCGCATGCGGATCTTGGGCAAACCGGCGCGCACCAAATCGCGCGTCACATCGTCGTTTAACGTTACAAACGCATTGGCCGTCCGCACCCATTGATTCAACCGGGACGACATGGGCATTCCGGAGAAAAGAGCCAAGTCTCCAGAAAATCCACCGCTCACCACCTTGATGACACACTTCTTGCCGAAAATCCTGGCCAGTTTTGCGGCCAAGCCCCCATTGGTATGAAGTTGGATTCCCTGGATGACATCAAACCCCCAGAGCCGTTTGAACAGAATCCAGAAGACGCGGAGGTAAAAAAACAGGAGGCGTTTGCGCGTCATCATCAAACGCACCGGAAGGCGGTAGATTTCGTAGGCGGCCGTCTTCTCGTGCACAGGAAAATTTCTGATCACCACAGGCAATTCGGGATTGAGCTTTCTCTCGCGGAGCTGGCTGCTGATGATCAACGACTTTACTTCAAAACGCGCCAACCCCTCCGCCAAGGTGATCGCCTGCCTTTCCACCGGCCCCGTGTTATTCCAGTCCGCCGCAATGAGAATCACACGCATGAAAGCTCAATTCTGAGTTTGGTGGAACCCCTCTTTGTGGAACCCGAAGCAATGATGCATTAATTGCGCCGCGGCTCGAGACCTTTTGATTTCCCATTCGCATGCTCGATCAGACGCCGCTTTACAGCTTCACACCCACCGGACAGGTTTGCTGCCGAATTGTACCGGCTTCTGCCTTTTAAACCAAGCCCCACAAAGCCGTTTACAAGCCCCAAGGGCAAAGTTAGAATGAGAAATTGTAGAATTTATGGCTGAAACACACTTTGATGTGGGCATCGTAGGCGCCGGACCGGCCGGCTTGGCGTGTGCCATCGAATGTGAACGTCGAAACCTCTCGTGCCTGGTATTCGACAAAGGATGCCTGGTCAATTCTCTGGCTCATTATCCCGTCAACATGGTCTTTTTTACCACGCCGGAACTGCTCGAAATCGGAGATCTTCCCCTGGTGTGCGCGCGTGAAAAACCCTCACGTTTGGAAGGACTGAAATATTATCGCCGAGTAGCTGAAACCTATGCCTTGAATATTCATCAATACGAACGGGTCCTGGGGATTGAGGGGAGCGACGGGAAGTTTGTCATAAAAGCCGGCAACCGGTTGGGTCAAGAGGCCTCCTATGCCGCGAGAAAGATTGTGGTGGCCACGGGATATTACGACAACCCCAACGTGCTCGAAATTGCGGGCGAAGATCTTCCCAAGGTTTCGCACTACTACATGGAAGCCCATCCCTACTTCAACCAGGACGTGGCCGTCATCGGCGGAAAAAACTCCGCCATCGAGGCGGCTCTGGAGCTATATCGCTCAGGAGCACGCGTCACGTTGATCTACCGCGGATCGGAACTCGGCGGTTCCATAAAATATTGGATCAAGCCCGATATTGAAAATCGAATTAGGAACAATGAAATCGCGGCTCATTTCAACACTCGAGTGCTCGAGATTGCCCCGGACTCCATTCTCATCGAAGACTCCCGGGGCCGTGCTCGCCTCAAAAACGATTTTGTGTTTGCTCTGACAGGATACCATCCCGACAGAACCTTTCTTCAAACCTTGGGAATTGATTTGGATCCTGAGGATTGGAAACCCAAGATGCATCCCGAGACCTTTGAAACCAACGTTCCGGGAATCTACATGGCCGGATCGGTTGTGGCGGGCCTCAAGAACAATGAGATCTTTATCGAAAATGGGCGATTTCATGGTAAAGCGATAGCTCAGCACCTCAAAAACCACCTGTGAGGCTTTGGCGATGACGTTTCAAGATCAACTTCAAAAACATATCCAGGAGGCCATGCGCTCGAAAAATGTCCTCCGCCTCAGCACGCTCCGCATGATGAAGGCTGCCATTAAGAACAAGGAGATCGAGAAGATCAAGGCTCTCGAAGAGGCCGAGTGTTTTCAGGTCCTTCAAACTCTGATCAAACAGCGGCAGGATTCGATCGAACAGTTTACCCGAGGGGGCCGGAGGGAGCTGGCTGAAAAGGAAGCCGCCGAGATTAAGATTATTGAAGAGTATTTGCCGGCAGGCGCTTCGAAGGAAGACATTGAAAAAGCCGTGCTGGAAGCGTTGGCGGAAACCGGCGCCACTTCCATGAAGGATTTAGGCGCTGTTATGAAAGCCGTCATGGCCAGGTTTGCGGGCCAACGCGTCGACGGAAAAGCGGTGAATGAACTGGTTCGGAGCAAGTTATCCAATCCGAGCTAGGGTTGTGTGATATAACCTCACAGATTGATTCTCACCCACGGGGAGGTGGAGGCATGAGAAAGAAGATCCTTATTCGCGCGGCGATCGCTTTGTGCGCTTTGGGTCTGATTTGGCCCGCCCTTTATCCTGCGCAAAAGGAAGAAGTTCAAAAAGTGAGTCATGAAATCGTCAAACGGGCGCGTCGAATCACCGGCAAAGACCGTCTTGATGGCGTGCTGGCGGGCCGCACCAAAGTTCTGGATCTGACTTATCCTTTGAACGCCCAAACCCCTTATTGGCCTGCCCCCGGATATGAACCCTTCCATTTCGAGTTCTTCACATCGATGGATAAGGAACATGTTCTTTCCGGAAAATATTGCACGCCCGAGCATCTCGGTACTCACGTCGACGCGCCCAACCACTTTGAACAACACGGTGTGTCGGTCGACAAGATGGCGCTTGACGATCTTTTCGGATATGCCGTTGTCATCAATGTCCGTGGAAAAGCGGCTGCCAATCCGGATTACCGCATCAGTCCCGCCGACATCCAGGATTGGGAGCGGCGAAATCATGAAATTCAGGACGGCTCCATCGTTCTCGCCTACACCGGCTGGGGAGAGCGCGTGGGAAGCCCCGAGCGTTATCAAAACAAGGATTCCCGCGGCGTCATGCATTTCCCCGGCTGGTCCACCGAGGCTTTGGATTTCCTGCTCCGCGCCCGCAATATCAACGCCATCGGAATCGACACGCTTTCGATTGACTACGGTCCTTCGACGGACTTCGCTGTTCATCACAAGTTGATGAGCGCGGGAAAATACGGCATAGAGAACGTGGCTCACTTGGAGCAGATGCCTCCGCGCGGAGCATTTCTGATCGTATCCCCGATCGATATTCAAGGTGGCAGTGGCGGACAAGCCAGAATATTTGCGCTGATTGAATAATGTCCGCGTTGCCGTGCACTTGTGCGTGTCCCGCTTTGCTCCAACGCAAGGCGCGGGTGCGGCCTTTCCAATGCGGAAGAAATGATCCGCACTCACACATGTTTGCGGTATAAGACTTTGAGTTCGTTCCGCCAGCCTTCATTTATTCCCACCTTGGTGATTTCAAGCGACTTCGGGAAATATTTCAGAATGCCTTCCGTCGTGGAATGAAATCGGAACGCCGGACACACCAGAAAAAGAACGGGATCCTCCGAAGAAAGTGACAGGTTCGGAAAATATCCCTGGCGTTCAAAATCCCCTCGCTCAAAATGCCATTTGACGCGGCGCCAGTAATCCAGCGCCTGCAGGGGCAGCTGGATGTCTTCAGAAATCTTCAGCTCAATGACCGCCAGGCGATGCGATCGTGTGACGCTCAGAATGTCGATAACAGCCCGGTCCAATCCTGAGAAAGCCGGAACTTGCGGGTATACGAACGCCGGGTTCAGGTCATTTGAAATCTTCCGGATGTCTCGAAGAACCAGGGATTCCAGCCATCGCTCCGCCTGGAGCCGGAAGTAGGGATGATGAGGATCCGGACAATCAGGCCGTCGAAACTGCTGCAACTCTTTCCATAATCGCTCCAATTCAGGCTCCTTGGAGCGGTCGTACGAAGATTCGATCGGCGAAACACCATACGAGATCTTGGGAACACGTTCTTCGGTGAGGCGAGCAAATTCCAATCCGTGGTAACGAATAGAGAAGAAACGCGAGGCAGCACGGTGCACAATTTCAATCTCTGATTCGGCTCGTTTCAAGCAAGGCGGCAGTGCGTCCCACGGAATCTCTTCCGCCGGCAGGGGTACTCGATCCACCTTCGACAGCCGACTTTCCAAATTCCCATAATCTTTCGAACACGCCGTATCAAGATTCTCCATCTCATCATCCGCCTCCAACAGTTCGATATGAATTCCGGGTGAGCGGATCAAACCCATCCGAGGCGTCAGGAAAATGCCGCTGTCCTTGGGAACGACCAGGACCATTCCATCGAGTCGGGCTCGAGCAGATTGAGCCTGCAAATAGTTCAGCCAGATCAACGCATAGCTCAACATGGCGTCCACAGTGGCAGGGCTTTCACTGCGGTTCACACCGAAAAGTCCCCAACGTGAACTCCGCATCAGAGCGACACCACGGGCGTAATGTTCCGAGAAGGACTGGGCCAGATTTTTGGAGGTCAAAAGCTTCTCAACAAGAAGCCCGGGGAATCGGGCTTGCAAGAGACAGGCCAACTTGTGCGCAAACTGCCTTCGAGCGGCTCTTAGTTGTGGCCGGGCGGCAGCCACGTGATCGGCATCAATATACAACTCTCGTTCTTTATGGCTGCCATCTCGCACCATCAGAATGACAGAATCCTCCGACCATTCCTTCACCCCAGAAATACGCCGCAGCATTGATCGTTCACCGGTCCAAAGCGTCAACAATAACTTTCCGAATTCAATTTCCAGTGAAATGCGGGAATCGGTGAGAGACCAGGTGCCTGTGCGAAAATCTTGAATGATAGCCCGTGGATGAGACAGAAGAAACAGCTCCAATCGATCCTTCAAGACAATGAGAGATTCCATAAGATTTGAGGGGGGAGTTGTGGCGTAAGACGCAGACCCTGTCTGCAGATGCGATGAATTCTACAACTTCACGACACCGATGTGAACTTCGAAGTGCTCAAACCTGGGGGGGCGGCTCACGGCCCGTTTTACGGGGCGGCACTATGCGAAAAAAAAAGGCAGGTGAAATTCACCTGCCCGGGAGAAAACCTTTAAAGATTCTCACCTTTCGAAATTACTTGCCGCTGTCATCCTTCTTGTCCGAAGAGGCGCCCTTCTTGGTCTTGCTGGAGGTGCCCTTCTTACTCTTCACAGTCTTTGACGCAGCCTTTTCGGTCTTGCTGGCAGCCTTTTCAGTCTTGCTCGCCGCCTTTTCAGTCTTTGTGGCAGCTTTCTCCGTCTTGCTGGCAGCCTTTTCCGTCTTTGAGGCCGCCTTGCTCGTCTTGGACTTGGTAGCCTTTTCGGTCTTGCTGGCTGTCTTCTCAGTCTTCGTGGCCGCCTTCTCAGTATCGCTTGCAGTCTTTTCCGTCTTCGTGGCCTTCTTGTGCGTCTTGGACTTGGTGGCCTTCTTGCCGGTGTCAGCCTGCTTTTCCTTCGGAGGAGGCGTCGTTTCCTGAGCTACTATTCCTGCCGATAGGCCAAAAGTAAACAGCAACATAAGCAAAAATGTAAGAAGCTTCTTCATTCTGTTTTCACCACCTTTCTTGAAAATATTCACCCCTTATCAAAGCACTTGCCCTTCCAAATACCAGTAGATTGAAAAAAGTTGAATTTGACACACAACTACATGTATTTCCAACAGATATAGAGGTTCGTGCAAAATGCAATTCTACAAAGATGTCATTTGTGAAATAAGGTGCACGATATGGTGTACAAAAGAAGCCGTTGAGAGGACTACGGTAACAAATCCAGGCCGGACTTCGGTGACAGGAATGATCGTAACGACCGCGAAAATGTCAGTGGAGGAGTTACTCCTCCACTTCTTCCTCCTTGCCCTGACGCGCGGCCTTTGCCGCCTCCACGATTTTCTGGGAGATCTGTTGTGGCACGATATCGTAGTGTGAAAATTCCATTGAATACGTACCGCGCCCTTGGGTTGCGGATGTCAAAACCGGAGAATACGTCAACATTTCGGCCATAGGGACCTGAGCCTTGATGATTTGATTGCCGGCACGAGAATCCATGCCCTGGATGCGGCCCCTTCGGGAGTTCAAATCTCCCATCAGGTCGCCGGCGTACTGCTCCGGGGTAATGATTTCGACATTCATGATAGGTTCCAACAACACCGGCCTGGCCTGCTCCATGGCTTTTTTGAAGGCCAAAGAGCCGGCAATCTTGAAGGCGAGTTCCGACGAGTCGACGTCATGATAGGAACCGTCATAAAGTTCCACCTTGAAATCCACCACCGGATAGCCGGCTAAAAATCCGCGGCCGGCGGATTCCACAATTCCCTTTTCCACCGCCGGAATGAAGTTGCGAGGAATAGACCCCCCAAATATTTCGTTCGCAAACTCAAAGCCCTGGCCCCGCGCCAACGGTTCCATCTTGATCTTGCAATCCCCATATTGGCCGTGCCCCCCGGTCTGTTTCTTATGCCGTCCTTGGGCATCGGCCTTTCCAGTAATGGTCTCTCGATAGGGGACCTTGGGGGTCTTGAGCTTTACCTCGACCTGATAACGCCTTCGCAATCGGGAAACCACGATTTCGATGTGTTGTTGTCCGGTGCCGGAGAGCAATAATTCATGCGTCTGCAGATCGCGGCTGAACCGAAGCGCCAGGTCTTCTTCCAAAACGCGATGAATAGCGGTGCCGATGCGATCTTCGTCTTGCCGAGTCTTAGGTTCGATGGCGAACGCAATGGCAGGTTCAGGGAATGCTACCGGCCTGAAATAAATGGGATTCCCTTTGTCACCCAGTGTGTCGCCCGTCAGCGTTTCCTTCAGTTTGGCGATCGCTCCCAGATCGCCCGCTTTCAATTCCGGAACGGCCGTTGATGTTTTGCCTTGCAGCACCCCGATATGGGCCATCTTTTCAGACGAGCTACGATTGAAACTGTATATGGAAGCGTCGTTCTTGAGGCTGCCGGAATAGACACGGAAATACGACACGCGTCCCGCAAACGGATCGGCCACCGTCTTAAACACAAACAAAGAGAGCGGCTCGCTTTCAATTCCCTTGCGCCGCACTTCCTTATCCCAGGCGGTCGACTCGAACCCCACCACTTCGCGGGCATTGGCTGAAGGCATGTAGTTGACAATGACGTCCAGCAAATCCTGGGCGCCCACGTTGAAATACGCCGATGTGCATACCACCGGCACTATTCGCCGCTCCAAAATGGCCAGTAGCAGGCCTTTCTCAAAATCTTCCACGGGCAGTGTTCCCTTTTCAAAGAACTCCTCCATCAGCGCATCATTTCCCTCGGCCACCATTTCCACCAAACCTTCGTGGGCCTTCTGAGCCGGGTCTTTCATCTCGGCGGGGATGTCGCCCTCTGTCAGCTTGCCGCTTCCCGAGAGATCGTAGGTATGGGCTTTCATGTGGATGAGATCCACCACGCCGCGAAAATTCTTCTCGATGCCGATGGGAAGTTGGAGGGAGATCGTGGAGCGGCCAAAATTCTTGCGCACCGATTCCATGGCGCGTTCGAAACTGGCTCGCTCACGGTCCAGTTTGTTCAAAACAATAAGCCTCGGTAACTGGAACTCATCCGCGAACGACCACACTTTTTCGGTTTGAACCTCCACCCCGGCGACTCCATCCACAACCACAACAGCGCTGTCGGCAACCCGTAGCGCACCTTTGGTCTCATGAATTAAAAATCCGTATCCGGGCGAATCCAGAATATTAACTTTCGTTTTGCCCCACTCGGCATACGCCATTGAAGTATTGATGGAGATCTTCCGTTCCACTTCTTCTTCGTCGTAGTCGGTAACGGTTGTTCCATCGTCCACCCGCCCCAAGCGGTTCATCATGCCGGCTGTAAATAAGAGCCCCGAAACCAAGGAGGTCTTGCCACAGCTTCCATGTCCCACAAAACACACATTCCGTATGTTTGCCCCCTCATAAACCTTCACGTGCTACTCCTTTCCAAAAAAACTCGGCTTTATGGATTGCGGTGGGTACAACTCGGTCGTTCATGCCGCCAGAAAGCGAAAAATCCTATCACAGGATTTCAAAGCGGTTCAACCGAAATGGCACTTGGTCGCGCCGTTTCAAATCTGCCCAGGAGATTGCGATCAAGCGTTGAGTTTTGACGCCAAAGCTGTACAATCGGACGGAGTGGCGCATCAGGGCAACGCCTGCATCTCCACTTTGACCAACCATGCAAGATCTTTTTAACAAACTCCTGCACCTGTTCATCCTTTACGGCTATTGGACCGTGTTTTTCGGTGTCATGCTCGAAAACGCCGGTCTCCCGGTTCCGGGTGAAACGGTTCTTTTGGCGGCAACTTTTCTGGCAGCCAACAGCGATTTGGTCGACCTTAAGATCCAATGGATTATCGTGATTGCCGTTTGCGGCGCCACGCTCGGCGACAACTTGGGGTACTTGATCGGCCGACATGGTGGAAGGCCGTTTCTTATGAGGCTGTCGAACCGCTTCCTGATTCGCCGGAGCCACATTGAACATGCCGAGCGGGTGTTTCGCCGATACGGCGCCGTCACCGTGTTCTTTGCGCGCTTTATCACAGGCCTGCGGGTGGTAGCCGGACCCTTCGCGGGAGTCCTCCACCTCCCCTGGCCCAAGTTTCTGATCTTCAATTTTGCGGGCGCGGTCGTGTGGTCCACCGCCATATCCCTGGTCGGCTACTTTTTCGGAAGCGAATGGCCGCTCTTGATAAAAATCGTGAAACGGTTCAGCTTCTTCATTCTGGGATTATTTGTTCTGATCGTCATCTTCCTGTATCGTCGCCATCGACGCAAGAAGGACGTCAGCACAGACCCTGTCGATTAATCTCCCACCCTTCAGACTGCCAATCGGGCGCACAGGCCTGAATGCCGCCGGTTTTCAAGATTGCGGCGCGGGTTTCTGCGCAGAAAAGCTGACCTTCATGTTCCTGGCGTAGATGGCTCCCACCACGGCCGGGGCCACACTATTCAAAATATAGGACAGAAAAGTGGCGTTGAACGCCGCGGCAGAAGAAATCTTGAAAATAGCCAGAAGAGCAATCGCCGTTCCTTCCCGCAACCCCAGGCCACTGATCGTGATCGGAGCCACGTTGACCAGCAGGACCAATGGAAACACCAACAGGACAACTGAAAACGAAACTGTCGGCACAAAACAACGCAACAACACAAAGAAAGTAATCAGATCAAAGAAGGTCAGAGAACAACTCAAAATAAAGTTCTTGAGGATGGTGACATGACGCAGATTACGTTCCACCTGGTCAAGTCCCGCCAAACGACTTCCCAACCAGCCACCTTGAAACCACCGCCGGAGTAGCCGGACCACCCAATCGAAACGCAACACCACAAACGCCAGCACCGCCATCGTCGCTCCCAGAACAATGCGGAACACGGGGCTGACACGCGACGTCGCTCCCAAGGAGGCGTACAGCAAAACAACGAAAAGATCGATGACCCGATCCAGAAAGGTGAGCATCCCCACCTGCGTCTTGGTGCCTTTCGGAAAAAACAGAGCCCGGCTGAGCTCCCCCACGCGCGCCGGTGTGACCAGCGCAAACGCCATACCTCCCAAAAGACTTACCAAAGATTGTTTGGGTCCACCCGCCTTCAAACCATCCTTGACCAGAACATGCCACTTCCACCATCGCAGCAACACCATGACTAATCCCAAAACAACGGCCAGGACCAACCCGTTGAAATTGGCTTCTTTTAAGGCGGTGTAAATATGGCGTGGGTGAACCTTCCACAGGAGGAGGGCAAGCAAAAGCACGGTAACGACTATCTTGATTTTCGCCATGAACTCAGAAGAAATGATGAATGGCCCGAACGCGTTGATGAGGAAAAGGATTCAGCTGATCCGGGTGGGAGGCCACACGTCATCTCCATTGGGACCCACAGGCCGGGTGAACTCCGAACGCGCAAATCGTCCGTAATCTAACAGAAATTCATGCCCCCGAATACAAATAATGACTCGCCAGGATTTGTGAACTACTGTTTTCGGCCCCGGGCTCCCGACTCCCAATCCTGCCACATGCCAAACTGCTTCATTTGTTGATCCAGTTGATAATCTCTGAGCAACGATTCCACTTCAACGCGAGACTGTCTTGGCCCGAGGCGCTGTGGCCGATTGGCGATTCGATAGAGAGTAACTGCCGCCAGGGCCTCTTGAATCTTCAGCTCACGCAGGTCCACTTTATCGAATGTGTCGGAGCTGGCGTGATAATTGGGAAGGTAGTCCGTCACATCTTGATTGGCAATCAACGTAGGAATTCCTTCCAGCAAGAAGTCAAAATTATCAGTCCCGATGAACGCGTCGAAAGTATGAGAATTAGCCCCCCAATCTCTCACGGGCTCGAGGACTTCGTTTATGGCCGGCAGGATATCCTTGCGTCCCCCTAGGAAAAACCCGTTGACACGCCCTACACCCTCATCAAACACCAACTCGGCAACCACTCGGTCCATCTCCGAGCGATGATCATGAACGTAAGCTCGGGACCCCAGCAACCCTTCTTCCTCGCCGGTGAAGAGGATGAACCGCAATGTCCGCTGCGGCCGGATGCCGGCGGCATGAAATGCCCGCGCAACATCAATCACCATGGAGGCATTACAGCCGTTGTCAAGAGCACCCGTCCCGAGCTCCCAGGAATCCAGATGCGCCCCCAGAATGACCATTTCATCCGGTTTTCCAACCCCCTTGATATCGGCAACGACATTCTCTGTTTCAAAAGGTCCACCTATTTCATTCGGCAATGACAGATGCATTTGCACCTGCGGACCTGAAGAAATGAGCCGCGCGATTCGCAAGGCGTCTTCTCGGCCCACAATCGCCATGGGCACACTTGCAATTTGACCGGAAGTCGAATTGGTGTGTCGGTAGAGCAAGCCTCGCGGTCGAGTGGACATAAACAGGACTGCCGCAGCTTTCGCCTGTGCCGCGCTCCCCATGACGGCGGCGAAGTGCATGTATTCGGCAAAAAGATCATCCAAGCTGGTCATGAGACGGGAATGAACCAACAGAATCTTCCCCTCCCCCTGGCCTTGGAGTTTTGCAAAATCCTCGCCTTCTCCATCCCCAACATCAACAACCTCCGCAGTGATTCCACCCTTCGGAGTGGCTGGCGCCCATGCCACTGAAGTGGCATGAACTTTGAATCGTGCCGGCGATACGACCTCCAATAAAGTCTCACCCTCCCGCCACGAATGGGGAATGGAATATTTCTCGGTGTGAACATTGTCGACGCCGGCACGGCGAAAGTTCTCGACACCCCAATTCACGGCTTTTTCAAGTGCCGGAGTGCCCGGAATCCTTCCTCCAATTCCATCACACAAAACACGCAGCGTTTCACTCAAAGGAGAGGGTCCCAGGGCTTGGGCAATCAGGGCATCCACTGCGGCGTCTCGACTGGGTGCTTCCGGAAGAGAGACGGCAGTTCCCACTACCGCAAACAGGAGTACAACACCCAGCCCGAGGCGCCGGAATTTCCGAGAATTCATGGGTCCTCCTAAGTTCATGTGTCAGGGGATTGCAAAGTCCCGTGCTGTCGAAAAAGTTCTGGAAAGATTGCGTATTTAAACAGGATTTGGGATCGGCATCAAGGAAAAAGCCCGGGTATATTTAGACGAAGGGATTCAAATTGTGGCAGACGACCGGTTGTGCGAAATGCTTTGATTGCTACTTTGACTCGCCGGCTTCGTGATATTCGGCGTCAATATTGACCAACCAGGGATCGTATTTTCCCAGACCCAAGGCCGTGCGCGCGGCCAGCAGCCCGGTGGCAATGGCGTGGTCTTGATTGTTGTATTTGAACATGCCGGACCGTCCGATGGGTTTAAGATTTTCAAACCCATCCAACCACGACTTGATGACGTCGATATGCTTTTGGAATCCCAATTCGATTACCGGATAGGCCTTTTCGCTGCGAACGACGAATCCGGAAATGGGCCGTGTGGTTTTTCCCACAAACATCTGAGCAATCTCTCCCAAAGCGAAGTCGATCAACTCTTCATCCGATCGGCGCCAAGTGTCGTCGCCTTTGAAGGTGAAGTATTCCACCGTGAGCGGGCTGACACCATCATGTTCGGCCATGGCGTGGGAGAAATTTCTGAAATTGGCGATGCGCGCCATGCGGAATCGCTTGTCGTGAACATAAATCCAGTTGTCGGGGAAAGGAGTGCCCTCGACCTTCAAATGCACACCCACGTGGTCGCGATAGCGTAAGCTGCGGCACGCCGCGAGAACTGCGTCCGGTGGCGCCGGGTTCATCATCTCGACCATCTCCGTCAGAGGGGCGCTCGACATGAAGTATCCGCCCTCGTATTCCTCCGCGCGCCCTTGCCCATCACACACTTCCACGCTGCGGACTCGCAACCCCTCGCGATTCATTCGCAGCACCTTGCGACCCACCGCTACGGTGTTGCCGCGATCTTCAATTCGTTGTGCCAGTTTTTCGTAAAGCTGCCCCGCTCCCAATCGCGGAAACAAGAATTCATCGACCAGGGTCTTGATTTTATTTCCTTTTCCGTTGAGCAAGGCATTTTGAACTGCCGCAATGAGGCTCAGGCCCTTGATTCTCTGCCCGGCCCAGTCGGCCCCGATTTGTGTACACGGAATCCCCCACACCTTTTCGGTGTAGGTCTTGAAAAAGGTTTCATAGAGACGCGACCCGAATTGGTTCGTGACCCATTGCTCGAAGTTGACAGGTTCCACTGGAGAAATGGTTTGGCGAGCCGCCGCATTGAGATAACTCAGAAAAATAGCGACGGAGGAAGCGACACCCACCCCAAACAACGCATTAAGCGGCGTGAGCGGATAATTAAAAAACTTGTTGCGATAGTAAATGCGAGTCAAACGGGGGACGCGCAAAAGGTCTTCTGCCACAATGTCGACGAATAACTGCCGGACTTCTTCGTTCTTGGTGAAGAAGCGGTGGGGGCCGATATCAAACAAACAGCCGTCGTGCGGCATGGTCCGCGCCAAGCCTCCGACGCGATCGAGACGCTCCAGGACCGCCACTCGAGCTCCGTGCCGGGTCATTTCATACCCGGCTGCAAGCCCGGAAGGCCCTGCCCCCACAATAACTGCGTCAAGCATCAAAGCCCTTTCCTCATACGGAGCCCTTCGATGGGCTACTAATTCCGCGTTCAGTTTTCAGCGTGGAATACCCGCAATTTTATCATTCTTCAAGGTATCAACAAACCATCACAAAAATATGAAGGAAAGGAGGAAGGAGAGATAAGCCGTCATAGCACGAACCCAGTCGGCTTAGAAAATCGGGGGTCTGACCCACTTACACCACCCCGACGAAGGCAGACCACAACACGTAAACATGGAATGGAATTTTGAAGATGCTGATGGGGATATTATAAATTGGCTGATGACGCAGAACTCGAAGCTATCCGCCTAAGGCGGACGGGCGATTAACAGGCGCCTCAATTCTTCCTTCCCTTTCCCGGTCTTGAGATAGCGTTCCCGTATCATGGCTGCCCCGCGCGTCCGATAACTTTCAGAATAGATCAACTCCCAATCCTTGGCTCGTCGCGTCCAGAAGCGCTCACCTTTACGGTGTTGATCTAAACGCCGTTCAAGATTTGCGGTCTGACCTACGTACATTTGCCCCAAAAAGGCAGAGCGCAAGACGTAAACGTAAAATGGCATACTGAAGATGTTGGGGGGGATTTTATGAAATGGCTCCTGAGGTAGGACTCGAACCTACAACCCTTCGGTTAACAGCCGAATGCTCTACCATTGAGCTACTCAGGAGTATCTTGCAACGTCAATCTTCTCATTTGCCCGAATGCTTGATCTCTCTCCAAACTCGAACCTGCAATCCCCCGGCGGGGGATTAACAGCCGAATGCTCTACCATTGAGCTACTCAGGAGTAATTCCTGCTCAAGTGCGGACGCGATTATAACCATGCGGTCTTCATCCGTCAAGAATCCGGAGGCCAAACGAATTGACTCACATTAAAGGTTACCGAAAAAGGTAGCGAGAAGGGATCGTTGCCTCATATTACATGTTACCGAAGGGGAAAGCGTGGACAGGTCGATGACTCAAATGACCGGGTACCGGTGAGAGATGAAAGGAAAAACAATTCCGCGCAGGAATCCTAACTTCTCTTGAGTGCTCCCAACAACTGACGCGTGACTTCTTTCAGCGAATCGAACACGCCCTTCCCCGAAGACGCCACAGCCTCAAATATGGGTTCGTTCTTCCGCCACAACTCTTTCTTGAGCGTGTCAAAAGGCAACGCCGAAGAGAGATCCCGCTTGTTGAACTGAAGAATGTAGGGCATTTTCATGAAATCGTAGCGGTGGTCATGTAGATGTTCCTGCAAATTGCGCAAGCTTTCAACATTGGCATCGAGGCGCTCCTCTTGCGAATCGGCCACGAAGACAATCCCATCGACCCCCTTCAAGATAAGCCGGCGGCTGGCATCGTAGTAGATCTGGCCCGGCACGGTATAAAGATGAAAGCGGATTTTAAATCCGTTGATCAAGCCCAGCTCCAACGGCAGGAAATCGAAGAACAATGTCCGCTCCGTGTCGGTGGAAAGCGACACCATCTTTCCCTTATTGGAGGGATGGATTTTCTGATAGATGTAATTCAGATTGGTGGTCTTGCCGCCCAGACCCGGACCGTAATACACAATCTTGCAATTGATTTCCCGTGAAGCGTAATTGATGAAGGTCAAATGAGGATTCCCCTGCCCCTACTCCACAAACAGTCGGTCGATATCTTCGTCGGTAATTTCCGGGAAAGGTGATTCCCCTTTCATTCCGATCGCCAGCATATCCTTTTCGAAGCGCTCCACAACTCTTTGGAAGACATCCCCAAATTGCGCCGCGGCTTGTCGGACGCGCAGCCGCACCAGGCCCACCGGTGTTCTGTTATCAAAGATGACCACCAGGATGGCACGATGGGCAACAATGGAAAAGTGGATGTTATCGCGCTCGCCCTCGTGGAAGAGCACGGAAAACTCGCGCTCTCCCAAAAGCTGTGCCAAGCCTTCAGTGGCCGCAACGTTTCCCGCGGCAAGCGAGGAAAGTGAAGTGGTGTCGACGGAGCCGTTATCGCCGTAGGAGGCGATGGGTTGGCCGTTGCGGTCGACCAAAAAAACAAGCTTGGCTTTCGCCTCCGAGGCCAACTGCGTCAAAATGGAGCGAATTTCAGCGTATTCTTCAGGGTAGATGACTAAATCAGGTAGATGCACGTCCAACCTTTGCAATACAGTTCAGTATAAACATATTTGCAGGTTGTTTTCAATTCAAATGCCGGGCTGGCAATATAACCGAATAGTACCTCATCCCCTTCCGGCAGCACCCAAAACTACTTCCAAAACAAGACCCTGAGCACAAGGCGATGAACAAGCGCCTTCCTTGACTTTGCGATTTCACTTTTGTTATAAGGTTCACGGTTCCAATGATCATGTGATTTCCTGGTCAGCTCCCTCAAACGCCGCGGTCTGGCTTTTGGTGTCCACAACACCTGAACTTTCAATAACTTAGTGGAAGTTGGAGAATAGGCCAAAGCTGTCATCAAAATCGATACGACACGACTTGGGGATTCAAAATGCCACGAGCAAAAGCACGACAACGCAAATTCGCCAAGGCCAAGAAGAGCGCGAAGCATCAAGCCAAGAGCAGAAAATCAAGCGCCAACAGACGGACTCGAAGCCCGCGGACGGTTTCGTCTTCTCCTCCCGTGAAAGTGGGAAAGCCTATCAGGCGCGCACCCAAAAAGTTGGCGCCATTGGAGCGTGACCCTCAAGCTGTCAAGAGCTATGAGGCAGCCCTCAAGAGTTTCAACCAGCAGGAATTTTCGAAAGCCCGGGAGACTTTTCAGAAGATCATCGAGAATTTTCCCACAGAAAAGGACATCGTAGCGCGAGCCAGAGCTCACATCAGCATGTGTGTGCAGCGCATGGCGCGAAGCACACCCGGCCCCAAGACCGCTGAAGATTATTACAACCTCGCGATTGCCCACCTCAATCGGCGGGAATTTGATTCCGCGCGCACGGCTTTTGAAAAAGCTCTCTCGATGGAACCCCGGGGCGATCATATTTTTTACGGCTTGGCGGCTCTCGAATCCATGCAAGGTCAGACCAGCGAGGCTTTGAAGCATCTGCAAAAAGCCATTCAGCTGAACGCGTTGAATCGTGTGTCGGCCGGCCGTGATCCCGATTTTGAGTCTTTGGCTAAGAACCCGGAATTCGAGTCTCTGCTCCACCAGGAATCGGCGGCCAGCTAAGACCACGCGCCCTGCTTTTCAATTGGCGGAAAAGTCAATTTCTGAGACCATAGCCCATGCCTGATGCTCTGAGTGCGATTGTGATGGCGGCGGGAAAGAGCACCCGCTTCAAATCGCAGCACTCCAAACTGGCTCATCCTCTGCTTGGAAAAAGCATTATTGAACGCGTCATTGAAACCCTCGGCAAACTTTCTCCCCAGCCAAAGGTTTATGTCGTCGTAGGACATTGCGGCGATGAAGTTCGTTCCTGCCTCACTCAACACTCCGTTTTATTCGTTGTTCAAGAACCTCAACTCGGAACGGGGCATTGTGTCCAAATGGCCCTGAACCAGATTCCCGAGCAGGCGGGTCGAGTGTTAATCATTAACGGCGACATACCTTTGATCAGCGTACAAGTTTTTCAGAACCTTCTCGACACTCAAACCAAGCGACGAGCCGCCCTGACACTGGTTTCGACGCGATTGAAAGAACCTGCCGGCTACGGTCGGGTGCTCAAGAATCGATCAGGACAGGTGATGCGGGTCGTCGAAGATCGTGACGCCACGCCTGCGCAGCGGCGTATTCGTGAAATCAACGTAGGCATTTACGCTGCCGGGCTGGCGGATCTGAAACGATTGATACCCCGGCTTTCCAATCAAAATGCCCAACAGGAATATTACCTCACCGATCTCATCGAGATCTTCAACAAAGCCAAAAAGAAGGTGGCCACCCTGTTGGTTGAGGATTCCAGGCAAGTGCTCGGCGCCAATGACCGGGCTGAACTCGCTGCTTTGGAGCAAATCCTCCGGGAGACGAAGCTGTTGGATCTGATGCGCTCGGGCATTACCCTGATCGATCCGCGCACCACCAGCATCGATGAGGACGTGCAAATTGGCGCGGATACCGTCATCTATCCGGGCGTGCGCATCGAAGGCCGTTCAACCCTGGGCTCGGGATGTGTTGTTCGATCTCATTCCCGGATCACCAATTCCATAATCGAAGATGACGTTATCATCAACGACTTGAGTGTCATCAATGAAAGCCATGTGGCTCGGGGCGCGACCATCGGCCCGTTCACGCACTTGAGACTGAATGCGGAGATCGGCTCACGGGCTCGTGTAGGAAATTTTGTGGAGGTCAAAAAAACGAAGTTGGGAAAAGGTGCCAAAGCTTCGCATCTGACCTACTTGGGCGACGCCTTCATCGGGGATGAAACCAATGTGGGCGCGGGAACCATTACCTGCAACTATGATGGGGAGACCAAAAACCAAACAGTCGTGGGGGAAGGTTGTTTCATTGGAAGCGGCGTGGAATTGGTTGCGCCCGTCACGATCGGCGCCGGGGCTTATGTGGCGGCCGGGTCCGTGGTCACGGAAGACGTTCCTCCCCAATCACTGGCCGTTGCGCGCAGCCGCCAGGTTAATAAATTGGATTGGAAGAAAAAACGAAAACGAGAGGTCAGGGACGATTCCAAGATCCCGATCCCCACGAAATAAGCTGGTGAAGGGGCTGCACAAATCGTTCTTGGAAACAGAAAGTCCAAATCCGCAGAGACCGGTCGAAACATCTCAAGAAGGCGCGCTAAAGGCCCGCTCCTGAGATTTTTATGAAAGGATTGAAACCGTGTGTGGCATTGTCGGGTACTTGGGTGAAAAACAGGTTGTCCCGGTCATTTTGGATGGCCTGAAGCGGTTGGAATATCGCGGCTATGATTCCGCCGGCATTGCGGTTGTCAACAACGGACACATGGAGATCCGGCGTACCAGCGGCAAGCTGCGCAATCTCGAGGAAGCCGTTCATTTGAACCCCATTGAAGGAACCTACGGGATTGGACACACGCGTTGGGCGACGCACGGCCGGCCTACGGAAGAAAATGCCCATCCCCATCGTGATTGCACCGGAAACATCGTGGTCGTACACAATGGGATCATCGAGAATTACCTGCCCATCAAGAATGCTCTCATTAAGGAAGGCCATCGCTTTGCGACCGAAACCGACACGGAAGTGATCGCTCACCTGATAGAAAAGTATTCCAATGGCAGCCTGGAATCGGCGGTTTTGAAGATGGTCAAGGAAATCAAAGGCCTGTTCGCGATTGCCATCATTTCCGCCAAGGATCCCGACAAGATCGTGGCCGTACGCAGCGGCCCGCCGGCGATTGTGGGCTTGGGTAATGATGAATTCTTTGTGGCTTCCGACGTGCCCGCAGTGCTGAACCACACGCGCGATGTGGTTTTTCTGGGCGATGGCGATATCGCCGTCGTCACGCGGCACGGAGTCTCTTTTATGGACTTTTCGGGAACCCCCGTCACTCACGCCATCCAGCACATCACTTGGGATCCCATCATGGCGGAAAAGGGCGGATTTAAGCATTTCATGCTTAAGGAAATTTATGAGCAGCCGCGCGCTGTGCGCGACACCTTCTTGGGCCGCTTCTCGATGGAAACGGGAAAGATCTTCCTTGATCCCATGGACATCACCGAAGAGGATTTCCGATCGGTTTCCCAAATTCGAATCATCGCGTGTGGAACTTCCTGGCATGCGGCCCTGGCGGGCAAATTCATGATCGAGCGGCTGGCGCGTCTGCCGGTTGAAGTGGATTACGGCTCGGAATTCCGTTACCGTAATCCCATCATCACAGCGCACACGCTGACCATCGTCATCACTCAGTCCGGGGAAACCGCCGACACGATCGCGGCCCAGCGGGAAGCCCGTCAGCGCGGATCCAAGTGTTTGGCCATCTGCAATGTTGTGGGGAGCATGATCGCCCGGGAATCCGACGGCACCATCTATACCCATGCCGGCCCTGAAATCGGTGTGGCATCGACCAAGGCCTTCTCAGCGCAATTGACAGCCCTGTACCTGTTTGCAATTTATCTGGCTCAGCTCCGCCGGCAGTTGACCGAAGACCAATCCAAAGAATTGGTGCAGGAACTGACCCAGATCCCCAGCAAGTTGGAAACCCTACTTCAACACAACGAGACGATCGAAGAACTTTCCCGCCACTTCTTCCGCTGTACCGATTTCCTTTTTTTGGGACGCGGAATTCATTATCCCATCGCGCTGGAGGGAGCGTTGAAGCTGAAGGAGATTTCCTATATTCACGCCGAGGGGTATCCTGCCGGGGAAATGAAGCACGGCCCCAACGCCCTGATCGACGAGAACCTGCCCGTTGTGATTCTTGCGCCGTCGGATCCTCGTGACCCGCAGTCACGGACATTGCGTGAAAAAACCGTCAGCAACATAAAAGAGGTGAAGGCGCGCGACGGGATTGTCATCGCTTTGGGCAATGCCGGTGACACGGAAATCGCCGAAGCCGTGGACTATTTTCTTGAAGTTCCCGAAACGAACGCCCTCCTGAGTTGCATCCTCGAGGTCGTACCCCTGCAACTGCTGGCCTACCACGTGGCCATTCGACGGGGCTGCGACGTGGATCAACCGCGCAATCTCGCCAAGAGCGTAACGGTTGAATAGACCGAACGCACGCCACCAACGGCTCAACTCGATCGAGTTCACTACCCCACTCGTTTCGAATTCTTCTCAACGTCGCTCTTCATGAACACAGGCTGGTTTCTGAATCCACCCTTCAGCGTTGAGCAGGTCGGGAAGAATACTTGGCCAGCGTGTCCGGAAAGGCCCGCAAGGCCGGATCACCTTTCACATTTTGATCTTGAAGGACCTGTTTTGCGTCCACTGTGTTTCCATAGGCCAGGTGAATATGATCCTTGTCCTGGGAAATGATGGCTCCTTTGAGTTCCAAACCCGCGAATACGCCACGGCTTCGCGAGTAAGAAAGAATTTGGGCATCAATCTTCAGGTCCGTCGAGGCTCCCGTCTGCCGGCCCACCGGTCCGGCGGCCACCGAAGCATCGCCACCCATTTCAAATTTGTCGGACAGCAAGCTATTGAGCCCGTTTTCATTCATGAATAGCAGAATAAAATCCGTCGACTGAGCTCCAATTTGAAGTCCAAAACTGCCGCGCGCCAGATTGAAGAATGCCGGCATGGTCCAACCCTTCTTGGCACGACAACTGGCCACACCCCGTCCGCCGCCCCCTCCAAAGATGAATCCCGCTTTAACAACCGAGGGAAAAACCGCAACGCATTCGGCCCGATCCAGGACTCCGCTGGGAATTGATTTGTCCGGCGTATTCATGATTTCCCGAAATACACGGGCCGCCTTCTGCGACTGCGAGACCTGATCTTGAATCTCAGCATTGGATGTGTTTTGTGCTTGGACCGTCACTGCGCCCATCCACCCCACCACCAAAGCCAACACGAATCTCCACTTGAATACTTTCAACATGATCGTCACCCCTTTCTGAAATTTGCCCGATAAGGAGCGTTCCTTTGGGTTTCACTGATGCGATAGGCTTATTGTTACCACGACTGGCGGACAAAAACAAGATGGGTTGTGGAAGGACCCGCCTTACGAATAATTGGGTCATCGGAGAACGGAAGGATGTAAGCGGCGAGACTCTAAAAACAATCAAACGGAGACGGGTGACCTATCGGCATTCGCATGCGGTTGGTTCAACAAAAATGCATTCGTTAGAAAAATCAAATTACCATACCGAGAGGTAGCGTTCGCCGCGGTCGGGAAGAATCGTTACAATCCTCTTATCCGGACCGATTTCCGAGGCGATCACACTGGCCGCCAGGACGTTGGCGCCGGCGCTGACTCCCACCATCAGAGCCTCCTCTTTAGCGAGTCGTTTGGCCGTCTCGATGGCATCCGGAGTTCGAATTTTAACGATACGATCCACTTGTTGAAGATCCACAATGGGGGGCACAAAACCATCGCCGATTCCCTGAATCCCATGTTCACAAGGGCTCTCGCCGGACATCACGGCCGATTCCGCGGGTTCAACGGCCACAATCTTGACGCGGGGATTGGCGCGTCGCAAGGCCCGGGCTGTTCCCATCAAAGTTCCGCCCGTCCCCACCCCCATGACAAACGCATCAATATCCGGTCCGGCCGCTTCCAAAATTTCCGGTCCTGTGGTGGCGGCATGGGCGGCGGGATTGTCGGGATTGGCAAACTGCCGGGGCAGGAAAATTGTTCGGTCTCTTCGTGCCCTCTCTTCCGTTTCCGCAACGGCTTGCTCAATTTCGGTGAGATCCCGGATCAACTCCAACTGGGCGCCAAAGGACTCAATCATTTTGCGGCGCTCCACACTGGCCGTCTCCGGCATCACGATAATTACCCGATACCCTTTTTGGGCTCCCACCATGGCCAGGGCAATACCCGTATTGCCGCTGGTGACTTCCAGAATTGTCGAACCGGGGCGCAGTTCCCCCCGCTCCTCAGCTCGCGCTATGATGTGCCGCGCGATGCGATCCTTGACACTTCCTCCGGGATTCATAAATTCGGCTTTGGCCAAAATCTGGCAGCCGTGCGGATCGACTGCCTTGTCAATTTGAAAAAGAGGCGTACGACCGATGTGGCTGAGGAGATCTGGATGCGAGGTCAGCGTACTGCTCATGTGTAAGCCTCCCGGAGAATTGCCGAAAATATACCTCAGTTGCGGCCCTTTGTCGCTGATTTTGTCGGAGCGCGTCCTTTTCAAACCGCAGTTGAAGTTGGCGGCGAGGACCCTTACAATTTCCGGATGCACATCGTCCTGGTGGAGCCTCAGATACCGCAAAATACGGGGAATATTGCCCGACTATGTGCCGCCACTTCATGCGATCTTCATTTGGTGAAGCCCTTGGGATTTGAGACCAGCGATTATTACTTGCGGCGCGCGGGACTGGATTACTGGGACAAGGTCCACATCGTTTTTCACGAATCGTTCGAGTTATTCTGGGCCGACGGAGAGGATAAACGTTGCTGGTTTGGCAGCACCAAGGCCGCAATGCCCTACACGCGAGCTCAATTTCAATCGGAGGATTACCTGATCTTTGGAAATGAAACGCGGGGCCTTCCGGAGTCCTTCATCACCTCCCACAAAGAAATCGGCCTCACGATCCCCATGTGGAACGACTCCCGGAGTCTTAATCTGAGCAACGCCGTGGCCATCATTCTCTACGAAGCCCTGCGACAAGTTCGAGGATTTTGAGACTATGAACGGCGGAGACCCCCCGTAGCGCGAGGTCCTCTTGAATAATTTTTTCATGAAAGTATATGGCACAGTTCGCCGCATCCCTATGGGAAAGGTCGCGACCTACGGACAAATAGCGCGTCTCGCCGGAAAGCCTGGCGCGGCACGCATGGTGGGTTGGGCCATGAGCTCATCGTCACCCCGGAATCCGGTTCCATGGCACCGCGTGGTGGGCGCCGGGGGCCGGATCATCATCTCAAAGGCCTTGACGTATTCCGAAATGCAGCGCCAACTATTACAACGCGAGGGGGTACAATTTCGAGGGGACCGTGTCAGGATGGATGAGTTTCAATGGAAGGCCGGCTTGGAACCGAAGAGTTCCCGCAAAAAGAAATTGTCCAAGAGGTAGATCGCCATTCACTTTTCTTCACCAAACACCCTCAGCCAGTAATCCACTTCTGCAGAATCAACTTTTGCATCACTGCTTCGAGTCGCTTGGGCATGCTTTTCCATGCACCGCTGAGCCTCCTTAAAGAATTCATCGGACCGCAGGGCTCGAACGCCGTGAACGCGGGCGTAGTCGTACACTGCATGATCCGAGGAAACCACGACCCAACCGCGCGTGTTTGAAAATCCAGGAATCATTTTCCGGATCCGCGTATCGGCATCCGATTCATTTCCGGTGAACACGATTTTTACAGCATCAAAAGTACGCTCCAAACTCTGACGCGATGAGCTCTCAGGCGGAAAGCCATCGAATACCACCGTTATGTGAGTCCGTTTCGCCCGCGCAAATCGATTCAGAAAACGGATGACTTGATCCGCGGCCGGCGGTCCATTCTTGGAGAATTCTTTCGATATCCCCGCCAAGTTATAACCATCGACAAGATAAGGCATGGGAAGTTTGCTTCCGGGAAGAAGAGTCAATGCAACAACGGAACCCGCCTCTGGAACCGGCGGTCTGGGCGAGTCTATTTGCCCACCTGAGCGATGATGCGGTCGTAGTATTCCAAATACTTTGGAATGACGATGCTGGTACAGAAATTTGCTTCGGCGCGCTCCCGGCCATGCTTTCCGAGAAGTTCCTGGAGTTTCGGATCGGAAAGTATTTCAATGGCCCGTTGCGACATCTCAGCTACATTCCGGGGCGGTATCAGATATCCGTCCACGCCGTCGCGCACCACTTCCGGCAATCCTCCGACTTTCGACGCAATGACGGGAACTTCACAAGCCATGGCCTCCAAAGCCACCAGTCCAAAACTCTCGTCATCGCTGGGAAGCAGCAGCAAATCCGAAATTCCCAAATATTCATTGATGGCTTCTTGTTTCCCCACAAAGTATACCCGATCTCGAATGTTTCGAAGTTCAGCGTGGTACTCCGCCTGGGCCCGCTCGGGTCCATCCCCCACCATCAACAGGCGCGATGGAAGGGTTTTCTGGACCTGGTTAAAAATCTCCACCACATCGCATACTCGTTTCACGGCGCGAAAATTCGAGATATGGATCAAGATCTTCTCGCCTTTGGAAGCGAACCGATCTCTCAAACCGTCAGAAGACCGTTTCACAAACTGAGAACAGTTCACGAAGTTGTAGATCAATTCGATGGGATGGGTCACACCAAATTCGCGCACGGTCCGGGTCCGCAAAGATTCTGAAATGGACGTCACGCCGTCGCTTTGTTCAATTGAAAATTTTGTGATGGGCAAATACGACCGATCGGTCCCCACCAGGGAAATGTCGGTGCCGTGCAGTGTGGTGATGATGGGGAGCTTATGCGGGCGCATCATTTGTTTGGCCAAATACGCGCTGACGCTGTGCGGAATAGCGTAATGCACGTGCAGGACATCCAGCTTTTCCTCCATCGCCACTTGCAACATCTGGCTCGCCAGCGCCAAGGTGTAAGGCTTGTAATCAAACAGCGGGTAGGAGGTCACCTCGACTTCATGGAAATAAGTTCGGGGGCTTTCCAAATTGAGCCGAAAAGGAAGCGCGTAGCTGACAAAATGGACTTCATGTCCACGAATTGCGAGTTCCTTACCCAGTTCTGTAGCTACCACACCGCTGCCGCCATACGTCGGATAGCATGTAATTCCGATTCTCATTGAGAAATTCTAACCCCGCTTTGGGCCGACTCGCCTGAAAAAAGCCACGGGATCCTGCATCGAAAGGGGCTCCCGCGAGACAAAGGCTTCGGCGTACTTCACCTGCGCGAGATTGCCATATAACCTCAAATCCACTTCGACGCGATCCAGAAAATCGGGCGTAGAGAGCCGCGTTTCCAACTCCTTCGACTGGGCATCATAAAGCTGGGATTTGTATGCCCTCACGGCCTTCATGCGTCTTTGGAATTGGCGAGTGATGTCGACCACGAAAGTCGGGGTCGTCAATCGGGTTTGAGGAAGCATGAAATAGATGAGTTTCTGCGGGCGGAATCGAGGTGTGCCCGTCTCCAGCTTGGCCAGACCCGACAGGTGGCAGGCATCGGTGACCAGTTGGCTGGCCATGCGGTGATCCGGGTGGGGGTCCTCCCAGTAGTGCGTCATCACGAGCCGCGGGCGAAGGCGTCTCAAGGCCTGAATTATTTTCAACCTTCCGGCTTCATTTAGCATCAAATGAGCATCGGGCAGTCCCAAGTTCTCGCGGACCTGGAGGCCGAGAATCTTGGCTGCGGCTTGGGCCTCACGGAGTCGGATTTCAGCAGAACCTCGAGTCCCCCGTTCGCCACTCGTGAGATCCACAATGCCGGTTTTATACCCTTGTTGAGCCATTTTGAGGAGCGTCCCGCCAGCCATTAACTCCACATCGTCGGGATGCGCACCTATAGCCAGAAGATCAAGACGAAAGTTCATAGGGTCGGCCGTCATATTAAGATGTCCATTAGAAATTCATTTGTAAAAAAATGCAACTTGGGTTAAATAATCAAGCCAGAAAAATCGTCGGAAGATTTAGGTCTTGATTTTTATTTGGGAAGGTTTGCCCGCATCTTTTTAAAGACCTCGGAGAATTCTCATGATAACCCGCCATAATCGGTTTCTTTCTGTGATGACCCATCAAGCGCTCCTCAAAGGATCGGTCTTAGTCATTTTACTGATCGGGTCGTTGGGAATAACGATCGTCTGGCCGCAACATGTTCCTCCTCAAACCAATCCCATCTTCCCCGAGCGCACTTCCCGTGACGAGTGGCAGAAGCCCGTTGAGATAATCGAAGCGTTAGCTCTGAAGCCCGGTGAAACCGTGGCCGATATCGGGTCGGGCGCAGGGTATTTTACCGGCTGGCTTTCACAGGCCGTGTCTGCCAAAGGCAAAGTGTATGCCGTCGACATCAACACCCAAGCCATTCAGCTTCTCAAAGACAAGCTCCCTTTTTATCCCATCAAGAATATCGAACCGGTGCTCTGCACCGAATCGGACTTGAAATTGCCGCCACAATCACTGGACGTGGCATTCCTGCTGAACACGTTCAGCGTGGTGTCACAAAAAGAGACCATGTTGCAAAATGTCATGACGGCGCTGAAGCCGCATGGACGCCTGACCATCATCGATTGGCGGGAAAACCTGGACGGGCCTCCCGGCCCACCCCGCGCTCAGCGGCTTTCGGAGCGAGCCGTCCTCGAGATGGCCAAGGCCGCGGGATTCAAGCTCGATCGGCGGTCCGAAATGCTGCCTTCGCAATACTTCTTGGAATTCAGCAAGAATTCAAACCGTCCCAACCTGGCCCGGAAGAGGTAATCGACCGAGCGGATCT
Source organism: Terriglobia bacterium (assembly GCA_028716525.1). Classification (GTDB taxonomy): domain Bacteria; phylum Acidobacteriota; class Terriglobia; order JAIQFV01; family JAIQFV01; genus JAQUPQ01. Next base: position 10,578 of record JAQUPQ010000002.1, on the reverse strand, counting down.
TCACCGCCACAAAAGCGGATCCGGATCCATTCTGCTCGCCCCATCCTTTCACCCTTCGCTCAATCAGTTACTGGTCAACCGAGATGACTTGGTGACCTGCCATGTTTATTTGCACACTCTCCAACAAGTCTTTCAGAAATCCCATCCCGTAGCGGGATAGAAAGGAGCAGATGTTCAGTTCCCTTTCCTGAGGTTTCCCCACCGGATAGATAAGATTCATCAAACTCTCGATCTGCTGAATCAGCGTTTGATGATGACGCTCCTCCGCATGGACAAACCGCGTCTTCAAATGTTGGACTTGGTAGAGCATTTTTTGCTGCGCATTTTCCAAGGCACCGCCCAGAGTACTGTCCACTCGCTCCAGATCCGGCTTCAAGGCACCCAAATTCGAATTCAATGCATTTTCCAACTCTTCAAATCGATCCAGGATCCTTGGCGGCGCCAAAGCGGACAATGCTTTTGACTTGACGCTCTCCTCTCCGAGAAAGATCTCCGCGACTTCCAAACCCAGTTTTCCAAGGAGACGCTCGGCTTTTCGCGTCAGGATGGTCAGGCTGGCACGCGGATAAATAACCGGCATGGGCCGACCGAATAGTTTATAAACACCGCCGAGCTCAGCCAAATAAGAGGTTTCAGTAGGTCCGCCCACATAGATCGCCGTCGGCAATAAAAAGTCTTGCACAAGAGATCGCACCACGACGGAGGGCGAAAACAGTTCCGGCTGCGACTCAATCAGATCAAGATATTCCTCGATACTCTTTCCTTTCCCTGCCCCTTTCGGACCCACCTGATGGTCTTGACGTTGCAGAAGTCGCCGGGTTCCATCCTCATTGCAAAAAAGAAGGGCGGAATGTGCATCGATCTTGATTTGAGGTTCATATCCGGCCGCGGCGATCCGGCGGCCCGTATCTTCCACTGCCACACACAATTCTTGACAGTTCTCAAGCACCCAAGTGAACACCGGGCGTGAAAGTCTCGCAATCCGAGGATCCGATGGATCCATCAATACCAGCCCAAACTGGCCCAACAGCCCGGCCATCAGTCTTCCAAAACCATCCGCAACCGTATCCTGGGGTTGATAACATGCTTCAATCAGTTGAGCCAGCTCCCCGCCTGTTTCAGAGGCAGGGGGAAAATGAGCCCGGACTCCGTTCAGAAAATCTTTGACCGCCGGCCCCAATCGGAGCGCCCCCACAGGCTTTCCGCTGATGCCCGGATCGAATGGCATCACAACACGTTCGAGTTTCTGAGAGGTGGCATCCAGCAGGGCAACATGATCGATCTCGCGCAGATCGTGATCACCGGTTTCCATCCAAAAGACCGGAATCGCGAGAATCCCATTCCGCTCCAGTTCTTGCGCCAGCTTGATCGCTGAAAGAGCCTTGTAGATACTGAAACACGGCCCCGTCAGCATCCCCACCTGTTGGCCGGTCACCACGGCCACGCACCGATCGTTTCGAAACAATTCAATGTTCTTTTCGACAGCGGGATTCATTCCCCACTTAGCGTTCTGGCTCTTCAAGGCGTCCGCCATGGCGCTTCGGCGGGAACTCTCATATTCGTTGGAGTCTTGATTAATGCCCGGAATACTGTCCTGCCAATTTGGATGGCGGAAGAAATCCTGCGTCGACGGACGGTGGTCAAGATAGTCGAGAAAGAACGGAGGAGTGTGAGGGATTTCTCGCAGTGAGAGGATTCGGGAAGCTATGGCCAATTCGATCTCATCTCCTTAAAGAGTGCGCGTATGACTGCCTGATCCTTTTGCGGTAGCGGCCGAAGCGGAGAGCGCGGATAGCCGCCTTGAAAACCGGCAAGGGTTGTCCCCGCCTTCAAACCCGCAATACCGTATCGAGCTGTCAAGGCCCGGCCGAGCGCGATTACCTTGCGTTGTTTATCGATCGCTGTCTCAAAATCACCACGCCGATAGGCCGCGAAGATTTCGACGCATTCCCTGGGCGCCACGTCGGCCAAGGCCAAAATTCCTCCCACGGCACCCATACCCAAGGCGGCTGTAAATGTTAGAGCGGAGCCGCTCAGACTTTGGAATCCTGGCGAGCAGGAATCAATGATCTCGGACAAATAGGAGACGTTGCCCGAGCTCTCTTTCATTCCGGCGATATTCTTTACCCGCGAAAGGGCTGCCACCGTCGAAACCGAGAAAGAATAACCGGTAAACTGTGGAATAGAATAAACCAAAACGGGAATCTTTGATTTTTTCGCGACCGAACGATAATAGTCGAGCAAAACCTCGTGCGTCATTGCCGATTTATAATAAAATGGCGGCAACACCAGAACGGCATCCGCCTCATTGGAGGCAGCCACCTGATTCAGCCTAATGGTTTCCTGCAGGGACTGGGTTCCGGTCCCCACCAGCAAGATCTTGTCTGCCGGCGTTTCACGGCGCGCCGTTTCGATCAATCGAACACGCTCTTCAAGAGTAAGGCTGAAGGCTTCCCCACTGGAGCCTGTGACCAGGTATCCGCGAAGTCCATAGGCGTGATAGCCGCGTAGATTTTCCCGAAAGGCTTTCAGATCGAGGCGGCCAGATCGTTCAAAAGGAGTGACCAGTGGAGGGTATACACCCCCAAAGGAAATCGGCATAAAAGTATTAATCCCAATAAAATAGTTCCGCGACAGTGCGCGGAAGTTATGCGGACGGTAGTTTAATCGAGCAGAGGGGATTAGGGAACGAAAATTTCGACGCGATTTTTTCCGGATTGTTTGGCTTGTTGCAAGGCCGCTTCACCACACGCCACCAACACCATGGAGCTATCAGCGTGCGAGGGAAAATGAGCAATACCCGAACTGATGGAGAAATGCGTGGTGGCATGGCCCGTCGCAATTTCCCGTTCCAGCACCGTTTGGCGGATCCGCTCCGCCACTTTCTGGGCGTCCTCCAGCGTGGCGTCGGGAAGGATGATGGCAAATTCTTCCCCGCCGTAGCGTGCCGGAATGTCATATTTTCGAAGATAGGTGCGGACGATCTGGCCCAACACGACCAGGGCCTGGTCGCCCACGATGTGGCCGTGTTGTTCGTTGAACTTGCGGAAATCGTCAATGTCGATCAGGATGAGAGACACTTGGGAAGAAAACCGCTGGGCGCGCGCGATCTCGCTTTGCAAGCGCTCATGAAAGTTGGCGTGGTTGTAAATGCCGGTCAGCGCATCCTTGAGCGCCATTTCCCGAATGATCTTCAATAATTGATCGATCTGGTTTTCCCGCTCCGCAATCTCTCGGGTGTAATCGGTCGATGGATTTACATCTTTGGCCATGTTTTCTCTCACTTGGGAATTCGCCTCGTCATACGCCGCACACTTTAAAAGAGAATATTTACACGATTGTGTCAGCCCGGAATTTCCTAGTGTGCGCGGGCCACAATCAAGGTCATATCATCCTGCGGCTCGCCGCTGCCCACCCACTCCTGGACCCGCCCGATAATGGCCTCCAAAATGGCGTCTGAAGCCTGTCCTTGGACGCCCTGGACCACTTGAATCAACTGGCTTTCGCCGAACTGTTCCCCGTAAATATTCTCCGCCTCATTAACCCCGTCCGTAAAGGCCACAAAGACTTCTCCCGGCATCAGCTTGGTCGACCCTTGATCATAGCGCGCCTCCGGCATCAATCCCAGAACGGTGCCCCCCGTTTCCAGACGGCGAAAGCCTTTTTCTCCGAAGACCAGGGGCGGCCAATGCCCGGCGTTGGTATAGGTCAGCAACGATTCCTGTTCATCATATACGCCGTAGAAGAAAGTCGCATATTTCTCACTGGGTGTGTTTTGGCAGAGGTGGCGATTGAGCGATGAGACGATTTGAGCCACGCGATGGGGAGGTTTTAGTCCTTCAATGGACCGCTGGTCACCGCTCGCTACAGCCGCGCCCGCTTGGTGGTTCTCAAGATATAGGGAATGGCTTCGCAAGGCGGCCTGCAGCGATGCCATCAGCAGGGCGGCCGACACACCCTTGCCGCTGACGTCCCCCAAAGCCAGTCCCAACGTCGTCGGGGCAATCAACAGGTAGTCGTAATAGTCCCCGCTCACAATCCGCGCGGGATTGCACAGCCCGGCAATTTCAAGCCCGCGGAGCCGGGGCGCTTCCCGCGGAAACAATTGCCGCTGAACTTCCAGAGCGATGGCCAGTTCGCTTTCGAGTTTCTGCTTTTCAGTTTGCTCTTTGAGCAACCGCTCAATAGAAGCCGTCATGGAATTGAAGGTCTCGCCCAAAGCGCTCAGTTGATCCCGTGATTTGATGGGAATACGGTGAGAAAAATCACCGCGCATAATATGCTGAGCGCCCTCATCCAGGTTGTGCACTGTCCCGGTGATCGTCCGCGTCATAATCAACGACGCCACCAAGGCCACGAATTCAATCAACAAGAAGAAGATGAAGACGCCCGCCAGGGCGATGGCGATGACATTATCCTCGCCCCCGAATCCCGCCATAAAAAGCTGTTTGGCAACCCTCATCCAGGTGGAATGCAGAAGGTAAATCCGGGGAAACACATCCATCCTCTGGCCGGAATTCCAGTCGCGAACCTGAGGCAGGAAGAGCGGGAACCGAACCGGAAAATCATACCAGGTCAGCTTCTGCGTCAACGTTCGAATCGCCTCGGGATCAACCTGCTGGATGCCATGTTGAACGTAGGTACGATCACCTACTTGAAACGTAATGTGCGCCCCACCTGTCGCCCGGGGTGACGGGACGAGCTCAATCACCGTGATTCCAAACTGCTTCTTTTCAGCAATTCGTTTCAACACCTCGGAGTCCAAGGGGACACGCATCAATGTCCATCCGGATTGCGAATCCGACCCCGTGAACGAAATGGCAGCCAAGAAGACGTTGTTGCCGTCGAAAAAGACCCCGGAGGTTGGGCCATTCGCCCATTCCGGCTTGTTCGTGGCGCCGGTGCGATTGCGAACCTCTCCACTTTGAAGCTGCCAGGCGGAATGATGCAAGATTCCGCCGGTGTCGATCCATATCAACGGAAAAGCCGTTGACAAGTTTTCAATTAGAGATCTCCTGGACGATGAAAAGCTCTCGGCGGAGAGGGCACCCTTCTTTGCCTCCTCCGATAAAATGGCGGCCACGCCGTGATCGGCCGCATCCAACCGCCCGCTGAGGCGAGAAATTTCTTCGGTCAGAAACAATCCGGTCAATTGTCCAAAGAAGGCTGTCGCCAAAATCAGGATGATCGCAAAAAGCAACAGGACCGGAACCACACCGACCAATAGATACGTTACGATCAGGCGCCGCCTTAAACGCCAAAGAACTTTCCGTATACTCCAGCGGAGGAACTTGAAGGCGTAACGGACCGCCACAATGAAAAAAAGGAGATTAACGATGATGGACAGTCCCAAGGGGACCGAAACAAAAATCCCGGCAAGCCGAACCATCAGGTACAGCGCCACCACAACACACGATGCTTTAGCGAACTTCGTGGTGGGTCGAATACCTCTCAATAAATCGCGCCGGGAAATCATGGCTCCTGATCAAAAGGGAGGAAACGCTATTTTGGGAAAAACCGCTATCCACATGCCCTGCGGAATGGATCTCGCTACGCCTCCTTATTCTCCGCTGAGTCAAGATAAAGAGCACGTAAAAAATTGCACGAGGAGGTAACGAGTTATAACCAACTCCAGCTTGTCGGCGGCCGATGTCTAACGTGCCAATTCAACTTTCGTTGCGGCTAAAGACCGAAGCCAGCCCTGCGGCTGGCTTCGATTCACTACTCACGGTTTGAAATTCAACTGGCGGTCTTACTTGACCGAGAGATTCCTCACCCGGCTGTGTTTTCGGCTGTACGAAAAATAAATAATCAGCCCTATGATCAGCCACACAATCAAACGGGTCCAATTGATCCATCCCAGTGTGTACATCATGAATCCGTTGGACACGATTCCAAGGATGGGAATCACAGGAACCCATGGAGTCCTGAAGGGCCGCTCCTGCCCCGGATTCGTCTTCCGCAACACCAGCACCGCGCAGCACACAATGACAAAAGCGAGAAGCGTTCCGATGTTGACCAGATTTGCCAGATCGCTAATCGGCGTCACGCTGCCGACGATGGCGGCCAACCCTCCCACCAGCAGGGTGTTTTTGTACGGCGTCCTGAACTTGGGATGAATAGCGGCGAAAAACCCGCGGGGCAATAGGCCGTCTTTGGCCATGGAGTACAGCACCCGGGTCTGTCCCAGCAACATGACCAGCATGACACTGGTCAATCCGCACAAGGCGCCCAATGTGATCACGTAAGATGCAGTGGTCAAACCTCGATCGAGAAAAGCGCGAGCGATGGGGGCTTCGATATTCACTTCTTGCCACGGCACCATTCCGGTCAAGACGGCCGCCACCAGGATATACAAGACGGTGCAAATCAACAGGGAAGCAATGATTCCGATCGGCAAATCCCGTTGTGGCCTTTTGGATTCCTGCGCGGTTGTGGAAACCGCGTCAAAACCGATGTAGGCAAAAAAGATGTACGCGGCCCCTTTCGTGATGCCCCCGAGGCCGTTGGGTGCGAAGGAGGACCAGGTGGTTCCCCAGTTGGCCCCGCTGATGTACTTGACTCCCAATCCCACGACGAAAAGAACAACCGCCACCTTGATAATCACAATCGTGGAGTTGAAGCGGGCGCTTTCCTTGATCCCCACGATCAAAATCAGAGTAATAAGTCCGGCGATGCAGAAGGCCGGAAGATTGAAACCAATTTCGACACCAAAAATGTGCGGTGCATTCACCAAATCATGCGCCCGTTGAATCAAGTCGGACGAATGCGCCGTCACAATTCCACTGACTTTGTTCATGAACGCTGGAGATCCCGGCAGCAGGCTGGGGTCGGCAACTCGAGCCATTTGCCGGGCCACGATTTGTTCGGCTTGAGCGATTGCCGTCCAATGGTCGTAGGCCAACCATAGCGGAATCTTGACGTGAATCACCTGCATAAGTTCAACGAAGTGATTGGACCAGCCGGATGACACCGTGCTGGCGCCCATGGCGTATTCCAAGGTGAGATCCCAACCGATGATCCAGGCCAACAATTCGCCGAGGGTCGCATAAGCATAGGTATAAGCGCTTCCGGCGAGCGGGATCATGGCCGCAAACTCCGCATAGCACAGTCCCGCAAAGGCGCAGCCCAGTCCTGACAACACAAACGACAGCATCAATCCTGGTCCCGCATAATGCGCTCCCAGACCGGAAAGCACGAAAATCCCGGCGCCGATGATGGCACCTACTCCCAACGCCGTCAGGGAGATGGGGCCCAAGGTACGTTTCAATGTGTGTTCGCCGGATTCTTGAGATTCCGAAAGAAGCATGCTCATCGGCTTCGTTGCGAAAAGTGGATTCGCCATGCACTTCTCCTCTATTGAATTTTGTCTTGGTCTACTGTCCGAACCATCATTGGAAATGAAATCGCGTGAATGAACGACCTGTCGTAAGACCTGCCGACAGTTCTTGAGGACGTTGCCATTCTAAGCTCCGATATCCGGAAGTCAAGGAAAATGGCGGCTCCGCCGACCTCCTTAGGCCTTCTTCCACTTCCAAATAAAGTAAAAAGGGACGCCCACCAACGTGATGATCAATCCCGGCAGGGCGTAGGGCTTCTCATGCAATATGGCGACGCTGATGAGGGCGGCCAACACGATGTAAATGGCCGGCACAATCGGATATCCCACCGCCCGATACGGGCGTTCCATGTCGGGGCGCTTTCGCCGCAGCACAAACAAACCCGCCACCGTCATCACATAAAAGACCATGATGGCAAACATCACCAGGTCCAACAGCTCGTTGTATTTTCCGGAAAGAGTCAAGATCGAAGCCCAGAGGGCTTGGACAATCAGCGCGAATGCCGGGGTGTGATAGCGTGGATGGATTCGCCCCAATTGCTTGAAGAACACCCCATCACGCGCCATGGCGTAGTAAACCCGGGCTCCGGCTAAAGACATTCCGTTCATCGTTCCAAAAACCGAAACCAAAATGGCCGCGATTAACAATTTTCCCCATACCGCCCCGCCGACAATCGAGACCACGTGCACCCCCAGCGTCAACGTTTGGGGACGCTTGGATTCGTTGAACGCTGTGATGTCTTGAATAGACATCACATGCAAATAACCCAGGTTCGCCAGCAAATACAGGGTGATGACAATGGTTGTACCCAAGCCCAAGGCCAACGGCAAATTACGTCTGGGATTCTTCACTTCACTCGATGTAAAGGTGACATTGTTCCAAGCGTCGGAAGAGAAAAGCGATCCCACCATGGCGCCGCCGAAAATAAACAGGTAGCCAAGAGACCACACATCCGTATTCGCCGGCTTCATGGGTGTGAGATGCGACCAATCACCCCGGGAATAAAAAACGGCCAACAGAATCAATCCCAAAAGACCGATGGTTTTCCCCACCGTGGTCAAATTCTGAATTGCCGCACCCCAGCGAATTCCATAACAATTCGCAATACCCAACACCAATAAGGCCACAATCGCTGCCAGCTGGCCCTGACTCACGTCCACCGACCACCGGGCGATTGAAAACAAATGCCAGCGCGGATCCATGGTGAGTTGGGGAAAGAACCCGTTCAGAAATTTTCCGAAGGCTACGGCCACAGCCGCAATGGTCCCTGTCTGGATCACAAAGAACAGGGTCCATCCATACAGATACCCCCACATCGGTCCGAAGGCTTCGCGCAAATACACATACTGGCCGCCGGCATTCGGCATGGCGGCTGCCAACTCCCCGTAGGAAAGCGCGGCAATAATAGTGACGAAACCCGTCACCAACCAGGCCAGGAGCAACATGCCCGGAGATTTCACTTGCGAGGCCATATCGGCAGAGACAATGAAGATTCCCGACCCGATCATCGAACCGACCACCATGCAGGTGGCCGAAAAAGGTCCCAGCCCTTTGATCAGTTCCGTTTTCCCTGAAACGGATTTCGTGGACACGCTTTTTCCTCCCGGGGTGAAATTGAGGCCGAGCGGCCCCCTCCTACGCGCTTTATCTTTGGATTCATTTTCCCAACAACGTGATGTATTCCGCAGTGCGTTCAGAGATGTTGGGCGCCTTCAAAATATCGCTGATCACCGCGACGGCATCGGCCCCGGCTGCAATAACCTCAGCGGCCGTTTCTCGTGTAATTCCACCGATGGCAACGATGGGCTTGGAAACCACTTTTCGGATTTCCCTCAACCCGGCCAACCCCACGACCGGCGCCGGTCGGTCTTTGGTGCCGGTTGGAAAGATAGGGCCGACCGCAACGTAACTGGCCGCGGTTCGTTCAGCCTGCCGGGCCTGTTCCAGATTGTGCGTGGATATTCCAATGATACGGTCCGGACCCAGAATTTTTCGGCACAGCTTGACGCCTAAATCTTCCTGGCCGACGTGCACACCTTGCGCCCGCGCCAGCCAGGCTACATCGGCGCGATCGTTGATGATGACCTTGCATTTTCGAGACCGGCACAAACGCACCAGATCAACTGCCTGCTGGTACAGTTCGCGGGTGTTGGCGCCCTTATTCCGCAGTTGTATCAGCCGCGCTCCGCCCTCGAGAAGTTGTTCCGCCACAACCATCCATGCCACCTCCCTTTGTACTTCGGAGTCGATAATGGCATAGAGTTTCGGAAGTCTAATTCGCATCCGCGCCAAAAGTTCCCGGTAAACTCAGATCTAGAAAGTGCTGAAGGCAGATTGAAAAGATTAAAAATGAATTTCGATGTTTCCCACCGGCTCACCCCGTCCCATAAGTCTTCCCAAGGGGCCGGCCTCAAGCTACTTTACGAGCGGCATTCTTCGCAAAGCGCTCCAAAAACTTTGTATCGATATTCCCGGCGACAAAATCGGGATCATTCACAATCTTTATATGGAGAGGGATGTTCGTCTTGATCCCCTCGACGATGAACATGTCGAGGGCGCGGTTCATGCGTCGAATCGCCTCGTGGCGACTGCGGGCGTGAACCACCAGTTTGGCAATCAAAGAATCGTAATAAGGCGGGACCTCGGCTTCTGCGTACATGGCGGTATCCACGCGAACTCCCGTGCCGCTGGGAGGATGCCAGACGTTGATTTTTCCGGCGCAGGGCTGGAACGTTTCCGGATCTTCCGCATTGATGCGGCATTCGATGGCATGTCCCCGCAGGCGCAAATCGGATGTGAAGGGTTCCAGCGCTTCTCCGGCCGCAATCAGAATCTGCTTGCGGACGAGATCCAGCCCGGTGACAAACTCCGTGACCGGATGTTCCACTTGAATGCGGGTATTCATTTCCATGAAATAGAAATCCTTATTTTCATCCATCAGGAATTCCATGGTTCCGGCGTTCAAGTAGCCCACCGACTTCATGGCCTCGACCACGCGCTCCCCCATCTTTTGACGCGTTTCCTCGGAAACGCCCGGTGAGGGAGATTCCTCCAGGATTTTCTGGTGGCGCCGCTGGATGGAGCATTCGCGCTCGCCCAACTGGATGACTTGACCGTGGGTATCGGCCAATACTTGAAATTCGATATGGCGGGGGCGCTCCAGGAATTTTTCGAGATAGACATACTCAATTCCAAACGCGTTGGTGGGTTCGCGCTGGGGGGTGCGGAAGGAGGGCCG
>JAQUPQ010000001.1:194053-214170 GCA_028716525.1 Terriglobia bacterium | reverse complement strand
CTTTTGCCGCCTTGACACTGCGGTCATTGACGAACGCTCGCGGAGATGTTCTCCTGACGACGTTTCCCATTGCGGACTTCAATCTGCCGGCTCCCGTGCCGATCTTGTTTCCACAGATTGCCGATGGCAATGCAGGTGGTATCTACCGGACTCAGTTCATCTTCTTGACAACGGCTGGAGCCAGCAATACAACCCTCAATTTCTTCGGCAATGACGGGTCCGGGCTGGCCATTGGAAAATCCGCGCGCTAATGGAGGCACAAAGTGGTCACCTGTTTTCGCGTGGAAATCGGTTGGCCTCAATGTTAATTCGACCGTCTGGCACGTGACGGCTTAAAATGAACCTTCGTCATCCACGAACCGAACGGCACAGGATAAGAGCAAAAGGCTGAGACAAAATCTTGAATACACCGGAAATATCTATTTAGATTTTTTTGTGCAACTCATGAAGGATCCCATCATTTCCGACCCGCCTCAAAGAAAGCACTTACGGTTTCTGTGCAACGATGCCCAGGAGCGGCGCCTGCTGAAAAACGGCTATCTTCGAATAGCCGGGATCGACGAGGTGGGCCGTGGTGCGTTATGCGGGCCCGTGGTCGCCGCGGCTGTGATTTTGAATCTGGAGGCTGTTCCAAAAGGGATTGATGATTCCAAGAAGTTGACGCCCCAAAAGCGGGAAGAGCTGTTTGAGGCCATTCAGGGGAGCGCCTGGGCGGTGGGATTTGGTTTGGTGACTTCTAACGGCATTGACCAAGCCGATATTCTGAAGGCCACAATTCAGGCCATGACTCAAGCGGTGCGTCAGTTGGATCCCGTACCGGATTATCTTTTGATCGATGCCCTGAAACTCCCTCAGCTACCTCTTCCGCAGAGAGGACTTGTGCACGGGGATGCTCAATCGGTTTCAATAGCCGCTGCTTCCATTCTGGCAAAAGTGACACGGGATGGCATGATGAGGGAATTCGATCGCATTTACCCGCAGTACGGATTGGGCCACAACATGGGCTACGGCACTCCTGAACACCTGGAATCGTTGCGGCGGTTTGGCCCCTCCCCGATTCATCGACGCACATTTAAACCGGTCTCCCAGCTGCGACTGTCGTTTTGATCCCCCGCTCATGCCAATGTGCTTCAAACTAAACTCTGTAGTAATAGACACCCTTTGGTAAATTCCAAGCTCCAAATAAGCTCCAATCATCAACTTCCAAAATCCAAACCGGAGCAGGCGAGCGGATTATTTCTGGAATCAGCTTCTGCCTGGAATTTGGAGCTTGGAAGTTATTCATGTGTGCGAATCCCTTGGGTTGACGTCCATCCGCTCATCGCGCGGAATGGAATCGGCATTGGCATAAACAGTTTGCGGGGCGCCTTTCTTTCGGATATAGTTTTTATCCAATGATTCTCGCGGGTTGACATAAAATTGCGCAGGGGGAACCTGTAGCTTTAATAGAATTCGCGGGAGGACCGGAGCAGAGTCCGGTAACACATCCGCCTTGAACAAACCCAAGATCCTCAAAAGTGCCGAGAAATACGTCCTTCAGGGAAAGCTGCCCTCCGCTATCTCCGAATATAAAAAAATATTGGAGATCGATCCCAATGATTTGGGTATCTTGAACATCATCGGCGACCTCTACGTCCGCATGGGAAACACCCCGGAGGGTCTGAAGTACTTCCAGCGGCTGGCCACCGCATTTCGCGACAGCGGGTACAAGGTCAAAGCCATCGCCATATACAAGAAGATCACGAAGTTGGATTCCACGGATGTCGACGCCTGCCGGCATTTGGCTGAGCTGTATGCCATGCAAGGCCTGATGAGCGAGGCTCGTGAACAGTATTTTCAACTGGCTGAGGCTTATGCCGTCGCTGGAAAACTGGCGGAAGCGGCCGAGGCCTTGCGCCGCTTTTTGGCCGGTCACGCCGGACATGTGGAAGGCATCAAACGCCTCGTCGACATTGAACTGCGCCGCGACAATCCGTCAGCCGCATTGGAATTGCTCGTCTCCGCAGCAGAAACCCAGCGCCACAAGGGGGCCTTCGAAGAAGCCCGCCAATTGCTGGATCGGGCACAAGAAATTGGCGCCCCGGCCGTAACCGTGCAGTTGGCCAAGGCGAAAATTCTGCTGGCTGAAAAGAAAACGGATGCGGCCATCCGGATGCTCCAAACCATTGATCCGGAGAAAACTGTGCCGGAGGTTCAGCTGGCATTGTTTGAGGGATTGTTGGCTGAGGACCGCGTGGCAGAAGCCAAAGAGATAGCCAATGCCCTGTTCGAGCACGACACGGCACATTTTCCTTTGTTGTTTTCCGTGAGCGAGAGATATCTGGCTTCTTCGGACTTGGATGGAGCTATTGCCGCTCTGGATCCCCTTGTGAACGCCCCGTCGATGGAGGTCTTTGCCCACCGGCTGAGCGAATCGCTTCAGAAGATTCTTTCAGAGAATCCGGATTGTTTGCCGGCCATCGAGCGGGCAGTGACCGTCCAACGAAAGACGGGTCAAACGCATAAGCTCGCATTGGCTTTGGAGCATCTGGCAAGCTATTACATCAAGAAAGAGAACTTCAAGGCGGCATTGGAGGTATACCGGGAACTGTTGAATATTGATCCGGGCAACAGCATCATCCGTAAGGGAATGGAGCATTTGGAAATGCAGCTGGGAGGTGCGCCGCCGACCCCGCCGGTGGAAACCTCGACCTCGCCACAAATACCACCCACTTGGTCTTCCATCCCGGAAGCTGAAAGTTCATCGGAAAGAGAGTCAAGTCAGGAGTTTTCGCTCAGAGAGCCGTCCTACGTGGGAGCGCCGCAGCTCCAGCTCGTCAAGCCCCTTTCGGTTGAAGACCGTGAAGACACCAGCGAGTTGACCAACCGGCTGATTCTGGAAGGCGAATTTCTGTATAGCTACGGGCTTTTGAACAGCGCGGCCGGGTCTTTCGAAGATGTGATGCGAATTTCGCCTGGCCATCTGTTGGCCATGAAGCGGCTTGTGGACATTTATTCGGCCACAGATCGTTTGGGCGACGCGGCGGGTTATGCGGCCAAGATTTCAAAGATCGCCTTCCGGCAAGGTCAAGTTGAAGAAGCACAACGTTGGACGGAGAAGGCGACACAACTTGACCAGGGGATTCAATCCCAAAAAATTAACGTGGAGGATGGGACTCCATCCTCAGCCTCTCTGGAACTGATTCCGCCTGCTAAAGAAGCCGCCTCGGCAGTTCAGGATGGCGGCGTGTATGATCTATCGGAGGAATTGGATCAGATTTCATCGAGCGCACCTCAAGAATCTGCTGGAGAAGCCCGTCCTGGTTCCACGGCAACCACGCCCGCCCCACAGGGTAGAGAGACCTTAAGCGAGCCGCTGGAAGAGATTGATTTCTATATGGCTCAGGGTTTTTGGGCGGAGGCGCAATTCCTGATTGAGCGTTGGCTGGTACAAAAACCGGCTTCCGTTGAGCTTCAAGAGCGTCTTAAAAAATGCGAGTCCATGTCGCCGGCAATGGAGAGGCCTTCGGCGGCGGCGCAAAGTTCGGAAGTGACACCGAAGCCAGAGGATGTTACCTCTACTCGGGCGGCCGAAGAGGTTGCCAAAGACACACCTCCAGCCGTCGTGTCCCCAATCGCCGAACCGGTGTTTGATGATCTTCTTACGGAGTTTGACATCTCGGGCAGCGTAACCGAGGGTTCTGCGGATTTCAATACACACTACAATCTGGGTATTGCGTTTCGTGAGATGGGATTAATGGAAGAGGCTATCGCAGAGCTCCACAAGGCCGCATCTTTGATCACGCCCGATGCCCCTAAAAAGAATTTTTTGGATGTGTGCAGCTTGTTGGGATTGTGTTATGCGGACGCCAACTGTTTTCCTGACAGCATCGAGTGGTTGGAGCGAGGTTTGAAGTATCTGGACGATCAGTCTTCGGAGCAGGCGCTGTCCTTTCGATACGATTTGGCCAATGCCTATCAGCTTTCGGGAGACGATGAAAGATCAGCCCAGGTATTTCGCGAGATACAAGCTCAAAATGCCGGATTCCGGGATGTTGCGAAACGGTTGCAGGCATTTGAACATTCTTGAGGCTTCCGGACCACAGGAAGATCGTTACCCAAGGTCATGAAAAAGAAATTTCAACGCATCCTTTTGAGCCTCTTTTTTGCGGAAATTGGATTATTTCTGATTGTATTTCCGTGGGTTGAAGTCTGGGAACAGAACTACTTCACGCACCTTTCCCTGGCCCTGAGAGCCATCTTGTTGAACTACTTTTTCCGCGGAGCCATTTCGGGTCTGGGAATTCTGAATCTGTGGCTCAGCCTGTCTGAAATCTTCACCTTGGGAAGACCTTTATCTGAAATTAAGAAGTGATCGACCCTTGTTGACCCGTTTGCATTCTTCGTCGTCAAATTCCCCCGTCCTGTGCTATGTGACAGATCGAACCCAATTGTCCGACAAAGAATTCCTGCGTCGTGTGGCTGAAGTTCTTGAAGCTGGGATCGACCTTATCCAGTTGCGGGAAAAGGGAACACCTACGCAAGAGCTCGTAGGCATTGCGGAACAGCTCATGCAGATCAAACGACGCCCCAGTCAAAAAATCCTGATTAATGATCGGCTGGATGTGGCCTTGGGTTTGAATTTCGACGGTATTCATCTCGGCCAATCCTCTTTCCCCGCGGCAGAGGTTCGAAAATGCGTTCCCAAGAATTTCCTGGTGGGTGTTTCGACACATCATGTGGCCGAGGCTGTTCAAGCCGAGAAAGCAGGGGCTGATTACGTTATCTTCGGTCCGATTTTCCCCACGCCATCAAAGTTGAAGTACGGTTTGCCGCAAGGAACGGCTCGGCTGGGCGAAGTCGTGCGGGCGCTCACAATTCCAGTTCTGGCGATCGGTGGCATCTCCCTCGCAAATTTCGAGGAATGCCTGGCCATGGGTTGTGCCGGAATTGCCGCCATTTCCATGTTTCAAGGGCAAAATTCAATTCCAGATATAATTCAACGCCTTCATTCCTACCCCAGTCCGTAGAAATCTTCAACTGGAGCGAAGATCTCCTTGGCATGGCAAGCGGCCGCGGTCCGTTTGTTCATTTCCGGCAGTGGAGAGGCCGTGGCGCGCCTGAAATGGCATTTTTGAAGGGCTGAATCGTTCACGCTCGCAACCAAATAAAAACCGCTCTTCACAAAAATTCCTGTTGAAAACTCTGTGGAAGGAAGATGTCTGGAATTTGGGTTGCTGGAGTCGGGCTCCATTCTTTGGAGATAACCGTATTCTCCTGAGTTTTCATTCACTTACGAAAGTTGAACAAAAAGAGTGCAAAGTGCTCTAAGTCTTAGAAATTTCCAAGGTTGCAAAGATAGACAATGGCTTTTCCACAAAGTTTTCCTCATTTCTGTGGAAATCAGGAAGGGCGAAAAAGATTCTCAAAACAAGGAAAGCAAGCGGACCCATTCAAAATTCTGTTGTCACTTGGAGAGATTTGGTTGGCCGATGCATGAGAACCGGGCGTGTGGCGACGAAAGCTGGAATCTTTGGGGAAAATACTGTCTCAATGGATTATTTTTTCGATTTGATTGACGAGTTGGAGGGCTTCTTCACCTGAAATGCTTTCGTTAGACCGAAAACGATTATTGTTGTCCAGTTTCATCAATTCCAGAGACACAATCTGGCTGATGGCGTTGTGATGAACATTTGTCTTTGGGACATCGAGGATTCGCACGGTGGAACTTGTGGAAGCAGGCTGGCGGTTCAGCATGCAAAACCAACCATACGCCCGAAGAGAACACAAATTGTCAGCAAAATCCCTCTCACAAAATCACCGCTTCTTTGTCCTATGTCCAGGTGTGACCCCTTTCATTACCCTTTCATTGGTAGTGGAGAGATGAAGCTGAACATTTCGTTTGCCTTTCGTGGTTCGGGATACGCGAAGTGCCGCGTATCCCGGCTACCCGATTTCGAAATGTGATACGCCACCCCACCCAGTGCTAATTGCATTAGCGAATCCAGCATTTGCCCCGCAGGGGCAATCTTCAATAGCCCAGGGCATCGCCCTGGGTTTTGGTACCCCCATTTGATTACTTGCCCTGAAAGGGCAATCTAAGAATCGTATCTTGAAGAATTCGATGTCGGCGCCACCAGCGCCCAGGCTTAAATATCAAATGCTACGTCCTGACCCCGCAACGAAGCCGGTGCTTTCCAAAGGGGCTAAAAGCCGCTGCCTGCGCCCCTGTGGGGGACTTGGCATCGCTACCAAGCCCCAAATTTGGAAATCCAAGCCACCCGCAAAACTCCTCTCGGAAAATTACAGCGTCTTTGTCCTATGTCCAGGTGTGACCCCTTTTATTATTCGACCCCAATCCAAATTCAGGACAATCCCTCATTTTCAAAGACGCGCTGGCGAGAAAGGAACGTGAAGGTTCACGAAAACGAAAGGATGTTGGAAGTTCTTTTCGTCCCTCCGCGTTGGCCTCTCTCCTGTAGCGGATGTGTTATGCCCGTTCCATTCTGTTAAGAACCTTGGGGGCGTGTGCCTTTTTGAACAGACGCCCGAGTTGCCCTTGAGTAACATGGCGGGGGTAAAGCTAAGTGTTCTGGAATCCAGACTCTTGCGCTGAATATGCGAGCTGCCTCGTGAAACCAGGTCGCTTGATCAACACCGTACTTCTGTGTTTGGGCCTGGTCAGCAGCAGGTGCAACAGAGACAGTAGGCGAGGCAGTAACCCTCGGTATTGGACGCACCCTCGCAATCGCTGACTCCACTCAAAGGGCACGGGCGATCACGCTTAGTTCAATCGATCAGGGCGGCAGCGTCCCATGTGTCCGGCCCGTAAAGAAAATATGTCCGATAAGACTGACAAACCCCCGGCGTCCAAGTCCTCGCGAAAACTGAGGATCATCGACGTGGTTCGTCCTCACTGGAAGGCGCTGACCCTCGCGCTGGTAGCGGTGCTGGGCGAAGCGCTCACGGATATTCTCGAACCGTGGCCCATCAAGATTGTCGTCGATAACATTCAGCGATCGAACAAACTTCCCGGACGAATGGGCGAGATGATCACCGGGCTTTTCGGCCAGAGTCACTATGCCGTTCTGAACTTCGCCGTGGCCGCGGTCGCGGTCATTGCGGTCATCGGTGCCGTCAGCGCTTACTTCGAGAAATATCTGACCACGAGCGTCAGTCAATGGGTAGGGCACGACCTGCGCCGGACCCTGTACCACCACATTCATCGGCTGTCGCTGGCCGAACACGATGAATCGCGGACCGGCGACCTGATCACGCGGGTCACCAGTGACATTGAAGCCGTCCAGGACTTCATCAGCCAGGCACTCCTCGGCATTCTGGTCAACGTCATAACGCTGGTCGGCATGATCGGGGTCATGTTTTACCTCAATTGGGGCTTTACCCTTATTGCCCTCTCCGTCGCGCCGATGTTATTTCTGGTGGTCTATTACTACACGCGGCGCATCAAGAAGGCCTCGCGTGCGGTTCGAAAAAAAGAAAGCGAACTGCTCTCCCTGGTGGAGGAAGTGCTGACCTCCATACGCGTGGTCAAGGCCTTTGCCCGGGAAGACTATGAACAGAAGCGATTTGAGACTGAAAGTCTGGAAAACGTGGAGGCCGGACTACAGGCCCGAAGCGTCAAAGCCAAGCTGGCCCCGGTGGTGGAGGTCATCGTGGCCATCGGGACGTGTTTGGTTTTGTGGTACGGGGCAAGGCTTGCGCTGGCCCAGCAGCTCTCCACCGGGACACTGATCGTATTCTTGTTGTATCTGGGGAAGATGTACAAGCCCATGCGTGATCTCTCAAAAATGACCGACACCGTTTCCAAGTCGATGGTCGGTTATGAGCGTATTCGGGAAGTTCTTGAGATTGAAAGCCGCGTGCGGGACGAGCCGGGCGCACGCCAGGCCCCCAAGTTCAAAGGTCAAATCGAATTCGCCCAAGTCAGCTTCAATTATGGAGGCGACCAGGAGAAACCGGTACTCAAAGACATCAGCTTCAAGATCGAAGCCGGACAGGTGGCGGCGTTTGCGGGTCCTTCCGGTACCGGAAAGAGCACACTCGTGAGCTTGATTCCGCGCTTCTACGATGCCGTATCCGGACATATCGGAATTGACGGCACCGACATTCGCCGCTATCGCCTGAAGTCGCTGCGCGATCAGATCAGTTTCGTCCTGCAAGACACGCTCCTCTTCCGCGCCACGATTTGGGAAAATATTGCCTATGGCAAGCCCGGCGCCTCCTCTCAAGAAATCAGGCGCGCCGCCGAACTGGCCAATGCGCATGAATTCATCGAAGAGATGCCCAACGGCTACGACACCATGGTCGGCGAGCGCGGCGTCACGCTCTCCGGCGGTCAACGCCAGCGCATTGCCATTGCTCGGGCGGTCATTCGCGATACTCCCATCCTGATTCTTGACGAGCCGACCGTGGGTCTGGATGCCGCCTCCGAACAATCCGTCATCGAAGCCCTGGACAAACTGATGAAGGGAAGAACTTCCGTCGTCATCGCACATCATCTCGACACCATCCGCCACGCGGACGTTATTTTTGTGATCAAAGAGTGCGAGCTGGTGGAACAAGGTACTCACGAGACTCTTTTGGCGAGCAACGGAGTGTATGCGGAGTTGTACAGAATCCAGACGCCCGAAGGGGCTGCGGAAACCATAGATCAGCAGGTCGCCAGTTAACAGTTGTTTTCAATAGGAAAGAGGCAAAAGCAATGCAGCGAATAAAAGTCAGGCTGTACTTCACAGTAATACTGATGCTGATGTTCTTGGCGTTCCCGGCATCATTAGCAGCAGCGAAGAAAGATAAGAACAAAGCGAATGAAAATGCCGCCAACCTGCCGGAGGTGATCTGGCAGGATCCGGGCGACGTCGCTACTTTGAATCTACTCTACGGCGCCGGCGGGAAAGAGCACGCGCCGGATCCGGATGGCAAGTACACCTTCGTCAAGGAAGACAGGCAAGGAACCAGTCCGAAGTTCGATGTCACCGACGAGCAGGGTGTCCAGTGGAAGGTGAAGCTGGGCCAGGAACCCCAGTCGGAGACAGCGGCAACACGCTTGTTGTGGGCCGCCGGCTATTTCGTCGATGAAGACTATTACCTGGCGGAGCTCAAAGTGACGGGCATGCCGAAGTTGCACCGTGGCAGTAATTTTGTTTCCGCGGACGGAACGGTCCACCGAGCGCGCTTGGAACGCAAGCTGAAAGAGGTGAAGAAGCTCGGTAATTGGGGCTGGTTTGACAATCCTTTCCTCAATAAGCAGGAATTGAACGGCTTGCGAGTGATGATGTCTTTGTTGAACAACTGGGACCTAAAAACAATAAACAACTCGATCTACGAAGTGAACGGGGAACGCCGGTACCTGGTAAGCGACGCGGGGACCGCTTTTGGAAATACGGGCGGTGTGGCCAGCCGATCAAAGAGCAACCCCAAAGGCTATGCAAACTCGAAATTTGTCGAGAAAGCCGAGCCCGACTATGTAGATTTCGTGCAAAACGGAAAGATGAAAGAGGTCACCAAGCACATCCCGCGCGCCGACGCGAAATGGCTGGGGCAGAGGCTCTCTCAGCTTTCTGAAGAACAGATTCAAGACTGCTTCCGTGCCGCAGGCTATACCCCGGAAGAAATCGCAGTTTACACGCAGGCCGTGCGGAAGAGAATCGCGGAACTTACAGCCCTGTGATCATAAAATTGCGGAACGAACCTCGCAAGAACCGTCGTTTTGCGGCAGGAAGAGGCGAGGCTCGAAGCAAAGAGATGCCTGACCACGTTAAGGCCGGAGAGATGCAATCGTGAAACTGATCACCGAACCCGCCGACGGTGTGGCGCCGCTGCTAGCCGCCATCAAGAGCGCCAAGAAGAGTGTGGAAATTGCCATCTTCCGCTTCGATCGCAAAGATTTGGACATGGCGCTGAAGGCGGCGGCGGAGAGGGGCGTCAAGGTGACCGCCTTGATCGCATTTGCCAACCGCGGCGGCGAACAGGGCCTGCGCAAGCTGGAGCTGCGGTGCCTCGCCGCCGGAATCATTGTGGCTCGCACGGCCGACGACCTGATCCGTTATCACGACAAGTACATCCTGATCGATCGCCGTGTCCTGTGCATGCTGTCGTTCAATTTCACACATCTGGATATCGACCACAGCCGCGGCTTCGGCATCGTGACCACCCACGCCATCTGGGTACGCGAAGCAACAAGACTGTTCCGAGCTGACTGCACGCGGACGAAGTACGCGCCCAAAGCAGAAACGTTTGTCGTCAGCCCGGCGAACTCCCGGAATGTGCTTGGAACTTTCCTGAAACGGGCGAAGAAGGAGTTGCTGATCTACGATCCCAAGATCTCGGACAAAGAGATGCTTCGTATCCTCGAAGAGCGGGCGAAAGCGGGCGTCGTGATCAAGGTCATCGGCTCGGTGGCTGGGCGCGCCCCGTTCGATGTGCAAAAATTGGGCGGCACACGGCTGCACACGCGCACCATTATCCGCGACCGGCGCCAGGCCTTCGTGGGCAGCCAAAGTCTTCGCACCGCGGAATTGGACGCGCGCCGCGAACTCGGCCTCATTATTCAGGATGCGAAGGCCGTGACAAAACTGATCGATACATTTGAATCGGACTGGACCTCGACGAAGGCCAAGAAAGAAACGGCCCCGCCCAAAGAGCCGGACGGCTCCATGGACGCACCGCCAACAGTCACAGAAAAGGAAACAGAGAAGGCAGTTCAGGCCCTCACGAAGGAATTGGATCCGCTCGCCGTCAGCGTGAAGAAGGCTGTGAGAAAAGCGGTGGCCAAGGCGGGTGAGGACGTGCTCCACGACAAGGGAGTCAAGGACTCAATGAAGAAGGTGGTCAAGAAGGCGGTGAAGGAAGCCGTCAAGGAAGCGGTCCAAGACGCCCAGGAAGTTAAAGAGTCCAAGAGTAAATCCTAGTTCATGCGCGGTGAACCCACCGCCGAGGAGAATCGAATGAGAGCGAAGAGACGAGTCCCGTACGGAGCGTTTGCCCTGTTGTTAGCACTCTCGCTCGCCGCCGCCGGGGTGTTCGCGGGCCAAGAGGCTACGCCAAACAAAGAACAGAGAGACGACGCGGCGGGCTTCAAGGAATTCACGGGCCGCGTGACGGAGTACCTCAATCTCCACAAGACCGTCGAAAAGAAGCTTCCCGCCCTGAAGAACAAGGAGGAGCTTCCGGAAATGATTGCCGCGCACCAACAGGCGCTGGCGAGAAAGATCCGCGAGGCCCGGCCACACGCCAGACCGGGCGACATCTTCACGCATGCCGGCCAAGAAGCGTTTCGGCATGTGATCCGCAGCGAGTTTCAGAATCCTCGTACCGCCACCGCACGTGTCACCCTCCGGCAGAGAGATCGAGTTAAGCCAATCCGCCTGCAGGTGAACGGGATTTACCCGGACGCGGTCGCCGAAACAACCTTCCCGGCCGCTCTTTTGCAGAAGCTGCCGACACTGCCGGACGAACTGGCCTACCGTATCGTGGGCCGCGATTTGGTCTTGGTCGACACGAAAGCGAATCTGGTGGTGGACCTGCTTCACGAAGCACTTCCCTAGGTTTTGGAAAGGCTGGAATAAATCATGCGACGCCGCGTCTTTCTTTTCCTCGGCATTCTTACCGTTCTCATAGCGAGCCTGGGAGCGGACGAGTTCAAGTTTTCGCTGAAGCCCGATTCGGTCCGCTTTGCCGCAATTGGAGACATGGGTACGGGCGAACCGCCCCAGTACGAGACAGCCCAACAAATGCTCAAGGCGCGTCAGACTTTCCCTTTCGATTTTGTGATCATGTTGGGCGACAACATTTACGGTGGCAGTAAACCGGCTGATTTTGACCGAAAGTTTGCGGTGCCCTATAAGCCGCTCATGGACGCCGGCGTAAAGTTCTACGCGTCGCTGGGGAATCACGACAATACCAATGAACGCTTCTACAAACCCTTCAACATGAACGGGGAAAGCTATTACACCTACAAGAAGGGCAATGTGCGTTTTTTTGTCTTGAACAGCAATTATATGGACCCGAAACAGCGGGCGTGGCTGGAGACGCAGCTCCAAGATGCCGGCAAGGGTGACTGGAAGATCTGCTACTTTCATCATCCCCTCTATTCGTCGGGGAAATTTCATGGTCCGGCCCTCGATCTGCGGCAAATGCTGGAGCCGCTGTTTATTAAGTACGGCGTGGACGTAGTGCTTTCAGGACACGACCACGTGTACGAGCGGGTCCATCCCCAGCAGGGAATCTACTATTTCACGGAGGGGGCTTCTGGAGAGTTGCGTGCCGGCAACCTCGGACGTTCCACGATTACGGACAAGGGATTTGATACCGACCGCTCCTTCATGCTGATCGAAATCTCAGGCGATGAGATGTCTTTTCAGACGATCTCGCGCACCGGCGTCACCGTCGACTTCGGAGTGATTCACCGAACCGTTCGGTGAGGTCCAGCAAAAGGGGTCACACCTGGACGGGCTGTTGCCCAAATGGTCCTCTTGTGTGGAATGATATACTGCCTTGGATAGTTCATCCCTCACATTTTGGAGGCCCATCCCATGATGGGATTTGAAGATCCGCCGCAAGAGAAGCTGTTTGGCGTGAATGTGAGTCTCGACCAACGAGTCCGGGCCAACCATCCGCTCCGCCAAGTCGCCCGCCTGATCGATTTTGATTTTGTCTACGACGAGGTCAAAGCGTGTTACGGGGCCAATATAAAGTAATAAAGGGAGTCACACCTGGACATAGGACAGAACAGCATTGGCCTTGTGGTGTAAGGCCCGCAGTTTCGCACCGGTCTGGACTCGTTCATCAAACCGAATGATCGCCTTACTCACGGTGCTGTACCGGCCCATCCCGATCTTCTTTCCCAATTTGCTTAGCGTTAGTGCGCAATGCTGCCGGGCCAATGATAAAATCGTCGGGAAGCAGTCGTTGGTCGATTACTTCACTGCATCTGCAAAACCAACCATACGCCCGAAGAGAATGCAAATTGCCAGCGAAATCCTTCTCCTAAAATCACCACGTCTCTGTCCAATGTCCAGGTGTGACCTCTTTCATTGGTAGTGGAGAGATGAAGCTGAACATTTCATTCGCGTTTGGTGGCCCGGGATCCCGCGGAGCGGGATCCCGGCTACCAGAAAATGTGATGCTTACCCCGCCATCCGCACACATGCCAAGAACACATGATACGCCACCCAGCCGCTGCCGATAAGCGAATTGCCCCGCAGGGGCAATCTTCAATAGCCCAGGGCATCGCCCTGGGATCCAAGACCCATCTCGATTAATTTCTTGCCCTGAAAGGGCAATCTAAGAATCGTATCTTGAAGAATTCGATGTTGGTACCACGAGCGCTCAATGCCAATTGGCAAAATGCGGCATCCCGAGGCGCATTACGAAGCCAATCTTTTCCAGCGGGCCAAAAGCCGCTGCCTGCGTCCCCCGTGGGGGACTTGGCATCGCTACCAAGCCCCAAATTTGGAAATCCAAGCACCCGCAAAAACTCCTCTCGGAAAATTGCAGCGTCTTTGTCCTATGTCCAAGTGTGACCCCTTTTATATATCATTTCTATTTTTCGTGATTCTGTCCAAGAAGATGATCAAAACCAATATCGCACTCGCGTAAAATAGCAAGTTCGTGAATAGTAGCAACAGTATTGGCTCGCCGCCATGAAGCCCTCCATAAACGGCGCGCGCGACATAGGCGCCCGGTGCCAGTAACCCTTCTATAATCGGCGACAAGAAACGCTTGGCAGCAAGTGTGGACAAAACGACAGTGAACAAGAGACCCAGGCCGAGCGCTATAGAGCTGCGACGGATCCAACAGCCAGGACCTCTAGCGATGCCGGGAGGAAACATGATCATTCTCCACAGGCCGCACGATTGCCCAGAGCGCACTGTCGCGCGGCCTCCTGATGTACATTGCCAATTATTCCGTGATCTGCAGCACTTAAGGCAAAGTGGCTGGATACGGCTGCCGTTATTAACAAAAGGGGTCACACTTGGACATAGGACAAAAGAGAATTGGTCTTGTGCTGCAAGGTTCGGAGTTTTACAACGCTCTGGACTCGCTTTTGAAATCGGCTGATTGCTTTGCTCACGGCGCTGTAACGGAGTCGGCTTCCGCCCTTCCCGCACTGCCGACTCCACATATTCGCAGTGAGGTCTCGCTCGGCTCACCCGTGCACCGCCCATCCACTTCAGAACTTCTCCGCAAGTTAACCAGGGCGGCGCTGCTTCCAATCCAATGTAGGCGCGATACGAACTCCAGCGGTAGTTCCTTAAACTATGTCCAAGTGTGACCCCTTTTATTTTATCTTATTCTGTCACCTTATCCAGCTACTTCAAGTAGAACTCCATTTCTCAGATGGCTCACACACATTGCAGAAAACCTGATGTGCCATGCCCCGGACCACGATTCAGCGCCAAGAAGCTTGTATTCCAAAATTGGATCCATCCAGAAGCTGCAATCTCAAAAAAGGAGACCCGTCAGCGAATTATTTTTTCGATTTGATTGACGAGTTGGAGGGCTTCTTCACCTGAAATGCTTTCGTTAGGCCGAAAACGATTATTGTTGTCCAGTTTCATCAAGTCCAGAGACACAACCTGGCTGATGGCGTTGTAATGAACATTTGTCTTTGGGACATCGAGGATTCGCACGGTGGAACTTGTGGAAGGAGGCTGGCGGTTCAGCAGAGTCAGCAAATGGTTCGCAGCCACGGCCACTTCATAGCGCCGCACTGTCACGAAAGGTTTGAATTGATGGTTGGGAAAGGCCGGAATCAAATTCAGATTGGCAATGAGCGGCAAATATTTTCCAGCCCAATGATTTTTCAAATCACTCAAGATGACGGGAGGTCCGGACTGGAACTCTTTCAAGAACGGAAAGCGCACGGCCAGCAGTCCCCCCAAATCGCCACGATTGATCTGAGGGCGTCGGCGCAACTCGCTGAGCGCAACTTCGATGGGATCGCTGTGCGCCAGAACACGATTGAGCATGGCCCGGGTTTCAGCGTCCGGTTCCTGTGTGGCGGAGATTTCTTTGAGCAGGGCGGCGGCCTTGTCTTCCTGCTTTGTTTTCAAAAACAAGTCCGCCAGTTTTTTCTTGGTTTCGATATCCGAGGGATCTTGTCGGATGGCCCTGGTGTAACTGTCCTCAGCTTGTTGAACCTTGCCTTCGTACACCAGGATATCCCCCAACTCCCGTGAAAGGAGAGACAGCTCAGGCGCTTTGGAGATGGCTTGGAGATAGGCTTCCTCTGCGGCCGCCCACTTGCCGTTGGCTCGGGCCGCTTGGGCTTCCTTCACGTACTGATCCGTCAGCAGAAGGCGCAAGGATTCCAGTTCAACGCGCGTACGGGGGTCCGACGGGTTGGCTTTCGACCACTGGGCGGTGTAATCGTAAGCCCGTTCGTAGTCTTTTATTCCGTTGAAATAGTGAGCCAAGGTTTGAAGAGCCGGCAGGTAGCGAGGATCGGATTTGAGGGCGGCTTCCAGCTTGATGATTCCTGATTCGGTTGTGCCGGATGAAAGATCGATGAAACTCAATGCCGTCAGTGCCCGGGGTGATGCGGGATGTTTCTTCAGGATGGAATTCCATCCTTTCCGGGCTTTCTGAATCTTGCCCGATCCGAAGTTCTTCCATTGAGTCTCGAACTGGCGGTTTTCTTTTTCTGAAAAATGGTCGGCGGGTGAAACCGTAGGGAACACCCAGGTTTCAGAATGCGGCTGCGCGCCACCGGCAAGGTTAAAAGAAATAAAACAAAACCCGGCGACGAGGAGAAAGAGCAGGTTGGCTCCTGTCCGATTGCGGATATTTTGATTGACCCACATGAGTATCGATTTAGAGCCTGAAAGACTGGAGTTTGAGGGCCACCGATTGCGGCAGGAGCGCGTGTACCCGAAGCATTCCGGAAACCACGCGTTGATCCAGAAGGCGGCCTCGCCTTTGAATCAGGCTCAAGGCGCCCCCTTCGGAGAGTGGAAACTCGAAGAGGCAATCGATGAGAGGATCACGAACCAACAACTCATCGATGCGCTCCAGAAGTCTCTCCAATCCGGAGCCCGTCAACGCCGAAACGGCGACCGTGTCTTTAATTTTCAAGGCGATCTCTGAATCCATCAAATCCACTTTATTGTACACCCTCAATATCGGTTTCGCGCGGGCATTCAGTTCCTCGAGAACCTGTTCCACGGCCTCCTCCTGTTCAAGAAAACGAGGATTGGACCGGTCGACCACATGAAGGATCAGATCCGATTCCACGACCTCTTCCAGCGTGGCTCGGAAGGCGGTGACCAGGGTATGGGGAAGCTTTCGAATGAATCCCACGGTGTCGGAAAGCAGCGCCGGGCGGCGCGAAGGCAACTGGAGTTTGCGCAATGTGGGATCAAGAGTCGAGAACAACTGCGGCGCAACGGGAACGCTGGCGGTGGTCAGGGCATTGAAGAGTGTGGATTTTCCGGCATTGGTATAACCCACCAGTGAAACGGTGGACACTGCCGTTTCGTGCCGCCGTTCGCGTTGCAGCTGGCGTTGCGCCCGCACATGGTCCATCTCGCGTCGAATGCGAGCAATCCGATGGACGATGCGGCGGCGGTCTGTTTCGAGCTTGGTTTCACCCGGGCCGCGGGTCCCGATGCCGCCACCTAAACGCGACAGTTCAACGCCCCGGCCCGTCAGCCGCGGTCGGAGGTAATTGAGCTGAGCCAATTCCACCTGCAACTTGCCTTCCCGAGTGCGGGCTCGCTGCGCAAACAGGCTCAGAATCAGTTGCGTGCGGTCCAAAACGCCGCATCCCGTCTGGCGTTCCAAATTGCGTTGCTGTGTGGGGGAAAGCTCGTCGTCAAAAATAAGCAGGTCCACGGCGGCTTTTTGGGCGTGTTGTTGCAGCTGGTCGGCCTTTCCTCGCCCAATAAAAAGAGCCGGATCTGTTTCGGACCGCGCCTGAATTTCCCGGCCCAAAACCTCGATACCGGCTGTAAACGCCAAAGCTTGCAATTCGTCAAGCGAATCGCTGATTTGAGAGCGGGCTCCGCGAGAGTGAGCCGACCTGGATTTCCGCACCGCTACCAATAACGCCCGCTGTTTCACCCGACAATTATACCCATGCTCAATTAAACCGGATTGCTGTTTGCGTGCACGGGAGTCGCCGAAGCGGCCGGGGAGACCGACGCTGAAGACCGGGCCACGACCACCGTCGAAATCGCGTGCTTGAAGATCAATTGGTCCTGATTACTGGCCTCCAAAATCACCGAATACTTGTCAAAACTTTTGATACGCCCGGTGAGTTTGACACCGCTCAGCAGATAAATGGTCACAGGCTGCTTTTCTTTTCGTGCGTTGTTCAAAAACGCATCTTGTATGTTTTGTGACGTCTTATTATCCACAACACCCTCCTGAAGTGAGTTCCTTCACACCGCTGTTGAACTCCAAGAAATTCAATACATCCTGTTGAATGACCCGATCGCTGCCCAAGCCGTTAAACCAAACGACCCCGGTCTCCTTGCGATACCATGTCCATTGTCGCTTGGCATACCGACGTGTGGCCTGTTGTGCCCCTTCCAACGCTTCCTTTCGGCTCAGTTGACCTCTAAGATATTGAACAACCTGTGAGTAGCCTAACGACTGAAGTGGTTTGGAACCAGGATCGACTCCGCGAGCAAGTACATCTTGGGTCTCCGTAATCAATCCAGAATTAAACATCTCACCAACGCGGCGGTTGATACAAGTATATAACTCTTTTCGAGGAGGATTCAAGCCGATTTTGATGGGGCTGAATCCCTGCAACGCCTGCCGCGGCTTGCTGAAAAACTCGGTCTGTGTGGTGTTCGAGGAGAGATACAGTTCCAAGGCCCGGATCAGCCGATGGCTGTCTTGGGGGGCAATGCGGGCGGCGGCATCAGGGTCCCAACGCGAGAGGATGCGGTGAAGGTACGGCGAGCCTCGGAGGCGGGCGCGATCACGAAGGCGCGTTCGGAGCGCTTCATCCCGCTGTGGACCCTCGAACAAGCCCTCCAGCAAGGCCCGAAGATACAGCCCGGTCCCTCCGGCAAGAACGGGAAGACGCCCTCTCCGCCGCAGGTCCTCCAGAACAGACCTGGCCCTGCGCGCGAATTCGCCGGCGGTGAAAGTTTCGTTCGGTTCCAAAAGGTCGAGAAGATGATGCGGAACTCGGGTCTGTTCGTCGCGGGAAGGTTTGGCGCTCCCAATGTCGAAATATTTGAAGACCTGGATAGAATCGTAGTTGATGATCTCTCCGTGGAAACGAAGGGCGATGACCGTGGCCAAAGCGGATTTTCCACTGGCGGTCGGACCCAGGACCGCCACCAGCGGATAGGGCACGGGAGGATGCGCTGAACTCATCGCGGGTTGGATGTTTCGATTTCCTTGTTCCACGTGTCGACCAGCCAGGCGGATCCAAACTTTTTGACGTGAATAGTGACGCGGCTGGAGCTAAGACGAGGGTCAGGATCGGATCGTTCGTACAAGTCGGCATCAAAGATCACGTAATCCCGATCCGTGCTGGCAATGCGCCGGATGGCGTAAGCAATGTGCACCGGGCTGGATTTTCCGATGAATAACTGCTGCAGATCCTGGCGTGACTTGAAGCCTTGTTCGAAATCCACACTGGTATACCGGGTAGCGGTGTTCGGATCGCGATCGACCCAGGCGCGCAGGACAATTTTCAATACCCTCAGCGGATCCCGATAATCCTTGGGCGAACCGAAGCCCTCCACCGCCGCCAGCGGGGTGGCTTTTTCCTTGCCGAACTTGATGGCGTCAGCCCGCCAACCGCCCGGAGTTTGCTCAAAGGTGTCCCGCTCGGCGATGTCCCCAATCAGGTGATCGTTCAGATTCACCCAGGTGCCCACCACATCCACTTCGAATCGTTTGGCGCCTTTATCCTCGATGGTTGCGGGGTCAAACCGGAAGCTGATGAGGCGGCTCGACTCGTGTGGGATTTTGAATTTGCGCTTGTGCAGAAAGGCATCCTTCAAGTGGTCGGTCATGTATCGATATTCGTCCACATCGTTGGCCCGAATGCGACCCCACATGAAATCCTTAACCGCTTGGGCACGGGAATCGGATTGGGACTGCAACGGCAACGATCCTGGAATCGCCAGAAAACAGAAAACTATCACGCCGCAGAAGATTGAAGTTCGGAAAGATTTGTTCATGAAGCCTCACTTCCGGATTGCGAGGAGGATCGAAACTTGCCTCAATGCGCGGACCACATTTTATACGCCAAATAGAGGAGAAAGGCGAGCGCCAGCACAAGCAAGCCTCGGAGTTGGACGCGTTCAATTCTCACGAATCACTTCCCGCACGATGTCGACGCCGGAGTAATAAGTTTTCAGGATTTGGTCGAACGTCTCGCCCTCCAACGCCAGTCCGAACGCGCCGGTTTGGCACAAACCCACACCGTGGCCCCAACCGCGGCCGTGAAAATCGAAAGAAATCAATTGTCCGTCGGCGTCCAATTGCCTTTCCATGGTGAAAAGGGAATCCTTCAACCCCAGAACGGATTTTACCTCCAGCCCCCGCAAGACATAATCATTCTTCAAACCGATCACCTTCAATTTCAGCACGCGCCCGGAGGGACCCTCGCTGAGCGGTTTCAGATCCACGAGCGTGTCGAGGGGCAGCGATTTTTGAATGTTCTTTTCAAGATCGGCCCGCGAAACGTGATAGGTCCAACTGAGATGGGATCCGGAAACAGCCTCCAGGCGCGGATCTATTTCCCGGGCGTTTTCCGGCGGGCAGACGGTGCCTCGGAGATAAGGCGCATCGAAACTGCGGAACATATTGGCAGCATCCTCAGTTCGCCCGCCACAAGTCGACGTATACATGGCGTCGATCCACTGGCCCTGGTATTTTATCACGACCCCCCGAGTCGTCTCGACGGCCTCGCTGCTCAAGGGCCGCTCCGATTCAACGCCGCGGTACAACTGACATTGAATGGTGGAGCAAATTTGGTAGCCGTCTTGAGCGTATCGGTTTCGAAAACTCAACGCATAGGTTCGGGCGGCTACGGCTTGCGCTTTCAAGGCTTCGATGGCGGTAAATTTCGAAGGCGGCATTTCATTGGGAACCACGCCCTTCAAGTAATCGTCCAGATCCACAACATTGACCGCATTAAGCCG
>JAQUPQ010000001.1:0-193953 GCA_028716525.1 Terriglobia bacterium | reverse complement strand
AGGGGGCGGCGCTTGAGAAACGGGAGCTGAAACGGGGCGATTCCGGCAAGAAAGTGCTGAGAATGCCAAGAGTCCGGCTAAAAGAACTGCGATCCTAAATCTTTCCCTCATTCGAACTTCCTGCTCCGATTCCTCCAAGCGAATCTTCTTAGGCCATCTCCGGTGTTCAAGACGATGGGCACTCACGTTCGCGGGGCAAGATTGTAAAGATAGGTGTACTGCAACGTAATATGATCGCCGGGAAAATAGTTGGGGAGTGCGGGCAGCGGTGTCGAGAGATTCAGTGAACCGACGGCCGCTGTGTCGTAGGGTGCAGTGCCGGAGCGCGCGACCACATTCATGTTGAGAATTTTTCCGTTTTTTTGGATATCAAACACAATCGTGACGCGGCCCTTGCGGCCGGTGTAAATGACTTCCGGAATCAGTGAATACCAGTTGGCGCGCACGATAAAATAAATTCTCCGAAGATAGGGATCCAAATCCACCCCGTAGGTGTCGGAGAGGATGATGGGCTCATCAATTGAGAGATTGTTGCGCTGATTGCTTAAAGGTCCCTGAATGCCCTCTCCCGATCCGCTCCCCGGACCGCTGCCGCGGTTTTTTGCCGCTTGGCGCATGGCTTCTTCAACACTTTTTCCCGCGGATTCCCCCAGGTCCAATTTGAGGGAGGGTTTGCCTTTCTGCTGTTGAGAATTCAAATCCTCCAGCGCCGGGCCCTTGGGGGCGTTGAGTTTGGCTTGATCCCGGGGCGGGGTTTGAACGCCGCCTTGTTTTTGTTCCGCCGGAGCAGGCGGTTTGGTTTGTTGAGCCACATCGGGTTTTGGAGGTTCCAGCTTGGCCAGCGGTGGCGCCGCCATTTTGCCGGGGTTCGGCGTGGTAGGAGGGGGTGGGGCTATGTGTCCTCGAACCGGGGGCGGTGGAAGCACGGACTGCGGTTTGGGTTGCTCCATCGGAGGCGCAAACAGTTCCGTCACTTCCTGCTTTTTCTCTACCGTTTCAGCCTTGCGGGTCAAATAGGACAGGAACTTTGGATTGACGACAATAAGGATGATGAAAACCAGGTGGAGGATAACCGAAACCAGAACCGACTCACGCCTGCGGGCCCGTTCTTGCTCTTTCTCCAGAAGCAGGACGAGTGCAATGTCTTCTGTCTTATGCATGATTATTTTCGAGCAACAAGCTCCCGATATCTTACCACCAAGACGTGTTTCGTGCGGGATTCGTCACAGGATTTAAGGGCCGGTTTGGAAATAACGGCCTGGGCACGATCGGCGCAAGTGGTTTGGATCGATCTAGATGCAACTTTGCTTCGACAGTGCAAAGAGTTAGATGCACGGCCCCAGGTGAAAGTTGAGTCCCGGGAGGATTTTCTAGCGGGAAAGTGCCACCGCCGCATGCTCTTGGATTTTGCGATTGATGAGGCCGGCAACTTCCAGGGCATGGCGGCCCTGTTCGCCGGTCACCTGCGGTATGGAACGGGTCCGGATGGAATCCATAAAGGCTTGGAGTTCCAATTTCAAGGGTTCTTGGGGCGGTTCGGCCACACGCCTGCCGTCAATTTTCATGTCGTTTTTTTCGTCGCGTTGAAGTTGGAGGACCAGCATTTCCTGCCGGGTGTAATCCACGGAGACGTACTCGTTGGGTTGAAAGAACCGCAGCTTTCGAATCTTCTCCGTTGAAACGCGGGAGGCGGTCAAGTTGGCCACGCATCCGTCAGCGAATTCGATGCGCACGTTGGCGATGTCTACTTTGGGCGTCAGAATAGGCAGTCCCACCGCCCGAAGATC
The DNA here is from genome assembly GCA_028716525.1 of Terriglobia bacterium. Classification (GTDB taxonomy): domain Bacteria; phylum Acidobacteriota; class Terriglobia; order JAIQFV01; family JAIQFV01; genus JAQUPQ01. The sequence continues at coordinate 192,166 of JAQUPQ010000001.1, read as the reverse complement.
GGTGATGGGCGCCTGAACAAAAGTCAAAAGGATATCCAGATCGTGGATCATCAGATCCAGGACCACGTCAATATCCAGGCTGCGCGGCGTGAATTCACTGAGGCGATGGATTTCAAAAAATTTGGGTGACTTCAGGATTTGGCGCGCGGCGGTGACGGCCGGATTGAACCGTTCGATGTGACCGACTTGCAGTATGCGGCCATGTTCTCGGGCCGCGTCGATCAGGGCGTCGGCTTCCTCGAGGGAGACGGCAATCGGTTTTTCCACGAGGACATCCACACCATTTTTCAGAAAATGAGTCCCCAAGGCTGCATGATCCACCGTGGGAACAGCCAGGCTGATGCAATCAACTTTTCCCAGAAGATCGTCAGGGTGATCCAGCACGCAAGCGTTGCGTTGAGCGGCGACCGCCAGAGCGCGCTCGCGGTTCTGATCCACAATTCCCACCAATTCCACGTTGGGAAGTTGCGAATAGATCCGGACATGGTGTTGACCGAGGCTGCCCACCCCGACCACGCCGACCCTTATTTTCTTGTCCATATCAGACATAGTTTAGAAGTCCGGGCCTTCAGGGAGCAAAGGCTTCGATGGCGATTCTTTTTTCATTGGCCAATGCGATCAACTCTTCTCGTTCGAACAACAGCGTTTTATCGGCATCGACGGCCAACGCGGTGGCGTTGGATTGAGCCATCAGTTCCACGGTAGAGCGCCCAATGACGGGGACGTCGAATCGCATATCTTGATTCGGCTTACAGACCTTGACCACGGTGATGCGCCCGCCGTGGCTCAATTCGGCGGCCCGTCGAATGACGGCGTCCGTTCCCTCCATGGCTTCAATGGCCACGCAAGCGCATTCTTTGATCACCACGCATTGCCCCAGATCCATTCCCGCAATCGCCTTGGCGATCTTTCGACCGTAGGCGAAATCCGCCTGTTCGTCGCGGCTGGGCTTGCGGGAGGTGAGAACGCCCGGGGAAGGGATCATGTCTCTCAAGAACGTGGTGGAATCAATGAGCGTCATGCCCTCATCCGACAGCACACGCGCCACACCGCCGATCAGGGCGTCGGTGTTTTTTTCTTTCAGACTGGTCAGCAGTTTCAACAATCTCCAGTCCGGCTTGATGGAACTGAAAATGATCTTGTGTTTGACCTGCCCCGCCATCATGACCTTGGATACGTTTTCCTTCTTGAACAGACGGATCAAACCCGACAGATCGGCGATCGACAGCCAATGAAAATTCCTGGTTTCCTGTTCCAATTCCGGGAAGGCTTCTTCTCGAATCGCTGCCACCACCAATTCGTGGCCTTGGCGATGCGCTTCCCGAAGAACCAGGAAAGGGAACTGGCCGTTACCGGCAATCAATCCGAATTTTTCCATAGCAAGAAAACCATTCCGGGTAAAATCGCCTGAGGCGCTACTTGATGATTCCCCGGTCTGACGACTCAATAAAATCCAATAAGGTTTTGACCTCGGCGCTCAAATCACCTTCCGCACGCAATTTTTCCAAGGCCTGCGAAGTATTTCGTTTTTCCGACAGGAGGATATGAAAAGCATGGTGCAGACTCTTGATGGCTTGAGGGTTTAATCCCCGTCGCTGCAGGCCCAAGGCATTGGCGCCGTAGGCATGGGTGCCGCGCTCGCTGACCGTTCGGGAATAGGGAAGCACATCCCGCGTAATCACGGAATAGCCTCCGACAAAGCCGTGGGTTCCGATGCGGCAAAACTGATGCACGCCGCTGAAAGCGCCGATGGTGGCGTAATCTTCGATGGTCACATGTCCCGCCAGCGTGGCCGCATTGGCCAGGATGATGTGATTGCCCAAATGGCAATCGTGCGCCACATGGGCGTAGGCCATGAAAAAATTATGGTCGCCGATGGTGCTTAACCCCCCGCCTTGTTCGGTTCCCCGGTGCACTGTGACAAATTCGCGGAAGACGTTGTGGCTTCCAATCTTCAGGCGGGTCTTGCCGCCGGCGAATTTCAAATCCTGGGGGGGATGTCCGATAGAAGCGAAAGGAAAGAATCGGCAATGGGATCCGATCTCGGTGGGGCCCTCGATGTTCACATAGGCTCCAACCTCGGTATGATCCCCGATGGAAACCTCCTCGCCGATAATTGAATATGGGCCGACTTGAACTCCTGGCCCCAGTTCGGCTCGAGGGTCGACAATGGCAGTGGGGTGAATCAGCGGTTTCTTCAAAGGATTGAGTCCAGCCCCCTCCAGAACGGATTTGTAAGCGGACGGTCCACCCGAATCCTTCAAATACGGAATTCGTTATTGAGACGGGTCGGGGCCGTCGCGGTCGACGATGGCGTAAGTTACCACGGCTTCCGCCGCTATTTTGCCCGCCACGGTGGCTTCGCCGCGCATTTTTCCGAACTTGGTGCGCATCGATTGCGCGGTGACTTCCAGGCGCAACTGGTCTCCTGGAACCACCGGGCGGCGGAATTTGGCGTCCTCGATAGCCACGAAGTAGACCAGCTTGCGCGCTCGGTCGGGCAGATCTTTCAAAATCATGACCGCCCCCACCTGGGCAATCGCTTCCAGTATCAGCACGCCCGGCATGACCGGTTGTTGCGGGAAATGACCCGCAAAAAACGGTTCGTTAACCGTCACGTTCTTGAGCCCCACAATGCGTTCCCCGGAAACAATTTCCTCAATACGATCCACCAGCAGAAACGGATAGCGGTGCGGAATGATCGCCATGATTTCATTAATGTCGAGGCTCATGGAACTCCTTTGGGAACCCGGTCCGGATCGATAACGGGAGAAAGTCTAGCGTTCCTGTCGATTCAAATCAACCACACAGAGCTTTTGAACCGCCCCACGAAAGACCGGACTTGGCGATGGCGATTCGGGACGGCAAGACGCACTGCTCCCGGGAAGGTGTGGCCATCCTTCCCGGGAAAACAACGAGATCATCAGCGTCTTTATTTTTTTACAGGCGGATTCGTCGGGGCGGGTTTCGTCGCCGGCGCGGTCTTGGGTGCCGAGGCGTTGGCCGCATCATAGCGACGGATGATTTCAGTTGTGATGTTCACCGTGGGCACAAACCACAACAACGTCGTTTGAGCCGAGGACGAATCAAAAACGGCCGTCAGTCCCTGCTCCTGGGCATACTGGGCCACAACCCTCATCATCTTGTTTCCAATCCGGTTGACCACCTCAGCCGAGAGGCTCTGGAATTCCTCCTGCGCGTCCTGCTGTTGACGTTGCAGATCCTTGGATTTCTGATCGATCTGCCGCGCCAGCTGGGCTTTGGCGTCGTCGTTCAGCGTGGTGGCCTGATCCTGCAACTGCTTCTGCATCGTTTCGACTTCTTTTTGAAGCCGTTCCAGTTCGGCTCGTTTGGCATTGGCCTTGGCATTGAGGGTGGCCGCTTCTCGTTTGCCCTCTTCGGATTCGGCGATGGCCTGTTGAACATTCAGCACCGCGATCTTGGCCGGCGCCTGGGCGGCGAGATGCACGGGCCGCGCCATAACGGCGACCAATGCCAGCATACTTGCCACAACAATAAATCGTTTCAAGGGTGGTTCTCCTTTTTTAAAATAATTCATAGAGTTACGTTGTTCCCTGCACATGAATCCTCATCCATCTTGAAGAGCTCCGGCGTTTCAGAAGGTCCGGCCGATTGAGAATCGGAACGTATGGTTGGGCTCGCGGATTTGAATCGGTGTCAAAAATGGAGAGGTCAAGACGTTTTGTGAAAAGAAAGCGGGATCATTAAACAAGGCCGAAATATCCTTAACGTGACTGCGCGTGAACGGATCGGCCGGAATGAACGGTGGAGGCGTGAACACCGTGCTCAAACGCGTCGGATTGATGGCGTAGTAAAGCCGGAAGGGGGCGTTCACCACCGGCAACACCACTTGCAGTTCCAAACCCACGGAAGTGCGAAGCTTGAAGTTGGTTCCCGGCAGGAGCGGCACCCGCGTGTCTCCGAACACATCCGGCGTGGCCAGCGTCAATTGAGACTTCTTCATGATGAACGAAGATCCGGCATCGATGAACCCCGCCAAGGTCACCGGCCCGAACAGAGGAATGCGATATTCGGCGTTGGTAATGATCTGGGTGTCGCCCCCGGGCTGAATCAGCCGGGCTGTTTGAAACGTTTGAAAGTTGAATTGTTGACGTCCGTCCGGAGTGAAGATGGGATTTCCGGCGGCGTCATGTAGGGGTTCCGAGAAGGATACCTGTTGCGGGAAGGTCGCAATGGGCGACACCGCACGAATATCGAATCCCCGGATGGAATCGTCGCCGCCCGTATAAAAGCGGTCATACGGAGGCACGACCAGGTTCGTTGTAAGGGTCTTTCCGGGATTGGTGGGATCGGGAATGGTCGTGGAGCCGTATCCCGAAACATACGATGCCAGGACGTGAAAACCGATCACATGGCGTTGTTTAAAGATGGGGTGGAACATCTTGAAATCCACCACCGGCCGATAGGTGTTGACGTTTCCTCCCAACGGTCCACCTTCAAACTCCGTCGCAATGTACAAGGCCCTTCCGGTCTTGGGTTGGAACGGGTCGCCGACCGTTGAAAACTGGTAGGAGGGAATGATCTTGTGCGACTGGATGTTCGACAGGGCGCTCGGTCCGCCCAGGCTGTTGAACGTCAGCAAATTGAAAAAATCCTGAGCGGAGGAGTTCAAGTTCGTGATGGAGGAATTGGTGTAATTGAAATTCAAGCCCACCCGCGTGAACGCCTTCAACGGATAACTGGCAAAGACCGTGAAGCCGGAGGAGTTTTGCGTGTACTGTTGAAAGTTGCTGTTCGAACCCAGAAGAGAGGTTGACGACAGCCCGAACGCCAGCGCCGTTTCGCGCGCCTGGTCGTAATTGAAACTGCTGCGGAACACCGTGAATCCCGTGGTCAAGGGACGATCGCGCAAGTAGGGCTCCGTAAATCCGAACAGGAAATTCTTCTGGCGGGTTCCTCCTTCGAGTTGAACGGTCAACGTCTCGCCCAGGCCCAGGAAGTTGTTGGTTTGATAGGTCAGGCCGATGAAGGTTCCGGCCACACCGCTGGCGCCCCCGTTGAATCCGATGGATTGCTTGCCGCGCTCGGAAAGTTTCAACGTCAAATCCACGGTGCCGTCGCGCTCGTTCAGTTTGACGTCATCATCCTTTCCCGTCTTCACGGGATTAAAAAATCCCAGCTGATTGATGCGCAACAAGCTCAATTCCCACAGGCGGGTGTTGTACACGGCGCCTTCCTCGAGCATCATTTCCCGCCGGATCACCTTGTCTCGGGTGGTGGTATTGCCGGTAAATTCAATCCGGTGCACAAAAAATTGCTTGTCTTCGTCAAACTTGATGGCGAAGTCGACGGTTTTCTTTTCGTCGTCGAACGTCTGATCCGGCAGCGTCGTCTCGTTGATATATCCGCGCTCACCATAGGCTTTTCGCAGGTTGTCGAACGCCTTGCGGATTTTTCCCACGCTGAACACATCGCCGGATTTGAGGCTGATAACCGAGCGGACTTGCTCTTCCGAGAACAACTTGTTTCCGGTAATGGTCAGCGTCCCGAGGCGGTATTGGGCCCCTTCTTCGACCGGTATCATGGCATTGAGTTTCTTGCCGGCGTGCGGTCCCATCTTGGGAAGCGGCAATCCGAAACCTCGGGTATCTTCCAGTTCGGTCTTGGGTTCCTGCACAATAATTTTGGCGTACCCTTTGTCCTGATAGACGTTGCGGACGCGTTCCAAATCCTCCGCCATCTTCGCCTTGTCATACGTGGAGTGGAACAAATAGAAGAACGGTGGAAGACCTTTGGGCCGTTCGTTTTTCATGGCGCGGACCAGGGTGTGGTCTGGAAACACCGTGTTGCCCTGGAACTCAATCTTGCCCACCTTCACTTTCGGTCCTTCATCGATCACAAAGGTAACTTCCACGGACGACGGAGGAACCTGTTTTATTTCATGAGTGACTTTGGCAAATTGCCGTCCACGCTCTCCCAAATATTCTTTGATCACCGTCTCCGCGCGTTTGATCTTGGTCGGATCGTATTGCGATTCCTGTGTCAGCCCGACCTTCCTTTCCTTGTAACGATCCAACAGCTCGGACTTCGTGATCGATTTCATGCCCTGGTAGTCGATCTTCCGGATTAAGGGCCGCTCCTTCACGGTGAACGTGACGATGATCCCCTTGCTGCCCGGCTCCGTTGTGAGTTTGATATCGTCCAGCAGATTAGTGTTCCAGAGGGCGTTGAAATCCCGCTTCAGCGCTTCCGGGTCGTAAGGATCGCCTTTGCGGCTCAGGATGCGGGCGCGCAGAGTATCTTTGGGAATACGGCGGTTGCCGGTGATAATGATATCCTCGATCACCTGATTCGGAGCCGCGCTGGGGACCGCCGGAACCGGAGCGGCGGGAGCAGGAGCGGGTTTCGGCGTTTCCTCTTTTTCCGGTGTGGCCGTCGGAATCTTTTCGAACGGGCTGGGTTGGCCTTGAGGCTTCGCTTCCTTCTTCTCCGGCGTCGCCGGTTTCTTCTGGTCCGCGGGCGCTGGAGGTTTTGACTGCTGCGACGAAGAGCTGGAAGATTGGGCCCGTAGACCGGAGGGGAAAGCGACCCCAAAACACAGCAGGGTCAAAATGGCCGCACGGTAGATGGGCGGTCTACGGGTCCACCTCAAAGAAATAAACAATGATTCCTCCTACCTGCCTGAGAATTCCAATGATCAAAAACCGTCGCGGGAGTTCCCAGAAGATGAAGCGTCTCTCGGCTCAGTTGTTCAAGAATTATTTGTACAGTAAAACCGGTTCCAATTCTGAAGCGTCGGTGGTGCGATAGTACAAGGAGTCGTTTTCTACAAAGACTTCGAGTTGCGAGTCCGGACGAAGCCGGTTATGGATCAGGGCTTCGGAGAAAGGATCCTCGATGTATTTCTGCAACGCCCGGCGTAAAGGACGAGCGCCATAGGAGCGGTCCTGACAGGTTTTCTCGACGATCCATCGCTTGGCTTCCTCCGACAACACCACGGCGATCTTGCGTTGCTGCAAGGTTTGATTCATTTGATCGACCAACAGTTGGACGATCTTCAACAAATCCTCGTCGGTCAGGGCGTTGAACACAATGATCTCATCGAGGCGGTTCAGAAATTCGGGATTGAAGATGCGCTTCACCTCGCCGATGACCATCTCTTCCATCTTCTCCTGAGTGACTTGTTCGGAAGGGGCCTGGAAACCCACCGAAGAGCGCTTCTGCAAATAGCGGGCCCCGATATTCGAGGTCATGACGATGATGGCGTTCTTGAAATCCACGGTGTTGCCGAGGCCGTCGGTCAACTGGCCGTCCTCAAATACCTGCAACAGAATATTGAACAAGTCGTAATGCGCCTTTTCAATTTCATCGAGCAAAATGACGGAATAGGGATTGCGCTTGATGCGTTCGGTGAGTTGGCCGCCCTCTTCGTATCCCACATAGCCGGGAGGCGAGCCGATCAGTTTGGATACGGAGTGCTTCTCCATGAACTCCGACATGTCAAAGCGGACCAGCGATTTTTCACTGCCGAACAGAAAATGCGCCAGCGTGCGCGCCATTTCGGTTTTGCCGACCCCGGTCGGTCCCAGGAACAGAAACGATCCGACCGGCCGGTGGGGGCTCTTCAAACCTGCACGGGAACGGCGGATCGCCCGGGCCAATGCCGAGATGGCATTTTCCTGGCTGATCAAACGCTTGTGCAATTCTTCTTCGATGCGGAGCAGCTTGGCGCTTTCTTCCTCCTTGATGGAGGTGACCGGGATGCCCGTCCAGCGCGCCACCACATCCTCAATTTCGGCGCGCGTGACGACGCCGGTGGGATTCTCATCCAGATTCAGAGTGTCGCGCAGGTCTTTTAAATGTTCGCGTTCGCGACGCTCCTCGTCGCTGTAAAAACGTGCCTTCTCGAATTCTTTGTTCTCGATGGCGCTTTCCATGCGGGAAGCAAACATTTTGATCTTGCGCTGCGTTTCATTGACTTCCGTGGGCAGCATGGTTTGGCGCAATTTGACGCGCGCCCCGGCTTCGTCCAGAAGATCAATGGCTTTGTCGGGCAGGAATCGATCGGAAATATAGCGATTGGAAAGATACACGGCGGCTTCGAGCGCTTCCTCGGCGTACGTCACGGCGTGGAATTTTTCATAGCGCTCTTTGATCCCGAACAGAATTTTGATGGCTTCGCTTTCATTCGGCGCATTCACTTTTACCGCTTGAAAACGGCGCTCCAGGGAGCGGTCCTTCTCAATGGACTTGCGAAATTCCGCCGGCGTGGTCGCTCCGACGCATTGAATTTCTCCGCGCGACAAGGCGGGTTTCAGGATATTGGCCGCATCGAGCGAACCTTCGGCGCTTCCTGCGCCCACCAGCGTGTGGAGCTCGTCGATGAACACGATAGCGTTTTGGTTTTCGATCAGCTCCTTCATGATGGTCTTCAATCGTTCTTCAAATTGGCCGCGATATTTGGTGCCGGCGACGATCAACGACAGGTCCAGGGCCAGGACACGTTTCTCGGAAAGAAATGAGGGCACCAGGCCGTCGGCAATCCGTTGGGCCAACCCCTCGACGATGGCGGTTTTTCCGACACCCGGTTCACCCATCAGGACGGGATTATTCTTGGTGCGGCGGCAGAGAATCTGGATGACCCGCTCCACTTCGTTTTCCCGGCCAATCAGGGGGTCCAGCTGGCCTTCGGCGGCCGCATGCGTCAAATCCCGGCTGAATTCCAGCAGCAAGGGGGTTTCTTTCTGTTTTGCGGCGGGATTCTTTTCGCTTTGCTGGCGCGCCAGTTCTTCGCGGATCACCGAAAGCTTCAGTCCGCGCTCGCGCAAGAGCTCGGCCGCGAAGCATTGGTCTTCGCGCAGCAACCCCAGCAACAGGTGCTCCGTTCCGATGTGTTTGGAGCCCAGTTTCTCGGCCTCTTCGGCAGCGTACATCAAGACCCGTTTGCACTCCTGGCTGAGCGGCAGGTCGACCGAGGTCGACACCTTCTCCCGCAGGATGGTCCGGCCTTCGATCTGTTTGCGGATGGATTCCACACCGGCGTGGGAGCGGAGAAAACGGTTGGTTAACCCCTTGTCTTCCCGCAGAAGTCCGAGCAGCAGATGCTCCGATTCAATGTGTGGACTGCCAAACTGGCTGGCCTCATAACGGGCAAAGAAAATGACACGTCGGGCTTTTTCGGTATACCGTTCAAACATGCGTTCTCACCCTTGATCCCTTTTTCCCTGTCGGGGAAGGTCGCTGGAGTCAAGGCAAAATAGCCACGTCAGGCTCTCCGAAGCGGAGGTCATTCTACCTAGCCAAGGTCTTTTTATCAACCTCAATCAGTCGCCCTTGATGGATGTTCAGAACTCGATCCGCTTTGGCCGCCACCTCGAAACTGTGCGTGGCGATTAATGAGGTTAGTTGATGTTCCTGATGGAGGCGGCGCAGCAGGTCAATCATCGCACCACTGGTCTTGTAATCCAAGTTTCCTGTGGGTTCATCGGCCAACAATAGCTGGGGACGGTTGATCAGAGCGCGCGCCAAAGCCACGCGCTGCTGTTCTCCGCCGGAAAGCTGCCCGACACGATGATGGGCCCGACCCTCCAAGCCCACCTCTCGAAGCAATTTCTCCGCTTCCGGTCGAGCGGAAGGGAAGGCTTCGCCGCCGATCAATCGCGGGATGCACACATTTTCAAGCGCTGAGAACTCCGGCAGAAGATAGTGAAATTGAAAAACGAAGCCAATGACTTCATTGCGGAAGGCCGCCTGTTCGCGCCGTCCGTTTCCTTCCAAGGCTTTTCCGGCGATCGAAATGCGTCCGCGGGTGGGCGCTTCCAAACCACCCAACAAATATAACAAGGTGGATTTGCCGGCCCCCGATTCTCCGGTGATGGCCACCATTTCGCCCTTTTGAATTTCCAAAGACAGGTTTTCGAATATCGTCAGCGGGATATCGCCCACGCGAAAGGTTTGCGCCAGATCTTGAGCTTGGAGAAGTGTGGCCAAGGCTTAACCCTGATTCTTGTTGAGTTTCAAACCCTGTTTCAGCCGCCGGTAGTGACTCATTTTGAATGGGGTGGCGCACACATGCGCTCCAGGCATGTGTGCGGAGTCCCCCTTGTTGATGTACGCACACATCGTCCGCCACGGCGGCCGACGTATGCGCCACCCAGAGGTGAAAAAGAATTCAAAATGAGTCACGACCCAGCCGCCCGTTTTGAAGCCGGGAAGCCGGCGTGTCGGTCTCCCCTGCATGGATGTCGGACCTTGCTTCCCAGGTTGTCTCACTCGTATCGCAACACGTCGACCGGAGCCACGCGAGCGGCGCTGCGCGCCGGATAGAGAGTCGAAAGAAAACTGATCACAATGGCCGAGGCCGCGATCAACAGTCCATCCAGTGGTTTCATCTTGAATGGAACATAAGCAAATGAATACACGTCAGCGTTCAAAGCGATGAGATGGTAATGATTGCAAACCCAGCTGGCCGTATAACCCACGGCTGAACCCAGAATCGTGCCGATCACTCCGATGATGAGTCCTTGCCAGATAAAAATTTTTCGAATCTGGCGGCGCCGGGCGCCCATCGCCATCAGGATGGCAATATCGCGATTCTTTTCCATGACCATCATCACGAGCGTGATCAGGATGTTGAGCGCCGCGACGAACACAATCAGTCCGATGGTGATGATGGTGACCACTTTTTCGAGCCGCAAGGCTTGAAAGAGCGAACGGTTCTGGTCCATCCAATTGACGGTAGTGTAGCCCGTTCCGGCGGCGGCTTTGAGCGAGGCGCCGACGGCGGGCGCCTGGTAGATGTCGTTGATCTTGAATTCGATGACAGACACCACGTCACCCAGGGAAAAAAGATTTTGGGCTGCTTTCAGGGAAGTGAACACCCAGGCGGAGTCGTAATCGTAGAAACCGGAATTGTAAATCGCCACCACCCGGAATTTTTTGTAGCGGGGAACCACACCCACCGGCGTCAAGCTGCCTTGGGGGCTGACGGCCGTGACAAAATCGCCCACCGAAACGCCCAACGATTCCGCCAGATCCCGGCCCAAAGCGATGGGCGCCGGAACAGCCGTACTGCCTTCCTCCTCCAGCTTGAGAGCCCCCAAACTTCCTTCCTTAACCGACTGCAGCAGATCACCCACCCACAATTCGCGATCGACGTCGATCCCTTTCAGCACCACACCCTTGGAGCGAGTGCCGCTCGACAACAACACGGTTTCGTAAATGGCAGGAGCCGCCGCTAAAACATGAGGCGTTCTGGAGAGCTGGTCGACCAGCGATTCGTAATTCCGTATTCCGTCATTTTCTATGCGAAGAAGGTTGATGTGAGCGGTGGCGCCCAGCAGCCGCTGTTGCAGGTCTTCCTTGAAGCCGGCGTTGATGGCCAGCGCGATGATGAGAGAGGCGACTCCGGCGGCCACACCCAAAACCGAGATCACGGTGATGACCGAGATGACGGCTTGCTTCCGTTTGGCTTTCAAATAGCGTGCGGCGACAAAGAATTCGAATTTCATTGTGGAAATCGGTGGCGCCACTTGCCGTGGCCCATGGGATGGCCGTTCGGAAGCGGGCCGATCTTGTCTGGCCTTCGTAAAGGCCGGTCCGAAAAGTCTCTACGAATCCGCGGCCGGCTTTTCCGGCCGCATCAACGGAAACAGAATCACATCGCGAATGGATTTCGAATTCGTCAACAGCATGGTGATGCGATCGATCCCGATGCCTTCGCCCGCCGTCGGCGGCATGCCATAGCTGAGTGCCCGGATGTAATCTTCGTCCATTTGGTGCGCTTCTTCATCGCCGCCTTCGCGCATGCGGAGCTGCTGCTCAAAGCGATCCTTTTGATCGGCCGGGTCATTCAGCTCACTGAAGGCGTTGGCGATCTCCATTCCGGCAATGAACAATTCAAAGCGATCCACCATGGCGGGATGTTCGGCATTGCGCTTCGAGAGCGGCGAAAGCTCCACGGGGAATTCGTAAATGAAGGTCGGCTGGATCAACTCCTTCTCAGCGACGGCTTCAAAGAGCGCGCCCAGCAATTGACCGGGGCTGGAGTCCGGCCCCGCTTCCACGCGCGGAGATGAGGTTGCGGCGGCGGCCGCATTGTGCGACTTGGCGGCGGCCTGCAGTCCCTCGAGAGTTTGCAGACTCTCCACTGAGGGAGGCGACTTTGAATCCCTCCAAAATCGCACCACCGCACCACGCATGGTCCAGCGGTCGAATTTTTCGAAAGAAATGGATTGTCCGTCGAACTCGACAATGTTGCCACCCACAATTTCCCGGACGACCGAACGGAGCAATTCCTCCGTCAAATCCATGAGTTCCCGATAATCGCTGTAAGCCTGGTAAAACTCCAGCATGGTGAATTCGGGATTGTGGCGAGTGGAGATTCCCTCATTCCTGAAATTGCGATTGATTTCGTACACCCGATTGAGCCCGCCGACGATAAGGCGCTTGAGGTAGAGTTCCGGCGCAATGCGCAGGTACAAATCCATGTCGAGGGTATTGTGGTGGGTGACAAAGGGCCGCGCCAGGGCGCCGCCGGCGAGCGGCTGCATCATGGGGGTCTCCACCTCAATGTAGCCGCGCGCATCAAAGAAGTCTCGGATGAACCGGATAATCTGGCTGCGGCGAACAAACGTCTCCCGAACTTCAGGATTGACGATCAGATCGAGGTAGCGTTGCCGGTATCGCGCTTCCACGTCGGTCAAGCCATGCCACTTCTCCGGCAGCGGCCGCATGGCCTTGGCCAGAAAGGTCAATTGATCGACATGTACCGTGAGCTCATTCGTCTTGGTCCGGAATAGATAACCCGATGCACCGATCAGATCACCCACATCCAGCAGCTGAAACAACTTGAAATTTTCTTCGCCGACAGAGTCCAATCGCACGTAAATCTGAATTCGTTGAGCCCCATCACTCAGGTGGGCAAAGGCCGCTTTGCCGTGACCCCGGATGGTCATCAAACGCCCCGCCAGGCGCACCGGGATTTTCTGGGTTTCGAGTTGTTCCTTGGTGGAGGCGGAATATTCCTTGAGGAGGGTACTGGCCGTCGTCGTCCATTCAAACTTGGAGGGGTAGGGCGAGTGCCCCAGCGCAATAATTTGTTCGAGCTTCTTTTTGCGCTGCGCGATCTGATCGATGTCAGAAGCTGTGGGAGGCGTTGATTCCGTCAAAAGCGTTTTCCTCGGCAAATTCGACCCGAAATAAAAGGACGATGGATTATAGGCAGGCCCTGGAGGGGGGTCAAGGAGCAACACGGAGAAAACCTTGCGGTCCGGTTTAATTCCCGGCGGAGTGTTTCTTCCTGGTGCGTGGCGGAGTGGCGGTGCCTTCCAGTTCCTCGCGGACGCGGTCCAGGATTCCGTTCACAAAAAGCACGGCCTCCGAACCGCTGAAGCGACGGGCAATTTCCAGAGCTTCATTGATGATGACGACCTTGGGAGTTTCGCTTTCGGTCAAAAACTCCGCAATGGCCAGTCGCAGGATGTTGCGATCGACCCGGGGCATGCGTTCCAAGCGCCAATGCTCGGAATGTTGGGTGATCATTTGATCGATGTGCTTAATGTCGGAGGTGGCGGCGATAAACAGGCGGCGCGCGAAAGGATGATTTTCAGCTTTCTCTTCGCACAAATCCCAAAACGATTGGTCGATTTCCTCCGGTAGCGTTCCCGCCGTGTCCCATTGGAACAACATTTGCAAGGCCAACTCTCTGGACTTTCGACGGGTGACCATCAGTCGTAAACCATATTTTCAAACAGCACGGATCTCAGATTCAATCTTATCGGGTCTTTCAAAGCCAGCTCAGAGCTTTTTCGTAAGGCCGGCCATTTCAACTGCGGCCAATGCGGCGTCACGACCCTTGTTCCCGGCTTTACCGCCGGCCCGCTGGATGGCCTCCTCCAAATTGTTGCAAGTCAACACGCCAAACGCAATGGGAGTCTTCGATTCTAACGCGGCGACTTCGATCCCTTTGGAACAAGCGGCACAAACATATTCAAAATGCGGCGTTTCACCGCGTATCACGCACCCCAACGTAATGAGGGCGTCGAATTTCTTTGAACGCGCCATCCGGCTGGCGGCTTGCGGAATCTCGAAGGCGCCAGGAACGGTCACGACCGTAACATCCCGGGAGGGATTCGCGCCCAGCTGAGTCAAGGCCTCCAGAGCGGAGGCCAAAAGCCGCTCGCCGATGAAATTGTTGAATCGAGAGACGACGATCCCGAATTTTTTTCCGCGAGCATCCAGTTCGCCGCTGATGCGATGGAGTTTTCGTTTGGACATTTTAAGACCCAAGACCCAAGACCCAAGACCCAAGACCAAAGACCAAAGACCAAAAAAAGACCACTAGACAGAATTGAACGTGAACAGGTTACTCATCGGCCCTTGAATTGGGCGGGACGTTTTTCCAGAAACGCCTGCGTACCTTCCTTCATATCTTCGGTCGTGCACGACAAACCAAACAGTGTCGCTTCCAAAAACAATCCTTCGGCCTGCGGCATTTCCATTCCGCGATGGACTGCTTCCATCACAAACTTCAGCGCCACCGGGGCATTGGCGATCATCGCCTGCGCCATTTTTTCTGCGGTCGGCATCAATTCCGCAAACGGCACAACCTTGTTGACCAAACCGATGAGAAAAGCGTCGGTGCCGGAAATTTGTTCGCCGGTCAACAACAGTTGCAGAGCCAAGCCCTTTCCGACCAAGCGCGGCAATCGCTGTGTTCCGCCGTATCCGGGGAGAATGCCCAGTTTGACTTCGGGTTGCCCCAAGCGAGCGTTCTCACTCGCGATGCGAACCGTGCACGCCATGGCGAGCTCGCAGCCGCCGCCCAAGGCGTAACCGTTGATGGCGCCAATGACGGGCTTCCCTAAATTTTCGATCTTGTTGAACACGGCCTGGCCCCACAACGAGAATTCCTTTCCTTCGGTGGGCGTTTGGGTGGCCAGCTCGCCGATATCCGCACCGGCCACAAAAGCCTTTTCGCCGGCGCCGGTCAAAATCACAACGCGAACCTCGCTGTCTTCGGCTATACGAGTGAAGACAGCATCGAGTTCGCGCATGACCATGCGGTTGAGAGCATTCAGCTTCGTCGGGCGATTGATGGTGACGGTAGCGATACCGTTTTTCTTTTCGAAGAGAATATTTTCATAATTCGACATGGAAGACCCCGCGGTTAATGAATGATGAATATCGACAATCCTGAAATGCCTTGCGAACAAGTGTGTTCGGCGTCTCTTTACAAGGTCGGCTTGGGATTCTTCGGGTCGCTCCAATCGTAGAAGCCGCGGCCGGTTTTTTTGCCAAAGTGTCCTGCCAGCACCAATCGTTTCAGCAACGGCGGCGATGCAAACCGCTTTTCTTTGAATTCATCGAACATGATGTTGGCGATGTAGTAGGTGGTATCGAGTCCGACAAAATCCAGGAGGGTGAAGGGACCCATGGGATAACCACACCCGAGTTTCATGCCGTTGTCGATGTCCACGATGGAGCCGGCGCCTTCTTCATAAGCGCGAACAGCATCCAGCAAATAGGGGACCAGCAGGCGGTTGACGATAAAGCCGCCGGTATCGCGGGCTCTCACCGGGACTTTTCCGAGTGATTCGGCAAACTTGAAAACCGTCTCGTACACCGCCGGGTCGGTCACCACCGTTCTCACCACTTCCACCAATTTCATCAGCGGAACGGGATTGAAGAAATGCAGCCCCACAAAACGTTGGGGACGCTTGGTCGCCGCCAGAATTTCAGTAATTGAAAGGGAAGAGGTGTTGGAAGCAAAAATGGTGTCCGGCTTGCATGCGGAATCCAAGGTCCGGAACGTGAGGTGCTTTGTCTCCAGATTCTCCGTGACCGCCTCGATAATGAGGTCGCAATCTTTCAGATCTTCAAGGTGCGTCGTGCCACTCAATCGATTGATGATGGCGCGTTTGTCATCGGCGCTCACGGTTCCTTTTTCCACAAACTTGGCCAGCGATTTGTCGATGCCGGTAAATCCCTTGTCAAGCAACGCCTGCGACACTTCGCGAACCAGTGTGTCGTAACCGGCCATTGCCGCCACCTGTGCAATTCCCGAACCCATCAAGCCACAGCCCACCACGCCTACTTTTTTGATTTCCATAATCGCAGCTCCCGAGGAAGGTTGGAATAAGAATTCAAACTGAAGTTAAAAACGGAACTGATATTCGGATAAATAACCTCAATGTGTCTCCGGCTGAAAAATCAATTCAACGATTCCACAATCAGTGCAATACCCTGGCCGCCGCCGATGCAAGCCGTGGTCAAGCCAAAGCGTTTTTGACGCCGGCGCAATTCATAAAGGATGGTCATCACCAGACGCGTCCCGGAAGCTCCCAGCGGATGGCCGAGCGCAATCGCGCCGCCGTTGACATTGACTTTGTCGCGGTCCAGACCGAGCTCGCGCTCGACACCCAGGTATTGGGCGGCAAAAGCTTCGTTGACTTCGATCAGGTCGATTTGATCGAGGGTCATGCCGGCTTTCTTCAACACTTGTTGCGTCGCGGGAACGGGGCCACGTCCCATCAATTCCGGTTCCACGCCGGCAACGGCCCAGGCCACCAGCCGCCCCAGGGGTTTTAAGCCACGATCTGCAGCCACGGCCGCGGAGGTCACAACGACGGCGGCCCCACCGTCAACGATGCCGCTGGCATTTCCGGCGGTCACGGTGCCTTCTTTGCCAAAGGCAGGTTTAAGGGCAGCCAAACCCTCGAGCGTGGTGTCGGCCCGCATGTGATCGTCCTGTTTGAATAATTCGGTTCCTTTTCTCGTCTTAATTTCAACGGGAACCACTTCTTCCGATAGGCGGCAGTTTTTCCAAGCGTCGGCGGCCAACTGTTGACTTCGCAGGGCAAAACGGTCTTGGTCTTCTCGCGTCCATCCGAATTTTTTGGCGAGGTTTTCGGCGGTTTGTGCCATGTAAAGACGGCAGTAAGAATCCATCAAAGAAACCATCAAAGAATCTTCCAGCACGGCATTGCCGAACCTTAAACCGGACCGAGCGCCTCGAATGACAAAAGGCGCCTGAGACATCGACTCGCATCCGCCCGCCAAAACGATTTGGGCTTCATCCAGCAAAATACGGTGCGCCGCCTGGACGATGGATTCCATGCCGGAGCCGCACAAACGGTTCACGGTGACCGCGGGTTTTTCCCAAGGCACGCCGGCCTTCAACCCCACATGGCGGGCGCAGTAAATGGCATCCGGTGAAGTTTGCATGGCGTTGCCGATGATGGTGTGATCGACATCTGCAGGGTCCACGGCCGCCCGCCGCAAGGCTTCTCGCGCCGCCACGGCCCCCAGCTCGCTCAAAGTGAAATCTTTGAGGACCCCGTTGTATTCCGCCATGGGAGTGCGCGCCCCGGACACGATGACGATTTCATCCTTTCGGCTCATGACCTACCTCAGTTCTGGGATTTCTACTCGAAGGAACGAATGGCGATCCCGATACTGAAACAAGCTAACAGAAGGCGAATTGGCCTGTCAACGCTATCGCCGCGAAGTGGATTGTTCCAGCTGGGGTCCGGATGGGCCAATCCCCGGGTGGGTTGGTTGCAGCATTTGTTCCGCGCGGAAAACCAATTCTGTGGCCGCATCTTCAGGGGTCATATCGGGAAGAATCAGGGCTTCCGCCACCGCCGACACAAATCTTAGGGACGGAATCGGTGCCCCGGCTCCCCGCCGGGTGCGCTCCGACCAATCGATCAGTGTTCGAAGCTTCTCCACCAGATGCTCTGCTTCAGACGATGAGGTGGCGGGAAGGATCAAGGCCACGACGGAGGTGTCGAACCGGACGGCCAGATCGGTTTCGCGGGATTGGGCCGATAAAAGCTCCACGAAATCGCGCAGGCCAGCGGTGGGAGGATGGCCGCCGCGTTCGCGCCCTTCCAGTCGGGGTTTCAAGTCGATCAACACCAACGCGAGTTGCCGTCTTTGCTTTTGGGCGTGCGAAATCTCAGACACCAGGCAATCGAAGAAGGAATGGCGGCTGATCAATCCACTTTCTTTATCCATGGCCGCCAAGGATTTTATGAATTGGCGCAAGCGGGCGTGCGTCAAGGCCAATCCCACCTGATCGGAAACGGCCTGCAGGATGAGGATTTCTTCATTCCTCCACGGATGTACCGCCTTTCCATGCTGCAAACCGATGTATCCGATGGATTGCTTCTCAGAAAGAAGCGGCCACACGATCATCGATAAGACACCCAGGGTCTTAAGGGCGTCTCGAATGGGTCTCAATTCCACATCTTCTTCAATGCGCTCTGAGAGCAGCGGGCGCCGCTCGGCTGCTACGGTGGACTCGCACAGTTGCAGCAGTTCAGTTTGGGCTGCAGAGTTTGATTTTTCCACACCCGGTGCGCAATATTCACAATAGGCGTTTCCTCCCTGAGCTCGCGAGGACAAAGCTGCAAAACTCCGGCTCACGTTCAGATAGCGACCCAGTTCGTTGACTGCGGCGTAAAGCACGGCTTTGGTGCTTTGCTGTCCATGAATCTTCCTGTACATCCCCGACAGCGCTTCAATTTCCTTGGCGGCCGTTTCCTTAAGCGCGGAGTCGGGGGCCGTGGCGCTCGAAGATTGAGAATCCGCCGCGGGCGGAGCGGCCACCGGCTCCCGGCCGAAAGCGTCGCACAGGCTGAGGTATCGCGGCATGAGTTCCGCAGTCAAAGGCAGCATCTTCTCGAGCCGGTTCAGGCCATCCAGAGCGCGTTCCTTAATTCCATACTTTAAAAAGAGCTCCGCTTGCAAAAGACAGTCCTCCACCACCTCGGCCTGGGATTTGGGGGCCCGCGATGGTTCCGCCACCCCGCGCCATCGCTCGGACAATGCTTCCGCTTCCCGGTCCGAAGACCGACGGTAGACGGCGACTTTTTGATAATGAGCTTCCAAAGACCTCTGCGTGGCCGCCGGCAAATGATTTTTCAAACGCTCCCAGCGTTCGGAATGAACGGCATCCGTAGGGTTGGCTCCCAAGAGACGCTTCAAAGTTTCTGCAGCCAATGGGTAATTTTCCGAGGCTGTTTGCGCCTCGAACAATCGTTCCAGGCAGTGGGCGTAGGCCGGATGGTTATTGAGAGAGAAATACAAGGAAGCCATGTGGGAAAGCACCGTCGTGTTGTTGGGAGCACGGCGAACAATTTGTTCCAACACTCGCGTGATCAAATCGTATTCGTGAATGCGCAGGCAATAATCCTGGACCTTGAGGACCAGTCCGTAGGCCCGGTTGAGTTCGCCGGCATTCACCCATCGCTCGGCGAGAGAAATAAGATGGCCGTAAGACTCCGGCTGGGTTTCGTAGAGACGCGACCAGAATTGGTCCGCTTCGTCCAGTTGTCCGAGTTGAAAATGGGCCTCGCCCATGCGGTCCAAAAGTTTGGCGTGGGTGGGATAATCCGACAAAGCGGGATCCAGGCAGGCGGTTACTGCCCTCCAGTTTTTCTCGGCGGCATGCAGCTGGGCCAGAAGGAGCACGGCATCGAGGTTTGCGGGGTTGATGCGAAGCGCTTGTTCGATGTCGTTCAGGGCGTTTTTGGTTTTATTCACGCGGAGGTGTTGCCGGCCTGCGGTCAGGTAAGAGCGCTCCGCCGCGGTGCTCTTTTGATGTGCGTCAGCATACTCCGCCAAGCGTTCGTGGTGCTGGGGATCGTCTGGAAGCAAGTCCACAATTCGTTCGTAGCATTGCAAGGCCTGCTCTATCCGGTTGTGCTGATCCAACAACCGGGCTGCTTTGAGCAACTCCTCGATGGCCTCCTGAACCTTGTTTTCATGAATCAAGAAAAGAGCGAGCTCCAGAATTTTCTCCGGATTATCGGGAAGAAGTTTGATGATCTTGCGATGGAACGACACAGCCTTGCGAGGAGAATTCTCGGCTCGGGCCAAATCGACCAAGGTTTGGAACGCCTGCGCGGCGTTTTCGATTTGATGGGTTCGTTGGTACAGGTCGGCGATGGTCGTCAAGAGATCGCTGTCCTTCGGATTCTCCTGATAAAGTTTCAAATAATCCTGGAGAGCCTCCCGGGCTTTCCCCCGTTTCAAATTTTTCTGTGCCCGTTCGAGAATTTTCTTGGACTGGGTCATGGCCGCGGAATCACACCTCCGAAGACGCCTGACCCAAGGGGCCGGCGGCCTCGGGATTGGAATCGAAGGCGAATATACGCTGGCCGCATGGCGAATTCCAGAGGGATCTGCGCCCGCACTTGAATTGACACCGTTTCTGACCGGTTGCTATATTAACCCGTTTGAGCGGTGTGCCGGAGCCCGTCCTTATCATGGATACTCGATTCATTCGCAATTTCTCCATCATTGCCCATATAGACCACGGCAAAACGACGCTCAGCGACCGCCTTCTGGAGTGGACCGGAGCGCTCAGCCAACGTGAGATGAGCGACCAGGTTCTGGATGCGATGGATCTGGAGCGGGAACGCGGCATCACCATCAAAGCGCATGCCGTCCGGCTCCAGTACCACTCCGTGGCGGGAGACGATTACATTTTGAATTTGATCGACACGCCGGGCCATGTTGATTTTTCCTACGAAGTATCACGCTCGCTGGCGGCCTGCGAAGGGGCGCTTCTGGTGGTGGATGCTTCGCAGGGAGTCGAAGCGCAAACGTTGGCCAATTGTTATCTGGCGGCCAACAACAACTTGCACATCATACCCGTCATCAACAAGATCGATCTGCCCTCCGCTCAACCCCACCTCATCAAAGAACAGATCGAACATCTCATCGGATTGGATGCATCCAACGCCATTTCGGTGAGCGCCAAACAGGGGATTGGAACGGAAGAGGTTCTGGAAGCCATTGTCCGCGAGATTCCTCCGCCGCAGGGCCGGGCGGATGCGCCGCTGAAGGCTTTGATTTTTGATTCCTGGTTCGACGTCTATCGCGGTGTTGTCATATTGACCCGCGTTTTGGAGGGCGAGCTGCGCCGCGGAAAACAAATCCGACTGATGGCCACCGATCAGGTGTTCACGGTCGAAGATTTGGGCGCCATGACGCCGAAGGCGGTGTCCATGGATTGCCTGGGGCCCGGGGAAGCGGGTTTTGTCATCGCCAATATCAAACGAGTCGCGGATACCAAAATCGGCGATACCATCACCGATGCAGGAAATCCCACTCAAGTCCCCTTTCCGGGATTTCAGGAAATCAAGCCCATGGTGTTCGCCGGCTTGTATCCTGTGGAGGCGGAACAATACGAGGCGCTGCGTGATGCCCTGGAAAAACTGCGCCTCAATGACGCTTCCTTTTTTTATGAGCCCGAAAATTCTCTGGCCCTCGGGTTTGGGTTTCGATGCGGGTTTTTGGGGCTTCTGCACATGGATATCGTGCAGGAGCGGCTGGAACGGGAATTCAATTTGAATCTCCTGACCACCGCCCCCAGTGTTCGATATCGTGTGACCAGGACGGACGGCCAGGTTGTGGAAGTCGACAATCCCACCAAGCTCCCGCCTCCCAATGAGATCGACAAGATCGAAGAGCCGGTCATCGAGGCGACTCTGTTGTCGCATCACGACTACGTCGGCAACATTCTCAAGCTGGCCGAGGAGAAACGCGGCATTCAAAAGAAGTTCGAGTACATTTCCCCGACACGCGTGATGTTGGTTTACGATCTGCCGCTCAATGAAATTGTCATGGATTTCAACGACCGCCTGAAATCCGCTTCGCGCGGCTATGCCTCCTTTGATTATCACTTCAATGGCTATTGGGAATCGGATTTGGTGAAACTCGACATCCTGGTGAATGATGAGCCGGTGGATGCGCTGTCGTTGATCGTGCATCGAGACCAGGCCTACTCGCGCGGAAAAGCGCTGACCGAGAAAATGAAAGAGCTGATCCCGCGCCAACTCTTCCCGGTGCCGATTCAGGCCGCCGTGGGAAGCCGCGTCATCTCTCGCGAAACCATTCGGGCTCTCGGGAAAAATGTTCTGGCCAAATGCTACGGCGGCGACATCACGCGCAAACGCAAATTGCTGGAGAAACAAAAAGAGGGCAAGAAACGCATGAAACGCGTCGGCAAAGTCGACATCCCCCAGGAGGCCTTCCTGGCCATTCTAAGAGTGCAGCAGGAGAAGCAGTAACAGGAACTTTGATCGTTTCAATGATGAATGTAAGAAGTAATGGCTTGTTAGAGTCGCGTGAGCGGCGAGAGCCAGTGGTGTGGTGTCTTTCCTCTGGGCTAAGCCATTTGATTGACGGATTAACGTAGAATTAACGTTTCAGGAATTGAGTCAAGATGGCCCCCATCAGGTCCGCCCTAACAGCTCCAGCCCCCGGTGGATCCATCTTAAGGGTAACTAACCGCGATAGAAAAAACCGGCTTGGTTATTGATGAGGGTTGAACAAAGTCCGAAACGGAGTTCGGCTTCGTTTAGTGACGACGTGTGATCCTCTCTAGCCGCGTGAGCGGCGCCAGCAAGTAGCCGGGGGCGCAAGCCCCCGGTGAGATAAGTTCCGGGTGATGAGCCGCACCAGCGGCGAAAGTCATCGGCAGAATGTTTTTAACCCTCCCCCGCAAAAACTAACGGAGATCATCGATGGGTGACACCTATCTCTACCTTCGATTTCACGTCATTGTCAGCACCAAAGACCGCCTTCCATTGATTAGCGAGGAATGGCGAAAAGACCTTTATTCCTATATGGGCGGAATCATCCGGCACGAACGCGGCAAATTGATCGAAGCCAACGGTCGTCCTGATCATGTTCATCTGCTCTTGTCCACGCGAGCCGACCAATCCATCGCTGAAATTCTGCGGCTGATCAAAACAGATTCATCACGATGGATAAAAGGCGAGTGTTCACCGAGACGAAATTTCCATTGGCAGGATGGGTATGGAGCTTTCACTGTGAGCGCCTCGGCAGAAGCGCGCGTGGCTCGGTACATCGTGGGGCAGACAAAACATCATCAACGTGTCGATTTCAAGACTGAATTTCGAGAGTTCTTAAGAGCGCACCACATTGAATATGATGAACGGTATATTTGGAAATAGATTTTCTTTCGGCAACTTTCGCCGCTGAAGCGGCTCTGACCTGCAGCGATGCCTTTCCGAGGGCTCACGCCCCCGGCTACTCGATGTCCCCGCTGGCGCGGGTAGATTGCTCCCCTCACGTCGGGCAGCCCCGTTTGGCCTCTCCAAAACCACTCTTTTCCTGGTGCCAAGGGAATTGAGTCACGGCACCCCACAGCTCTGCCATCCACCTTGACATTTTGACGCCATGCTATAGAATGCCTTGCAAGCAAGGGTCAGAAGACTGGCTGATCGGTGGGGCGAAGTCTAATGGCGTGCTTTTCCTTCAGGCGATCATTTTCTTAGGTAAGCTTACGTTAAAGGAATGATTGCCATAGGGTAAAGAATTTCCGCATCCGCCGAGATGTCAGGCATCCTCCAGCCGATCTTTTTGTTCAAATAAGGAACTACATGATCGGGTTTGAATTGCTAGTGATGATCTGATCCGGAGGCTTGATTAAAAGGAGGCGAAAGTCATTTCCTGGAATTTTCTTGCATCGCCTGAAAACGGAGTGGATATGTCCGCAACCTAATCGCGAAGCCTGCATGAAATGAATCCATATTCCAGTTGCTTAGACAGAAGGAACCGGTTTGTTCCAATTAGTTTCTTGAGTGCTCTTACAACCACTAACCATGCTATCAGCATAAACAAAGGAGATTCTTGATGACACTTCGAAAAGCATTTCTCGTAATTGGAGCCTTTTTAATTTTGATTCCATTCGCTTCTTGGGCGCAGGAAACACCACAGGCGGAAGTATTTGGAGGGTATTCGTATATCCGCACGGGGACAAGCTCTCTCAACTTTAATGGATTTTCCAGCTCCGTGGCCGGCAATGTCAACAACTGGCTCGGAGTGGTGGCAGACGTCGGATACTATCGATCGAAAGTAGCCGGTGTTTCCGTGAATGCCGTTTCATACACCTTTGGCCCGCGATTCTCCTATCGATCAGATGCAAAGGTGACGCCTTTCTTCCAGACGCTCTTCGGCGGCGTTCGCCTCAGCGGTGGGGGAGTATCGGACAATGCCTTTGCCATGACGGCGGGCGGGGGCGTGGACGTCAATGTCAGTCCCGCTGTCGCGATCCGTTTAGCGCAAGCGGAATACCTGATGACGCGGTCTTCTGGCACCACGGAAAATAACTTCCGTTTCTCCGCCGGCGTTGTGTTTCGAATCGGCAAAAAGTAAAGTAGGTTTTCAACAATACAGTAACGTGAAACTGGTAGCCGGGATGCTCTGTTTTTTGGAGCATCCCGGATTTTTCCGTAGAGATACAACCTCCACCTCCTGCACACCCCTTGCTCCAGCCCCGATGCATCGGGGGCGGGCTACCAATGCGTCCCGGTAGCATTGTGGAACCCGAATTTTGTGAGGTCGCGATTGAATCGGAGGATCCGGGATACGCCAACAGCGCGTATCCCGGCTACCACAGCAATACATCCTTGTTTGGAGGTTAAGGCTGCGATGAGATCTAAACTTGAAATAGCGTTATCGAATCAGAAACGTGAAAAACCGGGTGGCGGTCAATTTGAGGCGGGCCAGTTGGGCCGAGGCCGACGAGAAAAACTTCTTACCTTCCATTTCCGCAAAAATCGAATACGCCACCGGGGTCACCAGGAGCGTGGGGAGCAAACACAACGTTTGCCCGCCGATGATGGTGACGGCAATGGCGGAGCGCTGCGCCGAGCCCGCCCCAATCCCGATGGCGGTCGGAATCAAACCCGCCACGATCGACAGCGTGGTCATGAGAATGGGCCGCAAGCGCACATGGTTGGCTTGAACAATGGCTTCGCGCAAAGGCACACCTTGCTGGCGCAGTTTGTTGGTGTAGTCGACCTGTAGAATTCCGTTCTTCTTCACAATGCCCAACAGCAACAGCACTCCCAGTGCGCTCCAGAGATTAAGGGTGCGGTGTGTGATGAACAGTGAAAAGAGCGCGAAGGGAATGGAGAGCGGCAGGCTCAACATGATGGTGAACGGATGCAGAAAGCTCTCAAACTGTGCTGCCAGCACCATGTACATGAAGATCGAAGCCAACAAAAACGCAATAATCAGATTGGTGGTGGTTTCGTCGAGAATTTTGACCGCCCCGGTGAACCGGAATGAGTACCCGGGCGGCATTCCCACCTCTCGAATCACATTTCCGACAGTGCGGGCGGCGACGTCCAACGGAAAATCCGGCGCATTGCTGGCGTTGACGGAAACCTGGAATTGACGGTTGTAGCGTTCGATGCGGGCCGGGCCAAGGCCGCGTTGGACGCTGGCCACATTGTCGAGCCGGACCTGACCCACCGTGGAGGAGGGAATCATCAGCCGCGACAACATCTCGGGGTTTTTCTGCTGTTCCGGCAGCAGTTGCATGGTGACGTCATATTGTTCGTCGCCCTCTTTGTAAGTGGAGATTTGATCTTCACCGGCGATCATCAGCCGCACGGCGCTGGCCACATCGGTCGCCCGCACGCCCAAGTCGGAGGCGCGTTGACGGTCGATCTTCACCTGCAATTCGGGGCTGTTGATGCTCATTCCGGGATCGGCGTCGAGCAGCCCCGGAACTTGACGCATGCGCAAAGCCACCTGCTTGGCAATTTCGGTTACGCGATTGAAATCCGGGCCCAGGATCGGTACGCGAATGGGGAAGAACGTTTCCCCTCCGCCCAGGGCTGAAGGAATCATCACGCGGCTGCGCATGTCCTGGTAGTCGGCAGTAACTTTTCGGATGTCGTTGGCGAAATCCTGGTTCGTGAAATCGCGTTTGGAAATGTCCACCAACCGCACGTAGATGTGAGCGTGAGCGGCATTGCCCTCGTGGATGAAAGGGTTGACGAAGTCCACTCCCTTCAACCGGGCGATGCGTTGAGCGACTTGTGTGACGACCCTGGAGGTGGCATCCAGCGAAGTGCCCACCGGAAGGTCGATCAACACCGTCATTTCGCTTTGATCGTCGGGAGGAATCCAGTCGCGCCCCACAAATTTGTTCAGAGGATAGGTCAGCGCAAACGTGGCCATCAGAACCAACACCACGATGCCCCGGTGGTTCAACGACCACTCCAGAAGCCGCCCGTAGTGACCGTCGATCCAGCCAAAGAAGCGAGAATCCTTGGAGGTGTGTTTCGGAGCCCCGGGTTGAGCTGCCGCCGCTGAGTCGCCGTTTTTCTTCTCACCCAGGCGCTTCAACAACTTTGAACTCAACATGGGCGTCAATGTAAAACTCACCAGCATGGACACCATGATCGAAAACGCCATGGTCCATCCGAACTGATTGACATAACGCCGTGCGTATCCGCTCATGAAGGCAATCGGAAGGAAAATGATCACCAGCGACAGGGTGGTGGCCATCACGGCCAGTGTGATTTCTTTGGTGGCTTCGATGGCCGCTTGCTTGGGCGGAAACTGTTTTTCCTCCAAATAGCGCACGATGTTTTCCAAGACCACAATGGCGTCGTCAATGACGATGCCGACCGCCAGGGTCAACGCCAGCAAGGTCATATTGTTCAAGGTAAAATCCATGGCCTTAAGCAGCGTGAATGTGGCGATGATCGAGGTGGGGATGGCAATCGAAGCGATGATGACGGACCGGAGATTGCGAATGAACAGCAAGACCACCAGGCTGGCCAGCAGGCTGCCAAAGAGCAGATGTTCTTCCAGAGAAGCAACCGAGGCTTTGATAAAGACGGACTGATCGCGAATGATGCGAATGGCCACGCCCGGCGGCAAGGTCTTCTGAATTTGGCGGATTTTATTTTTGACCGAGTCGATGATCTCGACGGTGTTGGTGCCGGACTGCCGGCGGACATCCAACGTCACCGCCTGCTTGCCCTCCAAGGTGTTCCAAGACGCCGGTTCCGCGAAACTGTCTTCGACGCGCCCGATGTCATTGATGTGGATGGGCGCGTTCTTGACGTTGGCCACGATGATATTTCCGAACTGGCTGACGGCATCGATGCGTCCCAAAGTGCGCACGCCAATTTCATTGTCTCCGCGAATAATGCGTCCGCCGGGAATTTCGACGTTTTCGTTTTGAATGGCCTGTTCCACCTGATTGATGGTGATGCCGTAGGCATTCAGTTTTTCGGCATCGGCGAACACCCGAACTTCGCGAATGCGCGCGCCGGTCAGGCTGACCTCACCGACGCCGTCCACGGTTTCCAGCACGCGTTTGATTTGTTTGTCGGCGATCTCGCTGGTTTCCCGAAGACTCTTGTCGCTGGCCACGACCAACGAGACCACCGGGTCGGAATCCGGATCGGCTTTCTGAATAATAGGAGGATAAATATTGGGAGGCAGTTGACGAATAGCGCCGGCGACTTTTTCGCGGACATCCTGGGCGGCGCTTTCGATGTCGCGCTCCAGAACGAACTTGCACACCACCCGGGCACTGCCTTCCGAAGCGGTGGAGTTCAATTCATCCAAGCCGCTGATGGTGCTGACGGCTTCTTCCAGCGGCAAAATGACCTGCGTGGTGACTTCTTCCGGTGTGGCCCCGGGCAATCGGATATTGATGAACACTGTGGCCGGATCGGCCTTCGGAAATAAATCCACGCCCAGCTCGCGGAACGAAAAGATTCCCAGCACCACGAGAAAACTGATCAGCATGACCGCGAAAACCGGCCGCTTGACGCAGACTTCAGCAAGAGTCATGAAAGGCCCCGCAAAAATTCACTGCACGACGTCGATCGGAGTGCCGTCCTTCAAGGCTTGGTTCTTGACGGGCACGGCGAGACGGTCTGTGCTGCTCACGCCATCGACAATTTCCACCTGATCGCCCGAACGTTCGCCAATCTTCACGTCCCGCTCCTTGGCCACTTTTCCATCCACGAGATATACCTTGTACAAACCGTAAATGTATTGCAGTGAGCCATAAGGCACCAGGAGCGCCTTCTCCACCAAGTCCGAGGGAATGGTCGCCTTCACAAAAAATCCCGGCTTCAACGTTTCGTCGTGATTGTTGATCAGAGCTTCAATCTCGAAGGTGCGGGTTTGCTGGTCGACCGACGGGTTGATGCGAGAGAGCTGTCCTTTAAAAATCCGGTTGGGAAAGGCTTCCACCGACAGACTGACTTCCTGCCCGACGCGTATCCATTGGGCCATCTTCTCCGGAACTTTCAGCCGAACCCTCAACGGATCGGGATTCACAATGACCATGACCGCCGTTTGGACACGCAAGTATTGTCCTTGCGTCACGTTGCGTTCTTTGATGCGTCCTGAAAAAGGCGCCCGGATGACCGCATCGTTCAGCTTCTTCTGCGCCAGGGCCACGGTCGCGCGGTATTGCACCACTTGACCCCGCAGATTTTCAACACTTTGGATCGCCAAATCGTAGGCGGCTTTGGCGGAGCGATACTTGGCTTCGACCTCATCGAAACTCTGCTGCGGGAGAATGCCTTGATCCTTGAGTCCGGAGGCGCGGCGGTATTTTTGTTCCGCATCATCACGATCGGCCGCGGCCTTCTTAACTTCAGCGGCCTCGCGGACATCTTTCAAATCGGGGCCATCAATCGGCAATCCCAATCTCGCCCGGGCCTGCTGCAGCGCGGCGCGGGCCTGCTCCAACGCGTACTGAAGCTCCACGGGTGACACCTTCACCAGGGGCTGCCCCTTGGTCACGTGATCACCGACATCGACCAACACCTCGTCCACGCGTCCTTCGACTTCCGAGCTGACGGTGACTTCGTCATACGCAAACAGCGATCCCACGGAATCGACGGTGCGATGAATTTCCTGGAGTTGCACCGGCAGCGCGCGAACCGCCGTGGCCTTACCTGGGGCCGAAGGGTCCGTAGATTTTCCGGGAATTTCTTTGGAACAACTCGCCGCAATAAGGAGAAGTCCGAGACTGCAGCCTGCGAACGCCAGCCGGAGGGCGGTCCGGTAGATTCCAAGCGTTGGTGCAGACTCTTCATTATGCCGGGAAAAAATTTCCATGCGGGTACCTTCCTGCAAAAAGTGGGCTAACAACCCGAGAGTTAGAGGAGTGGAGCGGCGCTTCGTCAATCCAATAAAAAATCCTTCGTCGCCCAATTCAACTTTCAAGACGCCGCGTCGCCAAGGTGGGTTACGACAAAGCCTCAAGTCCCGGGGCCGTTCATTTGTCCACCGGGTAAGATCTCCCTCAGTAAGCGAACCCTCTTGCGGTCTATCCCTGCGCCTGCGTCATCCGAAACGCCCGAAAATAATAATCTCTTTCGGCCGTTTATTGAACAAATAACTTCGGGCGATCCGGGCGGACTCATTCGAGGTGCCGTAGCATCTGTTTGATCAGATTATTTCTTCCCCAGTGTCTGGCGCACTTTTTGTGCCAAGGATAGAGCGGAGAAAGGTTTTTGCAGATAGGGAGTACCTTCATGCAACAAGCCTTGATGGATGACGGTGTCGTCGGTATAACCCGACATGTACAAGACCTTCATTTCCGGTCGGATCTTCACCAGTTGTTCGGCCAATTCTCGTCCCCCGATATGAGGCATGATGACATCCGTCAGCGTCAGGTGGATGGGCTCGCCATAGGATCTGCAAATCTCCAGCGCTTCCTTCCCGTTGCTGGCCTCGAGGACCTTGTAACCGTAAAGATGCAGAATCTGACATGTCAATCGCCGTACGCCTTCATCATCTTCCACTACCAGCACCGACTCGGTACCCTGCAGTGATTCACTGCGTGAAACCTCTGCGGTTTCGACCCCCACGGGCTCACTCTCGGCCGGGAGATAGATCTTGAAGGTCGTGCCCTGGCCGGGAACGCTGTAGACCCAGAGGGTTCCGCCGCTCTGTTCCACGATGCCATACACCGTGGAAAGGCCCAGACCGGTGCCTTTGCCCTGTTCTTTGGTCGTAAAGAACGGCTCAAAAACATGAGTGAGTGTTTCGGCATCCATTCCGCAGCCGGTGTCGCTGACGGCCATCATGACGTACGGCCCCGGTTGCACCTCCGCATGGCTCTGGGCGTACGTTTCATCAAGGACCACATTGTCGGTCTCGATAGTTAACCGTCCTCCTTGAGGCATGGCATCCCGCGAGTTGACGGCCAGGTTTAACAACACCTGTTCCAACTGACCCGGATCGGCTTTCACAGGCGCTAGGGAAGAAGCCAGGGAGAGCGACACCTCAACGTCTTCGCCGATGAGGCGCTGGAGCATTTTCTGGATGCCTTTGACAATTTCGTTGATACTCACAATCCGGGGCTGGAGAACTTGTCGACGACTGAAAGCCAGCAGCTGACGGATCAGAGTTTTGGCGCGCTCGCCCGCTTCTCGAATTTCTCCCACCTTGTTGAAGCGGGGATCAGAAGGGGGCATGGTTTGCAAAAGCAGTTCGCTGTATCCGTTGATGATGGTCAGGAGATTGTTGAAATCGTGGGCGATGCCTCCCGCCAGGCGACCTACGGCTTCCATTTTTTGCGATTGGAGAAGCTGCTTTTCCAATTGTTTTCTCTCGGAAAATTCCTTCTGTAATTCCTGGTGTGCGGCAGAAACCTCGGCCGTGCGCTGCTGAACACGCTCTTCCATCTGATCATAGGCTTGCCGCAATGCCAGTTCGGCTTCGTGTCGGGCTGCCCATTCGTTGCCGAGGTCGTGTAAGACGAGCCCCACTCCGGTGGCCACGAACGCAATCGCCGTGTTCAATGCCACGGGTATGGCGGCACCACCATACATCAGGGGAGCGCCGTATAAATACCCGAGAAGGAACGCAATTCCGATGAAGCCGGGAACCAGGGAAAAAATGATGGCGATATCGTTCACCAAACGTTGCTTCTTGGGCTGGCATGAAAGAACGAGAGCTGCCCCTGCGAAAACGAAGGCGATGGCGGTGAACAAGGACATATGCCCGGTCGGCGCCAGGCCCAGTTTAGAGGTGGGGAATCGTAATAGTAGGTGATCGACACCCAGGTCGATGCCGCCAACCAGCTCCACCGTCCGGAGTGCGGAGAGAAGAATTACGGGGACGGCCAGAGATGTCAAAAGTATCCTCCGCCCCTTGCCGGGAAGAAGCAAGAGCGACAATCCCAACAGAACAAAGGAAAGCGCGGAGTTGGGAGCCATCGGTATGTAATTGGGGCGAATGCTAATTAAGAACCCGCTTCCGATGGACCAGCCCAATAACGATATTCCTCCCAAAATGAGGGTTATGAGGCCAAAGGCTCGAACAAGCTGCCGAACGGCAGAAGGCAGGGAGGGGTGACCGGGGAGCGACTGTTGGATGGTTAGCATGCTAAAGAGTTTAAGATCGGCGTTAAAGCTGAAGCACTCGCCCCGCTCCTGCGGGAAGTGTTGGAAGGTTGGTTACTTAACAACCTTCTCCCGTGCGTATTCACGCGGCAGTGCTGAACCGAGTCGTCATATGCCGAGTTGCTCGGTGCTTGGCTTTAACGCGCTCACGCGATGCTGCGAGTGGATTTCGCCCCCTAATGCGATCGACTTATGAACCTGACCAAATGCATTACACCGACGAAGCGTGTAGCCATCGTCGTTGCCCTCACGGTCAAACCGGACCATTTTAACCTGGATTAATCGCCTGCAAGAATAAAAAGGCGGTTTCGCCCGGTAAGGCTTTCTTATGACGGATGAAGCGTCGAGTAGGTTGCACAATTTTTGGGTCCTCCGCATTACAAATTTTTGCACACCCCGGATGTGAATGACGGCACGGCCTTTGGTTTCTTGAGCTGCTGAGGACATATGCCGACCGGCAACCACTTCTGCCGAAGCCTGCATCCGTCACTGCAGTGGAAGAATCACGCATATCAAAACACTGCAGAGCGGCCTGAATCCGCCCTGCGATATGGAAAGGAGAGTATCTATGCGTTTTAAGATATTCAATCGAATCATTGTATCCTCAGCCCTTTTGATCTTCAGCTTGGGATTTTCGGTTCCGACATGGGCCAGCCCACTTCATACGACGATCAGCATCGACACTTCCGTCGTGAACGGCACACAGCTGAAAGCGGGAACTTATGACTTCGCTCTCAAGGGCGATCAATTGGTCGTCAGGCGGGATGATGATGGGAAGTTGATGGTCAAAGTTCCGGTTAAAGTGGAGCAAACCCCCACGAAGTCGGCGGACAGTCGGGTCATACTCGTGAACAACGACGTGACAGAAATCCATTTCGCCAACAAGAAAGAATACTTGGTTCTTGAATGAATCCTGGTGGTTTGATTCCGAGTTGGCGCGACGGTGGAGGAAGTCGTGCCAACTCCCCAAGGAGGCTGATTCCTCTCGTTGAGGGCGAATCGGGCGGGACGTTTCCAGATTGAAATGCGCGGGGGAAGTGGTAGGGCCGAGCGGGATCGAACCGCTGACCTCTTCCGTGTCAAGGAAGCGCTCATACCAACTGAGCTACGGCCCTACAAGCGGCGATGATACTAGCACGGGGTTTGAGAGGTCTGCAACAAGGGTGTCAGGTGTCGGGTTAGCGGTTAGCTGTCAGCCATCAGCTTTCAGCTATCAGCTGTCAGATTTCAGCTATCAGCTGTCAGATTTCAGCTAAAAGCTTCAAGCCCTAAGCTTCAAGCAAACAAAAAAATGAGAGTTTGTTCTCTTTTCGGATTGAGGTTTTAAGAGAAGTCCTCTTTGGATTGATTATCGACGTCTGATGTCTGATTGCTTAGAGCTTACGGCTTAGGGCTTTTGGCTGATAGCTGATAGCTGACGGCTGATAGCTTCCCCCTCACACTCTTCCTGTAACTCCCAGTCCCGGGCCTTTCGGCAGAATCAATTTTCCTTGCTTCACCTTCACACCTTGAAAGGGATCGTTGCTGATCAGCAAATTTCCGTCGAGATCGGCATAGTCGACCAGCGGCGAAATGTGGGCCGCCGCCGTCACACCCACCGAACTTTCGATCATGCAGCCCAGCATGATCTTGAGATTCAGCGAACGTCCCAACTGAATCATTTTCAGGGCTTCATAGATCCCGCCGGCTTTCATCAGCTTGATGTTGATGCCGTCGAAAGCCCCCGCGAGCTTGGGAATGTCGGCAGCGCTCAGGCAGGCTTCGTCGGCGATGAGTGGGAGTTTGACGCGTTGCCGCACCCAGCGGGTTTCTTCAAGCATGGGGGCGGGCATGGGCTGTTCCACAAACTCCACTCCCTGGGTAGCCAGCCAATTGATTTTCTCAACGGCTTCTTCTTTCGATTTCCATCCTTCGTTGGCGTCGACGCGCAGCGGCTTGTCGGTGACCTGGCGGATAGCCCGGATGATTTCCTCATCATTTTTCAGGCCGACTTTGATCTTATAGACGGGAAATTCGTCAGCTTCTTTCAGTTTCTGTTGCATGACCTCAGGGGTGTCTATACCGATGGAAAAGGTTGTCACAGGTGTCCGGGCAGGATCGAGGCCGAGCATTTGATAGAGCGGCACTCCCATTTTCTTTCCCACCCAATCATACAGCGCGATGTTGAGTGCCGCTTTGGCGCAGGAATCATGGTGGACGGTGCGCATGACTTCGTCGGAAATAGCGGCGAAGTGCCGCCAATCTTCCTTTTGAAAAATGGGGCGGGCTTCCTCAATGGCCTGGAGCGTACTCTCCCAATTCTCGTTGTAACGGACATTCGGTCCGGCTTCTCCCCAACCCACCAGGCTGTCGCGTTCCAAGCGAACGAACACGTTGTTTTTCACCGTGGAGGTGTTTCGTGACAGAGTCCAAGCATGACGCAGATTCAAATCAAACCGTTTGGCGACCAGCTGCGGCTGCGACGGTTTCCTGGGAGCGGATTTGCTTTTCACGGCAACCTCTTGAGTTTGAGATGGGACAGGGAAAAGTGTCGCTCCTGCGGCCAATCCTGCGGTGCGCAGAAACTGTTTGCGACTCATCTTCATAGCCTAAGCCTCCGGCGCGTATTCTCTCGAAGCCCCCGGGAAAATGCAACCCGGCCCGTCAGGAGCCGGGGGATTCCGTTTGTGTTTCCAAAATCGATTTGTTAGGATTTCAAAAAATCGGCGACAGGAGCGGCAGAGGGTGGGTTCTCCGCATTTCAAACCACATAATGTCGGATTCCCGAACACCGAGGGCGGACTAAAAAATTCCGGGCGCAGAGGTCAAAGTGTCTTCTCCAAGAAAAGACGACCGCATGCACCAAGGCCGCTTGGTCTCACGCGAGGGACGGCAACTCTTGTTCCTCACGGGCACCCCCTATGAAATGGGTTTTCAACATGGAGTGCTGTTACGCGAATCGATTCAAGAATATTATCCCGCCTACTGGACCTCTTATCGCCGCCGCACCCGGCTTATTCCCGGTTTTCTGCTGCGGCGCTACGCCCATCAAGTACGGCAGTTTCTTCCGGAAGGTGAGATGGAGGAGTTGCAGGGAATCGCCGAGGGAGCTGACCTTTCCTTTCACAAAGTCCTGTTGCACCACTGCAGCTTCTGGTTTCCTTTGAGCCTGCGCGCTCGCGTGTTGGGGGGAACACAGTTTGCGGTTTGGGGTGAAGGCTCTGCTGAGGGAAACATGATTCATGGGCGGAATTTTGAGGAGACTCTTTTCGGCAACGGACACTCCTTTGTTGTCATGGTGTTCTACAAGCCGCCCGACGGCTACATGTTTATGACGCCTCAGCTGGCCGGCACGCTCTTCGCGTTGACGGCGCTCAATGAAAAAGGGATCACGGTCTCACTGAGCCCCTCGCCGGCGCGGGAGCGAGCGGTTCGGGGAATGCCGGCGGCGTTAATATGCCGCCAACTGGCAGCCCATTGTGCCTCGGTTCAGGAGGCGATTGATTGGGTGCAAGCGGCGCCGTCACTGCGCACCTCCGGTTTTCAACTGATGATTTCTGACGCCAAGACCGACGAGTGCGTGAGCCTTGAGATGGCGGGTCATAAATACTCGGTGGTGCGTCCGCGGCGATCCCACATGATTGCGACCAACCATTTTCAAAGCGCCGCCTTGCGCCCGCAGCAAGGCAAAGTGTGGGATGCTTCTTCAACCCTGCGCTTTGATCGAGCTCAAGAGCAAATTGAAAAATGTCACCGCCGGTTCGACGCTCCCAAGGCCATGGAATTGTTGCGTGATCATTGGGACTTGGAACACCAGGAGGAGCATCCTTCTCCGAATACGGTGTGCAGTCACGATTCCGCACACGAGGCAGGCCGGGGCGGCGGAACTCTTGAAAGCTCGGTGTTGTGCAGTGTGGTGGTCAATTCCAGCCGTCTCACGATGTGGGCCGCCTTCGGACAGCGCCATGCGCCGCACGCGCCATTTCAAACTTATGTGCTGCGCGATTCCTGGGTGATGCGCCGTGTTCCTAAATTCATTCCGTATTCGCCGACCGCGGATGTCGGACAGCCCTCATGAAGTCTCCCCTCTCGCCCACCCGACAGTTTTTTCTGACTAATTTCTGGTTCGCCTACAATTTTCATTGGAGCGCACTGCTGGTCGTGGTGGTGCAGTCGCAAGTCTACCTGTTAGCGCCGGAAGCCTTGCGGGGCCGGGCCTTGGGATTGGTGCTGGGCGGCGGCGCCATTTTGTCAATGCTGGCGCAGCCGTTTTTCGGGGGTTTGAGCGATCACTCCCATTCGCGGTGGGGGCGGCGGCGGCCTCAAATGACGCTCGGCATCGTGATTAATCTGGTGGCGCTGTATGGACTGTTCAGCGCGGCGGCGCACGGGCGATTTATTGAATACGTGGCCTGGTATTTTTTGTTGATCATCGCCAACAATGCCATGGGATCGGCATATACGGCGCTGGTGCCGGACCTGGTGAATGAAGATCAGCGCGGCGCCGTCTCCAGCTGGATCGGGTTCATGTCCGTGCTGGGAACCATCGCGGCGGCGCGCGCGGCCAACAGGTTCATGGGCAGTGATCAACCCCATGTCATGATGTGGGTCATTGTGGGCGTGGTCGGCATTTTCTTTTTGATGACGGTGTTTGGATTGAAGGAACCGCCCGCCCCGCCGGCGCGGCCGTTTCATCTCAAAGAAATGTTTTCGAGTTTTCGATTTGATTTTCGAGCTCATCCCAGCTTCGGGTGGCTGTGTCTCAGCCGCATGTCCATCCTCTTCACCTTTTACACCGTGATGTTCTTTTTGGAATACTTTTTGCGCGATGTGGTGCATGTGGCGAATCCGGAGCGAAGCACCGGCTTGTTGCTGGAAATTGCCAGTTGGGCGGCGCTCGGCAGCGCGGTTCTCGCGGGATTTCTGTCGGACCGAGTAGGGCGCCGAGCCATCGTTTACTTTGCCGGGACGCTGATGGCCGTGGCTGCATTGATGTTCGCCGCGCAACATTCTGAAATCGCCATTCGCTGGGCGGCCGTGGTTTTTGGGTTCGGATACGGTGCTTTTGCGGCCGTGGATTGGGCCATGGTCACCGATGTTTTGCCGGGCGCGGACTCTTACGCCAAGGATATGGGGATTTGGACGGTTTCAACCATCGTTCCTCAGATTGTGTCGACGCTTTTGGGAGGGTGGATCATCGATCATTTCAACGCCCGTGTGCCCGAGCTTGGGTACCGCATCCTGCACGCCATCGTCATGGTCGTCTTGATTTCAGGTGTGCTGATCATTGGAAAGGCCCGGGGGTTGAGGCCGTGGCAATGGACAAAAGCCGGAAAGACACAAGAATAAATTCCAAGCTCCAAGCACCAAATTCCAAATAAGCTCCAAGTTTCAAATTTCAAACAAAACTGTGTTCACGAATAATTTTCTCTCATGCTCCAGTTTGGAATTTGATGATTGGAATTTATTTGGGTTTTGGAATCTGGAATTTGGAATTTATTCTTGTGTCTTTCCCCAGTTGCGTTGGAGGCTGTTAATTCTCTAAAGGTCTGTTGCTGCTCAGACCCCTCATTCACCGCCGCGGCGCCGAGCACGCTGAGATTGCGCAAAGAATTCCTTGGGTGTTTTTGGGACACGCCGCATGGCGGGAACATGAAAGTGGAAGAATGCGGTTGAATCCCATCCGAACTCGTCCCTGAAAGGGACAACTTAAATAGCCCAGTCCCCCGCGGGGGACTGGGTATGGAATCGGCTCGCGACAATCTAACCCTGAAGGGGTTACCTAACCTTCAAGCCATGCCACGTCCCACGCTGACGTACGTGAATCCCAAATTCTTCAGTTGTTTCGAATGGAATAGATTGCGTCCGTCGAACACCGTGGGGCTCTTCATTCGATTCTTCAAAAAATTTAAATCGGGTTGCCGGAACTCATTCCATTCCGTGGCCACGATAAGTGCATCGGCGTCCATGGCGGCCTCGTGGGCCGAAGCCGCGTATTCAATGCGGTCGCCGAGGATGCGCCGCGTGGTGGTCATGGCCTCGGGGTCGTAGGCGACCACCTTGGCGCCGCCTTTCAATAAAAACGCGATCACATCGAGCGCCGGCGATTCCCGGACGTCATCGGTATTGGCCTTGAAAGCCAGACCCCAAACGGCAAAACGCAATCCCGCCAGTTGTCCCTTGAAATGGCGGTGAATTTTCTGACAGAAGCGCTGTCGCTGTTGGGAATTGGCCTCGTTGGCGGCCACCATCAAGGTCATGGGCGATTTGAATTCCTGGCTGGTTCGGATCAAGGCGCGAACGTCTTTGGGGAAGCAGGAACCGCCGTATCCGAGCCCGGGAAAAAGAAATTGTTTTCCGATGCGGGGGTCCGAACCGACAGCCAGCCGTACATCGTCAACATTGGCCGAAACCGCTTCGCACAGCGTGGCAATCTCGTTTATAAAGGATATGCGCATGGCCAGGTAACAATTGGCGGCATACTTGGTGAGTTCTGAACTCCGTTCATCCATTGCATAAATGGGATTGCCGGTGCGGACGAACGGTCCGTACAATTCTTTTAAGATCTCCAGGGCGCGGGGACTGGCGGATCCGATGACGACGCGCGAAGGGCGCTGAAAATCTTCCACCGCGAAACCCTCGCGCATAAACTCGGGATTGGAAGCCACGTCGACGTCGGCTTGGGGAGCGCTTTTTTTTAAGATGTTGCGGATGCGCTCGGAAGTTCCCACCGGCACCGTGCTCTTGGTCACCACCATCGAAGGTTCGTGACTTCCGCTCTTTTCCAAAATGGTTCCGATATCCTCACTGACTTTCAAAACGTGGCTCAAATCCGCTTCGCCGTTTTCGCCCTCCGGAGTCGGCAAACAAAGAAAATAAATCGATGAGGCTTTGACCCCTTCCTCGAGTGAGGTGGTGAATTTCAACCGCCCCTCCCGACGGACACGATTGAAAAGAAAATCCAGTCCCTGCTCGTAAATCGTCAATTTCCCGCTCTGAAGCCGCTCGACTTTCTGGCGGTCGTTGTCGACACACAGGACCTGATGGCCAACGTCGGCGAAACAGACAGCGCTGACGAGCCCCACATACCCGGATCCGATGATGGTGAGTTTCATGGGCCTTCCTTGGGAATTGGTGTTAATAATAAATGATGCGGTGTTGCCGATTGAAGACAGCGGCTTCCACAGTCATTGGACCAGCGAACGGGAAGATAATGAATACGCGGCTCCATACTTACCATAGTCCGGTTGATGTTTCAATCGAGCCGGCGAAGAGAAATGCCTCGCCTGGGTAGTGACTCAATTTGAAGTTTTATCGACGGCAGAGCCACCTTTGCCGCGGAGCGGCATAATTGGGTAGTCCCCCGCGGGGGATCAAGGGCTCCAGTTTCATCGGAGCCCACGACCCAAGGACCAGCGTTGCCCCCTTCATGCCATTAATCCGCATCCGACCGCCCTGATCAGGGCGGCAGGATTAGCGTGAATTGTTGCCGATTTTCCCTGGGGTGGTGGGCTTGATGAAGCTCAAGCCCACCACCCCAGGCTTCCATATGGCGCCGCACTGCGGCGCCTTGCAATCACGTCTGAAAGAAAGTATTATCCGACCCGCGATTGAACGGGCCACCGTGCGGTCGATACGGTATCGGCAGGGGATATTTTCCCTCGGGAATGGAAATGCAACAACGAGGTCCAGCCGATGGCAGCAATCAAGTCATAGGTTTTTATTTGCTGGCGGACCAAGTTGTAAGTGAGCGTAGGATTCTATTGCGTGGAGGATTGAGGAATGCACAACCAACAACTGAGAGCCCTTTCGGATCTGGTCATGGTGGTGGCGGCCGGCTTTTCTGTGGCCGGTCTGATCATCAAACTCCTCAGCTTCTTTGTCGCTTTCTATAGTGAATTGTTTGCTCCCCGCGTGTTGGTCCAGATTGTGTTGGCCTTGTTGATCTTTACCATCGCTTTAAATATCAAGATCATTCGAGACGAGCAACGGTTCCACTGAGAAGCGGGTGTTGTCTCATGAAGCGAACAGGTGCAGGATTCGATCCAGACAAAGAATTATCGGCGAAGTTTGAAATCATCCCGGGACTCATATGAAACTGGCACTGATCGGGACACATGGAGTTGGGAAGACGACCCTGGCGTTCGAAGTCTGTGCGCAGTTGAAGATCGCCGGATACAGTGTCGAACTTGTGACCGAAATTGCACGGCGGTCGCCTTTTCCGGTGAATGAAGGAACCACGCTGGAATCCCAGCTCTGGATTTTACATCAACAGATAGCCCAGGAATTGGAAGCGACCCCGCGAGCTCAGTATGTCGTGTGCGATCGCGCTGTCATTGATAATTACGCTTATCTGGCCAACAAATTCGACCGCCAGTATCACTTGGAGCCCATGCTGTCACAATGGCTTCGAACCTACGATTTGTTGATTTATATTCCCCTGCGAAACGGCGACATTCAGGCCGACGGTTTCAGATCCGAAAATATGGAGTTTCAGCGCACCATTGATCTGCGGGTGCGCGGTTTGGTCCGAACTTCTCCTTTCGCCGAGCGCTTGAATGAATTGGTCGATTTGGAGGTCGCCGGCGTCAGCCGTGAACGTTACGCTGATTATATTGTCAAAGAAATTTTACCTCGCCATAATCCTTACCTGCCTACCCAAAGCCT
Source organism: Terriglobia bacterium (assembly GCA_028716525.1). GTDB lineage: Bacteria > Acidobacteriota > Terriglobia > JAIQFV01 > JAIQFV01 > JAQUPQ01. The sequence continues at coordinate 152,312 of JAQUPQ010000001.1, read as the reverse complement.
CTCTAGTTCTCCGGTTTAAATGATTCGGTTTCTGATTAAGCCCTCCAGGTATTCGGCTTGACTTTGCCTTAGACTCAAGCTTACCATCGCAGCGTTTGCACCCCTGCTTGATAGTCCCTAAGCCTTACTTGTATTTGACGCTCGCAAAACTGCAAGTCCATCTGAAATCACATGAAGTCTAGAGAAGGATGATTTTGGGCCGAGGTTAAGCGGTGTGGGAATAGGAGGCCGTATGGGAAGACCGCCGTGGGCAGCAGTGGCGTTCTGCATCCTTATTATAATGTTGGCGGGGTCTTCGTGTGCCCCCACGGAGCCCTACATCAATCTGGCGGAGGCCGGGGTCACTTATGCCCAAGCGATGGATAAACTTTTGGACGCCTGCATCGACATTTCTGTCAATGCAACTTCTGAGCGGATGCTCCAAAACAAACTTCTCGCAACTCCGACCTTGGCTGATTACAACGCCCAGACTCAAGTCGATCGCGACCGGATCATCATTCTTCGGCGGTTGCAGAGTCATGCGCGGTTGATGGGAGAGTATTTTCAAGCATTGAATGACCTGGCCGCGTCGAAAGCCCCATCGCAAATCGCCGATAGTATCGGGAGCATAGTTGATCCCTTGAACGCTCTTGGCCAAGAGCTCCGTGGTTCGGATCTTCTAAAAAACAAGGGCGCGGTGGCCACGGGGACACAACTGGTCGTCGGGTCCATTATTCGAGGTCGGCTGCGCAGGGAATTGGAGCAGAGAAAAGATACGATCGATGGCGAGCTACAATTGCAGGCAGAGTTGCTGAAAGCGTTGGCCGGCGCCATGGATGCGGATTTGAAACAGATCAGTGAGATTCAGGAACAACGGCTGGTAATCAAACCGCTGATCGATTCGCGTGCAATTTCAAATCCCGATCAATGGGTGGCCGCGCGACACCGCTTCCTGACAACACCCCAAGTGAGCCAGGAGCTCAACGGGGCATCCGAAGCAGTCTCCCGCCTGCGCCTGGCGTTCGAAGAATCGGTGGCGGGTTCGCTCAACAGGGATCGAGTCAAAGGGTTGCTGGCGGACTTTGGTTCGATCCTGGAATTTGCCGAATCTCTGAAGAGATGACATGGAGGTGACAGATGTCACTGGGGGAACTCTTATCTTCCCTTCGAAATCTGCAAACACAGCTATTTTCTGTGTCCGTTCAAAACCTTTTTGAAAATCAGGATGCGGAAACCCGGAAGAGATTCGTCGCTTTCCGCCAGGAAGTATCGCTGTTGGTTGGAAAACTGACCAACGCAGAGCTCGATCATATCGCTCATGAGCTGGACCTTTTGTCTTCCGATTTGAAAGCGGGAATCCAGAATTTGGATCAAAGTTTGAACGAACTTCAAAGCGCGCTCTCAATATTGAATTTTTTGGGAAATGTATTGGGGCTGGTTTCAAGGGTTGCCATCTTGGTGTGAGAATTCATCAAACAAAAGGCGGTAAGCATGGGGTTCCGGCGTGATTCCAGGTCCACAGGCCGGAGGCTCGTGCGCGCATTCAGAGAAAATCCCCCGGCTCACAAAACGGCCGGGGCTACCGGAACAGGTCAAATCGAAGGAGGCGGGCCGGTGTCCGGCCATTCACCCACCGTGCGATTTTGTGGTACACTCCCTGCGCTCCGGAAGTCCGCGGAGCGTGAGCGCCCGTAGCTCAGTTGGATAGAGCGTCGGACTTCGAATCCGCAGGTCGCCCGTTCGAGTCGGGCCGGGCGCACCAGTTTTCAATGTGGATTTGGTCCATATGTTTGGAATTTGGTATTTGGATTTTGTTCTTCACGGTGGGTGTAGCTCAGCTAGGTAGAGCGCCAGGTTGTGGCCCTGGTGGCCGTGGGTTCGATCCCCATCACCCACCCCAAATCTCCCCTCCTCCTCAATCGATGAGTCGATCGGACCTGTAGAGGATCTTTCCCAAGAGGCTTTCACGGAAGTTGTTGATCGTCACTGCCATTGCTCGTCCGTCCATTTATAAATCTAAGGAGGATTTATGTTGGGCTTTGAGAATTTTTGGAGATCCAGGCGGCCTATGTTCTCCGGTGCCGTTGCGGTCCTGGCTTTTGTAGTCGTATTCACCCTGCCTGCACTTTTGTACGCAGAAGGCACCGCCAACCCGACGGTGGCTCCGAACAGCGATCCCATCTATCAACAACTACGCCAGGCGGGATTGAGCGGTGAAACGTTTGCCGTAACCAACGTGACGCTCAAGAGAGACGTTGGAAATTTCATTCTTAAAACCGGGACGCTGTATTTTCTGACCCCGGTCGCTGGAAAGGTCACCGGCGCCGTGTTCATCGGTGAAGGTGTTTTTCAAATGTCCCCATTTTTCCCTTGGGAGCGGAAGAGTCTGTCGCTTCTGACGAAAGATCCGGAAGGAGTCATCAACGAGGAGTTTAATCAATTGGTCCTGCGCTTTACCGATGACACCTTTGCAGAACTCAAGCGCCATGGCAGCGTCAACACGGGAACAGCCGACGCTCACGCCTCCGACGTGTTGAACGACATTCGCGCCACACTTCGACACAAGATCAATTACAACCTCGACGGCCGAATCCTCGAGGATGTCCTCAGCACGCAACCCGGTGGTTTGTTTGTAGCCTTCATCAAAGGCAGGAAGTACAGCGGCAAAATGATCTTTGCTGTCGACCCTCAAGGGATTTCTGACTTGCTCCCTCTCCCGGTACAACCCGAAGAGGTGGCCTTGGCTACTTATGATGAAGCGAAACTGGGCGTCTGGTGTGCCATGCATCTCATGGAAGAATACAAGACGGGCGAGGCCCGCGGAAATCAGCAGAACGGAGTGATTGCTGATGTTTCTCAAAACCTCGATACCAGCATTGAGCGGAACGGGAAGTTGACGGGAGTGGCAATCACGGAGGTGAAATCGCTGCGAGACGGAGTCCGCGTGGTTCCGTTCGATCTTTATAAATCCCTCCGCGTCCAGAGCGTCAAAGATGCCTCCGGACAAGACTTGAATTTCATCCAGGAGAACAAAGAGGAAGATCCTCAATTCTTTGTAATTCTTCCCAAACCCGTGGGGCGCGGCGAAAAACTCCTGATAAAAACGGCCTACGAAGGGAAAGAAGCAGTGTCCAATGAAAGCGGCGGAAACTATTTTCCGAACCCCGCAGCGCGGGCCAGTTGGTATCCCAACACGCGGTTTGGAGATTACGCCAATTACACCATGACCTTTCGAATTCCCAAGGGTCTGACCCTGGTCGCCAGCGGCGCCAAAACAAGCGAAAGCAATGACGGCAGCCAGAATGTGACTGTCTGGCACAGCGAAGCTCTCCAGGCGGTGGCGGGCTTTAATTTTGGCGGATTCAAAATGGAATCGGCCAAGAACGATAAACTGGGTTTTGCGTTTGAGTCTTATGCCAATAAAGAAGAGCCCAACATGTTTCGCGACTTGCAATACCAATTGGAAGCCATGGAACGGGAGGGGATTCGATCGGAGACGACATTAAACAATCTCACCACCACGGGCTTGAGCAAGAAGGCCTTGGCGGAGGCTCAACTTTCGATCGATATCTATACCAACTACTTCGGTCCGCTCCCTTACAAACGAATCGCGATGACGCAGCAAACGGCCATGGGATTCGGGCAATCCTGGCCTTCGTTGGTGTATCTGCCTATTACGTCCTTCTTGGATTCAACCATTCGGCATCAGTTGGGTTTCGACGAGACCAAAGGCTTTTTTAAGACCGTGGCATCCCATGAGGTTGCCCATCAATGGTGGGGCCACGCTGTGGGATTTGATTCTTATCGCGATCAGTGGATGAGCGAAGGTTTTGCGGAGTTTTCCGCCTCACTCTTCGTCCAGGTCATTCAGAAAAACCCCAAGGAGTTCATTAAATTCTGGGATGACGAAAAAACACTGCTGACCGAAAAGAACAATCTCGGCTTTCGAGCCATCGATGTCGGCCCGGTCACCATGGGTTATCGTCTCAGCAACAGCCGTTCAGGGATGGGGATTACTCGAAGACTGATTTATCCCAAAGGTGCTTACATTCTCCACATGATCCGCATGATGATGTGGGACAGGCGGACCGGGGATCAAAACTTTATTGAAATGATGCACGATTTCGTGAAGACCTATCAGAATCGTGATGCCACCACAGAGGATTTCAAGGCCGAGGTCGAAAAATACATCGCGCCAGGGATCAAACAACTCGGCAATGGAACTATGGATTGGTTCTTCGATGAGTATGTCTACGGGACGGCGCTGCCTCACTATCAGTTCGATCAATCGATCGGAACAAACGCACAGAATCAACCCGTCTTGAAGGTCAAATTGACGCAATCGGAAGTGAACGACAATTTTGTCATGCTGGTGCCCATCTATCTGGAACTCGCCGATGGGCGGGTGGTCCGGTTGGGCAGCGCCCGGATAATCGGGAACAGCAGTTTCGAGCAGGAGGTTCCCCTGGGTTCACTCAAGGAAAAACCCCGACGCGCCTTGATTAATTATCTGGATGATGTCCTTTGCACACAATAAGAGTGAGGTTTGGAAGAACAGGCGTTGGAGAGACCCGGCGGTGTGTAGCCAAATTGATTTTCGAAGTCCAAAACTTCAGTTCTTAGGCGACGGCTGACCGCCGTTTGTGGAGTTGAAGTTTCGTGGAAATGCCCCGAAGATCAGAGGGCGACGTTAAACCTGCTCTGTCGTCGAGAAGCGATTCCGTCCACGGGGAGTCCAGGGGATTCGCGGGTTTCTCTTTTGCAGGCAGGAGAGGCTTTTGTGGCTTAAAGGTTGCGGGCCCGAATGCCTCGGTGAATGAATCCGGGAGAGTAAGCCCCCACGGTCGAGCGGCCTCGAGAGTTCTGGCAATCCTCTTTTTCAAACCTAACCGTTCAATTTCTTGAGCCAACTCTTCCCAGTTGAGAATTCGTTGCAAGACCATGCTGGCCTGGCAGAAGTCGGCAATCGTGCACCAGGGCTCGAATGCTTTTACGGCCGCCTGCAGCGACGCGGCAATCCATTGAAGTTCAGGTGAAGCGGCAAAAATATTTGGACGAATGAGTCGATGATCAAATTCCGACCAGTTCATTTCTGTGGCTGCGGATTCTGAATAGGGAATGGCACTCCGCCAAAGGCTGACTTCTAACTCCGGGCAATTCAAGGCCGCCGAAATGTCGGTTTGCAACCGGACTCGAATCGTCCGGCCATGCACGGTGTGCGAGTAGGAACTACCCCTCGCGGCGTCGTCGGAAGAATCTTCGCCCTCTTTAAAAAATCCATTGGAAGCCAGAATATCGCAGACCAGGGACAGGTGTTCGCGCCAAATGACCAATTGAACCTCGTGAACTTCTCGGAGTCCGAGATCTCCATAAAATTGGCGGACGAAAGGTGTTCCTGAAATCAACAGGACGGGGCACCGGGCTTCCGAAATCAAAAGGGCCAACTGCACGGTGAGATTGTCGAGTTCGAGATTGTGGCGCAACGTTCGGAAATTGGTTTTGCGAGATTCCGTCAAGATGTGTTTGACCGCCTGAAGGGAAGATAGTTCTCGGAGGCGTCCCTCGGCCAGGAGCAGAAGATCGTGTTTCTTGGCGAGCGACTCCCAAACTTTCCAGTCAGCGCGCAAGGCCAGAGCACGTGCCTCCCGCCAAGTCGAACGGGTCGTGCAGGGGCTGGCGGCGGCCAGAAGCAACGCTTTCGTGTCGGATCCGGCGGCGGGAGCAGAGGAGACCATCCCTGCGGGCTCGTGGACCCCGGGTGACTCTGAACCGGCTCTGTTTAGGAGCGGCATTTCGTACTCCAGTTCGACGGATTGCGAGCCCACCAAATATTCAAACCTCACGGCTTTGGCTCTCCAATATGAATTCACAGATTTGAGTGCTCAACCATCCCGTGAGCCACATCTTGAAGCGGTCTCCCATTCTGCGGATTTTGGGGTAGGGTTGATGCGCCACCACCTTTCCCAAAATCTGATCCAGTTCTACGGGAGACACGGGTTCGCGTTGGGCGTCGCCTTTCAAGAGAAAATAGCTGCCACGCCGCAATTTGATGCGATACAGACGCAATCCCTCCTCGGTTTGAGCCAGCACAATATCTTCCTCTGAAAGATTCTCGCCATCCGCCGCGATCAACGTCAGGAGCTCCCCGCCTTGGAGCGCGGGCTGCATGGAGCGGCCGTCGTAACGCATGCGGAATTGTCGGTAGGGATGGGTTTTTACGAAGTCACGAACCAGCGCATAACTCAAATATTGAGGCGACATGACAATTTCTCTCCGGGCCTTAGGATTATTTAAAAGAACTGCTCTTCAATTCTCCTCTTGAATACCGCTTCCGGGCCTACTCTCCTGCATTACATTTCAGGAGCTGGTGCGTTCTGGCTTGGCCCGATTTTCCAGAAATCTTCGCTTCCATTGGCAGCAGTTCGGTAAGCTTTAATTTTGCCAAGAATTTCCTGAGTGCGTTCGTTGATACGTTCGAACACCTCCCCAGCCTTCGAAAAACAGAGAGTTGACCGACGGAGGGAATAACTTGCCTCTTCCAACGACATCACCCGCGGGGAATCGGTGGAATCGCGCCCAATCAGGAAAATTCCTTGGAGTGGCGCTCCTTCGGCAGGACGCTTTTCGAGGCCGTCGTCGCCCAGGGGTGTGGAATAGGCATAACACTCACCCTTCTCCGAAAGTCCGAGCATCGAGATCTCTTTTCCCAGCAGCGTCGGCTGGATAGGGGTCGGGCGGTCCGCCTGTTGATGATTCGTTTCCTCCAAAAGAAGGTAGCTCATGCCGTGGTGCACGACCGTCGATCCGCTGACGAGAAGTCCCTGCTGTTCTTCCATCCACAAAGTGAACAGCATTTGAAGCAGACAGCGCAGGGAGTGGGCGTTCTCGGGAAGAGCAGCCCACGCCAATCGATAACGCGGAAAGTAGGAGGCCTCCACCTGCTTGGAGCTGAGAACCCAATAATGGGATCGCGGCTCTACGGATGGTTTCTCGAAGGGGTTGAAACTCTTTGCATACATCGCGCATTGGCTGTCGCAAATCAGCCGTCGCGAGGACTCCTCCTTTGTTCCAATGCTGGCGCCTAATTCTCGGTAGAGCAATTCCGTCAACAGTCGGGTGCGCGATTCGATAGTGAAAGTAATGGGTCCGATCTTGAGATAGATCTCACGCGGCGCCATGTCGGTGGGGCTGTGGAGCCCGGCCGGAAGTATTTCTTGGGGTTGTGTACTATGACGAACCAACTCTACCACCGTGTTCCTAATTCGTGATTCGAACCGGTCTTTTTTATCTTGAATCATCGCTCCCACTTCCTCTTGATATTGAAAACATGTGGAGATGGATTCCTCTGAAGCCAGCTCCTGAGTCTATCGGCTCCGCTCATTTCACACGTCTCTAGTCGCATGTGGCTTGCCAAAACTCTTTCTTGTTTAGATTCAGAGAGTTGCCGTGAAATGATGGAAGTTGCATAGGCCCGAAAAGTTACGGATTTTGTCAACAGTGTGTCGGAACTTGAGGACAAACCCTCTAAGGTCCCGGAATGGTTCACCGGGGCGGCGCAGAGTTTGCCGAGTGGGCGCAGGGATTCTGAATCGATCAGCGCCTTGTTATCTGCAGTTCATTCACAAGCGCGCGCCGTCTGAATTTAATGAAGTTCTGGTTGCATGAACCTTTCAGGGTTGGGGAAAATATGCATGGGATGAATGACGATATGTAGCCGTGCTGGCGATATATAGTCTATATTCTTACGGTAGATTTGTTGAGTTTTTACTTTAAATATTTATTTTCTATCAAAATAAATGACTTAACAGAGCATTCCAAACATTTTAAAGGCGATGGAATCAGATGTGCACCAATGGGGGGTTAGTTAGATCATAAGAAAAAAATGAGAAGTCAAGCGGGCTTTGATCGATTGGCGATTGGGAGCAAGAACGATGCTGAAAATTACGTCCAAGGAATTCGATAACGGACGCCGTGTTGAACTCAAAATCGAAGGAAAGATTTCCGGCGCCTGGGCCAAAGAGTTGAAGAAGACCTGCGAGGGTTTTCTGACCGAAAAAGTCGAGCGATTGGTTTTGGATTTCTCCGGCGTGACTTCGATTGATCGCGAAGGGCAAGAGCTACTCAAGAAGGTGGACTGTCCCAAGATCAAAATTGTGGGATGCGATCCTTTCCTGTGCGATTGCATCCGCGGACTGAAGCTTCAGAAATGCGAAGTTGAAGTGGTGAAAGATGCGGACTGAGAAACAAGGCGGTGTTTCGCGATGGATCGAAGGCAACAAGTGAAAATCAGGACTGGCATGATGAAAACATGCCGCGGAAGGACTGAGAAGATGACATTCCAAAGAATAAATAACCTGCGAAAACGGCAAAGCGGAAATTCATGGGGAAGGTGCAAATCATGGATATGGGGACTCGGCGTCATGATCCTTTTGGGAGGATCCACGCTTTTTGCCCAGGCCCTTCCACCCGCCGCGTCTTCAGCCTCCAGCGATTCCACCTCGGACGGGGTTCTTGTTCTGACCTTGCGTCAGGCCATCGATTTGGCTTTGGAGAACAACACCCAGGTGCAGTTAACGCGGGAGGAGATTGATGCTGCCCGAGCGCGGTCGCATCAGGCGCTCTCCGCCCTTTTACCGAACGTCTCCGGCTCGGCATCCCAGATGAACGTCACCGCCAACCTGAAGGCGCAAGGATTGGATTTTTCCAGGGTGCCCTTGTTGTCGTCCTTCAATCCGTTCATTGGTCCGTTCAACACTTTTGATGCCCGGGCCTACTTGCAGCAAACCTTGTTCAACTTTGCAGCTATTCGGCAGTATCAGGCGGCGCGCGCGGGAAACCAGCTGAGCACGCTGGAGGCGGAGCGAGCCCGGCGCGACACGATCGCCACCATCGCCGCGCTGTATTACGGAGTTTTACAGGCCAGCGCTCACATCGAAGCGACTCAATCCAATATTCGATTGAACCAGAGTCTGTTGGGTTTGGCGGAGCACCAGAAAGAGGCCGGGACCGGGACGGCCGTGGATGTGGCCCGCGCCAAGGTTCAGCTGGCTCAGCAGCAACAACGTCTGCTCAGCGATCAAGTGGCGTATGAAGACGCCAAGCTGCGATTGTTGAAGGCCATGGGCAAGGAGGTGTCGACCGAGGTGAAATTGGTGGATGCCATGACGTTGCACGATGTTCCGGCGTTGACCGTAACGGAGGCGCTGGCCCAAGCCGAAAATGATCGGGTGGAGCTGAAGTCTCAGGAGGAACGAGAGCACGTGGCACGACTGCAGCTTAGCGCCACCAAAGCCGAGCGTCTGCCTTCCGTTGGCTTCGCGGCCAATTACGGATCCAGCGGCTTGACACCTGACAATTCCGCTCTTCCCACGCGCTCTTACGGTGTGGCGGCTTCGATACCGATTTTTGATGGTGGACGGCGCGAGGGCCGCATTGCGGAACAATCCGTGCGAGTCCGGCAGGAAGCCATCCGCAGCGAGGATGTGAAACAACAGGTGGAAGTCGAAGTGCGGTTGGCGCTGAAGACGATCGAGTCGGCGCGCCAGCAGGTCCGCGTGTCGGAAGAAAATTTGTCGCTGGCGGAGACGGAACTGGAGCTGTCACGCGATCGTTTCCAGGAGGGCGTCACCAACAACATTGAAGTCGTCAACGCCCAAACTTCTTTGGAACAGGCGCGCGACCGGAAAGTGGACGCTTTGTTTCTTTTTAATTTGGCCCGGGTAAATTTGGATCGGGCATTGGGACAGGTTGAACGAATCTATCAATGAGGTTCCCTCAATTCACGGCCAGCCCGGCAAGCGGGATTTCTGACGGGGCAACAAAAATTTGAGCGGGTGGGAAAGAACAGGAGAAACCCAACATGGCTCTAGAGTCGAAACCGGAAAATTCAAACGCCGCACCGGCGGCCGGTAACGGATTCAATGCCAACCGGCGAAGACAGTTGCGCCTGGGCTTGATCATCGGGGCCATCGTCTTCGCGATTGTCATCGGCGGCTGGAGAATCTATTCCAGCGGCCACGTCTCGACCGACGATGCACAAGTGACCGGTCATGTCATCATGATCAGCCCCAAGGCCACGGGATTCATCAAGAATGTTTATGTGAACGACAACCAGGAGGTTCAAGCGGGTCAATTGCTCGCGGAGATCGACGATCAGGATTACCGCGTCCGCTTGGAGCAGGCGCAGGCGGATCTGGCCATGGCTCAAGCCACGGCCGGAGCCCAAACGACCCAGGTTTCCGTAACGACTCAAACCACCACCTCGCAGTGGGACCAAGCCAAAGCCGGAGTACGGATGGCGGAGGCGGGAATTCAGACGGCCAAGAAAGACCTGGAACAAAATCAAGCCATGGCGCAAGCCGCGACGGCCGAAGTGTCTGCAACCCAGGCCAATTTGAAAAAGGCCCAGGATGATGTGACGCGTTATCGCCGCCTGGCGGCCAAGGAAGAAATTTCAAAACAGACCTTGGAAGCAGCGGAGACGGCCGAAGTGGCGGCGGCCTCGCGCCTCACCAGCTCCCAGCAGAGCGCCGACGCTGCCAGGGCCAAAGTGGATTGGGCCGTGGCGAAGATCACGCAGGCCAACGCCCAATGGAACGACGCTCAGGCGCGCTTGCTGGCGGCTCAAACAGCTCCGGCCCAGGTTTCAATTTCTCACGCTCAAGCTTCCACCGCCCAGGCACGCGTCAAGCAGGCGGAGGCGAATGTGGCCGCTCGACAGCTGGAGTTGAGCTACACAAAAATCTATGCCCCCGGGCACGGTCAGATCACCAAGAAATCCGTTGAGGTGGGTCAAAACGTGGCCATTGGTCAACCCCTCATGGCTATTGTTCCGCTGGACGATGTGTGGGTGATTGCGAATTTTAAGGAAACACAATTGAAGAATGTGCGCGTGGGTCAGGACGCAGACGTGGATGTGGACACATACTCCGGCAAGGGGTTGCATGGCAAGGTGAATTCCATCGCCGCCGGAACCGGGGCCGTCTTTTCATTGCTACCGCCTGAAAATGCCACCGGGAATTACGTCAAAGTGGTGCAGCGCATCCCGATAAAGATCGTATTGACGGATTCCCAGGCCGGACAGGTGCTTCGTCCCGGCATGAATGTTGTCGTGACGGTTCACACGCGCTGAAGTTATCGGAAACATTTTTTAAAGGCCCTCGGGTTTGGGCTCGAGGGCTCCCTCAGCCGGCGCCGCAATTCTAAAGGCCCGCTGAGATTACTGGAAGAGACTGCTGTCTGTTGGGATAAGGATCGAACGTTCGAGGATTTATGTCGGTACAGGAACAAGAGGTTCAATTAGAGGGCCCGCGGCCCACGAATGGCGTTCCCAAGTGGGAAGCGGATGAAAATTTCCATGCGGATGGGACGCCGCGTGTGAATCCCTGGCTGATTGCCGTCACTGTGACCATGGCCACTTTCATGGAAGTGCTCGACACCAGTGTGGCCAACGTGGCGCTTCCGCACATTGCCGGCAACCTTTCCGCCAGCGTCGACGAAGCCACCTGGGTGTTGACTTCTTACCTGGTTTCCAATGCCATCATCCTGCCCATTTCTCCATGGCTGGGAGGGCTGATTGGCCGCAAACGCTTTTACCAGTTGTGCGTGATTCTATTTACGGTATCTTCGTTGTTGTGCGGCCTGGCGCCCTCGCTGAGCATGTTGATTTTCTTTCGGGTGTTGCAAGGAGTCGGAGGCGGCGGGCTGCAACCCACGGAGCAGGCCATCCTGTTCGAATCGTTTCCGCATGAAAAACGCGGCATGGCGGCCGCGGTTTACGGCATGGGCGTTTTGTTCGCGCCCATCATCGGACCGACCTTGGGCGGTTGGATCACCGACAACTATTCCTGGCGCTGGATCTTCTTCATCAACATACCCGTCGGCGCACTTTCTGTGTTCATGACTCAATTGGTGGTCTTCGATCCGCCTTACATCAAAGCCCTCAAGAAGAAACTGGGCCGGATCGACACCGTCGGTTTGGGGCTGCTGGCGGTGGGTTTGGGATTCCTTCAGATTATCCTCGACAAGGGCCAGCGGGAAGATTGGTTTGAGTCGGGCTTCATTTGGCGGATGACCGTTTGTTCGGCCGCCGCCCTGATATTTTTTGTTATTTGGGAATTGCGCACCTCCCACCCGGTGGTCAATTTCAGCCTTATGAAAGACCGCACCTTTGCCACCGGCATGGTCCTCATCTTCATGACGGGTTTCGTGTTGTACGGATCCATCGTGCTGCTGCCGATTTATCTGCAGGGATTGATGGGTTACACCGCCGTGCTGTCGGGGCTGGTGATTTCCCCGGGCGGAATTGCCACGCTGCTTTTGATGCCCGTCGTGGGGCGTCTCATGGGCACCAAGCTCGACCCCCGGTTGGCCATCGCCGCAGGATTCACCGTGACTGCCATTTCGGTTTTTCAAATGTCGCATTTCAATTTGGAATTGGGATTTGCGAACTACATCTGGCCGCGCATTGTCCAAGGCATCGGATTGGCGTTCATTTTTATTCCGGTGAATACCGTGGCGTTTGCTTCGCTTCAGAAGGAGCGCATGAATGACGGCACGGGATTGTTCAATCTGATGCGAAATCTGGGGGGTAGCTTCGGCATTGCGATCGTGGCGACCACGCTCTCGCGGCGCCAGCAGGTTCAAAATGCCCGCTTGGGCGAGCATTTGAATCCCTTCAATCCGAATTTCCAATGGCGATTGAATGCCGTGCAGCAGGGCTTGGCGAGTTCCGGGATGGATCCCGCTTCTTCCCACCGAACGTCTATGGGATTTCTTCAAGGTCTCATGCAACGCCAGGCCTACATGAATGCCTTCGTCGAAGACTTTTGGATTTTGGGAGTGGCCATGTTGGCGATGCTGCCGCTGTTGTTTCTGATGCGACGCCCCAAACCGGGAAGTGAAATTGTGTTTGAGTAACAGAGTGAGGGCTCTATTCAAGCCCCAAAGAAAAATTGATTCGGATGGGAGTTATATCATGCCAAAAAAGAAATCATTGCCCTCCTGGTGGAGGATCCGAGAGGGGAAGTATATAGCCTACCGGTTCGGCGGTCGGCTGGACGCTCCAACGCGGGCGTTGGTGCGTGGTATGCTGGACGGGGATTCCATGCAGCGGTTGTTTGAGCGCGGCGAAATGAATGGGGTTGAGGAGATTCGAATTGCCCGGACGCCACTGCCGTTTGAAACCATCGAAGAATGGCTCACATGGACCGTGACGGGAAATAACGTCAATCATTGATTATTGACCAGGATAAAATATAGGTGGCAGACAGTCACTCCTTTCGACGCGCCATGGCTTGGGTAGCCGCGGTGCGGTTTCTGCACCGCGGGCCTCGAGGCGTTACTCTATTTTGTCATCATCTGTAGTATACCTTCGGGAACAAACCGGACGTCCCCACATGAAGGAGAGGAAAGGTTTCATGAAAGCCGTTCGCATACACCATCATGGTGGAGTCGAAGAGTTACGCGTCGATGAAATTCCAGTTCCCTCCATTCAGCCTCGCGAGGTTTTGCTCGAAGTGAAGTCCACGGGGTTAAACCACCTGGACTTGTGGGTGCGGCGGGGAATTCCGGGATTGAAGCTTCCACTGCCCCTGGTTTTGGGTAGCGACGCCTCGGGCGTGATCCACAAGGTGGGGAGCGAGGTGAAGCGTTGGAATCCCGGCGACCGGGTAATGGTCGTGCCCGGTTACGGATGTGGCCAATGTCCGGAGTGCCGGTCAGGGCGCGAGAACTACTGCGCTAAATACTCCATTGGCGGAGAACACGGCAACGGGGTACAGGCGGAATTTCTGGCACTGGATGAAGAGCGTCTCATTTCAATGCCGCCCAACATTTCATTTGAGGACGCGGCCGCCATCCCATTGGTTTTTCAGACGGCTTGGGAGATGTTGGTCAACAAAGCCAAAATTCAGCCCGGCGAAACGGCCCTCATTTGGGGCGCGTCCAGCGGAGTGGGGAGTGCCGCGGTTCAAATTGCCGCCATGTTGGGTGCCCGAGTCATTACCATCGCGGGAGGCGCCGAGAAAGTTGAAAAGGCGAAACAGCTTGCCCCGAAACTCGATGTGATTGACTACCAGGCGCGGGATGTTTCGCGGGAAATCAAAACGTTAACTGCAGGGCGCGGCGTGGATGTGGTCATTGATCATGTGGGTGAGGCCACATTTGAAAAAAGCCTGCGCGCCATGAACATCGGCGGTCGTCTGGTGTTTTGCGGCGCCACCACCGGCCCGGCCGTCAAATTCGACTTGCGTTACGTATTTTTCAAACAGCAGTCGATCTTGGGCTCCACCATGGGGAATCGCGGAGACCTCGCTAAGATCGGATCCTTGGTGGGACAGGGGAAACTTCATGCCGTCGTGGACCGTGTATTCGAAGTGGAAGCCATCCGCAACGCTCACGAATACTTGGAATCCGGCCGGCAGTTCGGCAAAGTGGTGGTGCGATTTGCGAAGTGAGACCGGGTGGAAGAGGCCGACGATTTTGTGGGAGTGAACTGAAAGCGACCTGAGAATACAGACCAAGCCCCGGTAGTCTTTCCTGATATTTCAAGCCCCTCAAATACTAAAAAACCTTCCGGCGATGGTCCGCCGGAAGGCTTGGCCTCTCTACGGCTGTCAATCTGCGACAGCATTTGGGCAGGAGGGTAGGAGGCAAATTTATATTTCCTTAAATGACCCTCACATCACCTTTCACGTTGGGGTTAAGTTGCTTGGCCGCGACTTCGGATTCATAGACAGAGGCTCTCCGGAAAGGTTTAATCCCACGAAGTTGAAAGCGCTCAAGATCTGATCCGGTTTATGACCGGGCAGGAATTTTGGAAAGGAAGTCCCAACGGGGAGATGTTGAACGATAGGGGTGGCCGGCGGGAGAACCAGATGCAAACGAAGATTTGAGAGAAGCTGAAGAACCCGTTATGTACAAGGCGTCTTATTTCGCGGAGCGGTCAGGTCTATGGAAAGCGTTTTTAGCCCGGCCTCTTACTCTCCGTTGGGTTTATCAGTGCCGGGTTTGTTCTTATCGATGAGTTCCTTGAGGCCGTCCGTTGAACCATTATGGGCGGCCTTGTAGTAAGTTTCCAAAAGTTGAGCCGCCTGAGTTTGAATTCCGCTGGGAACAGCGGCGCTCCTGGCCAGGGCATTGATGGCGTCATCGATGCGCTCACTCTTCCAATAAGCAATTCCCAATCGATACTGGATGATTCCATCGTTCGGTGTGAAATCGCGCGCTTTTTCCAAATCCGTGATGGCGGCCGGCATGGAATCGGGCTTTTGGAGTTCCACGAGTCCGCGCGTGGAGTAAGCCAATGCTTTCCACTGGGTTTTCTGGGAGTTCCACTGATCATCGGTCATGCTCGCCGGCTTGGGTTGCGTGTCGATCTTGTCGGCGATGGAGACGGCCCGTTGAGCTTGCGCCAAGGCGGCGTCGGCGTCCATGGGCTGAGCCAGGTAGACGTTGGTGACGAAGGCTAAAATGCCGACGTCATTCGGATTCAGGCTGAGAGCTTTTTCTGCATACTCGGCTACTTTGGGCCGGTTATTCAGCAGCTCGTAATTGCGCATGTAGGCATCGTAAACAAGCGGCAGCGCAGCCGGATCGTTCACCAGCTTGGAGTAATCGTCCAAGCTCGCAATGGCCTTGTTGGGATCCTTTTCCTGCTGCAGTTGTTGGAAGAAGACCTGTTTGTAGCGATCGATGGCGTAATCGAGCAGCGGCTTGGAATTGGCCATGACCTCGGTTTGTGCCTGCATCCAATCCTTGGGTGAGACGCCCGGCGGCGGATTATCTTTCACTTTTTGAGCAAGCGCGCTGGCATCCTTAATGGTCTGAATGGCCCGGGGCAAATCGTCGCCTTTAATGGACAGCACGCGGCCCAGCATCAGCATCAGCTGAGAGTCCGGCCGGAGCGCCAGCGATTTTTCCGAATATTCAATTTCCTTGTCGGCGTTGTTGAGTTCGCGATAGGTGATGGCATAAAACTCATAAATTTGGGACAAGTCCGTCGTCTTGGGAAAGTTCTTGACGAAGGCGTCCAGGAGTTCCAATCGCTTCTTGGCGTCGGTTTCGTTTGAGATGGCCTGGTAGGCCTTATCTTCGGGCGAGCCTGCGATGACTTGGGCGCGAAGCAGCGGTTCTCGTCCGACCGCGAACAGAGACACCGCCACCAGGAGGCAAATTAAGCATTTGGCTCGAACCTGTTTCATAGTCCCCACCTATCACTGCTGATTTGGAAACCACGAGAATTTCAAGGTGCTCGTTTTGAAGCCTGGGACAACCCACGCTGAAGACCGCTCCGGGATCGAACTCGGGACATCCTCGTTCAACAGCTCAGGAATGATGTTTCATTCTCGCACAATAAATTTATCCGAAGCAAGACACAAAATTTGCAGGGCCCGGGAAAGGAAAATCCTCTTGAAATCCGCGATAGCGTGGGCCATGATGAAATCCCTAAGAAACGGGCGTCGTCCTTTCGGGAGCGCAGCACAGCTCCGCGCCTGGAAGCCTGTGCAGTTTATCACAACAGCGGCCTTGATCCAGTTCAGTGTTCATCCTATGTGGCGGGAGGCCCATCATGATTGAAGTACCGGCGCTTCGGGTCCAGCAGTTCGGAGTCCAGTTTTATCAGGCGGCATTGTCGGCGGAGGATGTCGGACATCTGGTGGCGTTTGAGGTACTCACCTACGATCCGCGGACCAAGATGTCGCGCCAACCCTCCGCCTCCAGATCCAGCAGCAAAGCCAAGATCAATTGGGAGCTGCTGGAGAACGTCATTCGCGCTTCCGCCGAGGCCTATCAGCGCCCCATCATCAGCAAGAAGATCGCCGAGTTGGCGGAGTATTACCATTTGTGCGCGGAGTTGAACACCCTGCCATCCATTCCGGGTTCGGTGTTGTTGGTGGCGGACCGGCGTTTGGATTTCGCGCAGAGTCCGCGCGAGAAATTTTTCGGAACCTTGAATATTCCCACCGAGGTGGGGGTGTTGAGGGTGCTGGATGGTCAACACCGTCTACTGGCGCTCCATCAAATGCAGTCCGATCCGGCCTTTGTCAGCGGGGGTCGCAGCCTGAAGGATTTTTATGTGCCCACGGTTATTTTTGATTTCTTGCCGCCCGACCACGCCGTCGAAATGTTCGTCACCATCAACGCCAAGCACACGCGGCTCAACCCCTCGCACATCATCTCGCTGGCGGGTCGGCGTTTATACAAGGACGAGTGGCTGGCGGCGGCCCACGACATCATCCGCGCGTTGAACGAAGAAAAAGATTCGCCTTTGTTCGGCCAGATCAAGGTGTTGGGCGTAGGTCCGGGGAAAGTATCGCAAGCGGCCTTGGCGGATGAGATCAAGGCCATCTTCACCAACATGGCGGCGGCTTCAGCGCCCGCGGCAAAACAGTTCCGCGATGATTCGCGCCGCTTCTTTGTGAGTTACTTCAAGCAGGTGGCCCGGACGTTTGAATCCGCCTGGTACGGCCGGAAGTATTCCATCAAATCGGGAACATCATTGCGGGCCTTCATTCGCATTGTTCCCGAAGTGTTGCAGATCATCCGGGCGCGGCGCGGCGAGATCACTGATGCCTTCAAGATCCGCGATGCCATCTCACCGTGGATGATGACGATTGGAGATCGTCGATTCGAAACCGATGGGGAGTGGAAATCGAAACTGTTGGGTGGAACTCAATCCACAGTGGACCTTCTGACCCGAGAATTGCGCGCCGGATTACAACAGCGTTCCTCTTGAGCCCATTCCGGAATGGGTTTGTTCGGGACGACGGGCACCCGAACGCTGAACGCTTTCTGCGCGACTTTGATCTCCAAGAATTTGGAGAAGGGATAAGACTCCGTGGGAGTTCCCGAAACCCGCCGGCGTGGAATCGGATAATCCTCTACTTCTTTATATAAACGATCTTTTTCGTTCCCCCGTCGCAGCTGCCGACCACTTTTCCTTCCTTCACCTGGTCGTTGACAACGATTTCCAGGGTATAGTTCTTGACGCCTTTCGCCTGCAATTTGGCGTCGATTTCGGATTTCAGTTCTTCACAGGGCTTGGCGCCAAAGAGCGGAACTGTCAATCCCACCAGCGCGAAAACCAGCATCCACTTTCTCATCGGAGGACTCCTTAAGTGACCACCCACTGGGAAGGTGCTTCCAGGAAGTGTAATCCCACACGGAAGCGGTTGGGGCCGAAACTACTGCACCACGTCACCACGGCTTGAACACGAGTGTGGAGCTGCCGCTCCAATGAGGTCAAGCGCAAAACAGCGCCCGCTTCAATAGCCCGGGGAAGCTCTGCACAGGCTCCGCGCCGGCTGACATTCTCCGTGGAAGTTTTTTCAACGAAATCATTTCCGCAGGGGTCGGTTCCTTCGAGCGTGATGGGGAGGCGCAAAACTACCCGGGGTTCAGTTCGCCGGACCTTGTCGTGACCCTGAGTATCCGCCAGGGACATGCTGGACGTGAGCGAATCGGGGCACTGATGTTCTGCTTTAACCGTGTCGTTGCGGGCCATGAAGACCCCCCGTACGGTATCGGATCATGGAGGGAAAACCTTTAGAAGAATTTTATCGGCAAGCCGGTGTGCTCTCCCATGCGTTTCGCCCGACTCAGATCGGACTCCAAGGACGAAGGCGAACGGGGGTAGTGACTCATTTTGAATTCTTTTTCACCTCTGGGTGGCGCATACATCGGCCGCCGTGGCGGACGATGTGTGCGTACATCAACAAGGGGGACTCCGCACACATGCCTGGAGCGCATGTGTGCGCCACCCCATTCAAAATGAGTCACTACCCGAACGGGAGAGGCTCAAGAAAAAATTATGCCTAGGTACGAATGCGGAGGGCCTTCATCTTGCGATAGAGGTGGCTGCGTTCAACCCCCAAGGCTTTGGCGGTATGCGTGATGTTGCCGTGGTATTCATCCAGTTTGCGCAGGATGAAATTTCGTTCATAGGCTTTACGGGCGGCCTCCAGGGTCGGTCCGCCATTGCCGGGTTCGGGGAAAGAGCCGTTGTCGCGCAATAAGGCCGCCGGAAGGTGTTTGGCTTCGATGCGAACGACCGGGGTCATGATGACGACGCGTTCCATAAGATTCTTCAGTTCCCGGACATTCCCCGGCCAGGAATAGTTCATCAAGACTTCAATGGCATCGTTGGTCAGGACTTTTTCCTTCCAGCCGTATTCCCTCGAAAATTCAGCCACGAAATAGCGTGCCAGCACCGGGATATCTTCCGTGCGTTCGCGCAGCGAGGGAACGTAGAAGGGGATCACGTTCAATCGGTAAAACAGGTCTTCGCGAAACGTTCCCCGGGCAATTTCCTCATCAATATTCTTGTTGGTGGCGGCGATCACGCGGACGTCGACTTCCAGCAGCTCACTTCCTCCCACCCGGGCAAACCGCTGGGTCTCCAAAACACGCAAAACCTTGGCCTGGGTTTTGAAGCTCATGTCGCCAATTTCATCAAGGAACAAAGTTCCCCGATCGGCCTGTTGAAACTTGCCGGTTTTGTCCTCGGTGGCGCCGGTGAACGATCCTTTGACATGTCCGAATAATTCGCTCTCTATCAACTCTTCGGGGATGGCGGCGCAATTGACTTCCACAAAGGACTCGTTGACGCGCAAGGATTGTTGATGCAAGGCGTGGGCAATCAGTTCTTTTCCGGTTCCACTCTCCCCATAAATGAGCACGCGACCATTGGTGGGTGCGGCCACCGCCAACTGCTGGCGAAGCGCCCGCATGGGGATGCTTTCGCCAATGAGCGTGTACTTTTGTTTGAGCTCCCGGCGGAGGGCCTCATTCTGTTCCGCCAGGCGGCGTTGTTCCAGGGCATGATGCAAGACCAGTGTGACTTTGTCGATGGACAGGGGT
This sequence comes from Terriglobia bacterium, assembly GCA_028716525.1. Lineage (GTDB taxonomy): Bacteria > Acidobacteriota > Terriglobia > JAIQFV01 > JAIQFV01 > JAQUPQ01. The sequence goes on along the minus strand of JAQUPQ010000001.1, from coordinate 132,473 downwards.
TTCTCGATAAAATCAAAGGCCCCAAGCTTGGTGGATTTGACGGCGGTTTCGATGTTGCCGTGGCCGGAAATCATGACAACGGGCGGATGCTGTTCCATTGTCTGAATGCGGCGCAAGGTTTCCAAACCGTCAATCCCCCCATCCAGCCAAACATCCAGCAACACCAAATCGTAATTCCGTTTCTTCAGGGTTTCGAGACAGGCTTCTCCCGAAGGCACCGTCTCCACCTTGAATCCCTCATCCTCCAGCACACCCTGCAGGGAGGCGCGAATGTTTTTCTCGTCATCCACGACCAGGATCGTTTGCTTCAAGAATGCTCCTTGATTCGCTTGCGGGTTGTGCCGGCCGAAGATCGGGCTCACCGGCTCCGGGCGGCGCCGTCCTCACGAAGCTTCGCGGTTCAATTCCTTGAGGGCCGAGGGTTCCTCGGCCATTGCCGGGAGCTCAATGATAAAACGCGTTCCGCGCGGAGGATTCTCCTCCACACGAATGATTCCATTGTGATCCGACACGATGCGATTCACAATGGCCAGGCCCAAGCCCGTGCCGCGCTTGCGGGTTGAAAAGTACGGCAGGAATAGTTTGTCTTTATCTTGAGGCCGCACTCCATGACCGGAGTCTGCAATGGTCATCTCCACGGTTTCCCTCAGTTTGTCGAATCGGGTTCTGAACACCAAATGCTTATTCGGCATATTTGCCATGGCTTCCACAGCGTTGTCGATCAGATTGACGAGGACGCGTTTGAACTGCTCGGGATCCACTTTGACTCTCGGGAGCTCGACGCGGAACTCGGTCTCGATGGCGACGTCTTTCAACCGGCCGTCGTAGGCTGAAAGCGTTTGCTCGATGATCTTGTTCAAGTCCGTGGGCATGGGATCGGCCGAGGGCAGCCGGGCAAACCGGGAGAATTCATTGACCAGATTTTTGAGCGCCGTCACCTCCTGGTTGATCGTAGAGGCGCACTCCTCGATGACGTCTTCCAAGGCTTCGCTGGAGGCGGCGCTCTCGGCGGGTCGGGGTGTGTCGTGCAAACGGGTCAAATTTCTGAGTATGCGTTCCGCACTCAGTTGAATGGGCGTCAGGGGATTTTTGATTTCGTGAGCCATGCGCCGCGCCACCTCGCGCCAGGCCGCACTCTTCTGAGCCTTCAACAATTCGGTGAGGTCTTCGATGACCAGAAGATATCCCAGGTTTTCGCCGTCCCCGCCGCGTAGCGCACAGGCGGTAATGGCACCATAGAGCTGCCGTTCCCCGGGGACCGGAAGCGCCAGTTCGCGGCTGGAAATGGACAACACCCTGGCCCGCCGCAGAAGCTGATCCAGAATGTCGAAAACCGAAGGATCGAAAATCTCCTTCAAGGAGCAGGGCAGTGAGGCTTCAGTGTTCAGTAGACGGATGGCGGCGCCGTTCAGGTGCGTGACCATGAATTCGTTGTTCAATGAAACCACGCCGCTGGGGATCGATTCCACTACCGTCTCGATGTATTGGCGCCGGGTTTCCAGCTCGCGGTTGGCGGCTTCCAGTTCGGCCGTGGATTGTTGGATGACTTCGCTCTTGTCGTGCAGTTGCTGGGTCATGTCATTGAACGATTGCACCAGCAATTTAAGCTCGTCCTGCGCTTCCACGGAGACGCGGTGGTTGAGATCGCCTCCGGCCACTTTTTGAGTCGCCTCGGCGAGCGCTTGAATGGGAATCGTGATGCGTTTCGATAGATAAACGGCGATCCAGGAAGCACTGAACAGGATGGCGATGGTAATCAGCAACAGCGTGAGCACCTTCACGGTCTTGAAGGTCTTGATGTCCCGAGCCAGAATCGCGTAGTTGGACCGCTCGAGATTGATCTGGCGGACCTTCTCCTGCAAGTCCGAGGGATAGAAATTTAGCACCACCACCGACGCCGCCAGATGCAGCCGCTCGTCCAAAATCTCGGTTCCCGCCGCCACAAACGGAAAGCCGGCGACGTTGCCCTCTTGCACAATATCCGAGCGTTCCCGCAATGATTGAGCGAACAAATTCAATTGCTGATCAAGGTGTTTTACCAGCACCGGGGAGGGCAGATGAATCAGCAAAATGGGCTTTCCGGTCCGGTCAAAAAATCCCACCGCCTCGATTTGGAATTGCTTGGCGGTGCGCTCGACGGTGGATCGCAGCTTGCCGGTATCGGCGGACCGCACGGCCCCCAGGATCGTGGGGGAAAGAGCCAACTCTTTGCTGTAAAAATAGGTTTGATCCTGAAAGCCGCTTTGGTACTGCTTCACAATCGCGCGGGCATTATCGAGGACCGTGTCCACCGGCATGCTGAACCATTTGTCCAGACTCCGGTTGATCAGACCGTAGGCAAAGATGAACAAGAAGATTGTGGGAATGAGCGGAAGTCCCAGGAACGCAGCCAGCAATTTGGTTTTGAAATTCGAGCCGAGTTGCGCCGATCTCCGCTCCACGTACAACTTAATCAGGTATCGGGTCAGAACCAGAGAAAAAACGATCAGCGACACCACAATGATGGCATTCAGAGCAAACAGGACGACCGTTTGCGAGGGCTCCGTGGGTGAGAGATATCGGCTGAGGTTGAAAGCTGCTTCCACAAAGACAATCGTAAGCAGCAACAGCAGGAATGCAGCCGAGCCCGCCAAAATGAATATCTTCCTGGTCCGTGGAGTCATGGGTCAGTGTTTAATCGGTCGTTTTTCCGCCACCTGAAAATCAGGCCATGGAACCGGCAATAAGGACTCCAGAGGACAGGCGCTGCAACGGGGGGCCGTGCGCGTACAGTAATCCTTTCCGGTTCTTACCAACAAAGCATGATATTGATTGAACATCGCTGTGTTTTCGGGGAGGTTGCGATGAAACAAGGCTTGAAAATCGTCATACGATATTCTTTCATCGACCCAGCCGTGTCGTGAAAAAATGCGGCGGGTGTAGGCATCAATCACAAAAACCGGACGCCCGGCAGCATACAAGACAATCGAATCGGCGGTTTCCGGCCCGATTCCTTTAACTTCCAGCAACTCCCTTCGCAGCTCCTGTGCCGGCATGTTCATGATCTTTTGCAGCGATCCATTTCGCGGCAGAAACCGGAGAAAGTTCTTCAATTTTCTGGCCTTCTGCCTGAAGTACCCGGAAGGACGAATGAGTTGCGCCAACCTTCCTTCGCTCAACCGGTTCAAGGCTTTCGGTGAAAGGGCGCCCGCCCGCCTCAAGTTTCCAATGGCCTTTTCGACGTTGCTCCAAGCCGTCGACTGGGTCAGAATTGCCCCGACCGCAACCTCAAAGGGCGTTTCCCCGGGCCACCAGTGTTGCGGGCCTAAAGCATCGTCCAGGATTTCAAAAACTCTTCGCAGAATTTTTGCCGAAATTCGTCGTTGAACCTTCAAGCCGTTCGAGAAACCATCCTTTGCCAAGCCGAGATGAAGTGTTGCAATTCTGCCACAGTGGGCTCACACTCTAACTCCAGTTCTCAGTCAGAGTCAAGCTGGCGGGGTCCGAAAGGTCCGGATTCCGGGACTCTGAAAATCAACCACGAGAGAAGTGCGTTGCGGAGCCGAAGGGGACTCGTGAACACGTCATGTTGTCGTGGCGTTCCTTGAAAATTCTTGACTTCATGGTGTCCTTTCACTATGTTACAGGCGCGTTTATCAAGTGTACTCGCCTGCAGCCGGAGGCCGAATAGTCGCATCATTGCCTCGAGTTTGAAATTACTTCCTGAAGCCAAGAGAGGCCGCTTTTACCCATGAAGTATCTTGTAACAGGCGGAGCGGGGTTTATCGGTTCGCACCTTGCGGAGGAGTGTCTCCAGAACGGCAACGAAGTCGTGGTTTTGGATAATTTCGCGACGGGACGACGAGATAACCTCAAGCATCTCGAAAAATACCCGCACCTCAAGTTGGTCCAAGACTCCATCATGAATTACAGCCGTATGGTAGAGTTGGTCGGCTCATGCGATGCGGTTTTTCACATGGCGGCGGCGGTGGGCGTGGAGTACATTCTGGAAAATCCGCTACTCTCCATCCAGATCAATTTTCGGGGAACGGACCTGTTGCTGGAATTGGCGAATAAATTCCAGAAATGTGTGCTCATCGCCTCCAGTTCCGAAGTATACGGGCGGAACAACAAGGTTCCTTTGAGGGAGGACGACAATCGGACCTACGGTTCGACCGCCGTGGTGCGATGGAGTTATGCGGCGGGCAAGGCCTTGGACGAGTTTCTGGGATTGGCGTATTGGCAAACGACCCATTTGCCGGTGGTGATCATCCGATTTTTCAATATTATTGGACCCCGCCAGACGGGGCGGTACGGGATGGTTGTTCCTCGACTGGTTTGCCAGGCCTTACGCGGCGAGGATTTGACCGTCTATGGCAACGGTCAGCAATCGCGCACCTTCACCTGCGTTTACGACGCGGTCAAGGCGGTTCGCCGTTTGATCGGCATGCCCGAAGCCTATGGCCAGGTGTTCAATATTGGCGGATCCAAGGAAATTACCATCCTTGATCTGGCGAAACGCATCATCGAGCTGACCGACAGCAAGTCCACGATTAAGATTGTTCCTTACGAGCAGGCCTACCAGAGCGGGTTTGAAGACATGGAGCGTCGCGTACCGGATGTTTCCAAAGTGGAAAAGCTGATCGGGTGTGTTAATCCCACCTCGCTCGATGATACCATCAGATCGGTGATAGAATTTTTCAAGGACCGTCCTGACATTCGCTGACCAGCGGCGGCGCCGTTCTCGCTCCCGTGGCATTCATAAGTTCTTCCGACTTCTCCGACGGTGTCCACAGCCGTGTTAAAAGCCTCCCGAATCCATCGCGGGAGCCGGTTTTTCGCCAGGGTTTGAAGAAGGATGTTTTCGAGGTTGGTTCGAGCCAGGGGATCAAGCGGTGAGGCCGTTCTATGCCCTCCAACTTAGGCGACCTTTTGGTTGCCGACAACATCATTACCAAGACGCAGCTCAAAGAAGCTGACGAGATGCACCGCCGCAGCGGCAAGCGCCTGGGGCAATGCCTGGTCAAACTGGGTTTTGCCAGCGACGAAGATATTGCCAAGGTTCTGTCGCGCCGCTACAGCGTTCCCTCCATCAATCTGTCGTATTTCGAAATTGATCCCGCCGTCATCCAACTGATCCCGGCGGATACCTGCCGAAAATATCAGGTGCTTCCCTTGAGCCGCATTGGCTCGGTTCTGACCATCGCCATGTTGGATCCGACCAACGTGACGGCCCTCGATGATATCAAGTTCATGACGGGTTTCAACATTGAGCCGGTGGTGGCGTCGGAGAACTCCCTCGAAGAAGCCATTGAAAAGTATTATGGAACTCCGCATGCCATTGAGCTCAAGAAAGTGATGGAGTCGATTGCGGTATCGGAGCAGGCGGAGTCGAACGGTACAGCCGTGTCGGAAGCCGACTTGGAGCTGGAGGCCAGCGATGAGGAAGAAGTCGACCTGGAGGAACTGGAGCGCGCCGCTGAAGAAGCCCCCATCGTCAAACTCGTCAACCTCGTCCTGGTCGACTCGCTGCGCCGCGGCGCCTCCGATATTCATCTGGAGCCCTACGAAAAAGAATACCGTGTGCGTTTCCGCATTGACGGGGTTCTCTACAACATCATGTCGCCGCCCTTAAAATTGCGCGACGCCATCACTTCCCGCCTGAAAATCATGGCGAAACTGGATATTTCTGAGAAACGATTGCCCCAGGACGGCCGCATTCTGATGAAGATGAAACACCTGGGAAAACGCAAAGAGCTGGATTTTCGCGTATCCGTGCTCCCGACGTTGTACGGTGAGAAAGTGGTGCTGCGGCTGCTCGACAAAGAAAACCTCATGCTCGACATGACGCGGCTGGGGTTCGAACCGGAGTCTCTTCAAAAATTCGAGCAAGCGATTCTCAAGCCCTACGGCATGGTGTTGGTGACGGGCCCGACGGGAAGCGGGAAGACCAACACCCTGTACTCCGCCATCTCGCGGCTGAACACGGCCGAGACCAACATCATGACGGCGGAAGATCCGGTGGAATTTCAGTTGCCCGGCATCAATCAGGTTCAGATGAAGGAGCAGATCGGACTGAATTTTGCCGCCGCCCTGCGCGCTTTTTTACGCCAGGACCCCAACATTATTCTGGTCGGCGAGATCCGGGACTTCGAAACGGCTGAGATCGCCGTCAAGGCGGCCTTGACCGGCCACCTGGTGCTTTCCACCCTTCATACCAACGATGCGCCCTCCACGATTTCGCGCTTGATGAACATGGGCATTGAACCGTTTCTGGTCGCCACCTCGGTTCATTTGATCGGCGCGCAGCGCCTGGTCCGGCGCATATGCAAGGACTGCAAGGAAGAAATCAACACCCTGCAAAAGGTATTGATCGAAGCCGGCTTCTCTCCGGAAGAGTCCAAGGCGATCAAACTCTATCGCGGCCAGGGCTGCACCACCTGCAATGGAACAGGCTACAAAGGACGTGTCGGTCTTTATGAGGTCATGGAAGTGAACGACGAAATCCGCGAGCTGGTGCTGGTGGGGGCCTCCGCCCTGGAGCTCCGCAAGAAGGCCATAGACAACGGCATGATCACGCTGCGCGGCAGCGGCCTTCGCAAAATCAAGGAAGGCATCACCACCATGGAAGAAGTTCTCCGCGAAACTGTCCGTTAGCGCCTCGCCCGGAAGCCCTCCCCCGGCATTTCATTCCCCGGTGTTGTAGTTCGGCCTGTTTCCGCCGTGTGACGCGGGTCACATCTCAAAAAAAAGACTGAAATATTCTCGTGATGATTTGAGAAGAGACTGGGGGCGTCGGAAGGGAGACCTAACGTGCGAACGAGCGGAGGCAGTCCGTTTTCTGGGGAGTCATCGCTGGGGCGAGCAGGGAAGCGCCTTTTGAGTTCTTTGATGTTTGAAAGGGGTGGCCATGTTATCGCTCAGTGAACTCCTCAAGAAGATGTTGGAAGTCAACGGGAGTGATTTGCATATCACGACCGGGACGCCTCCGCAAATTCGCGTGGATGGAATTCTTCGTCCCTTGGAAATGAAGCCGCTGACCCCCGCCGAAACCAAACAGCTGGCTTACAGTGTCCTGACCGATCAGCAAAAACATCGATTTGAGGAAGATTGGCAATTGGATTTTTCATTCGGCGTAAAAGACATGGCCCGCTTCCGCGCCAACGTTTTCTTTCAGCGCGGAGCCGTGGCGGCAGTCTTCCGCAATATTCCATTCGAAATTCGCAATTTTGAACAACTCGGTCTGCCTCCAATCGTGCGCAAACTCTGCGACCGGCCGCGCGGATTGATTCTGGTCACAGGTCCCACCGGCAGCGGTAAGTCGACCACGCTGGCGGCGATGATCGACAAGGTCAACACCGACCGTCATCAACACATCGTTACCATTGAAGACCCGATCGAATATTTGCATCAGCACAAGAATTGCATCGTCAATCAACGTGAGCTCAAGAGCGACACGCATACCTTCTCCGACGCCTTGCGGGCGGCCTTGCGTGAAGACCCCGACGTGGTACTCATCGGAGAAATGCGCGACTTGGAGACCGTCGAATCGGCGCTGCGGATCGCCGAAACGGGCCATCTGACCTTCGCGACCCTGCACACGAATTCGGCGGTGACCTCCATCAACCGCATCGTGGATGTCTTCCCGGCCCATCAGCAGCCTCAGATTCGAGCTCAGTTATCCTTCGTTTTGGAAGGCATTCTGACTCAGGCGTTGCTGCCCAAAGCCTCCGGAGTGGGTCGCGCCATGGCCATGGAGATTCTGGTCCCGAATGCGGCTATTCGAAACCTGATCCGCGAGGACAAGATTCACCAGATTTATTCCTCGATGCAGGTCGGGCAGGAAAAATACGGAATGCAGACCTTCAATCAGTCGCTCGCCACCCTTTATTTTCAGAAACAGATCACCCTGCAAACGGCTTTGACCATGTCTTCCAATCCGGAAGAATTGCAAGACATGATCAATCGGGGAACGGGTCTGCCGGCGACGGTTTGGAAGACCTCGAACGGGATCAACTCCGCCGCAAAAAACGTTCCCGGCGTTGCGGCCCGGTGACGTCGCGGGCGGCGATAGAATTCTCATCGCTCTCTTAGGAATTCACAGTTAAGGAAGGTGGTATGCCGGTTTACTCCTATCGGGCGCGAACCAAGGCTGGGGCGCTGGTCATGGGCGAGCGCACCGCCGACAACAAACAAATGCTCGCGTCCATGCTGCACCGCGAGCAAATCAGCCCGCTGAGCATCAAAGAAAAGCGCGCCATGTTCGGCAAGTCTTCGATGGGCGGCAAGGTCAAACCGCGCGAGTTGGCGGTGTTCACGCGCCAATTCTCCGTGATGATTGATGCCGGGCTTCCGTTGGTGCAGGCCTTGGAGAGCCTGTCGTCGCAGAGCGAGAATAAGTCCTTCAAGAAAGTGGTGGCGGCAGTTCGGGGGGAAGTGGAAAGCGGGTCGACCTTGGCGACGGCCATGCGCGCTCATCCCAAAGTGTTCGATGAGTTGTTCACCAATATGATCGCTGCAGGCGAAGCCGGCGGCATCCTCGATACCATTCTGCAACGTCTTTCCAGCTATATCGAGAAATCTGTGAAGTTGAAGCGGGCGGTTCGATCGGCCTTGATTTACCCCTGTGCCATTCTGTCGATTGCCGTCCTGGTGGTCTCCGTCATTCTGGTGTATGTCGTTCCGACGTTCATGACATTGTTTGCCGTGTTGAACGTGCCCTTGCCTCTGCCGACCCAGATCGTCATCGCCCTGAGCCACTTTATGACGCGCTACATCGTGTTCATCCTGATCGGCCTGGTCATGCTGTTTTTTGCCTTCCGGTCCTATTACTCCACGGAGAACGGGCGTTACCAGGTCGACCGAGTGATGTTGAAGATGCCGGTGCTGGGTGCTTTGCTCCGGAAAATTTCTGTGGCCCGCTTCTCGCGCACGCTGTCGACACTGATCACCAGCGGTGTGCCGCTGTTGGAGGCGCTCGATGTCACGGGTAAGACGGCGGGCAATGCGGTGGTGGAACGCGCCATACAAAAGACGCGCAAAGCCATCGAACAGGGACGCACCATTGTCGATCCGTTGAAGGAAACCGGGGTTTTTCCTCCCATGGTGACTCAGATGGTGGGCGTGGGTGAGCAGACCGGCGCCATGGACGCCATGTTGACCAAGATCGCTGAGTTTTACGAGGATGAAGTGGACGCTGCGGTGAAAGATTTGCTGACGGCCCTGGAACCCATGCTGATCATGTTCTTGGGGCTGGTGGTGGGCGGCATTGTCATTTCCATGTATCTGCCTTTGTTTACCTTGATCGATAAACTTTCAGGTTGAGACGGAGACGAAGTGGGTTTCCAGCGCTCCGATGCGTCGGGGCGCTTTTTTTATGCCGGATCGGATCCGGCCGCGCTTCTCAATTGTTTTTCACCGGATTTAAAATTATAGTGATATTCCAGGGACGCCGATGAATCCGCTGCACCACGACGCGCGCAGGGAGAAACACAGAGTGGCACTGCTGACAACAACCATGAACCCGCGTGACTGGCTGGTCTGGTTTCTCAAGTTGCGCGTGGTGATCTATACCGTCATTCTGGGCATTCTCATCAGTTTGGAAAAAATTTCGTCGGCTCCCATTCCTTTTTATCCTGTCCTGAGTGTGTTGTTGGCGGCGCTGGGGCTGGCGCTCCTGTTCGGCGTTTGGGAACACTTCAGCCGTAATTACCGCCCTCAGGCGGTGGCCCAAATCGTCGTCGATATGGCGCTCATCACGGCCATCATTTATTTGACCGGCGCCCACGAGAGTTATTTTTCCATTTTGTATCTTTTGGCCATCGTGTTTTCCGCTGCAGTGCTGTATCAACGGGGAGCTTTAGTTACGGCCGGTGTGGCGAGCGCCCTCTACGGCGGACTCCTCCTCCTGACTTTCTTCGACAAGATTCCTTCGTTTGCCGTATCGCTTCTCACCGTGTCCCCTATGCTGGCTCTGTTTGTGCTGAACACCTTTGCTTTTTTTGGGGTGGGCTATTTCAGCGGCTATATGGCCGAAAACTTACGCCGGAAGGGCGCGGAGCTGATCGATAAAACCGACGCCTTGGCCAATCTGGTGGCCTTGAATGAAAATATCATTCAAAGCATGCGGGGGGGGCTGCTGACCACGGACCTCCAAGGCCGCATCACCATGATCAATCCTGCCGGGGAAGAAATTGTGGGCCGGGCAGCGGGTTCGCTCGTCGGGCGGTTTCTTCAGGAAGTGTTACCCGAAATATCTTTTCAGGAATGTTTGAAGGAACTGGAACAGGGTCCGCGCAACCTGCGCTTGGAATCCCATTTGGCGCTGATCGGGGGCCACGAGAAATACCTGGGATTGTCCGTTTCGCCCCTGTTCGACAATCAGACGGTGCGGATCGGCTATCTGGTGAACTTTCAGGACCTCACGGAGCTGAAGCGTTTGGAGCGCGAGATTCGCGCCAAAGATCGCATGGCTGCCGTCGGTGAAATGGCCGCGGGTATGGCCCATGAGATTCGAAACCCGCTGGCGTCCATTGCCGGCTCGGTGGGCGTCTTGCGGGAGGAAGTGGCGCTGCGGGGAGATCAGTCCAAGCTGATGGATATTCTCTTCCAGGAATCCAGGCGCCTCAATAAAATCATCAACGACTTTTTGATTTACTCCCGGCAGATTACCTATAATCCGAAACTGGTGGAGTTGAATCAGCTTCTGGATGACGCCCTGGTGCTGTTTGACAACAATCCCGAAGTGTCGCCCCACCATCGGATTGAACGGCGATCCGAGATCCGGCCCTTGAATTGTCTGGTCGATCCCGACTTGATCAAACAGGTTTTTTGGAATTTGGCGCACAATGCCATCCGGGCCATGCCCGGCGGCGGAACCTTGACCATCACTCTGGCCCAGCCCGGCCCTCGCGAGGTGCGTATCAATTTTCATGATACCGGGGTGGGCATCGAAGAGGATCGCATCGACAAGATTTTTGAGCCGTTTCACTCTTCGTTCGCCGACGGAACGGGTTTGGGGCTGGCCATTGTCTATCAAATCATTCAAGCGCACCAAGGACGCATTGAGGTAAGGTCTGCCATCGGTCGAGGATCCGAGTTTGAGATTACCTTGCCGAATCGGACGGCGCCGGTCAGCCGTTGACGCCCACCCGGGGCGAACCCGTCGAATCGCAGTTAGGAGCCGAGGTCCTAAGCACCCATATGAAACTCTTGATAGTGGACGATGAGAAATCGATTTGCGACCTGCTCGAGATCGTCTTCAAGCGGGATGGGTACCAGGTCAAAACCGCGTCGAGCGGGCGCGCCGCGCTGGATTTGCTGTCCAAAGAGCCCTTCGATTTAATCGTCTCGGACATCAAAATGCCCGGAATTTCCGGTTTGGATCTCCTCAAGGAAGTCCGCACCATGATGTCGGACGTGGTCTTTGTGTTCATGACCGCTTTTGCTTCCACCTCCACCGCCATTCAAGCCCTCCGCATGGGCGCCAATAACTACATCATCAAAACGGAGAATTTTGTTGATGAGTTGAAGGTGGTGATCGAAAAAGAAATGAAGGAGCTCAAAGTGCGGGAGGAGAACCGCACTTTGAAGCGCGAGTTGGGCAAGTTAACGGCCATCGAGAATCTGATCGGCAGCAGTTCGCGCATGCGATTACTTCAGGAACTGATCCACACCGTGGCTCCCACCAACAGCACGGTGTTGATCACCGGGGAAAGCGGAACGGGGAAGGAACTGGTGGCGCGCGCAATTCATCATCTCAGCCCTCGTGTCCGCGAGCCCTTTACCTCCATCAATTGCGGCGCTTTTCCTGAAACCCTGTTGGAATCGGAACTGTTCGGTTATCTCAAGGGAGCGTTTACGGGAGCGTCCTCGAATAAGAAGGGGCTGTTCGAGGTTTCGGATCGCGGCACCGTGTTTCTTGACGAGATCGGTGAGATGAGTCCGTCGATGCAGGTGAAGCTCCTGCGGGTGCTGCAGGATCGACGTTTCCGTCCGGTGGGCGGGACCGAGGAAATTCCCATTGATGTGCGTGTCATCGCGGCCACGAATCGCAACCTCCAGAAGATGGTGGCTGAAAAAGGCTTTCGCGAGGATCTGTATTACCGCATTTCTGTGATTCCCATCGATGTCCCTCCGCTCCGGGACCGTCGCGAAGATATTCGCCTTTTAGCCGACCATTTTGTCAAACGATTCTCCACCTCCATGAACAAGACCATCACGTCGGTGGATCCGGAATTGTACGAAACGCTGGAAGCCTACGATTGGCCGGGCAATGTTCGGGAATTGGAGAACACCATCGAACGGGCGGTGGCTTTTGAGTCAGGCGAAGTTTTGAAAACGGAACGCCTGCCCGACCGCGTGTTGATGCCTGAAATTAAGATTCGGGAAGTGGAAGCCATTTTTCCCGATGAAGGCATCGATTTTGATCAACAGGTTTCCGAGGTGGAACGGAAATTGGTGGAAGCGGCTTTGCGCAAAGCCGCCGGCGTCCAAACCAAAGCGGCCGAATTGCTGAAGATGACTTATCGCTCCTTCCGACACTACATGACAAAATACAATTTGCAGAAATGAGGGGCGGGCTCTTGGCGTCTTTGCGCCTTGGCGCGAAACCGTTCCTTCAAGCGAATTCATGCGAAAATGATCTCACGCCCTCTTCCCACACTCCCCCGCAGACAGGTTCATCATGACCGAGAACGAAGTTGCCCGGGAGATTGTTGATGCAGCCTACAAGATTCATACGACGCTCGGTCCAAGCCTGTTGGAATCGGTGTACGAAGCGACGATGGCTTATGAACTGACAAAACGCGGTCTTCATGTTTTGCGCCAACATCCGGTTCCCGTGGTCTACAACAACATTCATCTTGGGGAAGGTTTTCGCGCAGACTTGCTCGTAGAACACAAGGTCATTGTGGAGTTGAAATCGATCGACGCCGTGGCGCCGGTTCACAAGAAACAGGTGCTGACTTATCTCAAACTTGCCGATGAACGCTTGGGCTTGCTGATCAACTTCAATACCGATCTCATCAAGAATGGGATCATTCGGCTGGTGAATCGTCCCGAGGATTGAGCCGGGTTTCACGCCAAGACATCAAGGCGCGAAGGGGAAACCATAATGTACCAATCTTATCAGGGATCGGACCACACCACAGGTGAATCGTCTTGAAGACTGAGCCGGGTTTCGCGCCAAGACGCCAAGGCGCGAAGGGGAAACCACAAGGGTTGTCGGGGGAGTTGAGGACCCGCGGGCCTTTGCCCACTGGCTCGAGTGCTCTCTCATATCTGGAAGAGGTTCCCGTCTACAAAATTCTGGTTGCGCTGGCGTTGCTGGCTCTTCTGGCTTATGCGAATTCGCTGCGAGGCGAATTTGTCTTTGACGACACGAAACAAATTTTGAACAACCCGAGCTTGCGCGGAGCGTTGGTGTGGAGCAAAGCCTTTACGACGGATGTGTGGGCTTTTCAACGGGGCCTTTCGACGGACATTCCTCCGCCTTATTACCGCCCGTTCTTTACATTGTGGCTGGATTTAGGCTACCGTCTGTTTCAACTCGCCGGACCGGGCTGGCATCTGCTGAGCATATTGCTTCACGCCGGTGTGGTGTTGCTGGTTTTTTTTACTGTGCTGGAGTTTACAGGGCACCGCGCACTCGCGGCTCTGACGGCCGCTTTGTTCGCCGTGCATCCCGTTCATTCCGAATCGGTGGCCTGGATCAGCGCCGTGCCGGATCTGCTGGTGGCCGTTTTCTTCCTTCCGGCCTTGTGGCTTTATCAGCGCGCCCGAAGGACGGGATCGTGGGGGAGCAGGCTGGGTTCATGGGTTTGCTTTGCGGCCTCGACCTTGTGCAAGGAAAACGCCTTGAGCCTGCCCTTGATCCTCGCGGGCTGGGAGTTGTGGCACCCGCGCGATGGGGAGCGTGCCGCTTCGCTCGGGAAACGTGTCACGATAGTGATCCGCGAAAATGGCCCCTATTTTGTTATTGCCGGATTGTATTTATGGGCGCGATATGAAGTCTTGGGGCTGATCACTTGGCATCATCCGTTCAATCAAGGAGTCACCGGCTTCATCTCCCTCATCACAATTCCGCGTGCCCTGCTGGCCTATCTCTGGCATTTTATTTTTCCATTTCACCTGAGCCTGTTTTACGACGTTTATTTTGTCCGGTCATTATTCACTTTTGCTTTCTGGGGACCGCTCCTTCTTCTCTTGATCGCGCTGGGGTTGGCGTGGATCAGTTGGAAACGTATCGACCTAGAAACCCGAACGCGCCTACGACCCCATTTGATTCTTGCGGCGCTTCTGGCCATCGGCCCGATGTTGCCGATATTGAATCTCAAAGCGTTCCACGAGGAGTATCTCGTTCAGGATCGTTATCTTTACCTTCCTTCCGTCGGACTCTGCCTTCTATTGGCGCTGTTTCTTTTGAGAGGGGTGGCGGCATTAGTTCGAGAATCGCGCCGGACGGCCGTGTTTGGAGGCGTGCTGTTCCTGTTGCTGATAGGAACCATTGTCCAGAATCAAGTGTGGGCAGACTCGGTGGCGTTGTGGACACGGGCCGAGCAATCCCGCCCCAATGCCTGGAGCGCCCACTACAACCGCGGACTGGCGTTGATGAATCATCAGCGTTATGTCGAAGCCGAATCGGAATTCACCACAGCCGCCGGGCTCAACCCCCAGAAGGCCGTCATCTTCAACAATCTGGCGCTGGCCGAAGCGCAATTATCGAAATACGACGCCGCCGGCGCTGATTTTCGACGCGCCATCGGGCTGGACAGCAATCTGATTGAGGCTTACGTGAATCAAGGCGCCCTGGAATACCGTTTGGGACATTCCTGGAACGCCGAAGATGATTTCAAAAAAGCACTGTCTCTGGACCCGCGTTCCACCGCCGCACTTTACAATTTGGCCCGCATGGATATGGATTTCAGCCGCTGGGATTCGGCTCGCGAAAGGTGGGAGAAGTTGCTGAATATCGATGCGGCCGATGCCGAAGCGCGTTGGCGCTTGGGAAGCACTCTAAAGATGTTGGGCCAATCGGAAGAGGCCCGACGCCAATGGCAACGCGCCCTCCACGACGCCCGTGGCGACGCTTTGCGCCGGAAGATTTTAGCGGATTTGAAACAGTGAAATTTGTGCTGCCGGTGCGTTGCTCAAATTATACCTTCAGGGTTTCCTCGCGAAGTTTGACCCCAAACAGTTTGCCGATGGGTTCGACGGTCAACAGCATGGCGGCAGGGTAGACATCGAAATAGGCCCGCCACTCGTCGAAATATCCAAAAAACAAGCACGCCAAGAGGAGCGGTGGAAGGGCGAGCAGGCCCAACTTCAGGAGCAGCGGCTTCGAAGACCAGCCATAGCAAATTAGAGCCACCACAACAAGCGCAACGGTCAACTGGCCAAAACTGTATCCTTGAGTGAGCCAATTCTGAAACATTGGGACATTGTGATCGTAAAGATGAAATTCCAGCATGGAGCCCAGATTCAATTGGAACTTGAACCACAGTGCGGCTCGAATGAGCATATAGATCGTTACCTGCACAATCAGAAGTTGGGCCCAACGAGCGCGCTGAAGAAGTCCTTTCTTGAAAGTGTAGATGCCGAAGATTGGAATCATCAATATTGCCGTCTCTTTGTTGGCACAAGCCAGCGTGAAACACAGGAGGAACAAGAGCCAACGGCATTGAGCCAGGTAGATCAGGCACAAAGCCGTCAACCATAACGTGCAAAAATCATAGGGATAGTTGGTGTAGGCAAAGAAAGGCGGAAGCCCTAAGGCTGCCAGAGATGGAATTGAATTTCGAATCAGCGGAGACCCTGAATAAAAAGTCTCGTACAAGCGTTGCATCCCAAGCAGGAAAGCCAGGAAGCAGCCGTACATTAAAATCAATGCGATAAGAGTTTCAGTGGGGAAGTCGGCTTCAAGATGAAATCGGTTAAAAAGAAGCCTGATCGCGGGATGACGGTAAACGAAAGATTTAAAAATTGTGCGACCGCTTTGAGGAACAATCCCGGTAGTCCAGCGCACTGCAGTGGGTAGAAGGGACCGGTACACCATCGGCCTGTAGGCGTATCCGTAAACCATGGCCGAAAGAGTGGCTTTCCGGTTGTTATTCATTCCCGGTTTTGAGAGAAAAATAAAAAATACGAAGAGGGAAATTGAGAGGGTGAGGACGAAAAAGACGGCTCCAGTCACTCGATTTTTGTTATCGATCTCCGGCACTGCCTCCTCCTTATTAGACAGAACAGAGTGTTTGGGCCACCACGGGATTATCACCTCAGGAGCGGTGGCTCATCGAAAGTCGCCGGTCGGCTCATTTTGATCGCCAGCTCGGGTGGTTTCGAGGTTTCCCCCCGCCGGCGATAAATCAACATCGCAAAATTCTCGGGGGTCTCTCGAGCAAAATGACCGAACTCACCGGTGATTTCAAATTGATCTTGAATCCATTGATAGACCGCTTGATTATAGTCAATTCCGAAGAATGGGAAGCCGTATTCGGCGTTAGATCGATTTGAAAAGAGAATGTAATCCACCTTCCGCGCTTCTAACCCACGGATGTATTCCTTTTCTTTCCACTCCGGATCCAGAATATACGGATGGATCATATACCACCGCGTCGGGGCTTCAACTCCTGCAAAGAAATAAAGGGAAGTTTCCTCCGGCACGATCAGCACCGTCTTTCCTTCTCGTTTTTCTAGCTGCATGAACTGGACGACCGCCGGAAACATAGCGGCTTCATCCGGTTTTGAATAAATTAATCCTCGAGTGGAATGAAAGGGTGCTGTCGGCATTACTCGCCAGGGATAATAAGCCGTCATCAATCCCAGACCGGCCAATCCAATGAGGACATTTGAGACGGCCTGGCGCCGGCGCTCATCCGGAAATCGCCACATCCGAAATCCCATTTCCCAGAGGATCAAGAAAAAGATCAGGTAAAGACCGGTGTTGTAATAGATGGAGTAATTCGCCATCTCCACATTCGCAAGGATTCGAATGCCGACAGCGAGCGCATAAAAAACGAGAACGAACAACTCAAGGTCCCGAGATGGCTCTTCAGTCTTTTTTGCCCTAAGGGCCGTTCGAACCAAAACCGCAGCGGCCAGCCAGAACATCCCCTTGGGCGCGAGAAAGTACCGCGAAGCATAAAAGATCGCTAAAGGAAAGTACGCGCCCCACTTCAAGTGAAGGGCTGCCAGAAGGCTTGCGAGGAGGACGAACCAGAGGAGGGGATGAATGTGAGATTGAATTATCCATTTGATGATCTGTGCAACGACCATCCACACAAGAAAACAGAGCATCAGCAAAGCGATCAAGCGCAAAGTCTCCCCGGGAAGGAAGCGAAATCCCTGGCGCCTGGACCACTGAACATAAAATTCCCGACTGAAGGAATCACGAATGAAAAAGGTCAACGATAGTTTCCATACAAAAACGCCGTATCCAATGATTGGAATGAGAACTCCAGGAAGAGCCTTCTTTATGTTGGAAACAAATTCCGGACGATTCTTCTTCAACCAAAGGTCGGCCAGAATCGCAGCGCCAAGCGTTGCGTAGCAAGCCAAGCCAAATTCCCATTTGGTCAGCAGCGTCAGCCCTGCGCAGGTGCCGGCCCAAAATAAATTTTGCCCGGACTCCCGCCGCGTGTGACGCATAAGAAATAGAAGAGTCAACAAACCCAGTAGCGATCCGAGCGTGGAGCCATAAGCGTAAGGAAGAACATAATTGAAAAGGCCGGGATGGAAGGCTTGCATCAGAAAGCACATCACAGCCACAAAGGCGACCCAGGCGGATGACACTCGACAACTGACGGCATAAAAAGTGAGCGCAAATGCCAGCGTGATGCAAAGCCCCGACGCGTAAAGGACATAAAGACTTGTTCCAAAGAGGCGGAACAGAAGCGCATTCCAGTAAGGCGCCAACGGACCATAGGGATACCAAACATCCCGGTATAAAAGCCGCCCATTGGCCAGTTCTTGCGGCACATACATTTCTCGCCCGCAATCGACCCTCAAGTTTCCCCAGTGGGCCCAGGTCATGAAGGCAAATAGCGCAAAGACGCACAAAATCCCGATCACAGGAAGGACTTCCCGGAGGCGTGGGTTGTGCCGTTCCAGCCCCATTGAAGCGGAATCGAAGCGGGGGAGTGGGGGTGCGTTGTCCGAGGCGGCCAAGCCTTGGCGCGGCGAGCCTACATGATCTGAGCTTGATGGCATCGTTCCGGCTTCTTCCTCAGGGTTTTTGCGCTGACTTGCTTGCGGCATGTGTAAGCTCTATCAGGTGTTGTTCCACCAGCGCGCGGTCTTGCTTCTGTGGTTCCAAAGATAAGAAAGCCCGGTATTCCACAATGGCGGCTTCGCGATTTCCTGCAGCCTCTTCGATTTGACCCAGCCGAAAGTGGGCGATGCGCTCCTGAGGCCGCCGCAACTCCGGGTCGGGCGCATAAGCCTTCACCGGCTGTTTCAGGGTGACAAGAAACCGAGTCAACGTTTCTTCCGCGTCCTGCAATCGACCCAACCGTGACTGCGCGTTAGCCAGCTTGAGCACGGGCCCGAAGTGGTTGGGCATCATCCGGGCGGCTCGAGCATAGCAATCGATAGCCCGATCAAATTTTCCTTGTTCTTCGGCACGGTCTCCCTGCCGTGCCAGCTCGATTGCAAATACCGGGTAAGAAAAAATTTCTTCTTGGGGAGTTCCGGTCAGTTTTTCCCACAACCAGAAGTGCGCGGATCTTAGTTCTGAAACGTAAAATCGTTCCTTCAAGAGATTGAAGTTGATATCGATGGGCGGAAAGTGAACCGTGGGAGGCGTCACTGCTGATTGATCGTTCATCCAGTTCAGCGGAAAGGGTTCGTTGAAATAACGCAGCCGCAGCAGCCAGGCATGGCCGCGAATAGGGCTCAACGCCGACAGGTAATAAGTCGCCGTCGAGGGCCGGAACCAGAGTTTTCCATTTTGGACAACGTACTCCTCCGGTTGACGCCCTTGAATATCGAGAGGAATGCGTTGCGAATTCAGTTTTACGACCACCGGCCACACGGGAAAATACAGCAAGACCCCGAGAAGATTGACCCCCAAACCCAGCAGCCCGCACACGGCCAGGGGAAGCCGGGATTTCTGATCTGTTTCCAAGAGCGTGGCCACTGACAAAACAATCAGCGGCACGACCGGAAGAAGCAGCCGTGGGCCCCAGGATTCACCGCCTTCCCAACTCCACCATTTCGCCATCAGTACGACTTGAAGCCCGAAGGTCAATAAAATAAACAGCGATTCGGGGCGGTGCCGCTTCCACAACCTCACCAGCGCCCAGGGGAACAGCAGCGCCAAAGGGGCGTAAAAGATCAAACCTTTGTTGATGCTGATGAGCAGTCCATAAAGCCCGCTCCCTAGAGGGTTCCTAAAACCATCCGCAGTCTCCCGACCGTAACCGAAATCAAAGATCCCTCCGAAGCGATGAAAATTTAGAATCGCAATGGCCACGCCCCAAAGAAGGAGCGGGACTAAGAAACTTCCAAATAGTCGGTATCGTTTATTGTCGGATTTCAAACGAAGCCATAAATAAATTGCGAAACTGGGGATCCAAAGAAGAAAAATGGATTTGGTGAGAACAGCAAACCCCAGGAGAAATCCGGCGGCGAAGAGGCTTTGGTAGCCACGATCCCGCGCTTTGGGATCGTGGGCTCTTCTCGATCCATCGGCCGAAGACCGCGGTGAATCGGTTGTGGATTCATCCCGGCTACCCGTGCTTTTCAAAATCAACCAAAGGGAGGCCAGCGGCAGGACCTCTTGCAGCGGTTCGCTGAAGTCGTATGAAATATACGTCCAGGCAAAAGTGCAAAAGGCAAAGAGAATCGCGGCCATTGCGCCAGTGCGAAAAGAATAGCCCAATTCTTTAAGGCAGAGTGCCATCAGCAATGCGGCCCACGCCGTGAGGAGCAAGTTTTCCATCGGGAAGAGAATATTGCTGCTGCCCTGACCGAAGAGGCTCTCGGTTGGTGCGACCAACAGCAGGGGAAGCTGCTCGACCAGAGACATGCCGATCCCGTATTTCCCGTAGTGGTTGAGTCCTTGGGTGCGCACTGCGCGAATGCCAAATTCGGCGGGAATACCCAGTTCCCCGAACTCATGAAGGCTGACAGCCGTGTTGAACATAACTTGGCCGTCGATGATGACGTCAAACTGTGTGTCGGTGACTGTAAAAAGGAGGAGGACTGCTATGACCAGAAACAAACACAGGTAGCGATGGCGATTCAAGATCGACACAACTCCGGAAGGAGGGGTGCTTTGAGAAGCCGCGTTTGCATTGTTCTTCTCGTTCTTGATGGAGTGTCCCAATGTTCGGAAGAATATGGCACCGCAATTCCGATAGCCGGTCGGAATGGCAGCAGGAATAAAGTGTCTATCACCCTGCCGGGCGAATTCAAGCAGTTTTTCTATGCACGTCGTAGGCCATTGGCCGATTAGTTGATCGATCAGTGACACTAGAATCTTATCGTGCCACCA
Organism: Terriglobia bacterium; assembly: GCA_028716525.1. Taxonomy (GTDB): domain Bacteria; phylum Acidobacteriota; class Terriglobia; order JAIQFV01; family JAIQFV01; genus JAQUPQ01. The sequence continues at coordinate 112,000 of JAQUPQ010000001.1, read as the reverse complement.
TCTTCAGTAGAGAATTACGGCTATGTGCGCGGTCTCTCACATGACTGAAGTGGGGTCTTCCAGCCGACTTTTGCCATGACACAAAAGGTAACTGCTTTTTACAGATTTTGTAATTTTGGGTTAAGGTTCGGAAGGAGATTTTTGTTCAGCTCAATCAGAAAAAACCTTCATCTTTAGGCCATAACGGTCTTAGTTTGTTAGAGATGTGGTTTTGAATTTGAACGCCCGGAATTTCTCTGCGGATTTGGCGTAGGACTTGCATTCTAAATGTCTGTAATTATGCGGGAGGAAGTTTACACATAGGAAAGGTTTCTCACAGGGAGGATCTTCGATGAAGACCAGGAAACGCAGTAAGAAAGGTTTTTCGCTGTTGGAGTTATTGATTGTGGTCGCGATCATTTTGATCATTGCAACGATCGCGGTGCCGAGCTTGTTACGATCCCGCCAAGCCACCAATGAGTCGGCTGCGGTGGGCGATCTGCGGGCCCTCAATTCGGGAGAGACCACCTACGCCTCTTCGAACGGTCAGAATTTTGCCACGTTGGCACAATTGGCCAGTGGAGGTTTGGTTGACAGCCGATTCAGCGCCGGCGCCGGAAGTGTCACGCTGCATGGCGAGAAGTATGTCGCCGATGGAGCAACGATTACCGACCCGACAACCAGTCAGGCGGTGGGTGGAGCCCAACCGGGTTCTTATGGGATTCAGACCAACGTCAGCGGCACAGCCGCTCGGTATGATTATGAGACCGGTGTGGATGCGGTGGTTCGATACAACACCAAGTTCCCCTCGGGTTCTCAATCGGCCGCACCTGTCGGTCAGTAACGCTCGAATCAGCTTGGAATGCTTGAACCAGATATTCTGGGATTTAGGCGCCCCGGGTTCACGGGGCGCCTATTGTTTTCATGGTCAGGCGAGGCTACGCAGGTTGCCGGAGACATTTGCGGATTGACGAATTGTGTGAGTTGAAATCACCAAAAGTGTCAAATAGCGGGGTTTTCCGGGTTTCTAACAGCAATTTCAGGCCAATTGAAGTCTGATCGACAACATTCTCGGGCTTGTAGATGCAATAACTTAGATCTTGAAAAATGAATTTTGAGCAGCCGTACTCTCAGATTGGCAATTGACCTGCAGAGCTTAGACTTGGGGGCTTATAGTCTAAACAAGTATAGCTAGGGAGGAGATCTTCCATGAAAAAGGTGAACAAGGGTAAAAGAGGGTTTTCGTTGTTGGAGTTGTTGATTGTGGTAGCCATAATTTTGATCATTGCCACGATCGCTGTCCCGAGTCTTCTCCGCTCGCGTCAGGCATCGAACGAATCGGCAGCGGTAGGGGATCTGCGCGCGGTCAATTCGGGTGAGACCACCTATGCATCCTCCAACGCGCAGCAATTTGCCACGTTGACTCAATTGTCGGGTGCGGGATTGGTTGACAGCCGTTTTAATGGCGGTGTCGGAACCATTTTGCATGGTCAAAAGTATACGGCCGATGGTGCCACGATCACCGATCCCACCACCAGCCAAGCCGTGGGTGGAGCGCAGCCGGGATCGTACGGAATTCAGACGACGATCAACGGCTCTTCCGCTCGTTATGACTACGAGACGGGAACCGATGCCGTCGTGCGATACCACACCAATTTCCCGTCGGGCGCGGCTGCTGATGCTCCCGTCGGTCAGTAACTTTTTTAGCTCGGTTCTTAAGGCGATAATCTCCAGAGATTGTCGCCTTTTTTTTTAAAAGTGGAATTTGGCCGGCAATCTGATAGTTTAAGAGGACATCGTGAACGACGGGGTGATGGTCTTGGGAAACCAGGGACAGACACTGTACGTTAGAGGGTTGTGAAGTTGTAAGCGCAAGAAGGTGTCTGTCCCTGTTTTATTCCGCGGCGGGAGCACTCCAAAAAGACGTTGGTGAATTCATGGAAGCGGCAGGTGAATCGATTGTGGTAGAAGAAAGGGGTGGTGTGGCAAGTCCGATGTCTCGTGTGTGGGCGCATCGTCTCGTCTATGCCTGTTTCTTCCTTTCCGGCGCCACCGGGTTGATTTACGAGATCCTGTGGATGCGTCTGCTGGGTTTGGTGTTTGGCAACTCGGTGTACGCCATCACCACGGCGGTCTGCGCCTTCATGAGCGGTTTGGCGCTGGGCGGTTATTTTTGGGGACGCTGGGTTGATCGCCGATCCTATCCGTTATTGGGTTACGCAGCCTTGGAAGTTGTGGTGGGTTTGACGGCGCTGGCTGTTCCCACCGGCCTTAAGATTTTTCAGGCAGTCTATTTTCACTTTTATCCCTCCATTTCTCACTCCTTGTGGGTTTTGAATGCCATCCGGTTTGTGTCGGCTTTCACCGTTTTGTTGGTGCCGACGTTTTTCATGGGAGGCACCCTGCCGGTGTTGAGCCGTTTCTTTGTCCGCTCGCGTTCGGAAATTTCCCAGCGGCTGGGGGGGTTGTATGGACTCAACACGCTCGGAGCGACCTTGGGTACGCTGGTCGCCGGTTTTTATTTTGTTTCTCACGTCCCGGTTCGGGTTTCTTTGTGGCTTACGGTGGCCTTGAATCTGCTGATCGGTTGGGTGGCCTTGGGAATCCACAAGCGGATCACTTCCATCGAAGACCAAGGCGCTTCGGAAGAATCAGCCGGGGATCCAGTCCCCGTCATGGCTTTGGAACCCACGGAGAATGGGGAAGATTCATCTTCGCACCCGCGGCGTGTGCGTGTCCTGCTCGCCGCTTTTTTGGTCTCGGGCTTTGTGTCGCTCTTGTATGAAATTGCTTGGACTCGCGAACTCACCTTGGTCATTGGCAGTTCCGTGTACGCTTTCGCACTCATACTTTCCGTTTATTTGTCTGGGATCGCATTGGGAAGCCTGCTTTTTTCCAGAATTTTCGAGAAGCGGCGGATCGATGTGGCGCTATTCGGGTGGGTGGAATTGCTGATCGGGGCCGGTGCGTTCTTGACCGTGCCGCTTTATCTCAAATCATTCTCAATGCTCCTGATGCTGCGGCGGGCATTTTCCGAAAATTTTGGTGCCGTGATTTTCGCGCAGTTGTTCGTGTGCTTTGTTCTGCTGCTCCTGCCGACCCTCCTCTTCGGGTCTACACTTCCCTTGGTTGCGAAACTGGCTACACGGCGCGTGTCCGGGCTGGGCCGATCGATCGGATTGTTGTACTCCGCCAATACCGTGGGGTGCATTTTTGGAAGCTTTTTGACGGGCTTCATTCTGTTGTCGTGGCTGACAGCCCGGCGCACCATCCTGCTGGGCGTGATCTTGAACGTCCTGGTGGGTGGGGTGCTCTTGCTGGAGGATTCATGGAAACGCCATCGCCGTACTCTGGCGGCCGCTGGCTTGTTTGGTCTGTTCCTGATTTTCGTGCTGGCCGGCAACTTCTTCTACAATCCCCGTCTTCAGGACGCCGGAGTATTTATCTATGCTGACCAGTTTAACAAGCAGCGGGCGCTTCCCCTTGAACGACAATTACAAACCGAGGATCTGGCTTTCTATCGCGAAGGTTTGAATGCCAATATCTCCGTTCACACCGCGGAAAATTATGCCGGCTTGAGAACCAACGGCAAGACGGATGCCTCCAACGCCGGCGACATGAGCACCCAGTTGTTGCTGGGGTATTTGCCGGCTCTCCTGCACCCGCACCCGCAAAATGCGCTGATCATCGGATTGGGCAGCGGATCCACGGCCTCTTCCGTGGCTCAAATTTCTTCCATCCGGTCTTTGCAGGTGGTGGAGATTGAGCCGGCCGTTCTTGAAGCCGCTCCATTTTTTGATTCCATCAATCGCCGGGTATATCAGGATCCGCGTTTTCATGTGGTGGTCGACGATGCCCGCAATTATTTGCTGAATACACGGGATCGTTTCGATCTGATCATTTCCGAACCCTCCAACCCCTGGATCGCGGGCATCGGGAACCTTTACACCGCCGAGTTCTATGAGGAGGCGGTGGCGCGGCTGAATCCCGACGGCATCATGTGCCAGTGGGTTCAGATCTATCAACTGGATCCCGAAAGCTTGAGAATGATCCTGCGCACCTTCGGAGAGAGTTTTCCGTGGATGTCGATGTGGCGCACGACCTCCGGCGACGTCCTTCTGCTGGGCGCCCGAAAACCCGTGCCGCTGGATGTGACACACCTGGAATCCCAGGTCGATCGCATTCCCACACTCCAGAATGATTTGAAAACCTATTTGAAAATCGACGAAACGCCCGGTCTTCTGACGTATTTTCTCCTGCCCGACTGGGAATTGCGCCACTTGGCCCAGAAGGCCGAACGCAACACCGACGATCTTCCCTTGCTGGAGTTTCGCGCCCCCCAAGCCATGTTTCAAATGACCGAAGCGTTAAACGCCAACCTGCTCGAGGAATTGCGGCGAACTTGGATTCCGCCCGCGGCGGTTCATTTCAATTCACCCCACGATTTGTTGCCCATGGCCGAGACGTTTCTGAATCGACAAATGCCTGAGGCCGCGGCCCAACTTCTGGGACTTTGGGAGAAAGCCAACCGTTCCGCGACTTCGGAGGCGGAATTCCCCACAGCAGCGACCAGGGATGGGGCCCGGTTCTTGCTCGCAAGTGCCCGACTGGCCGGGGCTCAGATGAATTATCCCGAGGCTGAAAGACGTTTCCGGGAGGCGCATCAGGCGGCGCCGGACGATGCGACGATCGCTGAAGAATATGGGGTGTTTTTGAATCAACGCCGTCGTTTGAGCGAAGCTCTGCCATTCTTGAAACTGGCTTTCACATCCCGTCCTGAATCCAACCGCGCGCTATTTTATTTGTTCCAAACCGAAGATGACATGGGACAAAAGGCGGAGGCGATACGCGACGGCTTGCAGTATGTTAACCGCCCCCTGCCGCGCGACAAACAGTACCAGGGTAATGCCGTCCTGGGCATCGTGTATGCGCACCAAGGAGATGCCCGGTCAGCCGAGATCTGGTTTCTTCAGGCCCTTCAAGTGGACAGGTATTCGTATGTGGCGCACCGCCAATTGGCGGACCTCTTCTTGAAGCAACATCGCTGGCAGGAAGCTATTCGGGAATGCGAATTTTTGGTACGCTATTTTCCTACGCGAGAGGATGCCATCTTTGTGGAATTGAGCAAGCTCTATGAAGAGAGTTCCCGGCAAAAGGAAGCGCGCGACCTCATTCGTTTGGGTCGTCGCCTGTTTCCGAACAGTACCTCCGTTTATCATCAGTGGGTGACGTTATGCGGTCCAAATGCCTCTTAGCCCAAGAGCGTGGTTTTACATTTTATGAGTTGATGATTGTCGTCGGAATTCTATTGATTCTGGCGACCATTGCCATCCCCTCCTACCTGCAATCACGGCAGACCGCCAATGAAGCCGGCGCCATTGGCTCGCTGCGCACCGTTTTTACTTCAGAAACGGTCTATTCCTCGGATCATCAGAATCAATCGGCCGATCTTCCCACCTTGGTGACGAGCGGGGCCTTGCTCGATTCGCGGTTTGCCACGGCCGACACCAAGTCCATTAGCGGATATTTTTTTAAACCCGGAAGTGTGGCTCCGACAGGTGGAAAATTGGAGGTGATTCCGAACGGCTTTAATATTCAGGCCTTCGTGAACGGGCGCGCCGGACGATACGAATTCTTCATCCAATCCGATGGCACGATACGGTATGCCGATGGAGTCAACGGAAATCCTCTACCGGCGGGCCTGAATCCGGGTGATCCCCTGTATAAGAACAACTTTTAGTGCTCAGCCAAAAAACTTTTGTTTGATTCGCCTGGAGTTTGACGACCTGCAACACTTGGCGTTGTTGTTTCGCCGGGTAACCTGCACTCCTTCCCATCTCTAATCGGGCGCTCACGGCGTTGGCCTTCATGAGTCCTGTGATGGCCGTCACGGAGCCATTTTCGAAATCCTCTCTAAACCCCTTTAAAATCAGCTCAAAACAACCCTCGCGCCGGTACCCGATTTTTTCAAAAGCTGTGATGAAGCCCACATGCGCATCTGCGAGATCGCGATAAATTTAGCGCGTCTTGGAGGTGTTCAATGTTTCGAAGGGTTCTGATCACGATGGTGGCGCTGGCGGCTCTGGCAACCACGGCTCGAGCCATGGATTTTACGTACGTGGATGATCATCAAGCGCTTCAAACGCTCAACACCTTGGCCGATCGATTGACCCAGTCCACCCGCATTCGCGTCCCTTATCACATCGGGATTTTGAATTATCCGGAATTGAACGCCTTCTGCAACAGCGAGGGGCAAATTTTCGTGACCCGCAAGCTGCTCCAATCGGTGGGATCGGAAGAAGAAATTGCGGCCGTATTGGCCCATGAACTGGCGCACCTGTCACGACGATTTTCTTCTCCCATAGTTCGCTCCTTCTCAGCCATGGACGGAGACGAATTTCAAGCCGATCAAGTCGGATTGAAAATGCTCAATCGAGCTCAGATCAATTCGGGCTCTTTGCTGATGGTCTTGTCCCGCGTCACGACCGCTTGGGGAGACAATATTCCCAAATCGCAACGCAAGATTCTCGAAAAGCGCATGAAGAACATCGCCAAGAAAGCGCACTTGAATTACAAGGATTTCGTAACCGCTTAGCATATGGCACAGCGGTCTGGTCCCGGCCACAGGCAATGTGGCCGGGTTTTTTTATGTATTTCATACACCCTCAAGCCGCAACATAACTCCTTCGAGAAATCGTATTCTTGGTTTGTTGATGATCCCGCCCATCGCCGCGACTCTGACGATCATAAAGCCTGTGAACTCTAGGCTCGGCAAATCTTCGATGGCTTGGCGGCGTTCTTAGTTTTGACCCAGCCGGTTCTTCCGAAATGTGCAGCATTATTGTGTTCACGCATTTCCAAAGGTTTTCACGTTAGATATAATGTCTCCGGCGGCCCCGGCGCGGCTGAAGAGGGGCGAAGCCTATGGATGCCGGACGCTCATATCCAAATAGCCCGGCTGTTCTTCTGTTGATCCATGATAGCGATTCAGATTGAAAACCTTACGAAGGACTATCCCGTCGGTTTTTGGCGAAAGCGCCAGGTGCGGGCTTTAGACGGCTTGAATTTGACCGTCGAGGCCGGAGAGACGTTTGGTTTTCTGGGCCCCAACGGCGCCGGAAAAACCACCACCCTGAAATTGCTGATGCGGCTGATTCATCCGACCTCCGGCCATGCCGAAATTCTCGGCCGGTCGTTCACGGATGTTTCGGTGCACCAACAATTGGGTTATTTGCCCGAGAATCCCTTTTTCTACGATTACCTCACGGCAGAAGAGTTTCTGAACTATTCCGCCCGGTTGTTTGATTTGCCGGCCCAATCGATTCCCTCCAAAGTGACGGCCTTGCTCGATGTGGTCGGGCTTCCGGCCGCGCGGCGTTTGCAGCTCCGAAAATTTTCCAAAGGCATGCTGCAGCGTATCGGCATCGCTCAAGCCCTGATCAACGACCCCGAAGTCGTATTCTTGGACGAGCCCATGTCGGGGCTGGACCCTATCGGGCGCCGCGAGATTCGGGAATTAATCCTCGAACTGCGCCGTCAAGGCAAGACCGTGTTCTTTTCGTCGCACATTCTGCCCGACGTGGAAGCGCTCTGCGACCGCGTGGCTATTCTCTACGCCGGAAAATTGCTGGGCTGTGGCCGATTGGACGAGCTGGTACCCCAAGAGACGGGCTCCATGGAATTGATGGTGGGTCATTTCAATGAAACATTGAGGAATGAGCTGCAAGCCATCGGCAAAGAAATCTCGATGGCCGGAAATCTGCTGCGCGTCACTCTGGCTGATCAAGGCGCTCTGTTTCGCGCTGTGGAGGCCGTTCATCGCCGGGGCGCTCACGTCATTCGAATTCTCCCCGGCAAAGAATCATTCGAAGACTATTTTGTCAAACTGTTTGCTCCTCCGGGCGGCTCCGCACGCGCCAAACCGCTATGACTAAGATACTCGCCATCGCTCAGAACACCTTCAAGGAGGCCATTCGCGACAAGATTTTGTACAGCCTCATTCTCTTTGCCCTTCTGATGATCGGAAGCTCCATTCTTCTGGGCATGATTTCCATCAACATCGAAACCAAAGTGACCATCGATGTGGGTTTGAGCGCCATGTCCGTGATCGGCGCCGTCATGGCGGTGTTTATCGGAATCAATCTGGTGCATAAGGAGATCGACAAGAAAACCCTCTATTCGATCCTCTCGAAACCGATTCACCGCACCCAATTCATTTTGGGAAAATTTCTGGGCCTGGGCTTTACGCTGTTAGTCAACCTGGTCATCATGGCGGTCGGACTGGTGGGTGTGCTGATGTTTATCAGCCGCGGAACGGGCGGTATCCACTCCAGCCTTTTTATCGCCGTGTTTCTGATTTTCCTGCAGCTGCTGTTGATCACCGGAATCGCGCTGGTGTTTTCCTCATTTTCAACCCCGGCGCTCTCGGCGATGTTCACGCTGGCCCTGTACTTCATCGGACAATTCAACGCCGATATCCGGCACTTCGGCACGGCCGCCAACAGTTTGGCAATTCAATCGGTCACCACGAGTCTTTATTATCTTCTGCCGAATTTCGGAAATTTCAATGTGATTGCCGGCGTCTCCCACGGCCGGCCCATTGCCTGGACGCTGCTGGGTTATGATTTGATTTATTCCATTGCGTATCTATTTATTTTGTTGAGCGCTTCGGCGGTAATCTTCGGACGGCGCGATCTGAAGTGAGGTGCGAGGTATGAGGAAATCTTGAGCCTCTCAAGATCGGGCAGGCCTGTCGGCTCCAATTTACAAGGTAGGGGCCCCATAACACTCCCATGGTTCGAACGGGTAAATTGATTTTCCTGGTGGTGCTGCTGGCGGGATATGGCGCTGTGTATACCGCACAGCGGCACATCGATGGCACCATCGGAGAATATCACCAAACTGAGGACATCCTGTTTCTCCCCTCCGGAAAAGCCATCAAGCGGCTCTCGCTGGGATTTGAAAGCCTGGTCGCCGATATCTACTGGATTCGCGCCATTCAATACTATGGTGGCGGGCGGATGAACGATCCCACCCGCAAGTTTGATTTGCTCTATCCCCTGCTGGATATTACGACGACTTTGGATCCCCAGATGATCCCGGTGTACCAGTTTGGAGCGGTGTTTTTGAGCGAGCCCCCGCCCATCGGGGCGGGCGACAGCGCCACGGCGATTCGATTGCTCCGCAAGGGATTGGAAGCAAATCCCGGGAACGTGAATTTGTATCTCAGTTTGGGGTTCATTTACTATTGGCAACTCAAAGATTATAAGATGGCGGCCGAGATTTTTCTTGAGGGCGCGCCATATCAACGGGGCAATTTGTATTTGAAAAACTTGGCGGCTTTCACGCTGGCGCGCGGCGGTGACCGCAGGACTTCGATGTATCTGTGGCGCCAGATTTATGAGACCAGCGATGACAAGCGGGCGAAGGAAAACGCCGTGGCCCATCTTTTGGAGCTCCAGGCGGAGAACGATATCGATGAGCTGGAAAAGATCGCCACCCGTTTTCAGCACACCACCGGACGGTTTCCTCAGGGATTTTCTGAATTGGTTCGTGCCGGTTATCTTCGCGCCGTCCCGGTGGATCCTTCCGGGGCGCCGTATCTCCTCGATCCTCAAAGCGGTGAAGTGTACGTTTCTGCCAGCACACAACTGCCGATTCCTCCTCCCTAATTCGAACCAACGAAATCCCAAGACTTCATAGCCAGACCTGGAACCCGGGAGGTTGGAATTCTGACCTTTCGAATGGATTCCGTCGACTGTTGGGCAGAAGGAATTCGAGGCGCGACACTGATTTCCCTGTAACTTACCTCGATCGGAATCCGTCGATTAAAGAGATATCTGTGATGGCTCACAGGGGATTTTCAAGGTTGGTGGTTGTACCGATACTCCGATTGAGATTCACGGATGATCGGGTTCACCCCCAAACGCATTAAATTTATTCTACGGGATTCGAGTCATCCACGCAGGCGGCTGAGAACGGCAAGGGGCTGAAAATCCTTTGGGAACGGGTGAAAGACCCTGTCCGCCTCTGGCCCGACAAGCGCTTGTTGGAATACCAGCATCCGGGTAAGGAAAGATCATGAAACAGAGAACCAAGGCGCCTCTCTCCACGGGAACGTGGTCGCGGCCCCAGAAGTTTGGAGCAAGCCAAATGGCCGGTCGGCGCGTCGAATGGGCGGATGGTTGCATGAGGCTGATCCACATTGCGTTGGCGCTCATGATTTTCGCGTTGTGGCCGATTCAAAGCTGGTGCCAGACCCCTTCCACCTTTGTGGGGACGGTGACAGTCGTCAAATCGGAAACCGGGGAATTCGAGGTGAAGCCGGATAACGCGGCTGCAGCCACCGTCAAGCTTTCGGCGAACTCTGTGTTATTGAGGGTCGCGCCGGGTGAAAAAGATCTGAAGAAGGCGGAATCCATAGCCGCGGCCGATGTGAAGGTGGGCGACCGCGTGCTGGTGGCGTTGCTCCCCGGCTCGACCGAGATTCGGCGCCTCATCGTGATGTCGGCCAGCGATATCGCTAAACGGAACGAGGCCGAACGGCAAGATTGGATTCGAAGAGGAATTTCAGGGATTGTCGCGTCGAAAAAGGGCAATCAGATTATTGTGAAGGTCCGGACCTTGCAGGGACTGGCTGAAGCCACGGTCACAGTGAATGATCAAACTACACTTAAGCGTTATGCCCCCGACTCCGTAAGATTTGCCGACGCCATAGTGAGTTCGCTGAGTGAAGTGAGCGCCGGCGACCAACTGCGCGCACGTGGTCAAAAGAGTCCGGATGGCTTGGCCGTAACCGCTGACGAAGTGGTGTTCGGTACCTTCCAAATGAGGGCCGGATCGGTGACTGCGGTGAACGCCGCGTCCAACGAGATCACCGTGAAAGAACTTGCCAATGGAAAGCCGTTGGTCATTAAAGTGACCGCCGATTCCCAGCTCAAACGCATGCCGGATTTCGCCGCCATGATGGCGGGAGGAGGTCGCGTAGGGCCCCAACCCGGCGGGCAGGGAGCTGCGGCGGCCGGCGCGGCTCGAAATGGCGGGTCTCCCAATGGGGGTCGACCGATGCTCCGTGGAGACATCTCGCAAATGTTGGAGCGCATGCCTGCGGTGAAGCTCGATGAGCTGAAGCCGGGAGAAACCGTGGTCGTTTCCAGCACCAAAGGCGTTCATAACGATCAAATCACGGCCATCATGATGGTCGCCAATGCCGACCTGCTGATCCAAATGGCCCAGGCGCAATCCGGCGGTCTGAGTAATCGCGGTATGAGTGGCGGTTTGATGGAGGGATTCGGGGGATTTGATTTCCCGACCATGATTCCGTGAGTTTCACATCTTCCATTTTTGAAAGAGGTCGCGAGTGCCATCGATAAATGGTTTTGTCAAGTTCGGTTCGCTGTTTCTTCTTTTCGGATTTCTTCTGGCTTATGTCGCCGCCGTCACGCCGGCTCAAAGCGCGGCCTTTCCAAGCTTGCACGGTGTGGTCACCGATCCTTCCGGAGCCTTGGTGCCCGGAGCGCTGGTGCAGCTGCGCGGTCCCGGTGGTGAGCAGCGCAAAACCACCGACGACCGGGGCCGTTATGATTTTCCAAAACTTCTGGCAGGCAAATATTTGGTGCGCGTCATCGCCAAAGGTTTCTCCGTGTCGCAATATCAGGATTTCGAAATCATACATCCGACCGCTTTGGACGTTCAATTGACCATTGAGGCCATGAACCAGGTGGTGAATGTAGAAGACGAAGCCAACAAGGTCAGCGTTGAACCCGATTCCAATGGAAGCGCGTTGGTGCTGAAAGAGAAAGAGCTGGAGAGTTTGTCTGACGATCCTGACGAGCTGCAACAACAATTGCAAGCGATGGCCGGGCCCGGGGCCGGACCCAACGGCGGACAGATTTACATCGACGGCTTCACGGGCGGACAGCTTCCGCCCAAGGACACCATCCGCGAAGTGCGCATCAATTCCAATCCCTTCTCCTCCGAGTATGACCGCCCGGGCTTTGGACGCATTGAGATTTTTACCAAGCCGGGGACGGACGTGTTTCATGGTCAGACCTTCTTCCAATTTAATAATCAGGATCTGAACACCCGAAGCCCCTTGCTCACTCAATCCACCCTGCCGCCCTTCAAACAACAATTCCTGGGCGTCAATATCACGGGCCCGGTGAAAAAGCAGAAGGCTTCCTTCGGGTTTGATTTCGAGCGGCGCGATATCACCGAGAACGCTTTCATTCTGGCGACCACCCTGGATAACAATTTCAATCCCATGACAGTAAATCAGGCGGTGGTGACGCCTCAAACACGCACCACGTTTGCACCGCGCCTGGACCTGTCCATCAATACGAACAACACGCTGACCCTCCGATACCAGAACACGCGTGTGGGCTCCGATAATCAGGGCGTGGGCAATTTCAATCTGGCTTCCATGGCCTACAATCAGGCGTCCACGGAAAACTCCTTGCGCATCACAGAAACCGCCATTTTGAATCCCCGCATGGTCAATGAAACCCGATTCCAATACATGCGCTCGAGCTTTGTGGATTCCAACGCCGTTGCAGCTCCGGCCATCAGCGTGCAAGGCGCTTTCACCAGCGGGGGAGCCACGGTGGGAGATTCACAAAACATATCCAAACGCTGGGAAGTCACCAACATTTCTACTTACATTCATGGAAATCATACTTTCAAATTTGGAGGTCGTGCGCGGCAGTCGTTTAATGACGACACCTCGTTGAGCAATTTCAACGGCACATTCACCTTTTTTGGAGGGCAGGGACCGGCGCTGAGCTCAAACAATCAACCCTTGGCCGGACCACCGCTGGTGTTGACTGCCATCCAGGTGTATCAACGGACCTTGCAGCTCGAAGCGGCAGGATTTTCCGCCGCTCAAATCCGGGCTCTGGGAGGCGGCGCCTCACTCTTTACGTTGGCGGGCGGAGCTCCGACAACCGATGTTTCGCAGTTCGATCTGGGAATGTTTGTCAACGATGATTTTCGCGTTCGTCCGAATTTGACGGTCAGCTATGGATTCCGATATGAGGCTCAAACGAATCTTGGCGATCGTGGCGATTGGTCGCCCCGTTTAGCCGTCGCCTGGGGAATCGACGGGAGGGGAAACAATTCTCCCAAAACAGTGTTGCGGGCCGGGTTCGGAATTTTTTATGACCGTCTCTCGGAGAACGTGACGCTTCAGTCCTTGCGTTTCAACGGCGTGACGCAACAATCGTTCTTGATCGTGAACCCGGATTTCTTTCCCGCTATCCCTTCGGTCAGTTCCTTACAGGCCGGTTTGAGGCCGCAGCAACTGGATCTCATCGCGCAGGGATTTGAAGCCCCGCGGACCTATCAGGGCAACATCGGCATCGAACGGCAAATCACGAAGTCTGCCCGCATCAGTATCAATTACATCAACAGCCGCGGAGTTCATTTGCAGCGGGTGCGCGATGTGAACGCCCCGCTGAATGGGGTTTATCCGTTCGGGGATCACCAGGCCCGGTTTCTTACGGAATCGAGCGGGAAGAGCCGGACGCAACAGATATTTGTAAATCCCAACGTCAATTTCAAGAAATTCAATCTGTTTGGTTTTTATGCGCTCTCTTACGGCAAGGACGATAACGAAGGGCAGCCGGCAAACCCATACAATCTGCGGGCGGAATGGGGACCTTCTTCCTTCGCCGACGTGCGTCATCGCATGGTGGTGGGATTCAGTGCGCCTTTGCCGCTGAAGGTGACCATCAGTCCGTTCATCACCGCTTCGAGCGGGGTCCCCTACAACATTACAACCGGACGCAACGTGTTTGGGGACGGCGTCACAGCCGGACGTCCGGCCTTGTTGGCGGGCGTGGGAGCGGCCGGATGCACCGGCACCGATTTGATTTTTGAGCCGGCGTTCGGGTGTTTCAATTTGAATCCTCCATTGGGCTCGCCCAGCATTGAAAGAAATTTTGGCCGCGGACCCGCGACCATGAATGTCAGCCTGCGCCTTTTCAGAACGTGGTCGTTTGGGAAGAAAGCTGAATCCGCAGGCCCCACCGGGCGTCCTGATGGTCGGGGCGGACCTCGAGGCGGCGGTTTTCCGCGCATGGGCGGCGGAGGCGGTCCGCGGGGAGGCGGCGGCCCCATGGTCATGATGGGTGGCGGCGGTGGCGCCGCTCCGGGCATGAAATACAATCTCACACTCAGTGTGATTGCAACCAACGCCCTGAACCATGCCAATTTCGCTCCACCCAGCGGCGATCTTTCATCGCCGTTCTTCGGACAGTTTCGGAGCCTGGCGGCCAACTTCGGCCCCGGCGGCGGCGCTTCCAATACCTACAATCGCCGCGTGAGCTTGCAGTTGCGATTTACCTTCTGAGTAATCGACGCCCGCAGGCTTCCGACACCTGTAACTTTCCGTTTGACTCTCTCGTCGATAAGGAAGAACATCGGCGCTCTGTTGGTGTGGCCTGTCGCCGCTCAGGCGACATTTTGGTGTTCGTTGATCCTGTCCTTTCGTTGAAATCCAATCTATCAATTGCAGAACTCTTGCAAGCTCATTCAATTCCACTCATCGGATCGGAGGTTTTAGAATCCATGAATTTCATTCGTCGATCGACTCGTGTTTTGCGTCTTGTGTCTTGGTCCGCGATTTTGGTGTTTGTGGCCTTTGTCAGTTTTTCTGCCAACAGCTGGGCGGCCAAGAAATCGGCGGTGGCCGCCGCCCCGGTGAACGACGAGGAATATGGAAAGAAGATTCGCGAGTACACTACGGAGCCGCGCTTCAATACGGAGCTTACCGATCACCTGCCGGCTTCGTCGACGGTCACGTGTCCTGAAAAGTTCCTCGGCTACATCATCGGCACGCCCAAGAAGCTGACCCACATTGACAAGATCAACGGTTACATGCGCGAGCTGGAGCGCACGGCGCCGAAGCGCGTGAGAGTACTGTCGATCGGAAAAAGCGAAGAAGGCCGCGAAATGATCGCCGTTGTGGTCACGAGTGAGGAAAACCTCGCGAAGATCGATGAGCTTCGCGGTATTACCGCCAAACTTTCCGATCCCCGAAAGCTCACGGACGACGAGGCCGGGAAGCTCGTCGCCCTCGGGAAGCCTGTTTACTACGCCACGGGCTCAATTCATTCGCCGGAAACCGGCTCGCCGGAGATGTTGATGGAGCTGTGCTATCGCCTGGCGGTTGAAGAAACGCCGTTTGTGCAGGCGATCCGGAAGAATCTGGTCTTTGTGGCGACGCCGGTGTTGGAAACCGATGGACACGATCGCATGGTGGATGTCTACAATTACAAGATCGATCACCCCGACCGCCAGCCTCCTTCCCTGGTGTATTGGGGAAAATATGTGGCCCATGACAACAACCGCGATTCCATGGTGCTGACCCTCAACCTCAGCAACAACATTCTGCACTCGTTCCACGACTATTGGCACGGGACCGTGCTTCATGATCTCCATGAGTCGGTGCCGTACCTTTACACCTCCACAGGCACGGGGCCATACAACGCCTCGCTCGATCCCATCCAGATCGATGAGTGGCAGACGTTGTCATATCAGGAGATCACCGAGATGGCGAAGCGTGGCCTGCCGGGTGTGTGGACACACGGTTTCTACGATGGCTGGGTGCCCAACTACATGTTCTACGTCGCCAACGGACGGAACGCCATCGGCCGTTTCTACGAAACGTTCGGCAACGGCGGCGCCGACACCCAGGAACGAACGCTGCCGTCCTCCAGCACCTCGCGCGAATGGTATCGACCCAATCCGCCGCTGTCCCGTGTGCAATGGTCGATTCGGAACAATATTAATTATCAGCAGTCGGCGCTGTTGATCGCCTTGAAATATGTGGCCGATCACAAAGATACGTTTTTGGAAAATTACTGGATCAAATCCAAGAATGCCGTGGAGCGCGTGAAACGCGGCGGTTATCCGGCGTGGATTTTTCCTGCGGACCAACCACGCAAAGCCGACCTGCAGGCGTTCATGGGATTGATGCAGAAGCAGGGATTGGAAGTCAATGTATTGAAAGACAACGTGGAATTGAAGGACGGAAAATTTGCAGCGGGAAGTTATGTCATTCGCATGGATCAACCGCTGTCGAATTTGGCCGATATGCTGCTGGGCGTGCAGGAATATCGGGCCACCGATCCCATGCCGTATGACGACACCGGCTGGACCATGCCCTGGCTGGCAGGCGTTAAGCATGCGAAGGTAATGGACAAGAAAATTCTCGATGCGTCGATGGAGTTGTTCGCTCCAAAAGGATTTGTTGGTGGAAAGATCCTCTCCAAGACAACCGGGAATTTCATTGTGGAATACCACGCGGATTCACATTTCTTGCCTTATCTATATTCGGTAAAAGACATCAAGATATTGGCAGCCGAGGAGCCGTTTGACAACAGCTTGAAGAAGTTTCCGGCTGGAACCCTTCTGATTCCGAAGGAAGGAAACCCGGCAGGCCTAAAAGCCCGGCTTGATTCACTCGGAAATCTCGGCATGGAGATCACTGAGGTCGACACCCTGCCGAACGTCAAGACCCACGAGCTCGCGGCCCCACGCATTGCCTTGCTCCACTCTTGGCTGAACACCCAGAACGAAGGATGGTGGCGTGTCGAATTTGATCAATACAAGATACCTTACACTTACATCTCCGATCAGAAGATGGCGAAGATGGACGATCTACGAAAGCAATTCGATGTCATCGTGTTTCCGCAGGTCAGCGGCAATCCTCAGTCGGTTGTGAACGGCGTTCCCATGGTCGGAAAGTTTCCTGTGCCGTGGAAGAAGACCGACGGAACGCCCAACTTGGGCGGACCCGATGAAACCGACGACATGCGCGGCGGCATGGGCTTGGAAGGGCTGGCCAAACTCCAGAAGTTCGTCAACGATGGCGGGCTTTTGATTCTGGAAGGATCAAACGACGAAATTCCGATCGATTTCGGACTGGTCCGCGGTGTGAGTGTGGCCAACGCCCGTGAATTGCGCGCGCGCGGCGACGTGTTGCGCGCCACTATCGCCGATAAGAAATCGCCGATCATGTATGGGTACACCGACGATTCTTTCGCCGTATATTTCAACCAATCTCCATTGCTCCAAGTGGGCGGCGGCATGGGGTTTGGTGGCGGTTTTGGGGGATTTCCGGGGGCTTCTGCTTCTGCCGCCACGCCGGGATTGGATCGAAATCTTCTGCAGGGTCCGCCGCCGTTGAATAACACGTCGGCGCCCAGTGGTGAGGCTCAAGCGGAACCCCAACGCGGCCCCGAGGCCGGACCCGACCGTGCCACACTGGCCAACATGACTCCCGGACAGCGGGAGGTTTTTCGCGAATCCCAAATGAGTTCAGCGCGATTGGTTCTGAAATTTGCGGATGAAAAAACGGTGTTGATGTCAGGACAACTGGTAGGTGCCAGTGAAGTCGCCAACAAAGCCGCGGTGGTGGATTGTCCCGTCGGCAAAGGCCATATCGTCCTGTTTGCCATCCATCCCTTTTGGCGGGCTGAAACCGTCGGGAGTTATGCCCTGGTGTGGAACGCCATTATGAACTATGAGCACCTGGATGTCGGTCGCACCTTCGAGCAAGGTGGAGGTGAAGGCCGCCGGGGTAGGGCCAGAGAATAAAATTCCGGGAGATTGGGTAGCGCACTGGTAGCCCGCCCGCAGGGCGGGGCGTTTCTTGAATCATCGTCCGAATAGCCTGAGGACATAGGGCAGGCCGACAGCCGTCAACGACAGAACAAAACTCAAAATCCCCAGGACCGGAAATATGTCTCTTCGGATGAAGAAGTAAATCAAAGTCAGGAACAGTCCGAAAGAGAGAACAATTCCGCTCGCGCCATATAGAATTGCATGGGTCAATTCGGCGGCCGAGTGTTGAAACAACCTTTCGCGATCGGCAAAGTATGATGATCTCCTCTGAAATTCTTTCTGTTGATTCGCGTAATCGGTCAGAGCTTTGTTAACCAAATCTCCCTGGACTCCCAATGAAGCCAGCAAATGTTTCTCATGCTCGAAGCCTTGAATTTTCGAGCGTTGAAGCTGTAGTTGAGTCGTTTTGAGATTGGCTTCGTCGTTGAGCATCAAAGAGTAAAAAAAGGAGCGACCGGCCAGGAGTGTCGACGCAATGACCAAGATAGCCAATATCAATGCCAAGCCGGTAACTCGTTTGAATGCCGGGCCAAGCTGCAGCGCATGTTCCAAATGTTCGCTTTGCTCTTTCATGGTGCCTCCTCGAACTGGGGGTTAGGTTGATTTTAGGACTGTAGAAAAGTGAATTCAAGTCCAGCGCCGGCAAATTCATTGCCGCTGGATATGTCGTTCGAACATGCTAGAAAGTTTGTTTTCTTGGGATTGCGCTTGCGCCAAGTGCCGCAGCCTTCGTCCGCCGAGGCGAACTCAGCTATGCTACCCAATCGGTTTCTGTTTGGTAGCCCGCCCGCGTTGGCAGGTTGAGCGGAGTATGATACTTTCTAGCGATGGCCGGTTTTCATCAACGACTGATCCTAAGGGCACGCCGTTTCCCGGTTGTGAGAGTCGGTCTTGTCGCCGCGGTCCTCGTGGTCTTGCTCGTGTGCGGAGGTCGAGTGACGGTTGCGGCCAATTCCGTAGACGCCGCATCCATTTTGGATCAAGTTCAGAAAAAATACGCTTCCCTTGAATCTCTGCAAGCCGACTTCGTTCAGAAACTTATTCAAGGAAAAGACCAACGCGTCGAATCCGGCGTCTTATGGTTGAGGCGAGGCGCCAAGATGCGTTGGGATTATGCGTCTCCGGAGCACAAGATTTTCCTGGTCGACGGAAAGACGCAGTTTACCTGGATTCCCTCGGAGAACCGCGTTTACCGGGAACCGTTGAAGAGTTCGGAGGATCGGCGCACACCGATACTCCTGCTTCTGGGAAAATTGCATTGGCGAAAAGTTTTTACGCGCGTGGAGCTGGTTTCTGAAAGCAGCGGAAGTTATCGAATTCGCGCTCATCCGAAGAATGAATCGCTGGGCTACCAGTCCCTGGATTTGGAAATCGAGAAAAACACCTTGCATTTGGTGCGGATCGATGTCGAAAATGTGGATCGCACGCGAATGGAGTTCACGTTTTCCGGTGTGACCGAGAACCCCCGCCTCGACCCGCAACGATTCGTCTTTCGAATTCCCAAGGGTGCCGAGGTGATCGATCAAGCGGAGATGTGACGGGGAACGCGGCTTCCTCCCGCGATCAAGGCATCATTAAATTATGGCTGAATTTCTTTGCAAGATTGCCCAACCCAGCGGTTTGGTCATTGAAGAGGTGTTCAATGCCAACACCGAGGCGGAACTGCGCATGCGCTTCGTCGATCAAGGCTGCTTGGTGTATTGGATCAAAGAGCGCGGCCGGGTCCTATCGATCGGCGGCCGGAGCCGCGGCGGGGGCAAAATCAAAGAAGATCAGTTCATGATTTTCAATCAGCAGCTTGTCACGCTGATTCACGCCGGGCTTCCGATTTTGAAGTCTCTCGATCTGCTGATTCCGCGCGTCGAAAATCCCGTCTTCCGAAACCTGTTGGAAGATATTCGCGAACAGGTCAAATCCGGGAAAATGCTCTCGGAAGCCTTCGAGGCCCAGGGTGTCTTCTCGCGCGTTTATACGGCTTCTCTGTTTGCGGGCGAAAAGAGCGGCAACCTCGAAGAAGTGTTGAAGCGCTATATCAATTATCAGAAGGTCTCCAGCGCGGTTCGAAAAAAAATTATCGGGTCTTTAGTGTACCCGTTGGTCCTGGTTGTGTTGGTGACGGGGCTGCTCTCCTTCATCCTGACTTATGTCATACCCAAGTTTCAGGATTTGTATGAAGGAATGAATGCCACGCTGCCCGGCCCCACGCTGTTTCTGATCAGTTTGTCTTCCGGCATCCGCTCTTCGTTGATCGTGGTCGTTCCGGCATTAATTATCGGTGCTTTGTTTCTGCGGGTGTGGTGGCGCAGTGCCCCGGGGAAGCGTTTCATCGACGGCTTGAAATTGAAATTACCCCTTCTCGGAAATGTGTGGTTGAAATTTTCGATTTCGCAGTGGGCCCGGACCCTTTCGACGTTGTTGGCCGGCGGCATTCCGGCGGTGCAGGCGTTGGAAACCTCCATCCAGGCCTCTTCGAATCAGAAGATCAGCGATGCCGTCTTGGCCGCCGCACAAAGCGTGAGAGAGGGAAAATCGATTGCCAAAAGTTTGGAGGCGACCGCCATGTTCCCCCCGCTGGTGGTGGAGATGGTGGAGGTGGGCGAATCGACGGGAGCGCTCGAGCACATGCTCGCCAGCGTGGCGGATTTCTTCGATGAGGAAGTGAATACCCGGGTGGCCGCCCTGCTCACCCTGATCGAACCGGCCATCCTGGTCTTTATGGGCACGGTCATCGCGTTTATCCTCATCGCCCTTTATCTGCCCGTGTTTTCCCTGTCGAGCCAGATGGGACACTGAGTGAGGAAGTTTAGGAGTTCGACCCGGCACGCGGGGACGTTTATAATAGCAGCAGCCCGTGTCGCATGAAGCGGTAAGGTTAGGAGAGGAAGCGGTATGGCGGCGAATATTTACAATCACGCGAAAAACCTGCCGGTGGGCGGTTTGGTGCCCGTCGAGGGCGAGCTGGAACGCGCCCGCCGGTTGGCGGCGCGTTATCGCTACGAGTATGTGGATTTGAAGAATTACCAGATCGAACACGAGCTGTTCCGGCAAATTCCCGCCGATCTGATGTTTCGTTATAACTTTATCCCGTTGAAAACCGTGGGAAGCTCGCTCGCTGTGGCGGTTGCCGATCCCAGCGAGTTGCTGCAGATTGACGAGCTGGCCTTGTTGTTAAACAGACATTTGATCGTGAAGGTCGCCACCGCCTCCCAGATCAGCGACATCCTGAAGAAAAGCGAACAATCGCAGCGCGTCTTGGAAGATGCCACGGAAGGATTCACGCTGGATCTGGTGAAGGAAACCGAGAACGGCGAAGAGTCCATCAGCATCGAAAAGCTGACGGCCGACAGTGAAGTCAGTCCCATCATCCGACTGGTGGACACCACCATCTTCACGGCTTTGGAGCGGCGCGCCAGCGATATTCACATCGAAACGCGCGAGAGCGAAGTTATCGTGAAGTACCGCATCGACGGCGTGCTGCATCAAGCCATGGCTCCCATCGCCAAGGAACATCACACCACCATCATTTCGCGCATCAAGGTGATGAGCGAGCTCGACATCAGTGAGCGCCGCGTGCCTCAGGACGGCCGCTTCCGCGTGCGCTTCAAAGGCCGCTCCATCGACTTTCGCGTTTCCATCATGCCCTCGATCCATGGCGAAGACGCGGTGTTGCGCGTTCTTGACAAGGAATCCATGAGCGAAAAATTCAAAGCCCTGTCGCTGGATGTGGTGGGATTCTCCGAGAACGATCTGAAAAAGTTTCGACGCTACATTCGTGAACCCTACGGAATGGTGCTGGTGACCGGGCCGACGGGCAGCGGAAAAACCACCACCCTCTACGCCGGCATCATGGAGATCAAATCCGACGAAGACAAGATCATCACCATCGAAGATCCGGTGGAATACCAGCTCAAGGGCGTCACCCAGATTCCGGTAAACGAGAAGAAGGGACTGACCTTTGCGCGGGGCTTGAGATCGATTTTGCGTCACGATCCCGATAAAATCATGGTGGGCGAAATTCGCGACAACGAAACGGCCCAGATTGCCATTCAGTCGGCGCTCACCGGCCACCTGGTGTTCACCACGGTTCACGCCAACAATGTGGTGGACGTGATCGGGCGATTCATCAACATGGGCGTGGAGCCTTACAATTTCGTGAGCGCCTTGAACTGCATCCTGGCGCAGCGATTGGTCCGTGTGATTTGCGAAAATTGCAAACGGCCGGTGCGCTATCCCAACGAGGTGTTGGAACAATCGGGCTTGGATTCGCAGGAGTGGGGATCCCTGACCTTTTATGAGGGCGCGGGGTGCTTGGATTGCAGCGGCACAGGATTTCGCGGCCGCACCGCGATTCACGAGCTGCTGGATCTATCGGATCGCATCCGGCAATTGATTTTGGATAAGCGGCCCTCGTCGGAGATCAAATCGGCGGCCCGCGAGGAAGGCATGACATTTTTGCGGGAGTCCGCTTTGGAGAAAGCGCGATCGGGCATCACAACCTTGAAGGAAATCAACAAAGTGACGTTTATTGAGTAAACCGTCAATGAAGTCGCCGGGCCTGTAGCTTCGGCGGATGGAGAACATTTGGCATTCGTTCCAGAAATTCTTAAGTCATTTTTTGAACCGGCGTTTCCACGCCACGCCATTTCCATTTCGGCCGATTACGTGGCCTCCATGCGGGTGAGTGGCGGTGTCACTCCGGCGGTGGAGAATTTGGCCTGCCTGCCGTTGGCCTCAGGCGTGGTGGTTCCCTCGCACAGCAATCCCAACATTTTGGACCGGGCGGCCATGCAGCGGGCCCTCCATAGCGTCGTTCAAAAGACCGGTTCGTTGCGCAAAGAAGTCAACCTCCTGATCCCCGACACCGTGGCGCGGGTTTTTGTTATTCCGCTGGAGCATGTTCCGACGCAGTCGGGCGACATGGTTCAGTTGCTTCAATTCCGGGTCAAGAAGAGCATTCCATTTCCGCTGGAAGAAGCCGCTTTGGCCTATCAAATACAAACCTTGGGGCCGGATCAGCACGAGGTGGTGTTGACGGTCATGCAACGTTCCATTTTGCGGGAATATGAAAGTGCCGTGGAGGCACTGGGTCTCGATCCCGGCTTTGTCACGGTGGAACATTTTGGCGTGGCCGGATTGATGGAAAAACAACCCGCCGACTGGAAAACCAAACCGACCCTGCTCTTTCGACTGGCTCCGCGGTGTTTTACGACCTCGATTTTTCACGACGGTTTTCTGCGGTTCTACCGGGCTTTGGAACGCGATTATTCCGTGGGAAGTTCTGCGGGGCTGACCGCCGAGGTTCTTTTTGATGAGATCTATCCGTCCTTGGCGTACTTTCAAGATCGATTTGAGCGGCGAATTGAAAAAATTCTGCTGTCCGGTTTGGGCGTGCCGAATGAGCCGCTTTGCCAGGCGATTCAAAAGTTGGCGGAATGTCCCACGGCTGAAATTCGCGCCGAACGTTCGGTATCGCGTCTGGCGTCGGGCGCTTCGACCGATCAGGTGAACCAGGTTTTTGCGCCCCTGATTGGGCTGGAGCTGGCAGCGGCATGAGATCCCGATGTCTGAAAATCCCGGTCCTGAAGAATTTGTGAGATTGGAATTATAAGAATGCGGTTTCATTTAAATCTTGCCACCAATCCCTTCGTCAACTTTCGGAAGTATTTTCTTCTGGGAGCGATTCTGTTGTTGCTGGGACTGGGTGGTGCCGTCGGTCTGGGCCGAAAGTACATCCACACGCGAAGTGAGACCCGCTCGTTGAGCCAGGATTTGAGCTCCAAGCAGGATGAACTGCAGCGGCTGGCATCGCATGAAAACTCCACGAAGACCCAACTGGAGCAACCGGCCACCTTGGATGAAATTGATCGCATCAACATGTATAACACTTTGATCCAGCGGAAGCTTTTTCCTTGGACGCAGTTTTTCCGAGATTTGGAAACGGTGATTCCATACAACGTTCAAGTGACCCAGATTCAACAACGATCCTCCGGCCAGCGCCTGAATTTGCAGATGGTGTTCATGGGCCGGACCACACAGGATGCCCTGAGTTTTCTCCGCAATCTGTCCAACTCCAAGAATTTTCAGAATCTCGTGGTCAACCAGGAAGGATCTTTCCGCGATGCCGCCACGCACCGTGTCAGCAATGAAAGCGAAGTGGTGCTCCAGATGGACTATGTCCCGCGGGTGCCGTAATGACCCCTGAGGCCTCGCGAGCGTTGCGGATTAGTTTGCAGCAGGATGTGAGATGAAAAAAAACAAGACGTTGCACTGGATACTGATTGCCGTCGGCGGCGGACTGCTGGGGTTGGATCTGCTGTTTTATTTCGCAGTCGTCGGCCCCGAGAGCCGATCCTTTGCGGCGCGCGCGGAGGAGCATCAAAAAGTAACCGACGCGTTGAATACCCAACGCCTCAACGTCGGCAAACTGGAGAATATTCAGAACCACCTTCAAAATGCGGTGGGAAATGAACAGGTCCGTTTCGAAAATCACTTGTGGATTGGAGAAGACGGTTTCGCTTCATTGATTCAATTCTTGAGTGACGCGGCGTCCAAGAACGCCGTCCAGAAAGGACGGGCCGCATTTCGAACGACCAATCAACCGGATTCCGGACTGATGGAAGTGCACGTGGATCTACCCTTGGAGGGCGCCTACACCGACGTCGTGAAGTTTATTAATGCCCTGGAACGCTCCGATCATTTGATCATCATCGATACCATTGCGCTGCAGACAGGGCAGGGAAATTCCGGATTGCTGCGGCTGAATCTATCACTGCTGACTTATTTTAGGACGATGTAGCGGCGAGGTGCTGTTTGGAACTTGGATTTCAAGAAAAGAAGAAGACTTATACGCTGGCCGTATGCGTGGTGCTCTTGCTGTTCGCAGGTCTGTACCTGAAAAACAACTGGCCCACTTCCGACGAAGGCACGGCTCCGGCCGCCCCGGCCATAGCTCAGAATGCCCCCGCCCCAACCCGGGGACCTCAGACGGCGACCGATTACGAACGTCGTCGCCGGCAACAGGCCATCAATATTTATAACGTCGATCCCACGATCCACGTGGATTGGTTGGAACATAATGAGGTGGTGGATTACACGGCCACCAAGAGGAACCTATTCCGATACGAAGCTCCGCCCCCGCCGCCGCCTCCGAAATTAACGTCGGATCAAATAAAGAAGCGGGATTATGAGCTGGCGCATCAACCACCGCCACCACCACCTCCCCCTCCGCCGATCGATCTGAAATATTATGGATTCGCCACCGACAGCGCCACGAAAGTCAAAAGAGTGTTTTTGACAAACGGCAACGATATTTTCATCGCCGCTGAAGGCGATATCGTTGCCAATCGATACCGCATTATTCGGATCGGGGTAAATTCGGTGGAAGTGGAAGACATGAAGAACAGAAATCGACAGAGCCTTCCCCTGATTGAAGGTTGAGGAACGAGACTTGATGCGCACGAGAAAACATCAAGATGATGACCCTGCTGGACGGAGATGCCGTTCCCGAAAGGCGGCAAGGTCCGAGGCCGGCTATGCCCTGGCGGCTTTGATGCTGTTTGCGGCCTGTTTGCTCATTGCCATGGCGGCCGCGGTCCCGGATTTCAAGACCCAGGCGAAACGCGAAAAAGAAATCGAAATGCAGTTTCGCGCCATGCAATATGTCCGCGCGATTCAAGCATACAACCGACGCTTCCCCAATCAGTGGCCCACCTCCGTCGACGCCTTGATGAACACCAACAATATTCGTTTTCTACGGAAGAAATGGACGGACCCTTTGACCAAAGACGGCACCTGGCGTTTTATTCATTTGGGACCCAACGGGGCCGTCATTGATTCCAAGGTGGCGCCGACTGCGCCCAACGTTCCTTCGGCGACCGGGACCTCAACCGCCGCCGGAGCCGCGACGCCCGGGGGAACGTCACCCTTTGGCGGGGCTACCGCCTCGACGCCGGGTGGCTCCATCACCGGATTCTCGTTGAGTAGTGGGATGGGCCCCGGGGCGAGTACCTCGTCTTTGAGCCAGACGCAGCTTTCCAACCTGCCGATCGTGGGAGTGGCGAGCCAATCGACGGACACCGCGCTGATGACTTGCAACAATTACGACCACTACACCGACATGGAATACATCGCGCTTCCGCAAGGCCGATACGGAGGCACGGGATGCTATCAGGGTATTCCCATCACCCTGCTCTCTCCCACGCCGTTTGGCCAAAACGTCTCACCGTTTGGACCGGGAACGACTGCGCCCGGCACCACGGGGCCAAGGTCTGGTCCGGTCGGGACCACTCCGGGAATGTTCAATCCGCACAATTGAAATTCTCGGTCAACTCGGTACCACACCTCATCCCACAAATTCGATTCCAGCTACTTAAAATGAATGGTGTCTCGGCGGCGGGCGAAGCGCGAGGCCACCTTGGCCACGTAGTCCTGCGTTTCGCGATAAGGCGGGATTCCGTTGTATGAAATGACTTTTTCTGGGCCGGCGTTGTAGGCCGCCAGGGCGAGATACAAATTATTGTTGAACTCTTTCAACAAATCGCGCAGATACCTGGCCCCGGCGAGGATGTTTTCGCGGGCATCGTAAATGGATTGCGCCCCCATGTGCGCCGCGGTATCGGGCATCAACTGCATCAACCCGCGGGCCCCTTTCGACGAAACCGCGTAACGATCAAAATTCGATTCCGCCTCGATGACCGTGGCGATCAGCATTTCATGCAGACCCGTTTTTTTGGAAGCTTCCCGGATCATCTTGGAGTAAGGCGCCGAAAATGACGGCAGCGGCAAGGGAGGCAGTGCCGGGACTCTTTCCTGTTCCTGCGGCGGAGGAACATAATCTTCCTGTTCAAATTTCTCGATGCGGTTCATGTCGACGAGGGCATATCCTTCACTCATAAGAATGAGCTTTACCTTTCCATTGGATTCCATTAAGTGAAAGCTGATTTGAAGCCGCGACCCGTTCTTAAAGACAACATACTCCGCCTGCATGCGGCAGGGCGCGACGATGGAGACCACTAACGCGGTCATCAAACTGAGGCCGAAGGTTATACGGGGAGGGTAATGGATATGCATTCTGAAAAAACCGATTTTAAGGATTGCCGCTTCGAGAAGCAACCTCCAATTCTCCGGACAGATTTATGTTACCATCCTGCCGAATTCTCGTAACAACAGGTCTTGTGGAAGCAGATCCTGCAACGTCAGACCAGCCGTGCCCAAATTTCCTGGAGGATTGTTATGAAACGCATCATCGGCGTCCTTTTTATTCTTTCGATGGCCCCGATGGGTTTCGCCCAGACGGGAAGCCCGAAACCCGCAACCATGCAGGCCATTCGCTGTGCTCGATTGTTAGACGTCAGAAGCGGGGCGATAGTCGAGAATCCTGTGGTTCTTATCGAGGCTGACAAGATTGCACGCGTTGGAAGCGCCAAGGAAATCAAGATCCCGGCCGGGGCAACCATCATGGATTTGGGAAACGTGACACTGCTTCCCGGCTTGTTTGACACCCATGTGCATCTGTTTCTTCACCCCGGGCCCCAGGATACGCAAACGTTGCGAGAATCGATTGCCAGACGAACCATCATGGCGGTGAAAAATGCCGAGGCCGATTTGATGGCCGGCTTCACGAGCGAACGGGATTTGGGGACGGAAGGGGCCGAGGCTGCCGACGTGGATGTTCGCAATGCCATCAATGCCGGAGAAATTCCCGGGCCGCGATTGCAGGTTTCCACTCAGGCCATTTCGGTGGAGGGCGGACACGAAGATTACTTCGGCTACAACCCCGCTGTGAGAATGATCCCCAATGCCCAGATGGTGGAAGGCATCGACGAATTGAAAAAAGCGATTCGCTTCCAAATCAAGGAGGGGGCGGACTTCGTCAAGATTTATGTTACGGGTCCGGAGCAAGTCCGGTCCTTGACCGATGTTTACGTCGTCCCTCAATTCACGCTCGATGAAATGAAGGCCGCAGTGGCCGAAGCGGCGCGCCTGGGAAAGAAGGTTGCGGTGCATGCGGGCGGCGGTTTGGGGGCGGAAGTATCGGCCGAGGCAGGTGTTTATTCCATCGAACACGGCTACTATCTCGACGAGCCCACCCTGCTGCTCATGAAGCAGAAAGGGATCTTTTTGGTTCCCACATTCACCGTAACGGAATGGAACATCGGGCAATCCACCACCCCGGCGGGGCAGGCGCGTGGCCGGCTGGTCGAGCAGTTGCGCCACCAACATTTTGAAAAAGCCCTGGCGCTGGGATTGAAAATTGCGATGGGATCCGATGTAGGCCCGTTTCCGCACGGAACTCAGGCCGAAGAATTTTCGTGGATGGTGAAATACGGGATGACACCATTGGCCTCCATTCAAGCCGGGACCATCAATGCCGCGGAGTTAATGGGTTGGTCCGATCGTCTCGGTTCTATCGAGGAAGGCAAGCTGGCGGATTTGGTGGCGGTTCCCGGCAATCCGCTTCAGGACATCAACGCGCTGAAACAGGTCGAGTTTGTGATGAAAGGCGGAAAGGTGGTCAAGAACAACGCCCCGCCAAACGACCGCTAGGCGTTTTTTGCCCGGCTTTTCCCCCGCGGCCCACCGCGTGGTAAGATTCGCTAGGACTGAGGATGATCGGCGCGGATACATGCACCGATCACAATTGTCATGATTCGCTTGGAAGAAAAAGTGAGGCTCACCCTCGAGCGTCATCGCATGCTTCAGGCGGGCGATCGCGTCGCGGTGGCCGTGTCGGGCGGGGCCGATTCGCTGGCGCTGCTTTTGTTGCTCCTTGAGGTTTCCAGGAAACTTTCATTTGCGATTTCAGTGGCCCATTTCAATCATCGATTGCGCGGGGAAGAGTCCGACGAGGATGAAAATTTCGTGCGGTCGTGGGCTGATCGATCGGGCTTGAAGTGTTTTGTCGATGCGGACGACGTGAGAAAGTATGCAGCCGTTAAGAAGATGAATGAAGAAGCCGCCGCCCGGGAATGCCGCTACCGTTTCTTGCGGGGCTTGGTGCAGACAGGAGAAGCGACCAAGATTGCGGTGGCCCATACCGCCAACGACCAGGCCGAAACGGTCTTGATGCGGCTGATGCGTGGGGCAGGAATGAGGGGTTTGGCATCTATCCGGCCGGTGGTGGAGGGATGTTTCATTCGACCTCTGTTGGAGGTGACGCGGGAGGAGATTGAGGGTTATTTGAAATCTCGTGGTCTGGAATGGCGCGAAGACTCCACCAACCGGGATATCCGTCGTTGGCGCAATCGCATCCGCCATGAAATGCTTCCACAGTTTCAGGTATTCAATCCCTCGGTGATTTCGCAATTGGCCCGCACGGCACGGTTGTGCGAGATGGATGATCGATTTTTGACACAGGTCGCGCGTGAAGTCTTCCGAGACTTGGGACAAAGGGTACCCGACCACGGCATCCCTCGTGAGATGGAGGCAAGCCATTCCAGGTCGACCCTCTCTTGCACCCGATTATTGGCTCTGGATCCATCCATTCGCAGCCGGGTTATTCGATTTGCCATCGAAGAGGCCAACGGCGATCTTCTGCGCATTGATGAGGTTCATGTTGAAGCGGTGGAGGAGCTGATGACGCAGAATCAAAGCGGAAGCCGCATAACACTTCCATTTGGCCTGTGCATTGAGCGGGTGTTCGATGAACTTCATTTTTTCCACCCGTCGAAAGAGGGGGAGTCCAACGTAGAATTTGAGGTGGAGTTGCCCATTCCAGGTCGAGTGGAGCTGGCGGGCCGGGGGCTGGTTTGGGAAGCCGGCTTGCAGGATCGATCCGCGTGGCTGTGTGAAAGTCGTGACGTTTCAGGGGGACAAACCCTTGACGCGGAATCATTCGACGCCGGGTTGATGGCGAGTTTTGATTACAACCGGATTCTGGCGCGATTGGATTCCGGCTCACTGCGGGTGCGGAATGTTCGCGCGGGAGATGGTTACCATCCGCTGGGAGCACGGCATTGGGTTAAAGTGAACGACCTTCTTTCGGAACGGAAAGTGGCGGCCAGTTTGAGAGAATCGTGGCCGGTCTTGCTGGCCGGCCAACACATCGTGTGGGTGCGCGGTTGCCGGGAATCGGCGGATGCCGCCCCGCATCCCGGCAGTGAACGGATCTTGGTCATCCGCGAGGTCAACGAGTATGGACACTGAAATCAAAGTTCTTTACACCGCCGAGCAAATTGCCGAGCGGATCAGCGAGCTGGGCCGTCTGATCACCACCGATTATGACAACAAGGACCTGGTGTGTCTGGGAACGGTGGAAGATTCGTTTGTGTTTCTGGCGGATTTGATTCGCGCCATCCAAAGACCGGTCGATTGTTTGTTTATCAAGACCATCACGCGCGAGAGCCGGCAGGGGAAGGGCGGATATAAGAGCATTTTCTTCACTTCCATTCCCGATTTAAAGGATCGGGACGTCCTGTTGATTGTGGGGATGCTCGACACGGGCCTGACGGCGGAATTTCTTTCCAGAAATATCTTGATGCAGGAACCCCGTTCTTTTAAAATCGTCGCTTTGATTGACAAACCGGAAATGCGTCGATCGCCGGCGGTGGCGGAATACGCAGCGTTTACAGTCCAGGATCAGTATATCGTCGGGTATGGGCTGGGGACTGAAGCGCGGTATAAAAACCTGCCCTCGCTGGCGGTGTTGGAAGGGCATCCGGCCCGCACTCCCGATATCGTGCTGGCTTTGGATGAGCCATAAGGGGTAAACTGTTTGTGGGGCCAGAGGGGTCCCGGCTAAGAGTTTGAGAGTGTTTCGGGGAGGGACGTTTGAGTTCAGGTTTGAAGACAGCAATTATTTGGATCGCGATGATTGTGACCGCCGTGTTGTTGTGGCAGGTCTATCAGAGCTCCCAAGGGCGGCCTCGGCCGCAACCGTTGTCCTACAGTGAGTTTTTGAATTCCGTGAACAACGACCAGGTTCAGGAAGTCACCATTACCGACAACGACGAAATCAGCGGCAAATTCAACAACAACAAGGGTGAGTTCAAGACCACCGTTCCGGCTCCCGATCCCGACCTCATCAAGGTTCTGGCCGGCAAGCACGTCAACATCATCGGCAAGAAATCCAGCCAGAATTCCTGGATTTCCGCGTTGTTAGGCTGGTGGGCGCCCATTTTGATCCTGGTGGCCTTCTGGATTTTCATGATGCGCCAGATGCAGAGTGGCGGCAACAAGGCGTTAAGCTTTGGAAAGTCGCGCGCCAAGCTGCTCAACTCCCAGCAGAAAAAAGTAACGTTCAAAGATGTGGCCGGAGTCGAAGAGGCCAAGGAAGAACTGCAGGAAATAATTGAGTTTTTGAAAGAGCCGCAGAAGTTCCAGAAGTTGGGCGGACGCATCCCCAAGGGTGTGCTCCTGGTCGGCCCCCCGGGAACCGGAAAAACCCTGCTGGCTCGGGCCATAGCCGGCGAAGCCAACGTGCCGTTCTTCTCCATCTCCGGTTCCGATTTCGTGGAGATGTTTGTAGGCGTGGGGGCGAGCCGCGTGCGGGATTTGTTTGAGCAGGGCAAGAAGCACGCGCCGTGCATTATCTTCATTGATGAAATCGATGCTGTGGGCCGCCATCGGGGCGCGGGTTTGGGCGGCGGACACGATGAGCGAGAACAAACGTTGAATCAACTGCTCGTCGAATTGGATGGTTTTGAATCGAATGACGGCGTCATCATCATTGCTGCTACAAACCGTCCCGACGTCTTGGACCCCGCTTTGCTTCGTCCCGGCCGCTTTGATCGCCGTGTCGTCGTGGCCCGGCCCGACGTCCGCGGGCGCGAAGGCATTCTGCAAGTTCACACGCGAAAGATTCCGCTGGCTTCCGACGTCGATGTGTCCGTCCTGGCGCGCGGGACTCCGGGTTTCTCGGGGGCCGACTTGGCCAACCTCGTCAACGAAGCCGCTTTGGTCGCAGCGCGGCTGAATCGCAAGATGGTGGTGATGGAAGATTTTGAAAACGCCAAAGACAAGGTATTGATGGGCGTGGAACGCAAATCGCTCATCATCAGCGAAGCGGAAAAACGCAACACCGCTTATCACGAGGCGGGCCACGCCTTGGTGGCGTTCATGACACCGGGCGCCGATCCGCTCCACAAAGTCACGATTATTCCGCGCGGTATGGCCTTGGGATTGACCCAGCAGCTGCCGGTCGACGATAAACACACTTACACCAAAGACTATCTCGAAGGCCAGATCTCCATCATGATGGGCGGTCGTGTGGCTGAGGAGATGTTTTTGGGACACCTCACCACGGGCGCCGGAAACGATATCGAACAAGCCACGGAACTGGCCCGCCGTATGGTGTGCGAGTATGGCATGAGCGATCTCGGACCGCTGACGTTCGGCAAGAAGGAAGAGCAAATCTTTTTGGGACGTGAAATCGCGCAGCACCGTGATTACAGTGAAGACACGGCCATCAAGATTGATTTGGAAGTGAAACGGATCATCATGCAGGGTTATGAGCACGCCAAGAAGCTCTTGACCGACAATCGCGACAGGTTGGTCAATATCTCCGAAGCCCTGCTGGAGCGCGAAGTCCTGGACGCCAACGAGATTCAAAGAATCATTGACGGCTTGCCGCTGGAAGAAAAATCGACGCCGCCGACCAGTTCTTCGCCGCAACAAGCGGCTTCTCCGGCCGCAGCACCCAAGACCGGACAGAAACCTATTCCGGCATTCAATCCCAATCCCGGGAATCGCCCGGCGCCGGCATAGGGCCCGACATTCGTTTGCCTCCTTAATAATCAGCCACTCCACATTCCGGAGTGGCTGATTCATTTTGGAGCCTCTGTTGGGGGTGAATTCTTGACTCCGCTCTTCCGCTTCTCTATCCTGCTGGCGTGACTCACTTCAGAAAAAAATGCTTATGGCGTTTGCCGGATCGCTCCCTACAGTTGGGACAGCGGACACTCGTCATGGGGGTTTTAAATATCACTCCGGACTCGTTTTCCGATGGTGGCCGTTTTTTCGATGAAGACCGCGCCGTAGAACGGGCCCTTGAAATCGAGCGCCAGGGCGCCGACGTGATTGACCTGGGGGGTGAATCCACACGCCCGGGATCGAAGCGGACGGCATTGGAAGTCGAGTTGAAACGCCTCATTCCTGTTCTCAAAAAAATCCGTCGGCGTATTTCAATTCCCATCTCCATCGATACGTATAAGTCTCCGGTGGCAGTGGCAGCCTTGGAGGAAGGCGCGGAGATCATCAATGATGTAAGCGCCGGGCGATGGGACCCGGCCATGTTCGAAACCGTGCGCCGCTTCCGCGCCGGGATGATCTTGATGCATATGCGGGGAGAACCCCGAATGTGGGGAAACCTGAAGCCGCGTCGGGCTGTGGTACAATCCACCCGAAACGAGTTGTATCGGTTCTGCCAAAAGGCCCTGGCGGCCGGCATTCCGCCACAGCGGCTTGTCATTGATCCCGGAATTGGCTTCGGAAAAAATCCGATGGAAAACATGAAACTTCTGGCCCGGCTTCCGGTTCTGGGGGAGTTGGGTTTTCCGATTTGCGTGGGGACGTCCCGCAAGTCATTTTTGGGGGCCGTGGTGGATCGCCCGGTGGAGGATCGTTTGATGGGAACGGCCGCCAGCGTGGCCGTGGCTATTTGGAATGGGGCTCATGTGGTCCGTGTTCACGACGTCAAGGAAATGGTGGAGGTGGCACGAGTCGTGGACGCCGCGAATTCGGTAAAGATTCTGCCGTCGCACGATAAACGCCCCCACTGAAGGTTTGAGGAGTGCATGCTGGGACACGCTGCAACAGATTGGCTTCGGATGCTCGACGTTTCACACATGACGTGGAACGATGCCCTCGATATTCTCATCGTGGCGGTCATCATTTACCAGGTGTTGGTGCTGCTGCGCGGAACCCGGGGCGCTCAGATGGCCTTGGGCATCGTGGTGGTGATTGTGTTTTATTATATTTCCCGGCGCTGGCATTTGGAGACGGTTCAATGGATCCTCACCAACCTGCTGCCCTTCTTTTTCCTCGCCATCATTATTATTTTTCAGGTGGAAATCCGCCGAGGTCTCATGTCCATCGGAAAAAATCCCTTCTGGCGGTCTCTCACACCGGCGCGTATTTCAGATGTGTATGACGAAATCGTGCTCACGGCCATCACACTGGCTTCGCAGCGCATCGGCGGCCTGCTCGTGATCGAACGTGAGGTCGGTTTGAAGAATTACATCGAGAGCGGCGTTGCGGTCAATGCTCAACTGACTTACGATTTGTTGATGACCATTTTCAATCCTCACACGCCCTTGCACGATGGCGCGGTGATCGTTCAACACGACAAAATTTCAGCGGCCGCCTGTTTCCTGCCGTTGACCCTGGACCCGCGATTGAGCAAGCAATTGGGAACGCGCCACCGCGCGGCCATTGGAATTACCGAGGAGACGGACGCCGTGGCGGTGGTGGTTTCTGAAGAAACCGGCGCCATGAGTATCGCCGTGGGCGGGCGAATCGAACGCGACCTCGACGGAGAAACCCTGCTGGCCCGGCTTTATCAGCTCTTCCAACTTCCCATCAGCGCCGCCTCGCTGCGGCTTCCCGCGGCGGAGACCCCTTCGCCCGTGGGGAAACCACGACTCGGAGATTGAGCGCTGCTGGGACTGTCGGCGCAGCCTAGGACATCGTCATGCGAGTAATCCGACAACTGTTCACGCATAACATCGGGCTGAAGCTTTTTTCGCTGTTTCTGGCGTTTTTTATATGGCGGGCCATCGCCAGTGGAGACGTCAGCGAAGTGGGCTTCACTGTGCCGCTGGAATTGCGCAACATTCCGGAGGGCGCGGCGGTGGTCGGCGATGTGGTGAATTCCGTCAACGTCCGGGTCCGTTCCTCTTCGGAAATTTTGAAGCGATTGAGCAGTGCGGATATGCTTGCCTTCCTGGATTTGAGCGGCGTGTCCATGGGAGAACGGACTTATCCGTTGGCGGCCAATAATGTTCAAGTGCCCGTCGGAGTCGAAGTGGTCCACGTCGTTCCCACACACGTTAAACTGACCCTTGAGAAAACGGTGGATCGAATGGTGCCGGTGAATGTGCGCGTGCGGGGAAACCTCGCGGGGCTGGGAGAATTACTTCCCCAGCCGGCCCAAGTTCGAATTCAGGGACCGGAATCACACGTCAAGCTAATAACTCAGGTCAATACGGACTATGTCAATCCCGAGGACTTTTCATCTGAAAGGAAGATCTCCATTAGCCTGGCCGTCGAAGATCCCACCATTCGATTGTCGCAAGAGAGCGTCGTGGTTCAGGTCGTTCCACCCCCACAAATGTCAGCCGCCCCCCCGGGGTGAATCCAAAAAATAGTTTTATCCCCACCGAACTTTTCACCGATCCTCCTCGCTTTGGTAGCGCCGGCCGTTTTTCAAGCCGCGGGATGTGGCAGTTCGGGTAGCGCCGGCAGTTTTTAATGCCGGCGGGATGCGGCGGTTCGGGTAGCGCTCGCCCCGATACATCGGGGCAAGGCGGTTCTTCACGCCGGCGAAACGTGGCAGTTTTGGTAACCGGCGAATCTGCCTGATACAGTAATGTGCCGTTTGCCACCCACCGCCGCCCTCAAAAAAGGGCGGCGCTACCAATGCACAGAATTCTATGCACCGGTAGCGCTCACCACAAATTATCGGGGCAAGACAGTTCTTCAAGCCGGAGGAACCAGCCGATATGAAAATCGAAATCTGCAGATCAAATGAACTTTGGAGTTTGGAATTTAATGGGAATTGTCTGTCAGCCTATCCTATGATTGGATCTCTTGCGCTGCCGCGAACTCGGCACCGAAGAGAAGTACCAGCGAGGAGATGTAACCCCACATCAGGACGGCCACGGCGGCGCCCAGCGAACCGTACACGTGATGATAGTTGAAATGCGGAAGGAGAATCCCGAAAATTAATTTAATCACTTCCCAGAGCAAGGCCCCCAGCACCGCACCAGGGATCACGCGGCGCATTCGAATCGAGCGGTTAGGCACAAGCCAGTAAATGAACGTGAAAGTTACGATCGTAAAGGGGATGGGGAGCAGCCAGAAGAAGGCATGCCAACCTCCAGCCGCCCATGCCGAGGCCCCTAGATTACGGTGGGGAATCAAATGCCGCAGTTCCAACTGGTGCCGTAAAGCCCCCACGCCCAATGAAAGGGTCAGTAGCGTTCCGCATAACATAACCATTCCCAAGGCCAGAAGGTGGCGGCGCCAATAACTCCGTCGCTGCTGAACTCGCCAGGCACGATTCATGGCGGTTTCCATAGGCATGAACACGCCCGAAGCACTCCACCACAACAACAGCAGCGAGCTCATTTGGACGCGGCCAAAGTTCTGTGAAATGGAAACCAGGTTCTCATAAATAAATCCTGTTCCCACCGGAAACAGGTGAATCGTTCGACGTAAGATAAGTTCCTGCAAGCTGAATTCCCGGATGAGAAAGCCGGATACACTCACCAGAATCATGACCAGGGGAAAGAGGGAAAGAAGGCTGTAGAAAGCCATGGCTGCCGAAAGATTTCCGCAGTCACTTTTAAAAAAGGAAAGAAACGCCCGTTTGAGAGTGTTCATGACGGCGTCGGAATATCGAGACAATCATGAAATTCAAATGATGAAAATTTAACCCACCTCATGCCGGCAGATCGTCTTCCTCCAGACCGGCGTTTTCGTAGGCCTCAATGATGCTTTGAGCGCGCTCCTCGTCTGTGTCCAGGACCTTGATGCGAACTTCGGCCAGGCCGTCAATGGTAAACGGATAGACGTTGTGCGGCACTTGAGTGACCAACACACATTGAATGCCCGCACTATCAAGCAGGCTCTTAATAATGTTGGCCTCGATTTCGCTTTGAACCTTCTTCACGACGACCAGTTTTTCGTGATCCAAATGTTGTTCTTCGTTCATGATTATTTCGGGCTCCCGCAGCCTTCAGTTCAAAGCCATGCGCTCTTCCATTTGAGAGTTGCCCGCACTGGTTTATAATAGAAGGAACCGAGCAATCCGACAACTCCTTGTGGAGGGAGCCATGAAAAGAAATCGGTTTCTGAAATTGGCGATAGGATTGGGAATGGCAATACTCCTTGGATGGGGAACATTGTGTGTGGCGCTGTCCAGCCCGGAGCCGCCACAGAAACCCGCCCAACCGCAAGTGGAGCCCGGGAATCCGCCTGTTCCCCCGGCCTCCATGACTCCAACTCCGGAGCCCGAGATTAATCCGGATGTCAAACAATGGTTCCTTGAGAAGAATCCGCCGCGCAAGCCCTTTGATCCCCATGATGTGGACGTGCTGACGGGTAAAACACGGGCCGGAGATCAACCCTGGCCGATATGGAATTCAGGCGTGCTGGCCCCGCTGGATCCCATGGGATTTCCATCCCGGCCGTTCGGTCGATGGAATTCTCCGTTCCCCCGGTTTTTTGCAACGCCGCGGTTTTTCCTCTTTGGCGGAGCGCGATTCAACCAGGGCGGTTTTTTCTTCGGTTCGCCACTGTTCAGACCGTTCGGATCGGGCCGAAATTTCGGGCATTTCGGCTTTAGGCCACACTGAAACATGCCGGCCTTAACAAAAAGTCCGGGTTGGCGATTTGGCGTTCTTTGCATTTTTGGAACAGCCCTTTTAGCCGCCACGGGTTTGGCGGAACTGAAAATTTCACCGTCGGCCGCCCTCTCCCCCGAACAATCTTCATCAGAAATAAGTCCGGGGAATCAGCGCCTTTTCGAATTTCACAGCGGGTTTTGGATCAACCTGCATCACTTCCTCTACCAACAGGCCCTGGAGCGTCGTGATAAGTCGAACAAAGATTCAGGCGTTTCTGTATCTAAAGAAGACGATCAAACAATTGCCTTAACGCCGGATGAATCGCGCCTGTGGTCGGAAGCCATCGATTACTACACCGCTCACATGATCAACCGCGATTTGTTGCGTGACGAGGAAATGACCGTAATCAACAATGCCTTATCCGGAGCGGGCAACAACGCGACGCTGGCGTCTTCCGGGTTGAATCCCGATTTGAAGACGGCGTTGGAAAACGCATCCAAGGCCTATCGTGCCCACTGGTGGCCCAAACACGACCTCGCGAATCGAACTTGGGTTGCGGCTGTGATTCCCCTGATTGAGAGATACGGTGAGGGTATTTCAGAAAAACTCTCGGCGGTTTACCATACCCCTTGGCCCAAAACCGCCATTCCAACGGACGTAACGGTCTACGCGACATTTGCGGGCGCCTATACCTCGCTTGGTCCAACTCACATTACGTTGTCGAGTGCATCAGCGGGCAATCAAGGTGAAGCGGCTCTCGAAGTGGTTTTTCATGAAGCTTCCCACAGCTTCGTTCGACCGGTGTTCGAGGCCCTCTCACAGGAGGCTCGAACGCAAAACAAGATCCTTCCGCGGCGCGATCTGTGGCATGCGGTTCTTTTTTACACCACCGGCGAGGTTGTACGACAAAGATTGAAGGCCTATGTGCCTTACGCGGAGAAGAACGGCCTATGGACAAGAGCCTGGCCGATGTACTACGAATTGCTCAAGAAAGACTGGCAGCCCTATCTGGATGGATCAACCACGATGGAGGCAGCGGTTCGGAACTTGATCCGGGATGTGGGCGTTCCGGCAACGCAGAATCGCACACTCCAGGGCCAATGAGAACGATTCGGCCGAGTATGGTCCGCAATCATCCTCGTAGTCTTCACTTTTCCCCTGCAATCCCCTAGAATGACCGTTCATTGAGTTGGGCATCGTCCCGTCTACCATGCCCGCTTCTCCAGCCTGGGGAAATTGCGTGATCAAGAAATCGACGTTCAAGAAGATCCTCATTGCCAATCGCGGAGAAATCGCGGTGCGCGTGATTCGAGCGTGCCGTGAGACCGGCATCCGATCTGTCGCCGTGTATTCCGAGCGCGACCGCGTCTCGTTGCATGTGCGAATGGCCGACGAAGCGGTCCTCATCGGCCCGCCACCCGCGTCTGAGAGTTATCTCGTGATCGACAAGATCATTGCCGCAGCCAAACAGACGGGCGCTGAAGCCATTCATCCCGGTTATGGTTTTCTTTCGGAGAACGCATCGTTTGCTGAGGCCTGCGAGGAAAACGGAATCATTTTCATCGGGCCTTCCGCCGAAGCCATGCGGTTGATGGGCTCAAAAACTTCGGCCCGGACCGCCATGGAATCGTCGGGTGTGCCGATTGTCCCCGGGACCACGCAGCCGCTGAAGAACGACGAGGAGGCTTGGGCGGTGGCCCATCGCATTGGATTTCCGCTCATGATCAAAGCCGCGGCCGGAGGCGGTGGAAAAGGCATGCGGCTGGTTACGGGTGAGCAGGATATGGAATCAGCCCTGCGCACCACCCGATCGGAAGCTCTGAATGCCTTCAAAGACGACTCCATCTACATCGAAAAATTTATCAGCCAACCCCGGCACATCGAGATCCAGATCCTGGCCGACAAACACGGACACACCATTTACCTGGGGGAGCGGGAATGTTCGATTCAACGCCGCCATCAAAAGGTCATTGAGGAAACACCCTCGACGTTGATCGACGCGTCCATGCGCCGAAAGATGGGAGAAACCGCCGTGGCGGTGGCTCGAGCTTCCCGATATG
This sequence comes from Terriglobia bacterium, assembly GCA_028716525.1. Lineage (GTDB taxonomy): Bacteria > Acidobacteriota > Terriglobia > JAIQFV01 > JAIQFV01 > JAQUPQ01. The sequence goes on along the minus strand of JAQUPQ010000001.1, from coordinate 72,831 downwards.
TCAATGCCGGCACGGTCGAATTTCTGGTCGACGCCCAAAAGAATTTTTATTTTCTGGAAATGAATACACGGTTGCAGGTGGAGCATCCCATCACGGAGTGGGTCACGGGCATCGATCTGGTGAAACAGCAGTTTTCAATTGCTGCCGGTGAAGCCCTGGGTATTTCACAGGACGAAGTTCGTCCTCGTGGTGCGGCCATCGAGTGCCGCATTTATGCCGAGGATCCTTACAATAATTTTTATCCCTCACCCGGCCGGGTCACCTTGATTGGCCGGCCGGCAGGTCCCGGCATTCGTGTGGACAGTGGGGCTTACGAAGGATGGGAAGTTCCGCTGGAGTACGATCCTTTGCTGGCTAAAGTGACGGCCTGGGGCAAGGATCGAGCTGAAGCCATCGCGCGACTGAGTCGAGCCCTTTCCGAATACGAAATCGTGGGCATCAAAACCGGAATCCCGTTTTATCAAAAGATTCTTCAGCATCCTGACTTTCTCTCCGGAACGTATGACACCCGTTTTATTGATCGCTTTCTGGAGGAAAAAGATGCCGCCGGCGAATCGTCGCAGGTCGAAGCCTTGAATGACAGGAAAGATCTGAACGAGGAACAGGTCATCGCACTGACAGCAGCCGTCATGCATGTACTCCGCAATGGAAAGCAGGGCCGTCAGCCGGCGACCGCGGTCACCTCCATCAGCCGATGGAAGTGGACGGGGCGTCAAGAAAATCTTGAAGGAACAGAAAACCAGTGAAGTTTGAGGCCTATTTTGGCGAACAGCTCTTCCCTGTGGAAGTCAAGGAAGACGGTGAGAGGGTCTTTCTCCAGGTTGAGAGTGTTGTGTACGAATCCCAGGCTGTGGAATTGGCTCCTGGGCGTTATTCGATTGTTCATGACCGAAAAGTTTACGACGTTGTGGTGGAGGCCTCTAACGACGGCCAGTTTCAAGTTCAGTGGCGTGATCGGCGCATTTCCTTGGAGCTTCTCGACCCCCGAAAGCTGAAATCCATGCGACACCGGCATGCGGAATCCGATGGTGAAGTGGCTGTCTGCTCGCCCATGCCGGGGAAGATAGTGCGGCTGCTGGTGTCGGAGGAGGAGCACGTTGAACGCGGTCAAGGACTGATCGTGGTGGAAGCCATGAAAATGCAAAATGAACTGAAGGCGCCGCGCGAGGGGATTCTCAAAAGCATCAAGGTGGCGGAAGGGAAGACCGTCAATGCCGGTGAGGAGTTGATGGTGATTGGGTGAAACCGGAACTCGAGTTAGCTGCTTTGGTAGCTACGATTCTCCGTCGGGGGATCCTGGCCACCGAAACGCGTGCGGCACGCCCCGGAATTCCGTTCCTTGGGGACGATCTCCAGAGTACACGCCGAGTATTAACTCAACGAAAATTAGCAGGTAGGATTTGACTGCAAGGGCCGGTCCTATCCCTTCATGTAGCGTTTGGGATTGACGGGATTATCATGCAGGCGAATTTCGTAGTGCAAGTGAGCGCCGGTGGAGCGGCCGGTTGATCCGACGAAACCAATCACATCGCCGCGGTGCACGCGTTGGCCTTCCTTCACGTTGAAGGCGGAGAGATGTCCGTAGCGCGTGGTAATTCCGAAGCCGTGATCGATGACAATCACGTTGCCGTATCCTTCGCGCGGTTCCGCAAAGATGACCAATCCGTCGGAGGGAGCCAGCACCTTGTTGCCGTAACGCGTCGAAATGTCGACCCCGGCATGAAACTCTCCACCCTCACCGAGCGGATCTTCACGCAGCCCGAATCCCCCTGTAATGTATCCCTGGACGGGCCAGAGGTTCGGCATGGCGGCCATCTGGTTGGTTTTTTCCAAATAATACTGATCCAGGCGTCTCAGTTGCAGTTCCAACACGGAGGGGTCTTGTTTGGCGGAGTTGAGATTGAGCATCTGGCTGGTGGGTTCATTCAAACCGCCGACGCCACCTGCATTGGGTTTCAACGCCTGGCGATCCAACCCCGAGGTCACGCTCAACTTCTTGGCCAGGGCTTCGATCATGGCGAACTTTTCATTCAGCTGAGTGGTAGCCAGCTGCAGATTCATGTTTTCGACCTGCAACGCTTCTTTTTGATTTCGAATGGCGTTGTAGTCAAAAGTTTTGGTAACCATTCGAACGTAGGTCGATGTCATCACCACAATGGAAATGATTCCGATGAAGCTGGTGATCAACGTTCCGATCACGACGAATCGTGGAACGCGAAATTTACGAAGGCGAGCCGTAGCGTGGGGGGCGATGATAAACGTATAAAATCGCTTATCCATGGGTCCTCCTGGCTGTATTAATAATGATTCAATCCCTGCCGTTCATTCCCTTGGAGAGTCTTAGATCCCTGGACAAAAGTACTGCACTCAATCAGAGGTTTTGATATTCGGGCTGCGCTTCTGGTTACGAACGTTGGCTACGACTTGGAGTGGTGATCCGGAGAAAACCGAGAATCACTGTTTCGCGGACCCCTTGTGACGAGGCCCAAGGTATCAAAGCCGGCGTCCAAAGGCAAGATAAAAATCCCCCTCATCAAGTGAATGAAGGCCGCTCCCACAAGCCCCCCGAGGAGACAGGTTGCCGGACCCATCCTTGACGCTGCAAAATCGATTTGCTAGAGTCAGTGAGCAAGGCAGTATTGAGAAGGACGCGATCGTCTGTTCCTTCTTCCAACATCGAACCCGCACAGTGGAATTCCGTATGGCCATCATATATTCAATATTCATTCGTGTTGTAGCGAGCGATTGATCGCGGAGGACTCATGGGCAAGGTCAAGGAATACAAAAATTTTATAGGCGGAAAGTGGGTCGGCGCGCAGGGCGGCGACACGTTTGAAAATCGCAATCCGGCGAACACGAGTGAGCTATTGGGAATCTTCCAGAAATCGGATCACCGCGATGTGAACAATGCCGTGGCGGCGGCCAGTGAAGCGTACCGGAGTTGGAGATTGTATCCGGCTCCCAAGCGCGCCGAGATTGTTTTTGCGGCGGCGCGCCGGCTGATGGAATCGAAGGAATCGTTCGCGCGCGATATGACCCGCGAAATGGGAAAGGTCCTGGCGGAGACCCGCGGCGACGTCCAGGAAGCCATCGACATGAGTTTCTACATGGCCGGCGAAGGTCGACGCATGTTCGGTCAAACCACCCCCTCGGAATTGCCCAACAAATTTCAAATGAGCCTGCGCATGCCGTTGGGCGTCGGCGCCATGATTACGCCCTGGAATTTTCCCATGGCCATACCTTCGTGGAAGATCATGCCGGCCTTGGTTTGCGGAAATACCGTGGTGATCAAACCGGCGACCGATACGCCGCTTTCGGCCATTAATCTGGTTCGAACATTGGATGAATGCGGGCTTCCGAAAGGTGTTCTCAATCTCGTGACCGGCACGGGCTCCGAGGTCGGCACGCCTTTAATGAAGCACCCTGACGTGAAGGTGGTGTCGTTCACCGGGTCGACCGAAGTCGGGCGAAGCGTCAGCGAAGCCTGCGCGCCCCAGTTCAAACATTGTCATTTGGAGATGGGCGGCAAGAACGTCATTATGGTGATGGATGATGCCCGGATCGATCTGGCCGTGGATGGCGCCTTGTGGGGCGGATTTGGCACCACCGGCCAACGCTGCACCGCTTCCTCGCGCATCGTCGTCCACCAAAAAGTATATAAGAAATTTCTCAATCGATTTGTGGATCGCGCCAGGCAATTGCGGGTCGGGAACGGCTTGGATGAAAGCGTCCAGATGGGTCCATCCATCAATGAAAAGCAGTTGGAGACGGTGGTGCGTTACGTCGACATCGGACGGCAGGAAGGAGCCAAGCTTCTGTGCGGCGGGCATCGCTTGACCCGTGGGTCGTACCGAAAGGGTTGGTTCCACGAACCCACGATCTTTGCGGATGTGAATCGAAAGATGCGGGTGGCCTGCGAGGAAATTTTCGGGCCGGTGGTTTCCGTCATTTCCTGCCGCAGCCTCGAAGAAGCCATCGATATCGGCAACAGCGTGGAATATGGCCTTTCCTCGGCCTTGTATACACAGGACGTCAATCGGGCCTTCACGGCTATGCGGGACATGTACACGGGAATCTTCTATGTCAATGCCTCCACCATCGGTGCTGAAGTTCATTTGCCGTTTGGCGGAACCAAGAACACCGGCAACGGACACCGCGAGGCGGGACAAGCCGCCCTCGATGTTTTCAGTGAATGGAAGGCCGTGTATGTGGATTTCTCCGGGCGGCTGCAGCGCGCTCAGATTGACAACAACTAGAGCTTCCGGCTGGCAGGTTCGAGGAATTTGCGAGAATAGACTTGGGGTGTCGGGTGCCAGGTGTCGGGTGCCAGGGAAAGGCTGCTCGGAAAACAGATGGCACACCATGGTTGCTCCGACGATACCCCGCGGGTGTTCCGTGCCGGGTGGCTGCATCTTGGAGTACAGAAATAAAAGGCCCCGGCACTGCCGGGGCCCATTCAACAGGAGGGGTGAATGAAAACCCGTCGTAAACCCCGAAAGTTCGCGGGCTTTCGGAGCCTGCTGCACAACGTTCGATGGAGAGAGCGATGACTCGCCCCGCCCCTTCGAATCCTCATTCACTGTATCTTTCGACGACGGCCCCAAGGGAGCGGTTACACCTTTCAAAATTTTTTGGGCTTCCGCGGACCGCGAGGGTCCGGTTCGCCTCGACTTCAATTTTAGCGGGTGTTATACTCACCGGCGATTTTTAACTGTGGAGGATTTATATTATGATTGTTGGTGTCCCCAAAGAAATTAAAGACAACGAAAACCGTGTGGGACTGGTGCCCGCCGGGGTGCATGCCCTGGTCGATCATCGGCACACGGTGTTGGTGGAAGCGCATGCCGGGGAGGGCAGCGGCATCAGCGATGCGGAATATCGTGCCGCCGGCGCCAAAATGATCCCCAGGGCCACCGAGGTGTGGAAGCGTTCCGCCATGATTGTGAAAGTGAAGGAACCTCTTCCGGCTGAATATAAATTAATGGGGGAGGGACAGATTGTATTCACGTATTTTCACCTCGCTCCGCTTCCCAAGCTGACGCGGGTGCTTTTGGATCGAAAAGTAACCGCCGTTGCCTATGAGACCATTCGCGAAGCCGACGGAAGCTTGCCGCTGCTGACACCCATGAGCGAAGTGGCGGGGCGCATGTCGATTCAGGTGGGCGCTGAATACCTGGAGAAGATCAACGGGGGTCGCGGCATTCTGCTGGGCGGCGTTCCGGGCGTTCCTCCCGCCCAAGTGGTGATCATCGGCGGGGGCATTGTGGGAATCAATGCGGCCAAGGTGGCCGTCGGCATGGGCGCCCATGTGACCGTCCTCGACAGGAACCTCAATCAACTGCGTTACATTGACGACATCTTTGGCGGCCAGGTCGCGACTTTGGCGTCCAATGCCCACAGTATTGCCGAAGGCGTCAAGAAAGCGGATTTGCTCGTCGGTGCGGTGTTGATACCGGGAGCGACGGCGCCGAAACTCGTTACCCGTCGCATGATTCGCGAAATGAAAAAAGGCGCCGTAATCGTGGATGTGGCCGTGGATCAAGGCGGCTGCATCGAAACCACGCATGCCACCACGCACAGCCATCCGACGTTTCTTGTGGATGGGGTTGTGCATTATTGCGTCGCGAACATGCCGGGAGCCGTGCCGCGAACATCCACTTTTGCGCTGACCAATGCCACCCTGCCTTACGGATTAGCGCTGGCCAATCACGGATTCGTCAAAGCCGCGAAAGCCAGCGCAGCGCTTCGCCAAGGCGTCAATACCCACCGGGGGTTTTTGACCTACGAGGCGGTAGCGAAGGCTCAACGTTTGAAGTACACCAACATTGAGTCGTTGCTGTAAAGCGCGGGGGACTCCCCGGTAGCGCTCGATTCATTCTTATTCCCGTGCTGCGTCCTTTGCGGATGCCCGAGGAATCGTCCCCATCGATTGGACAGCACCTGAGAAAAGGGCGTTGTGGTCCGATTTATCACTCCGATAGAAACTTGGCCGACTCGGGAAAGGTTCTCTGAACATCCCGGTCGGCCTCTTTTTTTCGGTATGAATTTTTCACCCCCATTGTTATGATCGATCACCCAATGGTTCATTAAGATCCGTTCGCGTTCAACGGGATACAATCGGCCGATGAATACGGTATTGCATCTGCTCAGTCGCTATGGCTATCTCATCGTTTTCGGCAGCATGCTGCTGGAATCAGTCGGAATTCCCATTCCCGCAGTTCCTTTTTTGATCGCCGGTGGAGCGGCGTGCGCCTTGGGGACCATGAACCCCGGTGGAACAATTCTATCCGCGATTGTGGCGGGATTGATGGGGGATACACTTCTCTATTTCCTGGGGCGGAAGGCTGGATGGTGGGTGTTGGGGCTTTTGTGCCGGGTCTCCGCCAATCCTGAAACCTGCATCTTGCGTTCGGCCCAGTCCTTTTATAAGCGCGGGCGGATCACGCTGGTCATCGCCAAATATATTCCGGGCATTAACACCATGGCGCCGCCACTGGCGGGAAGTTTGAAAATGCGTTTGAAGCAATTTTTAGCGCTTGATTTTCTGGGCGGACTCCTCTACATCCTCCCCTTCTTCGCCTTGGGATATTTCTTCAGCCGACAGATCGAGTACATCATCAGGAGTCTGCACACCGTCAGCCAGATCGTCCTGGGGTTGCTGGTTCTTGCCGTGATTGGTTATGCCATTTACCGAATCCGAATTTATTACAAGCACCGTTTGTATCGAACCGTCCCGCGAACCACCGTCCAAGCCCTGGTTAAAAAATTAGCGGACCCGGAATCCGATGGAAAAATATTGATCGCCGATGTGCGCAGTCACGGCTATTACGATTCCGGAACCAAGCGCATCAAAGGTTCGTTTCGGCTGGAGCCCGCCTCCATCGAAGATCAATTGCACAAACTTCCCAAAGATCGGGAGATTTATCTCTACTGCACCTGACGGAACGAGGCCACCAGCACCAGGTTGGTGCACATCCTTCGCGAAAACGGATTCAATGCCTACGTCATCCACGGGGGCTTCAAAGCCTGGACCGACGTTCAGGGTGAAGTTGAACCCGTCCCGTCAGACGATCTCGTTGTGCTGCCCCAATTTTCGTAACCGGTCTCGAGAATTATGTCTGTGGTTTCCGACCCGCGATCTCCCGCGGGGGATCGTGGCTACCAAAACCAAAGCGATTCTTGAAATGAAATTATGTGTTAAGGTAAAGCCATGGATCGGACGGAGATCCGGAGTTCGACCCATAGGACCGATGAAACTTCAACACCAGGCGAGAACATGGCGTTACATCAGTGACCCGGCACGCTCAGGGACCTTGAATATGGCCATCGACGAATGGTTTTTGCGGCAGCTTGAGTCTCAAGACCAACCGCAGACCCTCGTTCGATTTTACGAATGGAGCTGTCCGACGCTTTCGTTGGGTCAACATCAAAAGAAAGACCGTGCGGCCGATTTGGATTTTTGTGCCCGCCATGGAATTGATGTCGTTTATCGCCCCACGGGGGGACGCGCGGTTCTTCATGATAAGGAACTGACCTACGCCATTATTTCAAATGATCAGGAGACGTTCAGTTCCACATCCGTGTTGGTGACTTACAGGCGTATTGCTTCAGGTTTGTGCCGGGGAATGCATGGGTTGGGTGTTGATGCCGTTTTGGCGGATTCTTCCACCCATGCGTTGGATGCTCCGGAAAATCCCGTGTGGGTCAAGGATCCCTGCTTCAATAGCCCGTCCCGATACGAACTCATGGTGGGTGATCGCAAACTTATCGGCAGCGCTCAGCGGCGACTGCAACGAAGCTTTTTGCAGCACGGATCATTGCTTCTGGATTGTGATATTCCTTTGTTGGCAGGGGCTACCCGGGCGGATGAGAAGGCACTTTTAAAAAAGATCACTACGTTGAAATCCCTGCGTGGGGATAGCATCGAGCGTCAAGACATTGAAAAGGCGCTCCTCCAGGGACTCGCCGAAGAATTCTCAACTGTTTTCCAGGAAGAACCTTTGACTCATCCAGAATTGGAAGCGGCGCAGCGGCTCAAGGATTTGATTTCTCAGGGGGTTAGCGCTTGACACCCCTGAGGGTGCATCTTAAGATTAAATCGATTTCATGCGGCTTTCAGAAACTATTGTGCCGTACGAATTCTCGAGCTTGATGTTATGACCATTCGGATCATGGATCGGCGATCGCAGGATTTATTCATGGCTTTGATGCGCGCTTACATCGCTCAAGGTGAGCCCATTGGCTCGGAAACTCTGCGACGAAGAACCCAGATGGGTTTAAGTCCCGCAACGATTCGCAATGTCTTGTCGGAATTAGAGGATTGGGGTTACTTGACGCATCCGCATACCTCCGCCGGACGGATTCCCACGGACAAAGGATACCGGTTGTATGTGGATTCCACGACCCCGGGCGCCAGGATGCGGCCTGATGACGAGCGATTGCTCCGGGCCAGCTTCGCTCAGGAATTCGAGCAGGCGGCGCATCCACTGGAACATGTCTCCCATCTTTTGGCGGAGATTTCGAACAGTGTGGGGATGGTGGTGGCCACGAATGTCAATCAAGGCGAGCTGCAGCATCTTGAATTCGTTCGCTTGGGCCCAAAACGGATCCTGGTGGTGCTCGTGACCAAACCGGGAATCGTCCAGAATCGATTGCTGGTGGTTCAGGAAAGCTTCACGCAAAGTGAGCTTAACCAGATTGCCCATTACTTGATGGCCAGTTTTCCCGGCCGCAGTTTGATGACGATTCGAAAAGAATTACAGGACCGGTTGCGCGACGACAAGGCGCGTTGTGATGAGTTATTAAAAAACGCTTTTCTCCTCTGTCACCAGCATGAGCTGGACTCCGCCTCCGAAGAGGGAGAGGTGTTCATTGACGGAGCTTCTAAAATCGCCAATGCCTCCACCTTTCCTGAAGTGGAGAAGCTCAAGGAGTTGTTGGAAGCCTTCGAAGAAAAGTCCAAGCTTCTGCGGTTGGTGAACCAGTGTCTGTCCGGACAGAATTTGGGAATTCGAGTGATGATCGGGTCGGAGAATCCGGAGCAGGAGCTGACCCAGTGCTCGGTCGTGACGGCGCCGTATTGGTCCGACGGCAAGGTGGCCGGCGCGTTGGGTATTATCGGGCCTAAGCGCATGCCGTACGACCGCGCCATTGCCTTGGTCGAGTACACGGCCAAGATGGTCAGCCAAATGTTGAACATGAATTGACTCGGCCGGGATAGGGAAATGCACCCGGTCTTTCATTCAAATAATATGGGTTGATATGCGCAATCGGCCATGATTGCGTAAATTTTTTTAGGGCCCTGAAGGAGTATTTACCCGTGATGCGTTTTGGCAAGCCGAAGCCCTCCAAGGATGAGGAATCCACAGATCAAACAGTACCCACCAAGGCCACCTCGAATTCCGCCAAGTCAGCCAACGCAGCAGGTGACGAACATCTTATCTCCGTGGTCATAGATGACGTGAAAGGCAATCCGGACGCAGGAACTGACCAGAATGCGCAGGCTGGCGCATCCACGGATCAGGGATCCGGGGCTGCCCCGGAGGCGGGGCAGATCAAAAAACTCACCGAGGAAAACGCCGATCTTCGGGATCGTCTGTTGCGCAAGCAAGCCGAGTTCGAGAATTTTCGAAAACGCAACGACCGGGAGCGCCAGGAGTTTGCCCGGTTCGCGAATTTTGAAATGGTCCGTGACCTCCTGCCGGTGTTGGATGGATTCGAACTGGCGCTGCAGGTGGAATCCTCGGAAGCGCTCGAAGGTTTCAAGCGCGGCATGGAGCTGGTCTACAAGAAGCTGTTGGAAGGTTTGAAGAAAACGGGGCTCTCTCCGATTGAAAGTCTGGGCCATAAGTTCGATCCGAATTTTCACCAAGCCGTGGCTCACGAAGAGCGCGACGACGTTGAGGACCACACGGTCGTGGAGGAATTTCAACGCGGCTACTTGTTTCATGGAAGGTTGATGAGGGCGGCCATGGTGAAGGTTGCGGTGCGGGGAAAAGAGCCGGATGCCGGCGATGATGTGTCTGAAGAATTCAACATCCAATAGCGGCGGACCCGGGAGAGATTTATTCCGATGAATCGGATCGTGGGTATCGATCTGGGAACCACTAATTCCTGTATGGCCGTTCTGGAAGGGGGCGCCGTCCAAGTCATCCCCAACCAGGAGGGCGGCCGGACGACACCCTCAGTCGTGGCCTTCAGTGAAAAGGGCGAACGATGGGTGGGACAGATTGCCCGTCGCCAGGCCATCACGAATTATAAGGACACCGTCTACGCCGTTAAACGGTTGATCGGGCGCAAATTCGATTCCCCGGAAGTACAGCAGGCCCGTCCTCTCCTTCCGTTCGAATTGACCGCCGCCGCCTCCGGAGATGTGCGCATACGGGTGAGAAACCGGGTGTACAGTCCGCCCGAAATTTCTGCCTTTGTGCTGCAGAAATTGTGTGCCGCGGCCGAAGAATATTTGGGAACATCATCACTCGATGCCATTGTCACTGTGCCGGCGTATTTTGACGAAGTCCAGAGACAGGCGACCAAAGATGCCGGGCAGATTGCCGGACTCCATGTGGTTCGCATCATCAACGAACCCACGGCGGCCGCGCTGGCCTACGGGCTGGGCAAGAAGCCCGCAGAAAGAATCGCGGTCTTTGACCTGGGCGGCGGAACCTTCGATGTTTCCATCCTGGAGTTGAATGATGGCGTGTTTGAGGTTCTCTCGACTTGCGGAGACAGCTTCTTGGGAGGCGAAGATTTCGACCAGTGCATTGTGGAATGGATGGTCGCTCAATTCCAGGGTGAAACCGCCGTCAACCTGCGGACTGACCGTCTGGCCTTGCAACGCGTCAAGGAAGCGGCTGAGAAAGCCAAGTGCGAACTTTCAATCGCCTCCGAGACGCACATCAATCTGCCGTTCATCTCCACAGACACTTCGGGTCCCAAGCATTTTCACAAGCTTTTGACGCGTGCGGAGTTTGAGAAGATGACGTTGCAGTTGGTGGAGCGCACGGTTGAACCCTGCCAAAAAGCCTTGAGTGATGCCCGACTCGAGCCGCACCAGATCGATCATGTCATTCTGGTGGGGGGGCAAACGCGAATGCCGTTGGTGCGTTCACGCGTGGAGTCGATTTTCGGGAAAGCACCCTCGCTCGATATTAATCCCGACGAGGTGGTCGCCATCGGAGCGGCCATTCAAGGCGGTGTTCTTTCGGGCCAGATCAAAGACATCGTGCTTCTGGATGTCATCCCCCTGTCCCTCGGCGTCGAAACACAAGGCGGGTTTTTTACGAAATTTCTGGACCGCAATACCACGATTCCGACCAGGAAGTCCATGATCTTCACCACGGTGGCCGACAATCAATCCATCGTGGAAATCCACGTACTACAAGGCGAGAGGGAAATTGCAGCCAAGAATCGATCCCTGGGAAAATTCGATTTGGTGGGCATCGCCCCGGCTCCGCGCGGCCTGCCCCAAATCGATGTGACTTTTGAGGTCGACGCCGACGGTTTGTTGAACGTCGCGGCCAAAGATCAAAATTCGGGAAAAGAGCAAGCCATCCGCATTACGCCGTCCAGCGGATTGAGCCAGCGCGAAATCCTCCGGATGATTGAAGAAGCCAATCGGAACGTGGCCTCGGATCGCAAACGGCACGAAGAAGTTCAGCTCGTCAGTCAACTGGAGGGCCTGCTGAACAACACGCGAAGGTCTTTGGAGGAGTTCGAGATTTTTTTGAGTCCTGAAGATCAGCAGTTAATCCACGACCGAATTTCAGCAGCCCGACACGCCATTGAAGTTCGGCAAACCGACGGTTTGCGTCATTCTCTGGCGGAAGTCCAAGAGGCGGCAGGACGAATTCAAGAAGCCATATTGTCCATGAGTCAGAAGGCCGAAAAGAAAGTGGCGGGAAAGAAAGGCAAAGAGGACGGGGTCCGGCCCGAAAAAGAGGGGGAGGAAATTGCGCGGAAATTCTTGAAGTCCCATCTCGGAAAACCGGATTAGCGGAATGGAGCAGCTCGGTTTGCCTCCGTTCCGATTTTGAATTGAATTGGAGAACCTCAGAGTGGCCGGTCATAAAAGAGATTATTACGAAGTGCTGGGCGTAGGACGGGATGCATCCGATCAAACCATCAAGAGCGCCTATCGCAAAATGGCCATGCGCTATCATCCCGACAAAAATCCGGGGAACAAGGAAGCCGAAGAAAATTTCAAAGAAGCGGCCGAGGCTTACAGCGTTTTGAGCGACCCGAACAAGCGCCTGCAATACGATCGTTTCGGCCATCAGGGCGTCAGCGGACCGGGCGGGGGTTTTGGCGGGTTTGATCCCACTGTGTTTGCCGACTTCAGCGATATTTTGGGAGATCTTTTCGGATTTGGCGATATCTTCGGGAGCGGAGGGCGTCGCCGCTCCAGTCAGACGCGCGGCGCCGACTTGCGGTACGACCTGCCGATTTCATTTGAGGAAGCGGCCTTCGGTGTCAAAACCAAGATTCGTATCCCGCGTTTGGAAACCTGTAAGGAGTGCAATGGATCGGGGGCGCAGAAAGGATCCGGGCCCAGCCTCTGCCCCACGTGCCAAGGACACGGCCAGGTTCGCTATCAGCAAGGATTTTTTTCCGTCAGTCGCACGTGCAGTCATTGCCGTGGCACGGGACAGATTATCAAGAATCCCTGCGGTGAGTGCCGTGGGGATGGACGCGTCCGCAGTGAAAAGACACTTGAAGTAAAAATTCCAGCGGGTGTCGATAACGGGTCCCGGTTGCGAATCACCGGCGAGGGCGAGGCCGGCCCTTTCGGCGGCGCCACAGGAGATTTGTATGTGGTGGTCCAGGTCAAAGATCATCCCTACTTTGAACGCGACGGACACAATCTCCATTGCATGATTCCCGTCACTTTCGCTCAAGCCGCCTTGGGCGGTGAAATCAAAGTGCGCACCCTGGAAGGCACCGAGGAATCCTTGAAGATTCACGAGGGGACTCAGTCCGGAACCTCCTTTCGGATTCGTGGGAAGGGCATTCCCTTTCTTAATGGACGCGGACGCGGAGACCTGATCGTGACCGTCGGCGTCATGACGCCGACGCGCTTAAGCCGCGAACAGCGCCGCCTGTTCGAACAGCTGGCTCACATTTCTCCCGCTGAAAACAAGCCGGCTGAGAAGAAGATCTTCGAAAAAGTGAAGGACATCTTCGGGTAAAGCGGGTGCGTAGAGTTTATGCCGTCGCTGCTGGTTTCTTTGACGATACCCCAAGCGGAAGAGGACCGATGGGTCGAGTTTCTTGTTGAATCCGGTTCGGAAGGTGTGGAGATCCGGAATTTTGACGGCCCGCGCGTTACTCTGAAATCATACTTTCCCCTTTTTTCAGGACATCCCAACCCCGATCTTCTGGCGACCCTGCGAGCTCAGCTTCCCTCGGATTCCTTCGAAGTGTCCTCCGAAATAATTCCGGATCAAGACTGGTTGAAGACGTGGAGAGACTCCCTTCAGCCCTTTCGGGTGGGGGAGAAATTCTTCATTATCCCCATCGAGGAAAACGTTCCTTGCCCTCGCGATCGGGTGGCCATATTTCTTGAGCCGCGCATGGCCTTTGGGACTGGAACTCACGAATCGACGCAGCTCTGTCTGAACATACTGGAACAGCACGATCTAAGTGGGGCCAGGCTCCTGGATGTCGGAACGGGGTCGGGAATACTTGCGATTGCAGCGGCGGCCTGCGGCGCCCGGCGCATCCTGGCCTGTGATGTGGACGCCACGGCCACGCAAACCGCCGCGCAAAATTTTGTAAGGAATCAAGTGGCCGCACGAGTGGCTCACTGGACGGGCTCTGTGGACGCGGTGCGATCCGACTCCATCGATTTCTGCGTGGCCAATCTGATGCTGAGCCTATTTGAGACACTGTGGACGGAGTTCCGAAGGGTGATTAAGCCCGGGGGTTACTTGATTGCTTCCGGAATACTCGTCGAACAATCCGGATTGTTTCAGACGCAACTTGAGAAGCAGGGATTTCATATTGTGGAAACACGCGTCTTGAATGACTGGTTGGCAGTGACGGCTCGAAAGGCACCCGCATGAGCGTGGATCGAAGAATATTTGTGGCGGCTGCGGATTGGTCGGCCGAGGAGGTGGTGGTCCGGGAGGATCAGGCTCATCATCTCAAACATGTGCTGCGAGCCCAGGCCGGGGAAGTTTTCGAGTTTGTCGATGGGGAAGGCCGCTGGGCGCGTGCCATGATTGAAGAGATTCCCACCCGTGGAGAGATCCACTGTCGAATGCAGGACCAAACATTCTCGGCAAGGCCCCCGCGAAATCATTTCGTTTTGTTGCCGGCGTTGATCCGGTTTGAGAATTTTGAATGGATTTTGGAGAAAGCGGTTGAGCTCGGTGTGACACGAATCCTTCCGCTTATAACGGCCCACACTGAAGCCAAGTGGCGCGACATTTCGGCCGCCCGATACGAACGATGGGACAAGATTATGGTGGAAGCCATGAAACAGTGCCGGCGGGTTCATCTTCCGGAAATTGAAAAGCCCTCCCGCTTCGATCAATCCGTATCCACGGTGGAGGCTGAAGTCAAGATTCTGTGCAGTGAGAAACCAGCCACGCCGGCATTCAAAGAGGTGTGCCGGGACATTCGGGCAGGACGGAGTGGTGGCGCCAAATCGGAAGGGGTCGCCACTGTTGGTATATGGATCGGGCCCGAAGGTGGGTGGAGTGAGGAGGAGGTCGCCTGGGCCACCGGACATGGGCTCCATGCCGTTTCCTTTGGGGAGCGGACCCTGCGCGCCGAGACCGCGGCCCTGGCGGCGCTCTGTTTGGCCCAATATGAGTTTGACCGTTGAACCGTTTTCTTTTGAACTTTGAAAAATCCTTGTGTTATGATGCCGCGTTGTTGTGGGCGGCGGGACCGGCCCACGCGGTTGCTCCTCTCATGAAGCTGCGATTGATATTATTCCTCGTGGTATCTGCCATTTTATGGCCTGCGGGCTTGGCGGCGCAGCAGCGTCCGCTGCTCACCCAGGATGTCGATCTCATCCAACCCGGCCATATCCTGTTTGAATTCGGCATTGATTTCCTTCAGAGCGATCATTTTCCGTTGTCGGGATTGCGCGGAGATCTGACCAGCGTCGGAGTCATCGGCATCAACATCGGCCTGGGGGAAACCGCGGAGTTTCAGTTGGAGGGAACGACGTACAACTTTCTGGCCGTCAGCGGAAGGTCGCCCTCGTTTGTGACACCGCATTTGAGCGCCGACGGTCTCTCGACTTCCGGTTTTGGCGACTTCACGCTGGCCACCAAGTTACGCATCCTGCCTGAAGGCAAACATCGACCCTCCTTTGGATTTCGGTTTGGATTCCAGATGCCGAACAGCAATCAAAGTAACGGGATTGGCTTGAACACAACCAATGTGTTCGGAACAATCCTCATCGGCAAACACTTCGGGAAGCTCAATACTTTCTCGAACGTGGGCATCGGAATTTTGACCGCGCCGACACTGCTATTCACGCAGAATGACGTGCTGACCTATGGCGTGGCGGGGACTTATCCGCTGTTCAAACATATCACTCTTGCCGGCGAAATCAACGGAAGAAGATCCACCCGTGGTGGAGTCGCTCCCTTGGGGACAGAAAGCTTGTCGCAGGCGAGATTCGGGGTGCAGGTTTTGGCGGCCGGGTTTCGATGGGATTTGGCCGCCATCAAAGGCCTGACCCGCCTCGACCCTTCGAGTGGAATCACCCTTGGTGTAACCAAGGATATTAAAGCTTTTGATGTGCCCACTGCAGGCCCGTCAAAATAAAATAATCGCAACCCCGGCCCCGATGCTTGCATCTGAACAAGTGGCGAAGGGGTAGCAATGATTTTGCAGGATGTAGTTTAATTTATTCTAGGGAGGTTTTATTTCATGCGTTATCTGAAGTTGCTGGTGGTATTTGTATTATCATTCATCTTTGTGGCCTCGTTCGCTTTTGCAAAGCCCGAGTACGCTAAGAAAGAAGGAAATAAAGCGTGCACGTTCTGTCATGTGAAGGCCGGATCGAAGGACTTGAATGACATGGGCAAGTGCTACGCCAAGAACAACCACACGCTCGACAAGTGCAAGTAAAATAGATTTTTTGCACGGCAAAAAATGTTCAAATGAAAAGAGGATGAAGCTTCGACTTCATCCTCTTTTTTTGTGTGATCGGCTTGGCAGAAGCGGGAGGGTGTCTCGTTTTGAGAGTCAGGCCATACGCGGGCCGATGAGGAGGAGCGATGAATAATTTTCGTGCCAAGTTGTTGCAGCGGGAAGTGGTGGCCAATGAAACCATGGCCTTTCATTTTGAGCGCCCGGCGAATTTCGAGTTCAAACCCGGGCAATACGTCGATATCATCCTGATCAATCCTCCTGAAAAGGATGACGAGGGAATTTCCCGCTCCCTTTCTCTGGCCAGCGCGCCCTTCGAAAAGGATCTTATGGTGGCCACTCGCCTGCGTGATACCGCTTTCAAACGGGTGTTGCGTTCCATGCCGGTGGGGAGCGAAGTTGAAATCGAGGGTCCCTATGGCAGCTTCACTCTTCATTCCAACACGTCACGCGCCGGCGTGATGATTGCCGGTGGCATCGGGATCACACCGTTTCGGAGCATGCTGCAGCAAGTCGCCCACGCGCCGTTGCCGCACCGCTTGGTTCTGATCTATTCCAATCGCCGGCCAGAGGACGCTGCATTTCTCGAGGAACTCGAAAATCTTTCATCGCGGGCGCCCCAAATCAAATTTCTTGGAACCATGACCGCCATGGACAAGTCCGAGCGACCTTGGGGAGGAGCCCGGGGATATATTGATTCCACCTTGATTTCCAACGCCGCCAAGGATTTGCTTTCTCCGATTTATTATGTGGTAGGCCCTCCGGCCATGGTCTCGGCAATGCACCAAACGCTTCAGGGGATGGGGATTCAGGACGATGATATTCGAACGGAAGAATTTAGCGGATACTAAGTTTGATCGATCCGACTGTCGAGCCACAGCGTGACCGGCCCATCGTTGACGGAATAAACATCCATCATGGCCTGAAATTCGCCGGTCTGTACGGGCACCTGACGCCCGCGCATCTGGTCGACAAACAATTGATAGAGCGTCCGGGCTGTTTCAGGATCGGCGGCAGCATCAAAGGAGGGCCGGCGTCCCTTGCGACAATCGGCAGCCAGGGTGAATTGAGAAACCACCAACACGGCGCCGCCCACTTCGAGGAGGCTGCGGTTCATCTTTCCGTTTTCATCTTCGAAGACGCGCAGGTCGGGAATCTTTCGCACCAATCTGAGGGCGTCTTCTTCAATGTCGCCTTTCATCACGCCCAAATACACCAGCAGCCCGCAGCCGATCTGCCCCACGATGCGGCCGTCCACTTGAACTCTGGCTTGTGAAACACGCTGCAGAACAGCTCTCATGATGTTTGGCGGGCCGCAAAATTTCTTACTGTAGGTGTAAAACCCATTTTCGGAAGGCGCTTCTCCGTCTCTCTTTGATTCATCGGGGCTCGTCTCCGGGTTCAGGGGACGTCTTGGGAGCGTTCTTAAGAAACTTCATCAGCCCTTTGCCCGTGGCACTACCGGCTCGCTGCTTGAAGAACTCAGCTGCAGTTTCAACCACCCCGACCTTCTCTGCGACAGCGGCTGCGATCCATTGGTTCAGTGAAACCTGATCCTCTTTTGCAAGCCGTTCCGCGGCCCTCTTGATCGACAAAGGCAACTTCAAGGGATATGTTCCTTTACTCATCGTCTAACCTTTCTCAACAGATCAGCCGGGCGGATCACCTCAACTTGAAATCGCTGACACGCTGCCGAAAAATCAGCCACATTGTCAGTGACTAGCGCATCCGCCTGACCATTGATTGCTGCTTCCAACATCATCTCGTCATTCGGGTCTCGAACCTGGGGTCGCCATTGAAAATGAACTTCGACAGGTTCAATCAGAGCGGCGAGTTCGGAAAGCAGTTGGTCCACCTGTTCAACTGACAACCCGTGTGCGATCCTCTGCTCCGGCCGTTTCAGCGCGTCTTCGTATTCCAAGAAAAGCGGCGGAGTTGCCAACAACCTTATGCGCCGAGTGGCCACCAGGCGAAGAACAGCGTTTCCGGCTCCGAAGCGGCTGCGCAAGGCTGCGACAATTACCGATGTGTCCAACACCACCCGTCGGATCATATGATATCTCACAGGATGTCATATCCCATGAGATGTGTAAATATAAGAATTCCATATCGCACGGCTCCTCTTAATTGTTTTCAGACCTCAATGTCCAGGACTGAATGCAATTGCCTCCTCCGCCGCTCTAACGGATAATGCCTTGGGAGGCTGGACGATTTACTGCCTTTTCAAAGAGCCCTTCCTTTAAGAGTTAAATTTACTCCCGTCTTGCCTGCCGCGACCTCATGGAACTCCAGGAAATTGCCGAATTTCTCATTATTGGTCATGCGGAGCGTGTTGAGATCCTGACACGCCAGGCCTTGGAGGCGGGATACTCGGCGAATGACATCCTTCAACAGGGATTACTGGCTGGAATGGATGTGGTGGGCATCCAGTTCAAAAATTGCGAGATCTTCCTTCCGGAAGTTTTAACCTGTGCACGCGCCATGAAAGCCGGCATGAGACATTTGGAGCCCCTCCTGCGTGGGTCAACGACAACATCCTCCACGGGAAAATGCGTCATCGGTACGGTCAAAGGCGATATTCACGATATTGGGAAGAATCTTGTGAGCCTTCTGCTCCAAGCCTCCGGGTTTGAAGTGGTGGATTTGGGCACAGGTGCTTCGATGGAAAAATTTATGGAGTCGATTCAAACTCATCGGCCTCAGATCGTCGCCATGTCGGCCATGTTGACCACCACCATGACCCAGATGGAGACCAATATCGCGACACTGCGGAAGCAGGGATTATTGGAGGGAGCCAAAGTGCTGATCGGCGGCGCTCCCGTGACGGCCCAATTCGCCCGGGATATCGGCGCTGACGCCTATGGTCGCGATGCCATGGAAGGTACGGCTAAAGCACGCGAGCTTGTACAATCATTGAAAAATCATTGAAGCCGGTAATTAAACCAGCGTTCATTTCGAGATGAACTTATGAACAGTCGTGAACGGGTTGCACGGGCCATGCGTCATGAAGCGGTGGATCGGGTTCCGGTGATGTGCCAGTTGGCCTTAGGACATTACTTTTTGAATTGCCAAAGCGCTCCGCTGGATATCTGGCATTCCACCGAGAGTTTTGGTGAAGCCTTGGTGGCTCTGCAACGCCGGTATCGATTCGATGGCATCTTAATCAATCTCCCGGGGCGCGATCCGCAATGGCGGTCTTATATTCAGCACATCGAAACCGGAGCCGATGGACAGACCATTCACTGGAAAAACGGCTGGATCACGGAATGCCCTCGGGACGACAATCCGCATGTACTTCGACCCGATAAGAGCCGGTTCTTTGTCGCTTTTGAGGAGATTGATCCGGATTCTTTGTTTTATATCGAGCCTCACGATCTCAGCGGAACCTCCTATCCCTATTGCTGGGGATTTTCTGATGACCCAGCGCCCGGCACATCCTTTTTCCCTCCGTGGCAGTGCGATACCATTCGATATGTACTTAGGGCCACCGACCACGTTGTTTCTGTCCACAGCGAAATTTTTTCTCCTTTTACGCAGCTATTAGAACTCTTGGATTACGCCAACGGATTGATGGCGCTTTTAGACGACCCCCTGAAATTCAAGGCCTGTCTCAAAGCGTTGACTCGCGGAACGATTGAATGGGGGCGACTTCAGGCCGCTTGTGGTGTCGACGCTATTCTTATCTCCTCGGCCTTTGCGGGTGGAGGTTTCATCTCCCCGCAGCAGTATTCTGAATTTGTTCTGCCGTTTGAAAAGGCGGTGATTGATGGGATTCACGAGAAGTCCGATGTGCCCATCTACACCCATACGTGTGGACGCATTGCAGATCGGTTGGAATTAATGGGAGCGACGGGAACTCAGGGAATTGACACGCTGGATCCGCCGCCATTGGGAAATGTGGATTTGGCCGATGCCAAAAAACGAATCGGGGATTGTTTGTTCATCAAGGGAAACCTTGATCCTGTCAATATCATGCTCAAGGGAACGCCGGAAGGGGTGATCTGCGAAGCACAGCGGTGTCTTGAAATAGGTGCGCCAGGCGGCGGATATATCTTAAGCACCGCCTGTTCCGTGCCGCCGCATGCGCCTCCGGAGAATATTCTCAAGTTGGCGGAAGCCGCGGCGGGATTTGATGTCGAGAAGTCAAATCGTTCAGGGGTGGAAACTGGAGGAATGACTCTTTCCTGACGCCGCCGTGGAGGCGGGACAGCCAAGCGCACTCCACGGGGAATCAAGAACCGAATGTGACCTTTCCTCAAGAAGCGAGGGTTGAACCCTGGAATAAATTACAATTTATCTTCGGTCACTCCGAAGTTAATGGCGGCTTACCATCTCTGTCCGCGTCCGCCGGAGTGCCCGCCGCCGCGTCCGCCGCGTCCGCCTCCGTACCCGCCTCGCCCCCGGCCCCCGCCCCCACCACCACGCTCTTCCCGCGGACGCGCCATGTTGACTGCGATGGCGCGATCCTGAAGAGCGGTTCCGTTGAACATGGTGATGGCTTTCTGAGCCTCCTCTTGCGTGGACATCTCAACGAACGCAAAGCCTTTGGATCGCCCCGTATCACGATCCGTCACCACCGTCACCGAACTCACGGTACCGGCTTGAGCAAACAAATTCTGTAAGTCTGCTTCTGAAACAGAGTACGAAAGGTTTCCGACATAGAGTTTATTTTCCATCACTTCTCCTGGAGGGCGATGCCTCGGCTGCCCGGGTCTCGCCTCAAAATTCTGCCCACATGCATATTCGAACGGACAGGACCGGTTCTTTAATCTGGATAACTTGGGCGGGCAGACAACCAGGGACGAGTGTTCAAAAATCTCTGTCTGTCAGGCTGTAATCACTCCCGCTTGATGCGGGTCTATTGTATCACACCTTCCTCAAAGCTCGTGAAGAGACGGTTTGCCCTTGCAGCCATGCGTCCCCCTGTCTTTAACGCTCCAGCGTCGGCGTCACGATTTGGCTGAGGCACTGAGGTAACGTCCGAGGCAGTGCCTTTAACCCGGAACCGCTCAAATAGCGTTGTCGCCTAATACCCTCTGAAGCAAAAGAGAACTTGCGGTCGGAGTTGGCTGCGGCCAGGTGGGAATTGAAAGAATTTGAAGCAGAGGTGATGAAGATTATTGGGGAAGGTTCTTCAACTTCTCAAATACCCCAGCGACTACGCGATCACATCGGATTCCCATGAATGGGAATGCTTCCTTGGCCGTGGCTCCGACCCGGGCAAACAGATCTCGACGCATGAGCGCCCGACCGCGATGAAGCCGCACTTTCACATTTTCCTCCGTCAGATCCAAGGCTGCGGCTGTTTCTGAGGTGCTGAGTTCTTCAATGTCACGCAGCATCAGAACGGTCCGATAGGCCTCGGGCAGCGCCATGACGGCCTTCTCCAATAGTTCCCGCAGCTCGGCGCTGGAGGTGGTTTGCTCGGGACCCGGCGAGGTGTCTGGCAAATTCATGTGGGGTTCTCCTTCCAAGTCCATCTCATCCAAAGAAGCACTGCGATTCCGCCTCCGGACGCACGCCAAAGCGGCGTGTACGGCAATCCGCGTCAACCACGTGGCAAACGAGGCGCGACCCTCAAACTGCTCGAGATGGATGTAGGCGTTGACATAGGCATCCTGCAGAATTTCTTCGGTCTCACTATCGTCGTGCAGGATGGAACGCACTACGCGATAGAGGCGCTGGTTGTAACGCCGCATGAGGATTTCATAAAGGGCGGTATTTCCGGCGCGCACCTCTGCGACGACCTGCTCGTCAGGCCAGGAGTCCATGGATGTTCTTTTCGTTTGCGGTGTGCTGCTCATCGCCTTCCAATCCTATAGAGTGTTTGCTCATTGAAAGGTTACAAAATTCTACAGCAATCTTCAATAAGGCGTCTTAAGGGAAAGCCCCACCCCGATGGATCGGGGCACGCAAGGGCATGAACGTGAGCTCAGGCACCTGCAGCGACAGTTTTCTGGTCCCTGCAAGGGACCCCTTCAATAGCCCAGTCCCCCGCGGGGGATCGTGGGGTTTTCCCTTACCCTGCACAAGAGTCCACGATCAACCAAAAGACGGTTGATCGTGGCTACCAAAGCGTTATCCGGCCGACAGATATTCGCCGGCATAAAGAACTGCCGGCGCCACCAAAGCTATTTTCGAACCAGAGATTTGCGAATAATGAGTAACCAAACGCCGCTTCATTACTCTATTCCTATGGAGGTCGAATATGAAAGATTTTGATGCTCGACTTAATGGTACTTGGTGGGTACTGCGGATTGTTTACGGGGTCGTCCCCATCCTGGTCGGTTTGGACAAGTATTTTGACAAACTGACCGATTGGAGGATGTACCTCAATCCGCTGGCCACGCGCGTTATCCCCGTCAGTCCAACGACCTTTATGCATATCGTAGGTCCTGTGGAGATCATTGCCGGCTTGATCGTTTTGAGCCGGTGGACCAAGGTGGGAGCTTACATCGTCATGCTGTGGCTGCTGTCCATTGCGCTCAACTTGATCACCATGGGTATGTTTCTTGATGTGGCACTGCGGGACGTCGGATTGGCCGTCGGGGCATTCACTCTGGCGCAACTCAGCGCGGTTCGAGCAGATTCTGCTTCTGCCGTGCCTGCACCCTAGGCCCCAGATGATTTAAACGGGAGAGAACTTCAACTCGAAAACAAGGGAGGAACAAGTGAGGAAATTAGCTTTGTTTTTGCTTATGGCAGGTTTGACGCTTCCGGTGTTGGCGGCGAGCAACACCTACAAGAATGTATCGGTCGTGGATGTGAATTGTTCGCAGAAGGTGGCAGCCAATCCTGATGCGCACACACGGGAATGTATGCTCATGTGTGAAAAGAGCGGTTTCGGCATTTGGACGGCGGACCATCATTTCTTGAAATTTGACAAGGAAGGGAATGCTCAGATCTCCCAAGCCATCAAGACCTCGCAGAAGAAAGATCATCTTCGCGTAGATGTCACTGGAGAGGTTCAGGGAGACGTTCTTCAGGTGAAGTCGATCAAACTGCTGTAAGGAAGTCGTCCGGCTGAAGCCGGGGTGGCGTGGGAGCTTTCTTGTGTTCTTCTCTTTTTTCATTCGCCCCCGTCGGGTAGCGCCGTTGGTTCTTTACGCCGGCGCTACCCGAACCCTTTTCGTGTGTATGCCGCGACAGCGGAGAAGCGGGCGTTACAGTCCATAGATCTGCCGGGCGTTATCACGAAGCACCATGCGGGCCAGCTCTGCAGCGCGGTCACGTGAAATTTCTCCATCACGCATCATGGCTGTGAGCGCGATGGCCAGTGCGCGCCGTCCCGTGTTTGAGGCGATCCAACCGGATTCTTCCCAACCCATTTGATCTGAGAACGGATAAGCATCAGTGCCGAACAATATTTTTTCCGGCACCCATTCAAGCCACTGACGAATCGTCAAGGCCAGGGTCGCGGGTGACAACACCAGGTCCTGCGCCGAGAAATCCAGGTAGGCGTTGGGTTTTTGCAGAAGCGCTGTGATTTCGCGGGTGAACGGCCAACCGCCGTGGATCATGACGAAACGGGTGTGCCGCAATTTGGGATCGTCCAGAACCGATTCCAGCATCAGGGGGCTGGCTCCGGCCACATTGAAGTAGCTGCCGGCTCCCGCCATGGTATGGATATGCACCGCCATTCCCAATCTTCCACATTCAGCGGCAATGTAGCGGAACAGAAAATCCTGAAGAGATTTGTAATCGCTGTCCGTAGGAGGCTTCTTGCCCATGTACCGGGCATAAACTTGCTCGGCCACGGACTGATCCACGGCATCGAATTGAAGAGATCGCAAGTAGGCGGCCTCGAACTTCTCAGCGAGGGCGCCACCTTGCTTCTGACGCTCCAGTGTAGGCGTCACGATTTGGCTGAGGTATTGAGACAACGTCGCCGGCAGCGTCTTCAATCCGGAATCGCTTACGTAGCGCTGCCGCAGAATGTCCTCTAAAGCAAAAAAAGACTTGCGATCGGAGTTCACTGAAGCCAGTGGGGAATTGTCCAGCGGAAAAATCAGCGCATCGGCATAAGGCACCCAGCGAAAGCGTGGCGGCTGGATGCTCGGACCCATAGCCACGCGATTTGCCAGCATGATGTCGACCCCCATTTGGTCCAACACCCAAGCGGGGTAGGCGTCGCCTTTCTCTTTCATCAGCGCCGTCTTGTGATCGGCGGAGCCGTAAAGTTCCTTGATCGCCTCCACGACCTGCGGCGCATTGGGCCGCAGGATGAGGGGATCGGAGGAGGGCTCCATGTTGTCGACGGGCAGGGCGTCAAACTCCCGGTCGGGCAGTCCGCTCTGAACCCATCGCACCGGATGGGCATGATCATCGATCGCCCGAATGTGCTGGATCTCATTCCATAGCAAAGGATCGATGTTCGTCTGGGGTGTTTGACGACACCCGGCAAGAAGCACAATGGTTGCCGCCAAAACGCTGCCACAGATCGATTTGATGAGAACTCTCATTTTTTTCGGCTCCCCGATGCAGATATCAAACTGCGGGCCCACCGTTTTCCAAGGATTATCTGACCTTGAAAAAGATTATAGACGAGCCCGACCCCAATATCTTCACGAAATGACTATTTCCAGCAAGTTGTTATAATCTCCGGGTTGAACCTGCTTTCCTGATGACCGGTAGGTCGTACTCCGAGAGTTAAACGATGACTTCCTCTGAATTGCGAATGCGTTTTTTTGCAGCCGTGCTCATTGTATGTGTGGCTTCTTTACTTTCGATGGCGCGCCTTTTGGAACACGATGTCTGGTTGAAGTGGATTCATCCGGAACCCGACGAGGTCACTGCCTTTGAAACCAGCCTGGCCGGAATAGAAGACATGAAGCCGGCGCATCGTGTGATGGGTTATGTCAGCGAACCCGGCTACGATTATCAGTTCACCCAGTATGCCTTGGCGCCCACGGCGGTTCTTTCCTCAACGATGCCCTGTTCTTTGGTCGGCAGATTCCCCAGTGCTTCAAACGCTCAACACTTTGCCGATCAACATAATTTGATTCTCACGCGCACACTGAAACAACAATTTTTCTTGTTTCGCAATCAGGATCCACAATGTTGGCGATAACTGCAGCCCTTCTTCCGGCATTCCTAGGCGGGTTGGGATTGGTTTTGTTGTTGACGGAATTCCCGCGGAAGCAACTGATGCCGTGGGTCCTTCTCCTGTTGATGACGGTGGGAAGCGGTTTTGGAATTACGTCAGTTGTTTACTTTCTTTGGCGATTGTTTTCTCTTTCGCCGCGCGTTTTAGTCCTGATGGATTGGGCCGTGGCCGCTTGTGTGGTGGCCGCAGCGATCCTAAAGATACGCAGGTCAAAACTCTCTGCGACGGAACCTGCCCTTGAGAACGGCATTAATGATGCTCCCTCCGGGCTTCGAAGAATACTTTCAGCAGTTTTCTTTCTGATGCTCACGGGGACAATTGTCTATCTCGTCAGCGCCACGCTGCGCCACCCCCAGGGTGAGGCCGATGCCGTCCCCATATGGAATCTACACGCTCGATTTCTCTTTCGCGGAGGGGCGAACTGGGCGGCCTACTTAACGCGCGACTTGTCTTGGACGCATCCCGATTACCCGCTCCTGTTGCCCGCCACCGTGGCCAGGGTTTGGACTTATCTGGGAAGAGATCCATCTTTGGTTTCGGCATTGATTGCATGCCTCTTTCTGCTTTCAACGGTGGGGCTGTTGGTCAGCGGTCTTGCATTACTGAAAGGCCGTGAGGAGGGTTATCTGGCGGGAATGCTCCTGCTGGGCACGCCGCTGTTTGTGAGGATTGGGGGTTCCCAGATGGCGGATTTGCCGCTGAGCTACTTTCTCCTGGTCCCACTTGTTTTGATTTGCCTTTATGATCAATCGGCGAAACCCCCAAGGGGTCTGCTCATTTTGACAGGTCTGTTTGTCGGATGCGCTGCCTGGACAAAAAACGAGGGGCTGCTTTTCGCCTTGGCCATTTTGATTGCCCGGTTCATTTCCAAGAAGATTTATTCCGGTTGGTGGCCGACGATCCGTGAGATTGGATTCTTGTTGATAGGAATGTCTCCGTGTCTTTTACTGGTTTTCTACTTTCGGACCCGGTGGGCGCCCGCCAACGACTTGATCGGACCGTTGCAATTGCACATGCTGACAGCCCGAGCTTCCGACATTACTCGTTACGCGCTGATTTTGAAGGAATTTCTTTTGGAGACGGTGAGATTTTCCAGAGGATTTGTCAGTCTTCCATTGCTTGCCATTTACTTGATTTTGGTTCGAACTCGCATTCCTAAGTCTTTACGCGCGGGGACACTGACGGCTTGGCTGACTTATTTTCTAATGCTGTTGGGATATTTTTTTATTTACATCATTACGCCACACGATCTGGCGTGGAACCTGGAGGCTTCCTTGGAGCGGTTGTATGTGCAGCTCTGGCCGATGGTACTTTTTGCGTGCTTCTTGGCGGCAAAAGGGCCGCGAGAATTGCTGCAGAAGGCATAGCCGGGTGATGGAAGAGCCCGGTGTGGATCTGAATCCCACCGACCGGAGTCGGTGGATATTTCACGCACATCCTATCCTCGTGAGGTAAAAGGTTGAATCTGAATCATCCGCCAGCATCCGCTGGCGGGATTCCAATGGTTGGGGCGAATCGGTAGTAGGTTGTATTTGAATCTACCACTCCGCCGAAGGCGGATCGGCGGGATTATCTCGTTGATCGGTTTTTCAGCGGTGCCTCAGATGCGTGGCGACACAAGCCAATCAAGAGGTTTGAAAAACATCTTACACTTGTAACGCAGCAGGCACGGCACTTAACGTCAAAGACCTCATAAACAGCGCTTCTGTGGGTGCCGCCAATCATTTCGTAGAGGTTGTTTGCTGCTTCACCAAAGGCCCGATCACGCGATCGAATTCGTCGTCATTCCACGCGGTAAGATGAATATTTTTGTGAGCGGCCCAAGACTCGGAATGGGTTACGGAAGCTCCGGGCTGGAGCTCAATCAAAGGGCCGAGGGTTTCCAATTCCAGAAAATCAGCGTTGGTGAAGGTTTCAAAGGAGCAGCCGAAGTCGGGGTAGGAATGGATCGGTCCATCCGCGTGAGCTCGTTTTACGAACAATTCTCCGTTCAGCCAGTAAGCCCCCCAAACATTGCGGTTGAAGGTGCCGAGTTTCTGCGCCACCGGGTTCCTGGGGTCTTGGTGGAGTACCAGATATCTGTGGAGAAAACGCCAACGGGGATCGGTCAAATTGGTGTAACTCCATAGCATGAGCGGTCCGGAGGCGTCCAGGACATCGGGATAGGTCCCGCGTGGAGGCAGCCCGTGAATCCCCGCGCCGCCGGGGGCAAACATGGTCAAGCACCAGGGCGCCAATTTGAAAGGCGCTTGGCCGGCATTCCGGATTTGATGAAGAACTTCAACGCCGGTCCCTGAGGACGACATTCGGACTGTGATTTGTTTTTCAAGACCGGTCAGCGGTTCCACCGGCTGGGTTGCTTGCAGCACTTGATCCTTCACGAGGATTCGGATGGGATCGTTGTCGGGGGCATAGCTTTTGATGCGATCTTCGGGGCCGATCCACAGGCGATGGCCGCCCCGAGCTTGCCACGTGGCTTCTCCCGATTTTCCCAACTGTTCAGTAAATTCCTTAAAGAAGTTTTGGCCGCTCACAAAGCCATAATGCATGATGCGCGGTCCGACATCGCCGGTAACGATGGCTTCGACCACACCGTTCGAAATGCGATAACTGTCGGGCCATCCTTTGTAATTGATTTTTTCGATCCTGACGTTGCTGGATGTGCTCATAACCCTCCCAAAAAACTATCTCAATTGGAGTAACGACGATCTCACCAATCGGGATCGCGCTTTTCTATTTTCTTAGCGGACAAGAAAGAAACCCTAGAATGGCAGTGCCTCTTCCAACCCTGTGGAATGATTCTCTAATGAGGTTTGGTTGAGTCTGTGGAAACGGGCTTGACGGTGAAATCTCCGGGGCGTTTGTCGGCCACAACAATCCAGCCGGGGTTCAATTCCAATTGCCAGCCGCTGCCGGTAAGGGGACGTCGGACTGGGTCAGAAGGCGCCGACACCGTAATCGAACCAAACTGCGGGCTCATCAACGCTCCGTCAGAAACAGTCAAGATTCCCCAATGATCCACAATGCGGATGGTGGGGTAGACGGTGCCTTGTTCGCCTAAGCTCACAATCTTGTTGGGATTGAATTCCATTTTCATGTTCTGCAGAGGGATCTTCAAAACCGGTCCCTCGACCAACTTGTGTCGCCATTGAATGATGATCTTTTCTTTATCCTCGGTGCGATGGTTTTCAGCCTCTCGGATGGCCGGCCCGTCATACAGCTTGGCCCGAAGTAAAGCCGATTCTTTGACTGCAACGGGAGGTTCCAGTGAATAGGTCGAGGCCACCAGCGTTCCAAAATCATCGTCGGCGCGAAGATGGTTTCGCCAGGATTTACCGGATTGATCCAATAAGATTCCATATGCAGGGCCGGAGGCATAGGCAAAAGAGCGGGCCAACGAATCGGCTTGCTCGGCATTCTTGAGTGTGTCGGCGGCATGGTCCGCCAGGTTGGAGCGGCCGCTCAGCGCCACTCCGGTGTACTCCGCCAATCCCTCGCTCATTTCCAATGGGCGCTCGGTCGCGGCCGCCGGTGGAAAGATGAATCGGCGATAGGCTCGAAAGAGCAGGGCATCGCGGAGCGCATCTTTTTTGGCTTCACCCGTCGACCGTAGTGCGGTTTCCAAAGCGCGCCATTCCAGGCGCAGCCACATGCGGCCTTCCGTGGTGTCCATTTGAGGATTGAGTGGATCGCGCAGCGGCAGACCCAATTGTTTCTGGATGCGATGAAAGGACTCATGCATGAGGATGGTATAACGAACCGCCCGATTCGGAGGCAACGGCCACAACACCATGGTCCAACGTTTTCCTGACCAGTCGATCGCGGTATTGGCAATCATCATTTGGCGCGGCCAGGTTCCTGTGAAAACGTTCCCTTGAGGCGTCAAAAGTCCCTCGGAGCCCGCTTCGTTGGCGACCACGTACCGCGTGGCCCCCTCGATAAAGAGCATCGGTCCACAAAGTGAGATGCCCCAGAGATGGCCACCGTCCTGAGTGCACAGGGTGTGGGCTTCATCGAAGTATTGCGCCGCGAGTTGAAGATCAATGGGCGAGTCGGCAGCCTGCAGGTGCCCCGATGAAACCATCACCAGCAAGATTGTGAATGCAACCAAACCTCGTCGAATGGAAGAAGTCATGAGTGTTTTCCTTCAGGAGCGGGGCCGGTGGGCAGGGTCATCATAGCATGTCTTGTTCTCAATTAAACGCCCGGGTTGTGATGAATCAATTGTGAAAACATTCTCCTTGACGCTTGCTCCATACGGACCGATACTGGGGTGTTTCCGAAACACATCAATAGTTGCGAAGCCGCCGAAGGAGAGCTTCGGGTTGCGACATTTTACGCGGGAAGCTTCTTTCTAAAACACTTCGCGAACAATCAACCAACATCAAAAGGAGAGCGTATGAATTCCCGAAAGTATCGGATTGTGCTGTCTCTGTTGTGCCTGGTGACGATGCTGACTTTTGTTTCCGCAATGCTGGGACAAGATGCGGTTCAAGTCGCCGGCAAAGAATACAAACTCATTTCTGAAAATGACCGCGTCCGAATTCTGGATTGCAAACTGGCGCCGGGGGAGAAAACGGCCATGCATTCCCATCCCGCGCTCCTGGCCGTCATTTTGGCGCCTTCCGTCATTCGACAGGACACGCCGGATGGAAAGAGCGCCGAAATTGGAGCCGGCGACAAGCGTGGAGCCGTCCACTTCGCGGATGCCACGACTCACACCTCTGAAAACATCGGCAAAACGCCTTTTCATGCCATCTTGATCGAGTTCAAGCAACCGGCGCCTGACCCGGCCAAGGCTGCAAAGATTTCCTTGCCGGCGCCGTTTAAGCAGGTTTTGGATAACGCCTACGTGACCACCTTTCAATTCGCCACTCCTGCGGGCTCGACCACGGCTCGACACACGCACCCTGATCACATCACGATTGCATTGAGCAACGGCAGCGCAGAGCTGACGAATTCAGACGGAAAGAAACAGGAGTTGACATTCAAGAGGGACACGGCCGTGTTTGCCGGCCCGGGGA
Source organism: Terriglobia bacterium (assembly GCA_028716525.1). GTDB lineage: Bacteria > Acidobacteriota > Terriglobia > JAIQFV01 > JAIQFV01 > JAQUPQ01. The sequence continues at coordinate 42,588 of JAQUPQ010000001.1, read as the reverse complement.
CCCACTCCGCCGTCAATGACGGCAAGACCACGGTGCGGCTAATAGATGTGGAATTGAAATAGTGGTTTCTTCTTGCTCTTCGGAGCGCTGAACTGCTTAGTACAATTTGATTTACTTTCTGAATCCCCCAGCAGGAGCTGGGGGATTACATTTCTATGGAGAATGCTTGCTACTGCTTCGGTAATTCCATACCTCGCCTGGCGGATGGCTCAGCAGTCAGAGACTGGTATTGACAACGCCTGAAGCGCTGGTAACGAAGTTACTTTTCCTATCCAGCGCCCAACTGCGATTCTCCGTGAGGGATCGTAGATTTTCTCCTGATTCCGAATAAAAGCGCACCCCGATGTATCGGGGTGGTTTCCAAACCGTCCCATTTTCATGACCCTCGGTCATCGCCGAGGCGATCATGCCTGACTGAGGTGAAAAATCAGCCCATCAAAACTTGCACCTCGTGTTGACCTCTATCATCTACCAGTGGAATCTGTTTTCCTTCCACATCTTTCCCATCCAAAAGCACGTTGATCACGCCGCTGCTGACCTGCGATGGATTGGCTACATGGATCTGATAAGTCGTTTCACCGAAGCGGTATGTGACCTGATAACCCGGCCAGGTTGTGGGGATACACGGACTAAATTGCAAAGTTTGTGCCTTTCGGCGAATTCCTAACAGTGCTTCCAGTCCGGCACGATACATCCAGCTGCTGGCGCCAGTGTACCAAGTCCAGCCTCCGCGACCGATATGCGGCGCCACTCCGTAGACATCCGCGGCAACGACATAGGGTTCAACTCCATACTTCGATGCTTTTTCAAAAGTATCACTGTGGTTGATGGGATTGAGCCAATGGAACAATAACTCAGCGCGATCGCCAAGCCCCAGTTGGGCGAATGCCCACACCAGCCATAGAGCAGCGTGGGTGTATTGCCCTCCGTTTTCGCGAATGCCGGGTGGGTAGGCTTTGATGTAACCCGGAGCGCGGCTCGTCTGGTCAAACGGTGGGGTCAGCAACAGCAGGAGTTGGTGTTCGGGGCGCTCAAGCCGTTCGGCAGCCGACTGAATTGCATTCGCAGCACGGCCCAGGTCGCCCATTGCGGATAAGACGGCCCACGACTGCGCGATCGAGTCAATCTGACACTCCTCATTCGAGGCGGATCCCAGCGGCGTCCCATCATCATAAAAGGCACGCCGATACCATTGTCCGTCCCATGCATTCGCTTCAATGGCCGCGCTCAACTGAAGTGCGCGTTGTCGAAAGGCTCTGGCTTGGGACAATTCGCCTCGATGGCTGCATTGTTCGGCAAAGGCATTAAAGGTGGCACAGAGGAACCAGCCCAACCAGACGCTTTCCCCCCGGCCTTGGATTCCCACCCGGTTCATGCCGTCATTCCAGTCTCCGTTACCCATCAGCGGCAGTCCGTGTGCTCCCGCGGTTGTGCCCTTTTCGATAGAACGGCAGCAGTGTTCATAGAGCGTGTACAAGTCGACGGTAGGAGGGAAGCGGTCGAAACGTTCCACCTCACCGGTTTCCAGAGGCAAGCCTTGGCGGAACGGAATCTTTTCGTCGAGAATGGATTCGTCACCTGTGGCAGCCACATAGTAGCCAGTGACGTAAGGAAGCCATAACAAGTCGTCGGAGCATCGTGTGCGAACTCCCTGACCCGAAGGCGGGTGCCACCAGTGCAACACATCCCCGGCTTCAAATTGCTGCCGGGCGGATTCCAGAACATGTTCACGCGCCAGATGGGGTGCAGCGTGTAGCAACGCCATGACGTCTTGCAACTGATCGCGAAAACCGAAGGCGCCACTGGATTGGTAAAACGCCGTTCGCCCCCAGAGTCGACACGAGAGTGTTTGATAAAGCAGCCAGCGGTTCAGCAAGAGATTCATGGGCACATCGGGTGTTTGAACTTGGACGCGCCCTAACAGGTTATTCCAGAATTGATTAACTTGATCCCATGCCAGCTCGACGTGGTCCCCGTTTTGAAACTGCTCGATCAATTTCAACGCCTCTTCCCGGTTTTCCCCCTCGCCCATCAGGAAAAATATTTCTTCCGACTCGCCGGGTTTCAAATCCAAGTGAAGTTGCAGCACCCCACAGGGGTCAAGACCCGGCTCCACAACGCTTGAAAGTCCAATGCGGTCCAAGCCGGCGGGGTGGCCCACATCTCCCATGCGGCCCAAGAACTCGGTCCGGTCGGCGGTCAAGCCGTGAAGATTTTTGCTGGCTGCCGCAAAAGCCGTGCGCGTGTGGAATTCTCTCTGATAGGTATTTCGCACCAAGAGCGCTTGGTGATCGCTGTCAAATTCTGAGACGAGGTACTGCTGGGTTGCCTCACGAGACGAACCTAAAACCCATTCGAGATAGAGCGTCGCAGTGATCCGGCGGGTATGGGCCCAGGTGTTTTCCAAACGCAGATGCATGACCTTCACGGGCGCGTCCTGTGCGACAAAGAGACGCAAACGATGAAGGAGTCCATGACTGTTGTGCTCGAAGAAAGAATAACCGGCGCCGTGGCGAATCAGGTAGGGGTCTGGTGTACGGCACGGCCGAGGAGTCGGCGACCAAATTTCCGCCGTTTCCTCGTCGCGCAAGTAAATCGCCTCCCCGGGCAAATCCGAAACCGGATCGTTGAACCAGGGAGTGAGGCGGTGCTCACTGCTGTTGCCATGCCAGGTGCAGCCACTGCCGGCTTCGGAGACCGTAAAACCGAAGTCGGGATTTGCAACGACGTTAATCCATGGAGCCGGTGTCCACTGATGCGGCTGCAGGTAAATGACATACTCTCGCCCGTCCGGGCTGAAACCACCGAAACCGTTATCAAATAGAAGATCGCGGGGACGAGCCAACTGCGGCGTCGATTCGGCTTTCGAATCGAGATGGACCGGGACAAAAGGAGGCAGGCGGGGCGGTTGTTTCCGCAGCGCTTCCAATTGGCGGGTTAGTGGGCCTTTGGCTGCGTCCAACACGGCCCGGGCGGAGGTTTCGAGCAGCACACGGTCGCTCTCCGTTAATTGATCCGCGTAGAGGATGAAGATCCCTCCGCGCCGATTCAACCAATCCTCACTGTTCAGGTGAACCAGAAGGCGTTGCAGCTGTCCGCGCAGCTCTTGACTGTAGCTGGTTCCTTGTTCGTTGAGAAGAACCAAGTCAACAGAGATGTGCCGAATGCGCCAGTAGGTGTGTGCCTGGACGGCCCGTTCCACCAAAGCCAGATCTTCCGATTTGTATAGGCGCACCAGGAGGATGGGATTATCGCCGGAGATGCTGAAGGGCCACAGATCGGCTTGTCCTTTGCGATTGGCCGCAAGAATTGTGGCTTCGGCGCGTAGTGCCGCGCGTGGATAAATCAAGGCGGACAAAAGTTCTTGAATCTGCTCCAAGTCGGCCGATGTCAGGTTGAGTTGATACAGTTCAAGTTCGGCGCGCGAGCGGGCTTGTTCGAAGGCGCGCACGATCACGCGGGGGTCCTGAAAGCGGCGCGCCAGCTTCAGGGCCTTTGCATGTGATCGGGCCACCAACGTGACGAAGCTCACTTGCCCCGATCCATGCGGTCGCAACTCGACGGTCTGGCCTAAAGCCATGATTGGATCGAGCGTCGCGCCGGTCGTTCCGAATAATTTTCCGTCGGTTAAATTTAGGGCGGCCGGGGCGCGAAGTGTTTGACCTCGACCTAAGAAACGAGCACGATCGGTTTCATAGGCAGCGGTGATTTCTTGTCCCGGCGAAACAATCGCGAAATGAGCCAAATAGACGGGCTCTTCCTCAGTGGATTGCGCTCGGCGATGAAAGAGCAGGGCATTTGATTCCGGCAGGTACTCGCTGGCAATGAACATCTTATTTAATGCGGGATGGCGCGAGTCAGCCGCTTGAGGCGCCAGAATGACTTCGTCATAGCTCGTCAAGGCGATTCGCCGCGCACGATCGCTGCGATTTGTGAGGGAGATGCGACGTATCTCGACGTCTTCCTCTGGAGCGACGGTGATTTCCATCGTCAGACCTATACCATGATCGCCGCGGCGAAATTCTGCCATATGAGGATAGAACTGCGTGTCCTGGGATTCAGATGGTTCGCCCGTGGGTTGAAAGGCGGCAGACCACAGATCACCGGTCTCAGTGTCTTGAAGATAGATCCAGGTTCCGCAATCCTCTTGCGTCGTATCGGCACGCCAACGCGTCAGGTCGATGCCTTGCCAGCAACTATAGCCGGCGCCGGCGCTGGTGATCATCACGCCGTAGCGTCCATTAGAAAGGAAATGGACCTGCGGGGCAGGGGATTGAACCGGCACACTCCAAGGGGAAGCGATGATCTGACGTTGAGCCGGATCACGTTGTGTGGCGCGCCCACCTTCCGGTTGCACAGATTCCAGCGGGGCCTCGTAGGGCACTTTTTCCTGGAGGAGTAGTTCCACACTTCGCACCAGGGGATCAGCGTGGAAGCGTCGCACCATCACGTTATCGTGCAAGTAGTTGACCAGAGAGAGAAGAATCATTCCTTGATGATGCGACATGTAGGAGCGCACGACGGCATGGTTCTGTCCCAAGGCCAGCCGGGAAGCCGAAAAATCAATCGACTCATATAATCCATATGTGCCCAACATCTGCAACTGAACAAGACGGGCGAGATTCTCCATGACTTGCTGGGGACGGAGGCTGAGGGCTAGCAAGGAAGCGTAAGGAGCAACCACCAAGTCTTCGTCCAGATTGCGTTTGAATCCCAACCCCGGGACACCAAAGGTGCGATATTGATAGTTCTGGTCGGCGTCAAATGCAAAGTAGCCCGACTCGGAAATCCCCCACGGGACTTTTTTCTGACGGCCGTAAGCGATCTGGCGATCCACGGCGGCCAGGCACGTATGTTGCAATAATGTCCCTTCGTAACTCCGCACCAAGAGCAAGGGCATGAGGTACTCGAACATTGTTCCGCCCCAGGAGAGAAGCGCTCGCGTACCGTCCAGCTGGGTCAGAGGACGACCCAGGTGCAACCAGTGACTTCGGGGAACCTCGTTTTTGGCGATGGTGACGAGGCTCGAGATCTGCGCTTCTGACGCCAGCAGATCATAATAATTGTTATCGAGCCTTTCGGTCTCGGCGTTGTACCCAATGTGAAACAGTTGCCGTTGCGGGTCGAACAGAAAACTGAAGTCCATCGCGTGGAAGTATTCTTCTGTCTTTCGCCCTGCGTCTCGAAAGTCCATCATGAGAGTTTCCGCAGTGTTGAGCGTGACCTCCAGCCGTTTTGCCAGAGATTCGCACCATTCTCCCGCTTCCTGCCAAGGAGGCAACTCTCCAATGTGCTTTTCATGAAAAGAGGAAATGTCGTCCCCCGCTCCGTTTCTGGTGGAATAGTCGGGAAAGTGAGCTGACAAAAGACTCCGAAGTTCAGCCAAGCGGTCCAAACCCGTTCTGCACACCGTCTCCAGTTCCTCGAGCGTCGATGTGATCGGCAGGGCAGCGACCAGTGTCTGCCATGCGCCGAGGAGGGTGAGGGGTGTGTCAGGAAGTGCAAACAGCCGGGGCGGTTGACTCATCAGGGGCAGCCAGGGAACCAATTGACCGATCTCTCGCTCCATACCGTACAAGTGATTGCGCACACGGTCGGCCGCGAGGTTCAACCGTCGCAACATCTCACTGCTCATGACTTCGGCCTTCGAGGCGACGAGAGAAGCCAACAGATGGGACATCTCAGTGCCGCATTCCTCAGTTATCTTGTGAAGCAATGAGCTCCAAGCATGAGGATGATCCCGCTCCGCCTGCACTTGTCGCCGCGTCTGCGCCAAGCGAGTTTGGCAGGACGCCACAGAGGACTTCAGGCCGGTCGCGGCCAAATCCTCCATAAGCTCGTCCAGAAGCGCCAGGGTATCGAGAAAACCCTCCCAGCTCTGCCAACGCGCGATAGGTCTTCGAATAATGTCTTGAAGACCCTGACTCAAGGTTTGCAAGCAGGCCGCCAGGTTGCCGCTATCCACAGTAGAAACGTACCGTGGCGCGAGTGGCTCAAGGGACCGCGAATCAGACCAATTCAAAAGGTGCCCTTGATATCGTTGTAACCTATCCATGCCATCAAAGGTCGCCTGCAATCGAGAATTGAGATCCGCCAGGCCAATGTATCCCAGGTCGTAAGCGGCCAAAGTGGAGAGCAGCAGCGTTCCTAGGTCCGTGGGTGAAGTGCTGTGTGTCACTCTGCTGCGAGGCGATTCCTGGAAATGGTCTGGGGGCAGCCAATGGTCTTCAGGACCAACAAACTCTTCGAAAAAGAGCCAAGTGCGTCGGGCCAAGCGGCGGAGTCGCAGGCGCTCGTCCATGGAGAGCGGAGCGGGGGCATGGGGGAGCGGACGACTGATCCAGTAGGCGATCTCCGGCGAAAGCACCCACGCGATCAACAGAGGTGTGGCAGCGAACAACGAAACCGGATCAGCCCGGGCGGTCAGCCAGGCCAGAGCCGCGGTCAAGGAAATCGCCGCGAACATCTGTTTAAAAGTCATCTCGCCGGCAAACAGCCGGACCGTATCCGCGTAGCTTGTCCATCGCAACAAGTGTTTGCGAGTGATAAACAACCTCACCAAAGTGGTGGCGATCCCGGTGAGGGTTATGAGCGTCTCATAGGGAACAAAAGCCAGAGCCAGAATCCAGCGCATTAAACCGTTGCGGAGGGGGTGGAATGCACTCTGCCAGGACCTTCTTCGCCGAGCTTGAAACAACCCGCTGGATAGGCCGGTCAGCACTGGCATGGCGGGTGTCAGGAGGCCTGCTAGCGTCCAGGTCGCCGGCGAGCCCGGCAACCATAGCCAGTCAGCGATGAATAAGGCAAACAAGGCAGGCGAAAGCAGACTACGGCGGAGATTATCCAGGATCTTCCAGCGATCAATGAGAGACAGGCTATTGGGTAAGGTTCCTTTCTCCACCGAGGGAACTCTAGGAAACAGCCACGGCAATAATTGCCAATCCCCACGGATCCAACGCCGCGACCGACGAAGATAAACAAAGTAGTGTGGGGGATAGTCTTCGAACAGAACGATGTCGGTAACGAGCCCTACGCGGCCGTGTATTCCTTCAATGAGGTCGTGACTCAGCAAGGCATTTTCCGGCATACGGTCTGCCAGGCTGCGTTCGAATGCGTCCACATCATAGATTCCCTTGCCCACGAAAATTCCATGCCCAAACAAATCCTGATACACGTCGGAGACGGCCCGAGTGTACAAATCCAAACCGACGTCTCCCGCAAAGATGCGTGTAAAGCGTGAGAGGTAAGCACTGGTCGAAGTGATTTCGATAGCGGGTTGCAATAGCGTATAGCCGGCGCTGACCGTGCCACGTTGAGGATCAAACTCAGCGTGATTCAGAGGATGGGCGAGGGTCGCGACAAGGCGGCTTGCCGCTTCGCGCGGGATGATGGTGTCCGAATCCAATGTGATGACGTACTTGATCTCACGCAAGACATTCAGATCGCCAACCTGGACGCTGAAGGCTGCTTTGCCGCTTCCCCGCAACAGGAGATTCAACTGATGCAGCTTACCCCGCTTGCGCTCCCAACCCATCCAGCGCTCTTCGCGGGGGTTCCATTTGGAATCACGGTGGAAGAGATAGAAGGGGTTGGGAGTTTTCCGAGGATATTTCTCATTGAGGGCCCGAATTCCGGATGCGGTTTGATCGATCAAGTCGTCGCGTTCCGGCAGGCGTCGCCGCGGAGCGTCGGGCAGATCGGTGAGCAAGGCGAAGAACATATTTGGATCTGGATTGCGCAAAAAGTGCAGCTCCAACTGCTGAAGCAATGACTTCACCTCGTCAGCGCCGGTCAAAAGTGACGGGACAACCAACATGGTCTTGCACTCGCCGGGGATACCTTCTCCAAAATCCATCTTCGGCAAAACTCTGGGAGGGACCAGCAGGTTGATAATCCAATTCACCAGACTGACGGAAACAGTCAATCCGGGGATGATCAAGAGTATGGCGGCCCCCAGGCATTGCAGGACAGAGAAGCCAAAACTTCTTGCGTAGGTCAAGCCTTCGAACAAGAGGATCAAAGTGATCAACCCGATGCTGCCCAGGTAGGCCAGAGTGGGATGGCCGAATAAGCAGCGGTTCAAGCCCGCCCGCCATGAGGCGCGATAACCCAGGCGGGCTTCGAGTTGCTTCCGCCCTGAATCCAACAGAAAGTATCCGACGTGCGTGACGCGCGGCCTGTCGCTTGACCGGTTTGCCCGGGCCAGCCCAAGAACTTCCTGCGCCACTTGTTGTTCGTCTTCCCCGGTAGCGTGGGCCAACTCCTCGATCACTTTGCGATAACGGTCTCGCGTTTCACGATCCATTTTGGAATAGACTTTTGCAGGATCGCTACGCAATGTTTGCTCGACCCGGCTCACGCTCTCAAAAAAGGACTGCCAATCCTGACTGGCCAGACTTCGAAGACTGGTAATGCAATTGGCCACGATTTCATCGTCTTTCATCGGTTGGAACAGAGTCGCGGCCGGGAATATGTTTTCGCTTTGGAGACCCGTAATACGGCTGAGTGTTTGAGCCAGGCATTCCAAGGTACTGAGGCGCAGCATGGCCGGGAGCGCCCACAGCTCTCCCATAGTAAGCGGCGTGATGTCTTGATAGAGATCGATGAGGTGCTTGACACGGTCCATATCGAGACGCGCGCCGTCCATCACAACCAATTCCTGCGCCACAGCCCGGATGCGCGGATGTCCCTTCAGGGAACTCGATCTGAGCAGGGGCAGTTGGCCGTAGAAGTCGGGCGGCATGTCATTACGGACTTGGCGGAACGATTGTTGCACCAGGTAAAAATTGTCCAGCATCCACTCGGCTGCATAGGAGAGAGGCCCTCGGGCAGAATCTTCGCTGAAGCGATGGGTCGCGTGACGCACAAGCTCTTCTTGCTCTTTGAAATGAATCAGGAAGGAACGCTTGGGAACGGCTTCGCCGGCAATCACTCCCGCCTCAGCATGCTCTCGAGCCAGAATCTCCATGGGATTCTTGGCCGTCGCAGCCTCTTGGACCTCGACGGTGTTTGTGGCGGATTGTTGGCGAGACGCTTGCTTGGCCATGCGCTATCTTCTTCCATGCTCTCTGGCCGCTACTTCAGCCCGGGTGGGTTCAATCTTGTTTGGAGGGAGATCCTGTATGATCAGCAGCGGAGTGGTTCCATAGTTAATGAAACTGCTGACCACACTGCCGAAGGGCCACTGCGACAAAGCCGAACAGCCGTGGGCGCTCAGTAGAATGAGATCGACTTTTTCTTGATCGGCCAGCTCATGCAGCGCCACGGCAGCTTGGTCGCTGACGAGTATGCGTGTTTCGACTTTTCCGGAGAGCTGAGATTGAAGTTCATCCAGGTATTGAATCGTTTCGGTCCGGTTACGCCCTACAATCCGGTCCACCAGTTCGAGATCTTCGCGCGTGGGGCGCGTTCGGCGGGGTATTGCCGGTCGCTGAATGACATGCGCCAGAAGGATCTCGGTTTCCTGGGAGTGTGCTAAAGCGCGCGCCACAGGCAAGACACATTCCGCTCGGTGAGACCCATCGACGGGAATCAGTACTCTTCGGTAGCGCAGGCCTGTCGCCTCTGTCGAGGTCGGCCGATATGCACGGACGATCAAAAGGGAGGTGTGCACGCGCAGGATAATTTTTTGGACGACACTGCTTACATTCCACCCGCTCAGACCGCTCTGTCCGTGGCTGCTGACAATAACAAGTTGAATATTGTGGGCGCCGGAAAACTCGACAACTTGTTCCGCCGCCTGTCCTTCCAAAATGTGCTTGTCCGTGCGCACGCCGAGTTCTTGCAATCGAAGAGTCAATTCCCGCAGGTAGAACTCCGCTTCGGCCTTTTTGATTTGCCAATTCAGCGGGTCCAGGGCGCGGTGCCAGGTCGCACTGCTGGAACTGTCCATCACGTGAACGAGGGTCACATGGGACTCAAAGGCGCGGGCTATGGCAACGGTGTGCGGCAGCACACACTCGGCCAAAGAGGAGCGATCCATTGGAGCGAGGATTCGTTTGAACATCGTCTTTTCCTTTCCATCAACAGCAATTCGATCACCGGACGGTGTTCGCCGGCGAGAGGCCTCATGCCAGGACTGTTGACAAATTTTCTCGCCGCGTTCTGACCCAAATTACAGCATGAAGTTCGAGTTAAGACGCGGGCGGCGGCTCCAGATGCGAATCCTGTTGAGCGAAAAGGAGAGATCTTCATCCATCAGACCCTTTCTGTAAGCCTGTTCGGGCATCTGAATCCGCCTTGCTGGCATGATTTCAGATCGACATTGACGGAAGCGTTTCAGGGGGGTTGAAGGCACGAGGAGTGCGTCGCCTAGGCGATGACCCCGGTGTTCGGCTGGCAGTAAAAATTGTTACGCGCGGTTAAAGGCGTTTTCCCCTATATTCGTCGATTCAAATAGCCTTTCCACATCCTCCACAAAAGATAGCTGGATCGAGGGATCCACCTGAGCGGGCACGAAAGGGTTCTGGCCACGTTCATTTGGGATGGCGGAAGTGTGAGAAATGGAAAAAGCCGGCAGCGTGGAGAGATCGGGGAGAACAGCCAGATATTGCATGACAACCTCCCTGCGGCAACAAGCCAGCGAGGAACGCCTCCGTCTATGTTCTCTTTTTGACCTGCGGTAATTATGAACCTGATGACCCATAAAGTCGAGTTTGGCAACTATCGGTCCGGTAGTCCCGCTCGTTCTTTAGGGCGGGGAAAAATGGGATGAAGGATCGTCTGTTGGGGCCGATGTGTGCACGGGCTCTCTTCGATAGATGAATCTAGGTTGTTACAGTAAATAATCGATACGAAAATATGCGGTTTTAGTCAAATTAGTTTGACCGGTCCCTCGGGACCTGGTAAGCCTTCGAGCCAAATTAGGAGTTTAGGAAACTCGAAGAGGTTGTGATTCTGATGTCCCGATTCCTGAAGGTCGGCGGCCGCCAAACCCTCATCCTTCCTTGTTTTCTTTTTGCGTTGATTGGGTCACCCTCCCCAATGAAGGCCCAGCAAGAACCCGCGAGACCCGAGGTACAGAAAGGATCGTCCCCAAAAAGATTGCAGCAGGACGCTGCTTCGAAAGAGCAAAATGGAGAAAAGAAATCCGGACCAAGATCCAAACGGTTTTTGGACCGTTGGGCGGAGCGGGCTGAAAAGGCACGCGGTGAACAACCCCACTGGATGACCCCGGTGGCCGTGACGACGCCACGGCTGGAACAGGAATTCCGCTACGACATTGCCTGGCAACAGGCATCGAATGGAGTGAGGGTTGAGAATTACGGTTTCTCAAAAGGGCTGGAGCTGATTCCCGCCGAGAAAATGGAGATTATTGTCAGCCCTCCGCCTTACTTGGCGCGAAATCAATCCAACAAGCCGGATGGGCTTGGGGATCTTTCCTTCCTCCTGAAATATCGTCTTCTCTCTCGCGATGAGGAGAATGGAAGTTACATTCTGACTTTCTTTCTGGGGACGACAGTTCCAACCGGCAAAAGCGGTATAGGGCAACCCAATCCTGTGATTACGCCCACAGTGGCGATGGGGAAGGGATGGGGACAATTCGACATTCAAAGCACACTTGGTGCAGCGCTTCCGACGGGCCACATTCAGACCCTCGGCCGGTCTGTCCTCTGGAACACGGCATTCCAATATCATCTAAAGGAAGTGTTGTGGCCGGAGGTGGAAGTCAATTCTACATTCTTTATCGACGGACCGGACACCGGAAAGAAACAATCGATTGTTACGCCCGGCATAGTGTTCGGCCGTTTTTCAATCTACCGACAGCTTCATTTCGCGGTAGGATTGGGTTACCAAATCGCCACGACTCAATTCCACACCAACAATCATAATTGGATTCTGACCTTGCGTTTTCCGTTCTGAGGAACGGGAGCCCGCCCCTGCTCTTTAGGGCAGGGAAGTTTAGTGAGACAGGGAGGCTTTGCCTGAGTCGGGGCGGTATTTCGCGAAGGAGGCAAGGGCCGCTGCCTTTGTCCGTCGAGGCGAACCCGGCATCGCTCCCAGACTTCCTGTCCCCAAAGCCTCTGGGAAAAACACTTTGACCGGTTTTCCTTTTGTGATTAAACTCACGATTCCGTGGCGAAAAGAAACCGAGCTTCCTCCGACAATTCTGAATCAACTTCTACGCGGCCCTTGGGGCAGGCAACCACAGGGCTCGAAATTACCGTGGCAGTCACCGGGGCCAGCGGGTCGATTTTCGCCCAGCGGACTCTTCAAATTTTGGAGGCGGATCGGCGAGTTGACACCCTCAACTTCGTTATTTCGAATGGCGGGAGGTATGTGGTTGGAGATGAACTGGGATTGAAACAGGCAGGGTCCTCGCGTCTGTCCACGGGCTTGCTGGGGCGCAGTTCCAAAAAAATCGTCGAGCACTCCAACGACGACATTGGCGCCTCTATTGCCAGCGGCTCTCACCGCGTGGATGCCATGATTATTATTCCCTGCAGCGTGGGAACGATGGGCGCGTTGGCCGGCGGGGTCATCGACAATCTCATCAAGCGGGCGGCCGACTGCATGTTGAAAGAGAGACGTCCGCTGGTGTTGGCGGTCCGCGAGACGCCGCTGCACGCCATTCATCTGGAAAACATGGCCCGCCTGGCGCATGCCGGAGCTACGATCTTTCCCATCATGCCGGCGTTTTATTACCATCCCAAAAATCTTCGCGAGATGGTGGATCAATTTTGTTACCGGCTTCTGGCGCACATCGGGCTCCATCAAGCGGCGGCGTATCATTGGAAGTCATCGCACTGAATCCCCCATGGCCTTCTTTAAAGATCTCAAAACCACACTCGACATGATTCGCTTCGAGCACTCCGTGTTCGCCCTGCCTTTTGCCTTGATCGGGGCGCTGTTGGCGGCCCAAGGAATCCCCTCGGGGCGGGTTTTGGTATGGATCATTGTCGCCATGGTGGCGGCGCGCAGCGCGGCCATGACTTTCAACCGCATTGTCGACCGCGCCTTCGACGCCGCGAATCCCCGCACTCGAATGCGTCCGCTGCAAACCGGGCGGTTGACCGTTCGTTTTGCGTGGATTTTCACGATTGTTTCCTCGGCTGTATTTCTTTTTGCGGCCGAGCGGTTGAATTCGCTGGCTTTTCTCCTCTCTCCTTTTGTGCTCCTGATTTTGCTGGCCTATTCTTGGACCAAGCGATTTACCGACTGGTCGCACCTGGTGTTGGGGTTCTGTTTGGGCATGGCGCCGGTGGGCGCCTGGATTGCGGTGCGAGGAAGCGTCGATTGGCGGCCCTTTCTCCTCTGCGCCGCCGTCACGCTGTGGACCGCCGGATTCGACATTATTTATGCCTGTCAGGATATCGATTACGACCGCAGCACCAGCCTTCATTCCATTCCCAAATCATTCGGCATCCGGGCGGCATTGATCGTCTCATCCGTGCTGCACCTCGTCATGGTGGGATTGCTCGTGGCCTTGGCGGTGATATTCCAGCTAAGCTGGTTCACCCTCATCGGCATCGGAATCATTGCCGGCCTGCTTATTTACGAACACGCCCTGGTCAAGCCCAACGACCTGTCGCGCGTTAACGCTGCTTTTTTCACGGTGAACGGATTCATAGGAATTCTATTTCTGATCGCCGTCAGCGCGGATGTGTTGTGGTGGTTAAAACGGTGAGGTAGCAAATCTGACCCACTTTCATAATTTCGTATGCCGACCGATCAAGAAATCAAACGATACACTCGCCTCCGCCGCATTCTTGGAATCCTGAATTTTTCCATCAGTGCCGTATTACTGCTGGTGTTGTTGTTTGGCCATTTATCCATCTGGGTTCGTTCTCAAGTGGAGGATCGAGCAGCCGATTCATTTCTGATTGTGCTCGGGTATTTGATTGTTGTTGGAATGGCCGGTGAAATTCTGACTTTGCCGCTGTCGTTTCTGAGCGGTTACTGGGTGGAGCATCGATTCAATCTATCGAACCAAACCTTTTGGAGTTGGGTCTGGGATCACGTCAAAGGATTGATCCTGTCCGGTGTGCTGGCATTGGCCGCGGCGGAGTTGGTGTATTTCACACTGCGGCGGGCTCCGGAATCCTGGTGGATGTGGTGCGCAGCCGCTTTCACAGCCTTTGGTGTCCTGCTGGCACAACTGGCTCCCGTTCTGATTTTTCCCCTGTTTTTTAAGTTTGAGCCGTTGGAAAACGAGAATTTGAAACAGCGTCTGCTGGCGTTGTGCGATCGATTGAAAACCAGGGTCCGAGGAGTCTACAACTGGAAGCTCAGCGAAAAAAGCAACAAGGCCAATGCCGCCGTCATGGGCTGGGGGCGGACACGGCGGATTGTTTTGGCGGATACGCTCTTGAAAGATTTTTCCGAGGACGAGATTGAGGTCATTCTGGCGCATGAATTGGGTCATCATGTGCATCATGACGTGTGGAAGGGAATCGGTTTGCAAACGGCGTCGACTTGGGCGGTATTTTATTTGATCCGGTGGTCGCTCGAGCACTGGAGCCGTGCACTGGGTTTCCGCTCGGCGGCCGACGTGGCCAATCTTCCTTTTCTGCTCCTGGTGTCGACCCTCTTCTCTCTTCTGGCGATGCCGCTGGTGAACGGCTATTCGCGCCGCTTGGAGCGGTCGGCCGACGGATTTGCCCTCGACCAGACTTCAAAGATTGATGCCTTTATTTCTTCCATGCGCAAACTGGGGGAAAAGAACCTCTCGGAGAACCAGCCCAACCGGTTTATCGAATTCGTCTTCCACAGTCATCCTTCCATTGCGCGCCGCATTGCTGCGGCTCAAGCCCGCCGTTGAAATTCCAGCGACTTAAACATTTCAAAAGCATCTTCGCCGTTTTCATAATAGTTGTCGATCTTCTCGAGAATTTCAAAACCCAATTTCCTGTAGAAGGCCTGTGCGGCGGTGTTCTTTACTGAAACCTCCAACGTGATCACTTGGGTGGGCTTGATCCTAAAATCCGCCTCGACTCTTTTCATCAATTCAGTTCCCACGCCCCGCCGCCGGTAGGGCTCCAGGATATCTAAAGTCACAATGTTGGCGGCGCGCGGGGAATAACGAATGGCGAGAATGAATCCGAACGGAGTCGGCTTTCCCGATTTGCCCTTTTGAACGGATGGGGCCGGGGATTCAACCACATATCCACAGGCTTGAGGCGACCCCAACAAATCCTTCAACAAAGATTTGGCATAGGCCACTCCTCGTGGAAAGCACGCATGGTCGATCGCGTACACGGTCTCCAAATCATGTTTTTCAACCGCGCGGATTTGATATGTGAACTCACTCATAAATGAGGATGAGGATCTGAATCACTTTCATGAATGTGGTGGAACGATCACGTGGAGTGCTTTGGGAACCACTTGGATCTCAACCGGCGTTGATTCCATAAATTCCCCGTCGCCGTACAGTTCCAGCGGCTCATCGGCTTCGATGGAAATCGATTGGGCGCGGAACTGCACCAGCTTGGGATGGTTGACATGGGTCCCCTTATAAGCTTTCGGATAGGTACGAATCAACTCCGCTTTTGACATGGCCTTGACAATACACACATCGAGCCAGCCATCGTCGAGCTTGGCCTTGGGGGCGATTCGAATGCCCCGTCCGTATGAAGCGGCATTGGCAAATACGGCAAACATGATGGGCTCCTCGAACGATTGTCCTCCGTCCCAGCGGATGCGCGCCGCCCGGGGTCGGAATGAAATAAGGGTCGTGACAATCGCAAAGGGATAGAGCGCCGCTCCCCGAATCCATCCGTTGCGATTATTGGCGCGTCGGGTGACTTCGGAATCAAAACCGATTCCTCCAATGCATCCGTAGAAACCCGATTGGGTCTTGGCCACATCGATGGAGCGAGGCACTCCCCGTGTCAACAACTGTAAAGCTGCCGTGAAGTCGGAGGGAATGCCGGCATTCATCGCCAGGTCATTTCCGCTGCCGATAGGAAGAATGGCCAAGGCCGTGGGAGTGTGGACGAGGGGTTGCAAGGCGTAGTGGGCCGAACCGTCGCCGCCGCAAATGGCGAAAATGTCGACCTTATCTCTAACGGCCTGGGCCGCCAAATCCTGAATGTGTTTGGCGCTTTGGCTGATGATGACATCGGGGTGGTTGGGAAGGGATTCGTGGACGGCCTTCTCTATTGTGGGTAGATGTTTTCTGGCCGCGCCGTGTCCCGAGGCCGGATTGACTACGACGACAATACGTCGATCTGACAAGGAATCCTCCCAGACGGATCGAAAATCAGAATGTCACAGTGCTATTACTGTAGATTGAATCCGGCGCGTCGGGCCTGAAGAAGCAGTTCTTCCCGCGCTTTTTGATGCGCATCTTCAACTTCTTTGATTTGTGCATCGAGCTGTGGAATGGAAGGATCAATGCCCAGGCCGAGCTTGCCGGTGTCGATGGCCAGCGGCTCCCCTGCGGCGGGAGCGCGTCGATTAATCAGCCGGAAGCGCTCTTCCAGGTAGGGACGCGCCATGGCGTCGTATTTGGCGTCCAGATGTTTGAGCAGTTCGGCGTAGTATTCGCGGGTGGGTTGCTCCGGAGCCGGAGGTTGCTCGGCCAACCGTGAATCGGCCCAGGAGGCAGGCGCACCGGCCTGGCGCAACTGGACGTACAAGTCATCGAGTTCGGCCTGCGCGGCTGCGATGTCTTTCTTGTTTTTGTCCAGAGCCTGTTGGTGTTCGTAGATGAGCGGTCCGTAAAGATGCTCGCGGTCGTAGACATCGGTCTGATTCAGAAGGCGATAGGAATAATCCTTGATTTCCTGTTCCAGACGAGTCTTGGTTGCCAGCGCATCCGATAATTTTTGTTTGGCAGCCAAAAACTTCTCGCTCCAATAACGCTCGTCATGACCCTCACGATCCAAAATCGCCCCGGCAGTGGGCGCAGCCTCTTTTGGAGTGACAACGGACTCAGCGGGGCGGGTTGTGGCGATGTCGGAGTTGGTGTAGACCTTGGACTTTTGCTGAATGGCGGCCTGACGCGCTCTTTCTTTACGGGCCACTTCGCCCAAGTCTTGCGCGGCAATGGGAAGCGCCAGAATCGTCAGCAGCAGCCCCACGATGTAATAGCGTGCTTTCATACGGCGTCTCACGTCTGTCTTGAAAATGCTGTTCTGCCGCCCGCCAAGGCGGGCTGGGTGGCCCTACGCGTCACCGTACCCCGCCCTTGCTCCGCAGCAAACGCGGAGCGGCGGACGGGGCTACTACTGACCGGCCCTCCGGGCCTCGAATGGAGCGACCCGGTGATTCTCCTGCTCTTGGGTGTCCGCCGCGGCGGAGCCCATGAGCAACTCCTCCGCAAATTATATCGCAAATCGAAAACAAAACGGTGATCGAGAACACAAGGGCCCGGCCGGATTTCAGTTTTGACAGATTTGTTTGGCCATTTGAATGGTATTGGCGTGAATCGTGACGGTATCGTCGACGCGATAAGCATAGCCCCCGGCCAGCGTCACCGCCACGGGAATTTGGCGTTCCCGGGCGGTGCGGAACACCAGTTCATCGCGTTGTTGCAGCCCGTGTAAGGTCAGCGCCAGTCCACCCAGCTGATCATATTGATAGGGATCAGCTCCGGCGAGATACACGATCAAATCAGGCCGAAATTCCTTCAAGGCTTTGTTCATGCCATGAGCCAGTTCATCGAGATATTCGGTGTCTTTGGTGCCGTCCTCCAAATTAATGTCGAGGTTGGAGGGCGGCTTGATGGGTGGATAGTTATGAAGCTGGTGGATGGAGAGTGTAAATACCGTAGGGTCGGCATGGAAAATTTCAGCCGTGCCATTGCCCTGATGAACGTCGCAGTCCACGGTCATGGCGGTGTGAATTTCTTCGCGCTTTTGTAAAGCCCGAATACCGATGGCCACGTCGTTCAAAATGCAAAACCCTTCGCCGTGTTCCGGGAAGGCATGATGGAAACCTCCGCCGACGTTGACCGCGACGCCGTCACTCAAAGCGCGGTGACACGCTTCAATGGTTCCTCCGGCGCTCAACCATACGGCCTCGACCCCTTCCTTGGAGTAAGGGACTTCCATTCGGAGAATCTCTTCCCGGCTCAATTTCCCCTTTTTCAATTTGCGAATATATTCGGCGGTGTGAACCAGGGCCACGTCTTCGTCGGAGGCCGGCGCCGGCTCAACCACATCTTCCGGCGTACACACGTGGTCGGCCAGGACGCGGTCTTTGGTCTTCCGGTATTTCACGGTCGGGAAGACGTGGTCGCCGAGGTTCAGATCGTAGCCGTCGGAATAAATAATCTTCATCGACGTGAAGTTCGCCTGATTTTGGTCGCCGCTGGAGGATAGGTCAAGATGGTTTCCAGAACTTTGTCCATGGTGTCGGTCGCCAACTTGGAATCCTGGGCGTGATTGTTCGTCATCATGGAAAAGGCAAAGTGTTCGCCGCTTGGAGATGTGGCGTAGCCCGACAGGGCGTTGGCGTGCGTCAAGGTTCCGGTTTTGGCAAAAACTTTCCCGGCCGCGGCGGTCTCCTTGAATCGAGAGGCAATGGTTCCGTCGGTTCCGGCGATGGGAAGAAGGTCGACAAAAGCGTCGCGGTACGGTTGCGCCCAGTTATAACGAAGCAGCTGCACGGTGGCCCGGGGCGCCACCAGATTGTGCCCGTCCATGCCCGATCCGTCATTCAGTTGGTAATCGTTGTCGTTCACGCCCGCCTGATTCAAGAATTCATGCTCCGCCGCGAGCCCGGCACGGACCGATCCCTCATTTTTGACCTGGGCGCCAATCAAACGCAGCAACACTTCGGCGTGGAGGTTTTGTGAGACTTTGGCGATGACTTTGAGATCTTCCGACAGGGGATGAGAGACGATTTCAGCAAGCACTGTTCTCTGCGCAATTTTCAAAGGCGGTGCGCCAATCGTAGGGCCGACGTCCCACAATTCACGATGAAGGACCCGAACTCGTCCATAGAGGACAACACCCTTGGCTTCCAGCGCACGGCGCAAAGCCTCGGCCGCCACACGCGCCGGTTCCTCGACAGCCAAGGATTCCTGTTGCGGTTTGGCATCCAAAGGAAAAGTTCCCCAAACGTGGAGAAGCGATGAACCCGGCGAGCGTTCGAGATGCACCCGGCGTTCCGTTCCTGCGGGAGTCGTGATCAGCTCATTCTGAATCTTGAGTCCGTGATAAAACGGATCGACTATGATGAACGCGGGCTCGCCCACGCGTTCAGCCGGGGCCAGGGCGAGAGAAAAGACATTGTCGTTGAGAGTGAGAGCGCTCACCGGCGCGCCAAACCACCACATCAGATCATCCCAGCCCCAACTATCGCCGACGGGTTCATTGATGAAGAAGGAGTCGTCGCCGACGAGGTCGCCGTTGATAGATTTCACTCCTTTAGAGACCAGCTGATTCGCCAAGGTGTCGATGGCTTGGAGTTTCGATTCGGTACGTGTAGCTTTGGGATCGTAGGGAAGGACGCGGTTTGAAAGATTCGGATCACCTCGTCCCACCAAAATCAAATCTCCGAGAAGCCGTCCGAACTTGTCGATGCGGCCGGAGGTTTCCAAAGTGGTGTGAAAACGATGATCCAGGGGAAGCCGGGCCAACGCCGTGGAGATCGTGTAAAGTTTGGTATTGGATGCGGGAACGAAAAGATGATCGGCATCCTTTTCAAAAACGACTTGGTTTCGATCCAGCGAATAAACTTGAATGCCGAAAAAGCCGTTGGCGATCGGCGATGACTTGAGTATTTGCTCCACCTGCTGGTCCAAAGGAGGAGCCGTGGGCCTTTTCTTGCGGGCGTGGAGTGGACCGGTGAACAGGAGGAGAAGGATAGAAACCAGAAGCCCGAAAGTCAGGATCCGATCCTTCGTTTTGCGCTGCAGATTCATAGTTTTAGATGCATCCAGGTATTGCGGATTCTGAAACGATGGAGTGAGCTTTAGTCATTAAAGATTCAAGAATTTCACTGGGGATTCAGTTTCGACTTCATGCGTAATCCCAAGGGCTTCTTAACCGCAAGGGGCGCAAAGGATTCGCGAAGCAGGCGGAGCAGATTCTAAATCCGTTGCGCTTTCTTAGCGCTCCTTTAAGGTTGAATTCAAAATGAGTCACTGCCGGAATTTTAAACGATTCGCCCTCAGGCAACTCCAGCCCCAACGTCAAATCCATTGCACACAAGGAGGTGATTATATCGGCAGGAGAGCAGACTTCAAAGATGAAAACGCCGCCCTTATTCCAAGCGGGTGGATAAGCTAACAGAGCGCCGTTCGACTTGGGTTTCCTCTTGTGATCTGACCGGTTGCTCCTTATACTCTCGGAATTCAAATTCCGCACGAGGTGATTCCCATGGCGCGCCCTGTTCACTTTGAAATTCTGGCAAACGACCCGGAAAAGATGGCCGAGTTTTACCGAAAAACCCTGGGCTGGAAGATTGCAACTTGGAATGACCCGCAGGCGTATTGGTTGGTGACCACAGGCCCTGATGACACACCGGGGATTAACGGTGGGATCATGGAGCGCCATTTTCAACAGGCCGTCATCAACACAGTTCAGGTGGAATCGCTTGAGCAGATGATCGCCAGCATCGAGGTCGCGGGCGGCAAGAAAGTTTTCGGACCTCATGAAATTCAGGGGGTGGGAACGCACGCCTATTGCGCCGACCCCGAAGGCAATATGTTTGGAATTCTACAGCCTACTGCAAAATAGGAACCGGTGCCTCGAGCACTAAAGAGTGGGGACAGCTCCCTGAGACACGGGGACAGTCCCTTCAAGAACGGGGACAGCCCCTGGAGAGGCGGGCAGTCCCCCGGCTTTGGTTTTCAGACCCGCACATTCAATTCTTGAATCCATAAAACTTTTGGAGGAATACAAATGAAAAATCGCACTTTTCGCTTGAGATGGCTTGTGGTTGGCGTGATCGGCTTGGCTTTGTGCGCTCTGCCTGCCGTCGCCGAAAAACTTCATTATCCTGTGGCGAAGAAAGTTGATCATGTCGACACCTATTTCGGCGTGAAAGTGGCTGATCCTTACCGTTGGTTGGAGGATGAGAATTCGGCTGAAACGGCTGAGTGGGTACAGCAGGAGAACAAGGTTACCTTCGGTTACCTGGAGAAGATTCCTTATCGAGCCGAGGTCAAGGATCGTTTGGAAAAACTCTATAACTATCCCAAGTACACCGCCCCGTCGCGGCGCGGCGAGTATTATTTCTTTTCCAAGAATGACGGTCTTCAAAATCAAAGTGTGCTCTACATTCAGAAAGGTCTGACGGGAACGCCCGAGGTGTTCATTGACCCCAACGCTCTTTCCAAGGACGGGACCGTGCGGTTGGGGGCATTCAGCGTTTCCAAAGACGCCAAGTATGCGGCCTATGGGCTTTCCAGCGGCGGCTCGGATTGGCAGGAGTACCACGTCATGGAAGTAGCCACCAAGAAACCGCTGGCGGATGATTTGAAGTGGATCAAGTCCTCCGGCGTGGCATGGCAGGGCGAAGGCTTTTACTACAGTCGATATGACGCACCTGAGAAGGGCAAGGAGCTGACCTTCAAGAATGAAAATCAAAGGGTCTATTACCACAAGATCGGCACGACTCAAGCCGAGGACCAGTTAATCTACCAGGATCCTGCCAATCCCCAGCGCTTCAACAATGCTCAAACGTCGGAAGATCAACGGTTCCTGATTCTGAGTGTTTCCGAAAGAGGAAAAGGTAAGGACGGCAACGCGCTGTTCTATCGAGATCTTTCCAAGGGGCAGAAGGATTTTACTCCCATCGTGGCGGAGATCAGCAACGACCGGTATCATGTTGTCGATGATGTCAACGGCAAGCTTTTGGTTGAAACGACTCACAAAGCGCCCAATGGGCGGGTGTTCTTGTTTGACCCGGCCAATCCGGCCGAACAGAATTGGAAAGACGTGATCTCTGAAAAGCCGGAACCTTTGGAGGGCGTGTCTTCGGTTGGCGGAAAACTGTTCGTTACGTATCTCAAGGATGTCACAACTCGCGCCTATGTTTACAGCCGCGACGGCAAGTTGGAAAATGAAATCAAGTTTCCGGGTTTGGGATCAGCCGGTGGATTTGGTGGCCGCAAGGATGACACCATGGTGTTCTACACCTTTTCGTCCTTTAATTTTCCGCCGACCATTTACCGCTACGACATCGCGACTCAAAAATCCAGCGTGTTTCGGGCCCCGGAAATCCCCGGTTTCAAGCCTACCGACTACGAAGTCAAGCAAGTGTTTTATCGAAGCAAAGACGGAACCCAGGTTCCCATGTTCCTGGTTTACAAGAAAGGGCTGCAGCTGAACGGCAGGAATCCGGCATTGCTGTATGGATACGGGGGATTCAATATCACGACATCGCCAAACTTCAATTCCTTGCGCCTGGCTTTGCTGGAGCAGGGTTTTGTGTACGCTTCCGCCAACATGCGCGGGGGCGGAGAATACGGCGAGAAATGGCATCACGCCGGCATGAAGCTGGAAAAACAGAATGTGTTCGATGATTTCATCGCCGCAGCGGAATATCTCATCACGAACAAATACACTTCGGTGGAGCATCTGGCCATGAACGGCGCTTCGAATGGGGGATTGCTGGTCGGTGCGGTGTTGAACCAACGACCGGATTTATTCAAAGTGGCGGTTCCGCAGGTCGGCGTCATGGATATGCTGCGCTTTCAGAAGTTCACGATCGGGTGGAACTGGATTGCCGATTATGGATCAAGCGACAATCCGGAAGAATTTAAGGCGATCTATAAGTATTCTCCCCTTCAGAATATTGGCGATGGCGCGAAATACCCGGCCACGTTGATTACGACGGCGGATCACGACGATCGGGTGGTTCCGGCACACTCCTTCAAGTATGCCGCCACGCTGCAGGCGAAGAATACGAGTGAAAATCCCATCTTGATTCGCATCGATACGAGATCGGGACACGGCGCCAGTAATACCACGAAAACGATCGAGCAGACGGCGGATATTTACTCGTTTGTTTTTTACAATCTCGGCATCACGCCGAAGTATTGAAGCTCTTCGTTAGGTGAATGACTTGATCGCGGGAGCAGGGCCTTTTCCGCTCCCGCGACACTCGTTTGAGGCTTCTTCCAACCTATCCTCGTTAACGCAGTCGACGGCGCGATTCTCGTTCCAATGCCTGACTTTATCAAAATTGTTCTTCTGCTGGTTGTGGCGTACGGTCTCGGCTGCATTTCAACCGGCTATTACGTCGTGCGACTCCTGGCGGGACGCGACCTCCGGACCCTGGGAAGCGCCAGCACCGGCGCACTGAACGCCAGCCGAATACTGGGGAAAAAAGGTTTTGTGTTGACATTCCTTGGAGACACAATCAAAGGCGCTGTCGCCATGGGAATTGGCGTTTGGATGAGAGAATCTCCAAGGGTCTTGGTAGGGATTCTACTCGTGGTCGTCTTGGGACATATCTGGCCGGTGCAGTTGCATTTTCACGGTGGCCGCGGACTTGCAACGGCCTTGGGCGCCGGTCTGGTATTTGATTATCGACTAACCTTGGTCGTAGGTCTGGTGGCCCTCGTGCTGGCTTTAATTACCCGCCAATACAACGCCGGTGTTTTGATCGCCATGGCAATCTCTCCTCTGGTAGCCCGATGGAGAACGTACGACACACCCGTGGTGGTGGGCTTTATAGCGCTGGCAGTTATCATTTGGATTGCTCACTGGCCGCACTTGGTGCGAATGGCGAGTGAAATTCGCACCGGACTTCGCCGAAAATAAGTTATTTGCTTTGGCCCGGGACGGTGCTTCATGCCACCCATAAAATCCCTGACATTCAAAATTGAATTCTCATCACCATTTCAAGGATCGGATGTTTCAGATGAAACGAAAATTCAAAAAGGAGCAGACAAACCGTGTCGAACAGAAAAGTAATGGTCACCGGACTTCTGGCAGGTGTGTTGATACTCGTTGCGCCCGCATTCGGACAACATCAACATGATTCCAAGGTCGCGCAGGGTGATCCTGCCATGGCCAACTGTCCTATGCATGAACAACATTCCGGCATGAATATGTCCATGGAGAATTCAGGAAAGGGGGCGCCGGGGTCCATCAAGACCCTGACCGGGGAACAGATTCAAGGATATCGAAGCGGGGAAGGAATGGGACTGGCGAAAGCCGCGGAACTGAATCACTATCCGGGCCCGCGTCATGTACTCGATCTGGCCGATGACTTGAATCTTTCGCCCAGCCAACGCAAAGAGGCTCAACATTTGTTCGATGAAATGCACGCTCAGGCAGTCGCTTTGGGATCACAGATTCTGACGCTCGAAGAAAAGCTCGATTCCGCGTTTGCGGCTCATTCCATCGATCCGGAACAACTGCGTCTGCTGACCACGCAAATCTCGGATTTGCAGGGAAAGCTTCGAAGGACCCATTTGCAGGCGCACATGGCAATGCGAGCAGCCCTCAGCGAGCAACAAATCGCGAAGTATGACGAAATGCTCCGTGGCGGAAAGATGTAGAGGGAACAGCCTCGCTCATCAATTGAAATGAAACTCACTTCATGGTGAAGACGTCCGGACTCAGATTCTGATTGAAAGAAAGTTTGTTGAAGTTCATGTCCCATTGGGTGATCTGGGTGACCTGAGCATCGGTGCTGAACTGCAGTCGCCAGTGGGTGGGCAATGTCAGATCCCCGAACTGCTGGAAGTTATCAAAGTCCTCTTCGATTCGATATTGACGCTCCCTCAGAAAAGCGGAAGCATCCGGAATGCCGGAAACGATTCCTGCGGAGATTTCCAGAGTGTAGACCGACATGACATGACGAAAAGTTTGAGGGTCGAAGTAGAGCGAGATCGTCAAGTCGCTGTTGCGCTTGGTCTGATAGCGCACTTCGTAGAGTTCCCTGTTGCCTACTTTCTTTAGATCCCGCACGTGCAGGGAAGCGTGGCGTTGGTCCAAGTGTCTTAACGGCCAGGCGGTGGAAAGCACACCACCCAGGAGACCCTCCGAGATCAATTCTTTGTGAGCAAAGAGAAAGGTCCCCAGCGTACTCCTCTGGCCGGGTTGAATGTAACCAATTTCCGCTGATTTTCCATTAAATCCGAATTCTTCCGCCGAGTAGTAAGGCATGCTGAACTTCAGGACGTACAAGGTCTGGTCACCGGCTGAGACCAGATCGAGTGGCCCTTTCAGATAACCGGAACCGCCGGTCAAAATGCGCAGTTCGCCGGTCCCTTCGGCAATGCAATTCGTCTCTGCCACCAGCGCCTGCGGCGCCCCGATGGATTGCAGGTGTTTTGTGATGAGGTCTTGAGAATCGACCTTGGGTCCCTTGGCAAATGCAGGTGCTGTTAGGGTGGCAATTAAAACCACTCCAACTGCCTTCCAAACAAGAAGCCTCGACCCATGTGATTTCATGCGCGCCTCCTTGCATCTTTCAGAGTATTCGATGGCCACGGCTGTGCGGGGCTATTCCCGTATCAATACCATTCCAAGTCTAGAGTGATTGAACCAGGTCAGGTCTCATGTCTTCCGCAGGTGTGCACATCCGAGAGTAGGGGATAATCACCAGTCTCCAGCCTCCTAAAAACTGGTAACGGGTAGGCATTATACGTGTTTTCTTAGCCTTTGCAAGAATATTTATTTCAAGGGAAGGTGGTTACTCTTGGAAGGGTGGAAGCTAAGCTAAGTTACTTTGTACTCTACTGAAATAATCTAAAAGCGGGAATTGTCCAACCTTGCGCGCCTCTTTCCAAGCAGGCCTTATGCTTACGATCTGTGCTTGTGGCCTTTTCTACCACAGAGGGTGACAGAATATAGTGACACCTCGAGTCCCGCGGTGCAGAAACCGCACCGCGGCTACCCAAGCCATGGCGCGTCGAAAAGGGTTGCTGTCTGTCACTATATTTTGTCCTCGTCAATAATCGTCGGAGTAACCCGGACTTCACCAAGGCAATCACTTTGCAATAGCGAGAGGCAAACCGTCGCTTCCAAAGTAGTTGAGGGTGGTGTTGGCGGCGCTTCCAGCGCTCAGGAAGATGAACTCCGTGGTAAATCCGCCGCCCGTGGCGATTTGTGGAAAGACGATGGGCGACGGAGCCGGTCGATTGAAGTCGGCCACCGGCATGGATGAAATCAGAAGTTCGCTTCTCGAATTGACGAGTGTGCGCAGAGTGAGCGGAATAAACGGAGTGGATGAAGAAACATCCAGAACTCCCGTAAAGCCGCCCGGCAGCCCGGAAATCACCTGTCCGGCAAAGGCCGCTGTTTCGCCATTGGCGTTCAGAGTAATCGAGCCAGGCCCGTTCCCGGCTGAAGTAACGCCATCCGTTTGAAGGGCGCTGACGGAAATGTTTAGCGAGCCCGGACCGGGATTAGCAACAGCAAATCCGGTGTCATGGCCGCCGGTCTTATCTACATAAATTCTGGCGTGTGTGGTTGGCAGAACAGAAGGAACACCCGCTTCTGTTACCAGGACGCCGCCTTGCGTGAAATTGAAAATGCCGCCACCGGCCGGGGCATTACTTGCAGGGTCGGGAACAACTTGGAGCCAGCCGTCGGCAATCCCTGTGGGTGATCCGTCGGTTTGAAGCACCAGGACTCCGCCGGGCGGGATGGAATAGGGAAATGAAGAACCCGTGCCGATGTTTTGAAGATGGACGGTTAGAGCCAAGCCGTCATGACCGAGAATCCGAAGGTTCCCCGTTTCAGTGCTCGAGGTGGATGTATTCATGAGGAAGAAAGAACTCTTCCATCCGCTTCCGTCTACCAGTCGCGGGAAGTAGACCGGACTGTTCGAAAGCGTTCCATTAGGGTCGGCAATGGGGGTCGTCGAAATCACGGTTTCGCCGCGTTGATTGAGGGTCGATCGCAAGGCCGTGATGGAGAAGCCTTGGTCGCTGTCAATTTGAAGCGACCCGAATTGAATCACTGCGGGGAAACTCGAAGGCAAAGCAAAATCAGGAAACAGCTGATTGATTTCGTTGATGAAGAGTGTGACGTGGCCATTCATTGGAACGGACCCATGGCCTTCCGCAAGAAGTCTTCCCGAAGTATCGAAAAGGCGGCCCGTCAGATGCGCCGTTCCGTTTCCGGTGTTGACCACGGCAATGCCGGTATTGACCGACACCGTTGATGAAAGAGGCGAGTGGCCGGATTTGGATTGGAAGTTGCGGTACTCAATAAACACCCGTGCAGCGGTTGTGGGAGGAGAAGCCGGCACGGCCGTTTCGCTCACGGTGACTCCATTCTGATTCAAATCAAACACCGCAGTTCCGTAAGGAGTGGTGCCGGAATTCACGACCACGCGCGCGTATCCGGTTTCAACGGTGGGGCTTGAGATGGTCGGAGGAGAAATCAGAGCTCCTCCCACCGGGACGGCAAAAGAACTCGAGGCGCTGGCTGAAGAAGTCGGATTGACGAAGATGGTCACTCCGCCCGCCATGCCCACGGCCAGGTCGGCTTTCCCGTCGCCGTTCAAATCCGCCACCAGGAAAGAATTGGGAAAATCTCCGGAATCCAGTTCGATGGGGGGCTGGAAGGTCCCGTCGCCATTTCCATGAAGGATGGCCACCTGGTTGTAAACCGAGTCCGCCAATGCGATGTCCTGTTTTCCATCGTGATCAAAATCGCCAATCGCCACGGAAGCAATCGAATCGGGGAAGGCGTGAAGTTGGTGGGTCACGGGGTTTTGGAAGGTCCCGTCGCCGTTTCCGAAAAAGATCGAGTAACTGCCCGAGAACGACTGATTGGCTACAATCAGGTCCGGTTTTCCATCCCCGTTCACATCGCCCACCGCGATGGCGGCCGGCGCTATTCCGGTTCTAAAGCGGCCGACAAATCGGAACGTCCCATCGCCGTTGCCCAGTAGAACCGAAGTGGCATACGCGACCGGATCAATAAATAGGATGTCCGGAATGCCGTCGTGGTTTAAATCCGCCACCACCAGGGGAGCCGTCGGGACGCCTTGAAATGGAACGCTGCTATTGATTCCGGTTTGAAAAGTCCCGTCTCCATTTCCAAGGAAGACGGAAATTCCGGAAGTTGTCATCACAGCGAGGTCCAATTTGCCATCGCCGTTAAAATCTCCCAGCGAAACGACGGAGGCGCGTGACGGTGTGGCGTAGGTGGCGGCTACGGTGAAGGTCCCATCGCCATTTCCAGTGAGTACAGCGACATTGGAAGCCTGGGTCAGGATGACCGCCAGGTCCGCTTTACCGTCGCCGTTGAAATCGGCGGCCACAACACTGATGGGAGTTCCTCCTAAAACCGCAGAGACGGCTGTCTTAAATGTTCCGTCGCCGTTCCCGATCAAAGTGGTGATGCCGGAGGCGGGGGCACTGACGGATTCTGGGGAGAAGACCACCAAATCGGGTATGCCGTCGCCATTAATGTCGGCAGAAGTCACGCTGGCCAAGGCGCTCGGCCCGGCGCCGGCTGAAAAGTTCATGGGGGCCACGAACCTTCCGCTGGGAAGTCCCAACAAAACAGCCACGGTCGAAGTGTCAGTGCAGACCACAGCCAAGTCGGTGAGATGATCGCCGTTGAAATCGCCCAGGGCCACAGCCGTGGGGCCGCTCGGGACAACAAAATTCCCGGCGTTTGAAAATGCTCCCTTTCCATCACCGGCAAGAATAGAAACCGTTCCTGAAGAAAGGTTGGTTACAATCAAGTCAATGTGGCCGTCGCCGGTTACTTCCCGGGCTGCGATGGAGCTGGGATCCGATTGAACCAGAAAGCTGGTTGGTGTTTTGAGAGTGGCGTCACCATTTCCCAAGAGAACTGAAACGTTATTGCTCAAAAGGTTGACGACAGCCACATCCAGTTTGCCATCACCGTCAAAATCCGCTACCGCAATGGCCGTGGGTTGAGAGCCCACCGTATAGTTGACAGCCGCAGCAAAAGTTCCGTCTCCATTTCCGACCAAAACCGAAATGGAACCCGCGCCGCCATTGGCCACAATCAGATCCTGCTTGTGGTCGTTGTTTAAATCCGCCACCGCTACAAAGATTGGATTGGCGCCGACGGTGTAATTGACGGCCGCTTGAAATGTCCCGTCGCCATTTCCAAGGAGGATTGAAATCGATCCGGACCCGATGTTCGCCACGGCAAGGTCCAATTTACCGTCACCGTTGAAATCCCCCACCGCGACCGAAGCAGCCGGGGACTGCGTAGCGTAAGTCACAGCCGCTTGGAATGTCCCGTCGCCTTTCCCAAGCAAAACAGAAACGGAGGAAGTTCCCAAGAGGGCCACCGCCAGGTCGGGTTTGCCGTCTCCATTGAAATCTCCCACGGCGACCGCAATGGGATTGGGGCCGGCACTATAATTGACGGCAGTGCGAAAAGTCCCGTCTCCTCGTCCCAGAAGAATCGAAACGCTGCCTGCATCTTTGTTGGCTACCACGAGGTCGGCAATGCCGTTGCCGTCAAAATCTCCTACGGCCACATCAGCGGGGTGCAGCCCCACCCCATATTGAGCCGGGAGCAAAACGCCAAATACATTGGCCGGGCCATTCGCCCGGATGTCCGCTGGAGTTCCTAGGATTACCAAACTGCATAGGAAGAGAAGGGTATGGCGAACTATGCAAACGCCTTGCGTTAGAGAAGATTGCCGTGGATGAGATTTCATCAAAAAGCTCCTTCGAACCCGGGTCCTCAGCTTGTGACAGGGACTTGTTTCAGGCCAGCGTTGATACGCTATGAACAGCGATTTGTCAATGACGTTTGAAAATCCCTTTTCCGCCAACTCACCATTCGTTTTGTCTCTGAAAAGCGGTTCATGACAGTGCGAGGCACCTGCACTAAAAAATTGCGTGAGGGCATCGATCGCAATGCCTCGAATCAGTCCGCCGCAGCGATTCACTTCGCGCCAGAATGGGTGGTAGGCGCCCTGTCTTACTGCGGCAATTTATCACAGACCGACCACGAGATTCCATCGCTTAAAATTTGGAGAGGTCATTGCGATCCGATATTCTGACGTTATTTGCGAAAGTAAATCCGGCTTTTGCCATGCCCACTCGGTTCATCGAGCGGTTGGTCACGGTTTTTCAGAGCGTCAAACGACGGCCCCGGACGGAAGGCCGACTCAAGACTTCGCAGGTGAGATGCAGCAGTCGCGTAGGGCGTTGTCTTCGGATGAGCCTCAGAACTCTTTCAAAGCAAATGTTTTTGTTGAAACGGATTCGCCGGTCCAACCGTCATTGGAGGAGGTGCATCGAATGCATCTTGAATCAGTTGAATAAACCAGTTGGTTAACCTAAGATTAGCCCGAAGTTGGATTGATTGGATTGCGGATTGGTTTGCTGGCTTGTCCCCCAACGCCCAGGCTTCAAAAGAGCGCCGTAACCAGGCCCAGGATGATCTCTATGAACAGATATTGGCAACTCAAGTATGTGGTTTTGGCAATCATAACGGTTCTTCTTCCGGCTTCCGTCCACGCCCAGCACCCCTTGGCGAAACGCTTTGTCGAACGCAGTCAATTCAAAGGGCCTGCCGGTCCGGATTTGCACCTGCGCTCGATGCGATTTGCGTTTCAACTCCAGAATCGCGCGGGATTGGAGCAGTTGCTGGCAGAGCAACAAGCGTCCGGCTCTTCCCTATATCACCATTGGTTGACGCGTCAAGAATTCGGCGCTCGCTTTGGAGTCTCCGAGGATGAATATCAGCAGGCCGTCACCTGGCTTCAAAGCCAGGGTTTCACAGTGACATCGCAACCCGGCAATCGGCTGAGGATTTATTTTGAGGGAAGCGCCGCCCAAGTGAACCGCGCTTTTGGCGTCAACATGGGGTTGTATGAATTCCAGGGCAAAACCTACTATTCCAACGACGTTTCTCCTCAAATTCCGTTGGAGTTTCAGGCGCACGCCCAGGGCATCTACGGCCTGGATAACTTTCCTAAAGTTCATCACCTGTATCAGTTTGGAGGAAACGACTTCATGGCTCCTGCGGATGCGCAGGTGGCTTACAATCTGACGACGCTCGAAAGCGGCGGTATCGATGGCACGGGACAGAGCATTGCGATTGTAGAAACTTCGGATTTCAATATCAGCGACGTGCAGCAGTTCCGCAGCTTGTTTGGACTTCCTCCCAATGATCCTCAAAAAATCTTTGTCAACGGCAACCCGGGAATCGACACCGCAGGTGGGGAACAGGAGGCCCTGCTCGACACCGAATGGGCAGGAGGAATCGCCAAAGGTGCGACCATTCAGGTGGTCATCACGGGCGATGGGGATATTCAAACTTCCCTGGATTACATCGTGAATCAACTGTTCACGACACGAGTGATTTCCGTCAGCTTTGGAGATGGAGAGACCGACCTGCCGGCGAGTCAGGCGGCGAATTTTTTGCAATTTCTCGACAGCTTTTTCATGCAGGCCTCGGCTCAAGGACAAACCGTGTTTGTGGCCTCCGGCGACGACGGGGCTCAACAAGCATTGGGAACAGGCCAAGTAAGCACCGGCCCGGATATCAATCTCTTCTGTTCCTCCGCTTTCGTGGTGTGTGTCGGAGGCACAACCCTGAATGTGAACTTCGACTCCTCCGGGAACGTGACTCAATACTTGGGAGAAACGGTTTGGAACAACGGTCAGACGGGATCCAGTTTCGCGGCTTCGGGAGGTGGCAAGTCCCGGTACATTGCCAAACCGGCATACCAGACGGGCCCCGGCGTTCCTGCCGACGGGCAGCGTGATGTACCCGACATCGGCGCGGTGGCGGATCCCATTGGTCCGGGCGCCCTCATCGTTTTGAATGGACGCATCGACAATCATACTTACGGCGGAACCAGCTTGAGCACGCCGATGTGGGCCGGGGTGTTCGCGTTGGTCAATCAGTTTGGGTCTTCCGGTGGCGTGGGATGGGCCAATCCGCGGTTGTATCAGTTGGGAACGGCGCAACAATCGGGCGGACTTCAAGTGTTTCATGATGTGACGACCGGGAACAATACCACTCCGACGGTGGCCGGCTTTTCGGCAGGGTCGGGATTCGATTTGGCTACCGGATGGGGTTCCATGAATGGAGACACGTTTGTAAGAAATTTCAGCGCCCAACCCGCGCCTCCCACTGTCGTGACGATGGACAGCAATCCCACCGTTTCGAGTTCCATGCCTCCCTCACCTTCCCCGGCCGCCTGTGGATTGAACTCGACGCAGTACACCATCACCGTTCCCGCGGGCGCGTTGCAGTTAATTGTGACTTTGAATGGGCCACTGAACGGAGACGTTGATCTTTATGTGCGCAAGGGACAGCCGGTCGTCAACACCGGTTTCAATAATCCGTTCATTTCTGATTTCCGATCGGAAGGGAGCACTCCTCATGAGACCGTGTATGTCGGTCCCAATTCGACGATTCCTTTGTCGGCGGGGACTTATTACATCGCAACCTCCAATTGCGATAACAATGCAGCAGCGGCCTTTACGCTTTCAGCAACCGTGATTACGCCTTCAAGTTCCACCAAGATTGAGGAATTGCTGGGCGATAACGGCTTACTCGACGACGCCTTCAACAATGGTGACACGGTGAATTTTCCCTCGCACACCATCAATGGAGCCCTCGTGGTGAATCGTTTGCGGCCCAGTCATTATCCGTCCACGCTGACGAAGATTCGGATTTATTCGGCGTTGTGGGATTCGAACCATGATCCGGCGGGACAATCGATGCGAATCATCGCGTTTAACGATCCGGCGGGCACAGGCACTCCTCCCAGTCCAACGCCCACCCTTCTCGTGAATCAAACCGTGACGGTTCCGGGTTCCAACGGATTTATGGAATATACAATAACGGGTCCTGCGCCCACCATCCAGAGCGGTGACTGGTACGTGGGCTTCCAGCAACCGAGTACATACAACGGGATCATTGCCGCAGTGAATGAGAACGGAGTGTGGCAACAGGCGGGGTTTGTTTCGACCAACAATGGTGTTTCATTCACAGGACCGTATCAGCAGGCTAATGCATCGCCACCGCCGACATTGTTGAATGCGAATTTTATGATCCGGGCCGTCGCCCAAAGCCAGGTCCAGACTTCCAGCACTTTTCAAATGAATGTCCCCTCGCTGGGCGCGGTGACAAGCTTGACACACATGGCTAATTCCCAATTGCAGGTGGGATATGCCACCGCCAGTGTCGGCAGCGGAAGCACACCCTTCGGGACTGCTGTATTTAGTTATTCGCCCAGCGGCATTGTGGTGACTGAGGTGGGTGTACCAGCCTCTCCGCCCACAGTTCATGGGCGCATTTTTATCGACTTTCGGACCAATGTGGCCGCCAAGAGCGGTGAGTTGGACGCCGGCAGCATCGCTATCGACACCGGCATGGCACTCGTCAATCGCGGCGCCGGGACAGCCCACATCACCTTCACCTTAAGCGATCGCACGGGCGCGGCTATTTCGGGCGCGTCAGGAACAGGCACGCTTGCGGCGGGCGCGCATACGGCTATTTTCATCGATCAGCTGGGCAATTTTGCGCCGGGGTTCAGTCTGCCTGGAAATTTTTCAACGGTCACACTATTCGGGTCCCTGGATATAACGAGTGACCAACCCTTGTCGATTCTGGCTTTGCGCCAAACCACCAATCAACGCGGCGAGGCCTTGCTGACGAGCACGCCCATCGTGGATATGACCCAGACGGCCGGCAGCACACCGCTGAACTTTCCCCAGTTTGCCGATGGTGGGGGCTTCTCGACGTTGCTTATACTGCTCAACACGACCTCTTCTACTGAAACCGGCAATTTGTTCTTTTATCTGGATGGTGGCACGCCGGTTGTGGTGACGCAAGTAGGCGGGGGTTCAAATTCGACGTTTCCCTACAGCGTTCCACCTGGAGGAGTGTTCGTTTTTCAAACGGATGGCTCGCCTGCGAACATCAATGCCGGCTCAGTACAGGCGATTCCGAATGCGGGGATGCAAGGGCCGGTCGGAGCAGGAGTGTTCAGCCTGACTCAGAACGGGATTTTGGTGACGCAGTCGGGAGTGCCGTCGGCTACCCCGACGACGCATGCGCATATTTTTGTGGACACCTCGGGAGGACACGATACGGGCTTGGCGATGGCAAATCCCTCGGGATCGCCGATCACAGTGACGCTGGCTGCAACTCAAAGCGATGGAGTGACGGCGGCCGGGACGAGCAACGGGCCGGTTCCGCTCCCGGCTAACGGGCACGCCGCCAAGTTTGTAGAGCAGTTCATCTCAGCGCTTCCGCCGGGCTTTACGGGTGTATTGGATATCAGTTCGGCTCAACCCTTTGCGGCGTTGACGTTGAGATCGTTGACGAACGGCCGCGGAGAAACGTTGTTGACGACGTTCCCGATAGCGGATTTCAATCAAACGCCGGTCGCGCCGCTGGTGTTTCCACAAATTGTGGACAGCGGCGGGTTCCAGTCAGAAATCATCCTGCTGAGCACTTCAAATAGCGGAACATCAGGTGTGACCGTGAATTATTTGGATAATAGCGGTGCACCCATTGCGTTGAAGAGCGGGCGGTAAGATCGACTGTCACGCCGCGGACCTCATCTCAATTTGATTCACCTCTTCCCAAAGTAACGGAAGAGGTGTAATTTCCGTCTGTCAAAAAGCGGCAAGTCATGTTGCCCGCAAGACCACTGGCATTGTCCTGATGCCAGACCAATCAGTCGAAGTTCCTGACCCATTCCAGCACCTCGGTGGCGGGCAATCTGTTTTTCACATCCGGCCCAAGATTCGGAATCGTTTTGGTGCTCTTCAAGTCTGAAGAAGACCTCAATATTTACCGCAGGCCATCTGCAAGGGGAGGCATCTGATGAATTCAAGAAAGATTTTCTGCTGTTTGCTTTTGGTGAGTTTGCTTGTTCTGGCGTCGGTTGGACCGTTGACCGCCAAAACCCCCGCCAAAACCATTGCACCGAAAATAACGGCGCCCCAGGAAGCCCTGGGATTCAACATTGGCGATGACTACCATATGGCGACCTATTCCCAGCTGGAAGTGTATTGGAAGAAACTCGCTCAGGAATCCGATCGCATGAAGCTTGTGGATATCGGGCCGACGGCTGAAGGCCGGCGTCAATACATGGCCATCATCACCTCTCCGGCCAATCTGAGGAAACTCGATCGCTACAAGGAAATTGCGCGCCGCTTGGCGTTGGCGGAAGGATTGACCGACGATCAAGCCCATGCACTGGCTCGCGAAGGCAAAGCCGTGGTCTGGATCGATGGAGGTCTGCACGCCACGGAGACCGTCGGTTCGCAACAGTTGATGGAGATGGTTTATCAGATGGTCACCCGAACTGATGCCGAGACCCTGCGTTTCCTGGAGGACGATATTTTATTGTGTGTGCTGGCAAACCCGGACGGCCAGGAGCTGGTCGCCAACTGGTATATGCGCGAGAAGGATCCCAGCAAACGTTCGATGGCCGGTTTGCCGCGCCTGTACCACAAATACGTCGGACACGATGACAACCGCGATTCTTATATGTCGAACATGCCGGAGACCGCCAACATGAATCGCCAATTGTTTATCGAATGGTTTCCGCAAATCATGTACAACCATCATCAGACAGGCCCGGCGGGCGCCGTGGTCTTCATTCCGCCTTTTCGTGATCCCTTCAATTATCATTTTGATCCGCTCGTACCGCTGGGCATTGAAGCGGTCGGGACGGCGATGCACAGTCGGCTGGTGGCGGAAGGCAAGGGCGGATCGGCCATGCGCTCGGGATCAAGCTATTCGACCTGGTGGGATGGCGGGCTGCGCACGACGGTTTATTTTCACAACATGATCGGCATCCTCACCGAGATCATCGGCAATCCCACGCCCCTGCGCATTCCCCTGGTGGCCGACAAGCAATTGCCGCAAGGTGATTGGCCGCTCCCGATTGCTCCGCAGGAATGGCATTATCGTCAATCCATCGATTATGAGATTGAACAGAACCGCGCCGTGCTCGATTACGCTTCCCGGAACCGCGAGACACTTCTCTACGATATTTATCAGATGGGCAAAAATTCCATTCAGCGCGGCAGCGAAGATTCCTGGACCGTCACGCCCAAACGAATCGAAGCGCTGAAAGCAGCGGCCAAAGAAACACCGGCTCCGGGACAACGCGGCGGTGGAGCCGCAGAATCGGGCGGCGATGTTCCCGCAGCGATGGCCGCCGCCTTTCGGGCACAAACGATTCCTGCCGATCTCTATGCCAAGATCTTGCACGACCCCAAGCTACGGGATCCGCGCGGCTACATCATTTCTTCGAGTCAAGATGATTTTCCGACGGCCACCAAGTTTGTCAATGCCTTGCTTAAGAACGGCATCACGGTATGGAGAGCGAATTCTGATTTCACCGTGGCCGGGAAAAATTATCCGGCGGGTTCTTATATCGTGAAGACCGCTCAGGCCGCGCGGCCGTTTATCCTCGACATGTTTGAACCCCAGGATCATCCCAACGATTTTCGTTATCCCGGTGGTCCGCCCATTCCTCCTTACGACAACGCCGGGTGGACATTGGCGTATCAGATGGGAGTCCGGTTCGACCGCGTGCTCGACGGTTTCGATGGACCCTTCGCGAAGCTCGATGGCGTGCAGCCCATGGCTCCGGGCAAGGTTTTCGGTACCACCACTACCGGGGGATATTTCATCAGTCATCGCATCAATAATTCTTTTATCGTCGTCAATCGGCTCCTGAAGAATCACTGCGACGTGTACTGGTTGAAACGCGATTTGATGGAAAATGGACAGGACCTGGGCGCCGGCATGATCTGGACCCCGGCTTCGTCGACGGCGCTCACCATCCTGGAGCAGGGCGCCAAAGAGCTGGGTGTTCCCGTTCACGCCGCCGCTTCGATGCCCCCGGGCGGAGCTTGGAAGATTCAACCCGTGCGTATCGGCTTGTATGATCAATACGGCGGCCTCATGCCGTCCGGCTGGTTGCGCTGGTTGTTCGAGCAATTCGAATTTCCCTACGAAGTGGTTTACCCGCAAAGCCTGGATGCGGGAAATTTGAAAGATCGATTTGATGTGTTGGTATTCACCGATGGTGCATTTCGAGGCATTACTCCCAGCGGCCGCGGCGGTGGGGGAGGATTCGGCGGCGCCATCAACCCGGAAAACATTCCCGCTGAATATCGGAGTTGGCTGGGACGCATCACCCCCGACAAAACCGTTCCTCAGCTGAAGAAATTCGTGGAGGCGGGCGGAACAGTCCTCACCGTGGGAAGTTCCACATCGCTCGCCAAGCTTCTGGGCGTCCCGGTAGGGAACTACTTGACGGAGCGAGATGCCGAAGGAAAAGAGCGTCCGCTGGCTCGGGAGAAATTCTATATTCCCGGATCGTTGGTGCGAGTCACGATCGACAACACGAATCCCCTGGCTTATGGAATGCCGTCGACGGCCGATGTGGATTTCGACAGCAGTCCGGTGTTCCGTATTATTCCCGATGAAAAGGTGAAACCGTCTTTGGTGGCTTGGTATTCCGGTTCGGAGACGCTGGATAGCGGATGGGCGTGGGGACAATCTTACCTGGATGGCGGCGTGGCCATAGCGGAGTCATCGATTGGCGCCGGAAAGGTCATTGTGTTGGGACCGGAAGTGACGTACCGGGGCCAACCTCATGAGACATTCAAGTTCTTGTTCAACGGATTGTTTTATGGCAGCGCGCAGGACACAACGGTAGCAGCTAAGTAGCAGGAGCGTTTGTTCGTAGGCTTGATTCACTCACCGGATAATTTGTTCTGAGGATGAGTGTCGGGTACCGAGTGTCAGGAGAAGCGGGTAGCCGGGATTCGATGTTTTGTATCGAATCCCGGTGATATTGATTTTGATCCCCCGAAGAGCCACAGAAGTCTCTGCACATGCTTTGCGATCTCGGCGACTCTGCGGTGAATTGTCAATGCCACGAATGCATAAGGCCTGGAGGCCGATCAATCGAACCGATCTCGCCGCCGCTCATTTTAACGAGGCCGTCCTTTACGGTTATACTTTCAGACATGCGCAAAGACATCGTCGAGAGAATTCAGGAATTCAATGCCACGAGAGACCCCGACCTTCTGAAGATCAAGTATCAACATATGCGGGCCAGTAGCTTCGGATTTTATCGAGGCACATGTCATATTTTTTATGAGGATTGGCCCAAAGGCACTTCGCTCGACCATGCGCCGGCCGCTTGGATCAGCGGCGATTTGCACTTGGAGAATTTTGGCAGCTACAAGGGCGACAACCGCCTCGTCTATTTCGACCTCAATGATTTTGACGAGGCGGTTCTGGCGCCTTGCACTTGGGAGCTGGCCCGATTTTTGACGAGCATTCTCGTGGCCGCTGAAACATTGACGTTGAGGGAATCCGAGGGGCGGGATCTTCAGAAAGTGGCGCTTGAGGCCTACGTGAAAGCGCTCCAGTTTGGAAAGGCCCGGACGGTCGAAATTGGAACGGCGGAGGGAATGGTCAGAGAACTGCTCGATGCTCTTCAAAAGAGGAAACGAAAGAACTTTCTGGATAAGCGCACGAAATTGAAGGGGAAGCACCGTCAGATTTTTCTCGACGGCAAGAAGTTCTTTGCGGTCTCTGGAGAAGAACGCGCCCGGGTCGAGCAGTTGATCAAGAAATGGGCGGCGAGACAAGCGGATCCGGCCTTCTTCAACGTGATTGACGTGGCGCATCGCATTGCCGGGACTGGAAGCCTCGGACTTTATCGCTTTGCGGTTCTTGTGCGGGGGAAGGGATCACCGGATCACAATTTTCTTTTGGATTTGAAGGAAGCCGCTCCTTCTTCAATCGAGTCGCGGCTCAAACTTCGACAACCGAAGTGGCGTCATGAAGCCGACCGCGTGGTTTCCATCCAACAACGTGTTCAGGGAACCAGCCCCGCTTTGCTTTCGCCTGTCGAAATGCATGGGAGGTCCTACATCCTGCACGAACTTCAACCGCTTCAGGACAAAGTCAATCTCCGAAATTGGAACGGCAAGTTGAAGCGGCTTGAGAAACTGGTGGCGACCATGGGGGAGCTCGCTGCTTGGGGGCAGTTGCGCAGCAGCGGCCGACAAGGTTCCTCAACTGCCGACGAGCTCATGGCATTTGCGAATCAGTCCGAATGGCAGGGGAAACTTTTGGATTACTCTTCTGCATACGCGCACCACGTTTTTTCCGATTACAAGGAATTTTATAGATTCAGAAAATTACAGTGAGTTTCGGTAGCCGGGATGCTTCGTCCTCTCGGAGAGTGGGGACAGACACCTGATGCTCTTTATTTCAGAAGATGCCCCAAAGTTTGGTGTCTGTCCCCGTCCTTGCATACTTATCGCTGCGACTTTCCAATGGCTAGGGATGAGCCGTCGTCTCCAAAGAAACTTAATGTCACCGCGTCAGCAGCACCTCCACTAAGCGTGATGAACTGTGTTTGGAAGCCGCCTCCCACTGCAATTTGTGGAAACACAACGGGAAAGGGCGCGGAAGCGTTATAGTCGGCGATAGGAAAAGTGGTGAGCAGGACCTCGCCGCGCTTGTTGGTGAGTGATCGCAAGGTCACTGCGGCAATGGGAGTAGGTGATGAGATATCTAGAACCCCGGTAAACCCCACGGGAATTCCAGAAATGAACTGACCCACGAACGCCGCTTTATGGCCACCCGCGCTGATGTTCACGGGCCCATTGCTTTTACCGACCGGTGTGATGCCGTCGAGTTGAAAAGTCTTGAGGATAACGTTGACTGACGCACCATTCGGATTCGACATCGCGAGGCCGGTGTCGTGTCCCCGTGATTCATCCACATAAATGCGCGCGTGCGTAGTAGGTGCTGCACTGGGAATGCCCGACTCGGTCACTAGGATTCCTCCTTGAACTAGGCTAAATACGCCCGCGCCAACTAAGCTCGGAGATCCGTTGTCGGGGATAACCTGAACTGAACCGGTATTGATGTTGGCTGGGGAACCATCCGTTTGAAAGACGCCCGACCCTCCCGGTGGGAGGCTGGCGTGAAACGAGGAGAGTGGGTGGCCGTCGGTGGCATTGACGACCGTCAGCGGCGTGCCGTCATCTTTCGTGAATTGGACCGTACCGTTGAAGGTGCTGCTGGAGCGATTAACGAAGAAAAGCGTGGTGTGGAATCCACCTCCATCGGCAAGCTGCGGGAAATTCACGGTCCCGGAGGGCGCTGCTGAAGTCAAATCGACGCTCGGGGTGGTGGTCAGCAACGTTTCTCCACGCTGGTTGATGGTTGAACGCAAAGCAACAATGGACAAAGGCTGGTCGCTTTGAATTTCGAGCGTCGCAAACTTCACTGTTGTAGAAAAATTTGCTGGAAGAGTGAAATCCGCAGCCAGGTCGCTCAACTGATTAATAAACTTGGCGATGTGGTTGTTAACCGCTAAGGTGCCGTGTCCCGTGCCTGTAATTTGCGTTCCAGTGCCATCCCGCAGGATGAAAGAAATGTGGGCCGCGGCGTTTCCCCGGTTGACAATGGCAAATCCGGTGTTGGTGTTGACGAACCCAGTCGCCAGGGTGTTTGATTTCGATGCCACATTCGATCGGAAATCGATGAAGATCTCGCCGTCCGTGGTGGGTGGCGAAGCCGGAACCCCGGCTTCGGTGACGACGTTTCCCCCTTGAGTCAAACTGAAGACTGCCAGGCCATAGGGGTTTTGGTTTAATAGCGCAGGGTTGGGGAATTCGCCGAGCGATTCGTCGGTTGATTTTTTGTGAGGGGGAGGACTTTCAGTGAAGTTGAGGCACCACCCGTCATTAATCTGTGAACCGGCCGTGTTTTGCATATAAAGGCTCCAGGTGCCGCCTACGGGCACGGTCTGCTTGACGATGGGGTTGAAGCAGGTCCGATTGTTGAGAAAAACGCTCACCATATTATTCTGGGAATTTGAGATTGCAAAGTCCATCTGACCGTCGCCGTTGAAA
Source organism: Terriglobia bacterium (assembly GCA_028716525.1). Classification (GTDB taxonomy): domain Bacteria; phylum Acidobacteriota; class Terriglobia; order JAIQFV01; family JAIQFV01; genus JAQUPQ01. The sequence goes on along the minus strand of JAQUPQ010000001.1, from coordinate 1,850 downwards.
TCTCCCACCGTGATCCCAGATAGACCATTTCCCGAAGTGAAGGTGGTGGGAGGCGTCACAAATGTCCCGTTGCCAATCCCCGGGAAAATTGAAATCGTGCCACTGGGGGCGCCCGTAATGATGTCTGGGATTCCATCTCCATTGACATCGCCGACAGCGACATAGACTCCGCCAGTAAATGGGGACCCGATTGGGCTGAAGTGGCCGGTGCCGTCCCCTCCGTAAACTTGCACATTGTTTGTCGGGGAACCGTTCGTAACCACAAAACCCGGAATGCCGTTTCCAAGGAAATCTCCGACTGCAAAGGAGATCGGATTAGGCAGCACAGGGTTGTCGATACGAGGTCCGAAGGTGCCTCCAGGAGACACAAGGGCTGGGAAAACCGAAATTGTAGACGAACCCTGGTTCAAAGTCGCGATATCGAAAAGGCCATGGTTTGTGAAATCCCCAGTTATCACACCCACCGGACTCGTGCCGGTGGGAAGAGGCGTCCCTGCTGAAAAAGTTCCATCACCCCCTCCAAAGAAAAAGTCAAGATCGTTGGCAGCATGGCTCACAACAACCAAATCAGGGCTTCCATCCGCGTTGAAGTCTCCAATGGCAAGATCAATGGGATCGAAATCTGTGGGATATGTCCCGATAGCAGAGAATGCGGGAACTCCTCCGTTCAATATACCCCTAAAGATCATCAGATTGTTTGAGTTGAAATTGACAACAGCGGGACCCGGCATTCCAATGCGGGGGAAATCCCCGAATACCATCTGTTGCGGCGAGTTATCAGTAGGCACGATTATGGGTGCGCCCCATTGAAACGAACCATCGGCCTGCATGGTTCCACGCACCATGGAAATAATGTTGTGAACGTTGTCGGTTGTGCCGAACATCGGCTGGCCGCCGAATGTTGTAAAGGCGATAGAATTGGGGCTCGATCCCGCGGGAAAGATCAAGGGGGCACTGAAGTTCACGGGGCATGTAACATTGCCCGATGCCCAAAGAGCAATTCCAGCCAAATTGCAAACGACCAACAACGCCGCAACCGAAGTTCTCCAAATCTTGTGAGTTACATGCGACGAGACATTGGGGGCCATGGTTTCTTCTCCTCCATCCAAAGAAAAATCGTGAAAGATCCGTCCCTGTGGGTTCCGACTCAGGTCAGCCCGCGACACTGAATATGCCGGCCCTCCCTGAACTGACCAAGTGGAGAGCTTCCTCAGGTTCGAAGTTTCGTGGATAAATGGCACCAGCCAACTGTTATGAATTGTGGAGTATATCGACCGAATCCTATCTCTGAATCATGGTGAAAACAAGAGATTTTTGGGGGAAGTTGCTCTTGAATGTTGGCTTACGATTGGAAACAAGGGCGCTCCGGATTCCGGTAAGCCATCCACCGCAGAGATGCCGAGGACGCAATGATGGCTCAGAGTATGGGAAACATGGGACAGACACCTGTCGTTCTGTCGTTCTCGAAATATTGAAGAATGGGTGTCTGTCCCTAACTTATACTGAAATTCCAAAAATTCGTCGGGCCAACGTGCCCACGGCATAAGCAACGCTGACGGCCAAAGCTACAATAATAATGTTGATCAGGATGCGTTTCGCGAGCGCCATTCCCGACAAAAACGCCAGAATGACAGAAACTACGACAATCATGGCTATAGATAAGACCACCGAAAGAATGATGCTCTTGGCCCCAAAAAGAACCGGCAAAATCGGAATCAGTGACCATAAAAGCGACATTAAGCATATCTCGCACAAAGCCCCACAGCTCATATATGGCACTGTTGTTTATAACCGCTTTCATATTTTCAGTATCAATTACCCAAAGAAAGAGGGTGGAAGCGGCTTCAATA